>JAWLFE010000073.1:0-13256 GCA_041685735.1 Nitriliruptoraceae bacterium
CGGCCCGCGCGATGACAGTCCGGAGGGGGTGCCTGACGATCAGGACCGAGATCGACAACGGACCATGGCCCGAAGGATTGCGTTCAGGAGCGGTGAATAACCGCCGCAATCGGCTGGATGACACGACGCGTTACCGTGAGATCCTGCTGCCATCGTGAGGAGCGCCCAGATAGACCTGCACGGGCGTGACCCGCTCGGGGGGGCCGTGCTCCTCGCCGAGGAGGCTGGCCTCGAACAAGGGCACCATGCGCTCGGCAGCCCACTCACCACGGGCAGCAGGCGTCTCCCAGACCATTACGGCCGTGACGTCGTCACCGCCTGACTCTCAGGTGATGGCTGCCAGGAGACCGGCAGGTGGTTCCGTGAAGAGGCGGCTGTGATCCCAAACCGCCTGCAGGAGCGAGCGCTCGATGGTGATGGTCTCGGCGAACATGGATCGCACCTCACTCGTCTCGGGACCTCGGCCGCCAGTATGGCACCTGGCGCGTCGTGAAGCCCGTCGGATCCGCCGCAGGCGAGCGAAGGAGACGGGCCGGTCTTGCTGAGCGGCGGCTCGACGGAGGAAGCCCGCAACGCGCGTGACGCCGTTGGCCGGCGTTCCGACTCACCGCGGCGCTACTGGGTCGCTTCCGCAACGAGCGCTCGCAAGCGGGTCACGACCTCGGCTTCGCCGGTGATGGTCAGTGCTCCAGCGTCGCCCCGGCCAGCGGCAGCCGTGTGGCCAGATCAGCGATAACCGCGCGGCCATGGACGCAGAGCTTGCAGTTGGGGCGGTCAGGTAGGTCAGTTCCAGCTGTGCCGCAGACGTAGCGGTCATGGAAGGTGTCCTGAGTGATGGCAGCGAGCGGCCGTCACGACGCCGCCGCCGGTGCGGCCGCGTCGGCCTGGTGGTGGCACTGGCGTGCAGGTCCGTGGCGTGGGGTGCGGCGGCCGAACAGGCTTCGGTCAGCTCCTCCTTCGGTCAGCTCCTCGACGACGTCGTCAACCGTGCCGGCGTCGAAGGCGTCCTTGAGGCAGGTGCGCAGGTGCCCGTCCAACAGTTCGCGACGAGCCCCCTCGATCGCCCCGGAGACGGCGCTGAGCTGGTGCAGCACATCGATGCAGTAGACGTCGTCGTCGAGCATGCGCACGACCGCGTCGAGGTGGCCGCGCGCACTCAGCAGTCGGCTGCGCGCCAGGTCTCGGTCATCGCAACGCCGCGAGACGCGTGTGGTACTCGTCGGTGTCGATCTCGCCTCGCGCGTAGCGCTCGCCCAGGATGTCGCCCGCAGTCGAGGACGCCGCAGCCTCAGAGCGTCGCGGACGCATGACGACCGCGACGACCATAGCGACGAGCCCGATCACGCCGATCCAGCTCACCGTGTGCCAGGCCAGCATCGTGGCCCAGCCATCCCAACCGGCGTGCATCTCGTTGTGCATCCAGGGGCCCATAACGGTCCTTGCTCGCGGTCTCTTGGGGACACCTCAAGCGTCGACCCCACCCTGGGTGGGCGGGTATGGGAAACCGTCCCGACCTACCGGGACCTTGTCACTTACGACAGTATCGTCGTAGGAGGCGATCAGAGCCGACCACGCAGGTCTGTCCGACGAGATGGTGCCCGCCGCGGGGGGACGGCGGGCACCACCGGGGCCACCTGGGCCCGGGAGTGGTTGGTCAGGCGTCGTCCACCACGGCCAGCGTCGCCTCCATCCCGGACTGCCGGTGGCCCGGGACGCTGCAGTACACCAGGTAGGTGCCGGACTCGTCCACGCTGAACGCGGTGGTGACCGTCTCGCCAGCGTCGGCGTGGGCGACGTGCAGATCATCGTCGTCCATCGCATCGGCATCATCGATCGCATGCTCGTCGCCGTCGCCATGCCCCTCGTCACCAGCGGTGGCGGCCATGCCCACACCCTCGATGACGAGGTCGTGCTCGACCGAGGGTTCGGCCGTGAAGGTCACCGTGACCTCTTCACCGACGGGCACCGCAAACTCGTCCGGTTCGAACGCCAGGGAGTCGGTGCCCGTGATTGTCCAGTCGGTGGCCACCTCCGGGGTGTCGTCACCGCCGCAGCCGGCCAGCACCAGCACGGCCAGTCCAGTTATCAGCGCGAGTGAGATCCGGTTCATGCGGGGCTCCTTCATCGCCAGCTTTCCAAACATCTACGACACTAGTGTAGTAGATTTGCGGTCAGGGCGTTAGGGGGTCACCGCCCGGTGGTGGACCAGTGCCACGCCTCGGAGGGCAGGTTGTGGAACCCGAACCGGGCCGCGTTCGCGCGGAGCCAGTCGAACGCGGCGTTGTTGCTGCACCGGGCGCCGGGGCGCGGGTAGCAGATCGTCTCTGCTTGCCAGGTGAAATCGACCGCGAGGCCTTTCTCGTGCTCGGAGCTGCCCGGGCGCGCGGTCGGGATCCGGCAGGACGAGGCGGGCGAGTTGTAGACGTCGGGACAGCCGTTGGCGATCCGCAGGCGCGCGGTCACCTCCGGGGAGCGGTAGCCGGACCCGCCGAGCACGTACCCATCGGCGGCGGCCGCGGCCAGCAGAGACTCGAGCGCGGGCGCGAGCGACGCCGCAACCGTGATCCCCCGGACCGTCGCGAGACCTGAGGACGAGGCCCCAGCGGACGAGCGGGTGGCGGCCGCGCGGGCCGTTGCCTCGGCCTCGACCTTCGCGTCGAGCTCGTCAGCCTGGGCCGCGAGCTCTTGACGCTCGGTGGCGATCAGCTCGAGCTGCGCTTGCTGATCGGCAAGCGTCCGGCTCGCGTCATCGGTCAGTGCCAGGACCTCAGCATGGGTCTGGGCGACCTCCGCGGTGGCGGTGTCCGCGGCGGTGAGCGCCTCGTCCGCTTGCTCGGCCTCCACGCGGACCCGACCCCGGAGAGCGGCGAGCTGTACCGTGAGGCTGGTCGCGGCCTCCACGCTCGCGGCCTGCGCCCCAACCGTGCGCTCCAGGAAGTGCAGCCGGTCACCGAGCCGATCACCGGTGCCAGCCATAGCCAGGGCCGCCAACATCGGTTCGACACTGCTGCGGCCATGAACATACGCGCGTCGCGCGAGCTGCCCGAGCTGCTCCTCGACCTCGATGAGCTGCTGCTCAGCGGATGCCACCTCCGCACCGGTCCGCTGCACCTTCGTCGCGGCGTCCTCGGCGAGCCGCACGGCGACGTCCTGCCGTTCACGTGCGACCTGCAGTCGCGCGGACACCTCGTCGAGCTGTTCGCCCAGCACGTCGAGGCGACGTTCGGCCTCGTCCGCGTCGGCCTCAAGCTCTCGCCCCTGCCGCTCGAGCAGCGAGGCTTGGCGCTCGACCTCGCTCAGACGCTCGCGAGGATCACCCCCATGGGTCACTGCGGCTGCCGGAACCAACCCGGCGAGCAGCAGCATGCCGGCCATCGAGCCGGCCATCGTCCAACGCCATCGCACCCGTGCGGGCCGATCGACCCGCCGGCCAGCGCTTGGTGTGGCGGCCATGCGTACTCCTCAGGCGTGGCTCGCCACGTCGCGGCACGCACGGGGGGAACCTACCCTCATTCCTCCTACCTCCGTGTCGTAGACTGTACGCATGGACCTGTCCGCTGACTGCGAATGGCGGTCGAAAGAATCCCGCTACGACCGATGTGTCGTCGGCCTTCCCGATAGCAGACGTGACCGAAGGGCTACCCATGATGCCGGGCATGAACCCCTCCAACCGGATGATGGGGTGGTGGATGGGCGGGTGGGGCTGGCTGTGGATCATCCTGCTGAGCGTGGCACTGATCGCCCTGGTCGTCTGGGTGCTCGCCAGATCCGGCCGCGGCGGCCCGTCACCACCCGGCCGGACCGAGGCTGATGCGCTTCGCATCCTCGAGGAGCGCTTCGCTCGCGGCGAGATCGACAAGGACGAGTTCGAGAACCGACGAGCCGCACTTCGCGACGACGAACCGTGACGGCCCAGCCACCCTGAGCCGCTGGACGCCGCTGCTCGCGGACGCCGCACAGCGCTGCCGTCGTCGCGCTGGTGGCGATCGTCGGTGCCGGTTGTGCCCCGACCCGGGCCACCGTCCAGGACGACCACCTCCGGCTCCCAGACCATCCACCCCACCCGGGCTCGTGCGCTCAACCAACGATGGCCGAACCTGGTAGAGCGTCTCGCTACTCGGCAAGGCCGACTTCCACGCCCTGGTCGCGACCGACGAGGTGCTGCTCGGTGCCGAGGCCACCACCGGTCGACTGCTGGCGTCGACGGATGGCGGCGACACCTGGCAGGAACGCAGCCCCATCGATCTGCTCACCCTTGCCGCGCACCCCGAGGACACCGACCTGCTCATCGGTACGACCGGCGACGGCCTCGTACGAAGTGACGACGCGGGCCGGACCTGGACCCCGACCGCGAGCATGACCGGACCCGTCGCGGCCAACACGGATGGCTCCGTTGCTGCCGGCCCGGACGGCGAGGTCGCGACGAGTCTCGACGGCACCGACTGGGGGCCCGCCGGACAGCTCCCGAGCACCCCGCAAGCGCTGCTCGCCCTCGACGACCGCCTCTACGCCTGGACCGCCGGCGACGGACTACAGCACTCCGGCGACGCCGGCCAGACCTGGCAGCCCACGTCCGGCACCGAACGTTGAGGGCAGCGCGGTCGGTGGGCCGTCCAGGACCTCGAGGTCATCGACGTCGATCCCGCGGCCGCGGTCGTCACGGAAGGTGAAGCGACCCGTCACACGGATCCGCTGACCGATCAGGTCCTCAACCAGCTCGTGAGGGAACAGTTCGACCCGATGCTGCCGGATGTCCTCGATCCAGTAGTGACGCGGCTGGTCGTAGGTCTGCACGTTTCCTTCCGCGCTCACCAAGGATCCGTGGTACGCGTCCTGCTCGGCAACGAGCTCTGCAAGCGAAACGTGCTCCACCGAGCCCCCCGTGCATCCGAACACCCCGATCCCGACGATCGCGACGACCAACGATGACCACCAGCTGCGATCGGCGAGCCCTCCCCGCCCACGACCGGGCCGATCACGCCGAGGACGAGCTGTGACCAGACGACAGCGGATGCGGCTCAGCAGCACACGAGCCCGAAACTCGCGATCAACCAGTCGTGCAGCAACCATGTACACAGCGCCGCCCCGAGCAACCCGCCACCGGCGAACGTCACACCGGAGCGCAGCAGCACCGGAGCTCGCGCCTGCTCGACATCTCCGAGCAGCGCCTGCAGCCGCAGGTCGACGGCCGGGGTGAAGCCCGCCACATGGGCACGGGCGACCGGCGGCAACTTCAGCAGCGCACCCGCCAACTCACCTCGGCGAGCGCCGTTGCTCAACGCATACCGATCGGCGGCGATCTCCCGGCGAGCGAACGCGACCGCGACCCACTGACGCCCCGAGGCGGACCGGCGAGCGAACGGAGCCACCAGTCCCAGCACCAGCAGCCGTGCGGGATCGAGCGCACGTTGGTGTGCCCGCTCGTGCAACAGCACCGCCCGCAACTCGTTATCGGTCAGTGCCTGCGGGAGCCGCGCGTCGCAGTAGATCGTCGGCCGACCGAGCCCCGCGACGAACGCCGCGTCGCCGATCGCTCCCATCCGTACCGCCATCCCGGCCAGCTCGGTGGGTGCCGAACACTGCCGCAGACCCCGCACCAGCGCCACATGCCGCAGCACCGCAACCGTGATCATGGCGGTGATGACCGCAGCGATGATGCCGAGGGCGATCCCGGCACCCGGGACGTGGTGCCCGACGATCGCGCCGACGGCACAGAACGCACCCAGCCCGAACGCGAACACGGCCGCCGGCCACCGGTCACGCATCGTCAGCCTCCGCCGCATCCCGCAACCGAGCGACCAACCGCTCGTCGGCGCGGTCGACCGCCGCCGCGAACTGCGCCAAGGCGACCTCGCCGTAGCGGTCCAACAGCCCCTGGACCTCGCGTTCGCTCAGGTGGGCGACCAGCCCCGCCTCGCTGAAGCGCGGCGCGTACTCGTACCCACGACCGCGACGCTCACGTACCAACAGCCCCTTGTCGTACAGGCGGCTGAGCACCGTCATCACCGTCGTGTAGGCAAGCTCCTCATCGTCAGGACGCTGCCCGTTCACCACCTCGAGGACCGCAGGAACCGCAGCCGGTGAGGCATCCCACAACGCCTGCATGACCGCGTACTCCAAAGAACCGAGCAGCCCCGCCGCACGAGCCTCACCCACGACATCCTCCATCCTCACCGACAGATACTACCCGTCTGTCGCAGCCCGGGGCCGCCAACACACCAACCCAGCAGGCGCCCGGATGAGCTGACGTCGCACCCACCCAGGGACCGCTATGACCGTCCGAACGTCACCGGATCGCCGCTCGGCCGAGACAGTGGGGTGTGACCGCCGGAGGTGGTTCTCGAACCTCCCTACACCGCCGCAGCGACCTGGTGGATCCGGGCGTTGTTGCGACCCAGGCTTCGATAGCCTCCGGTCCCGAAGGAGTCGCCTTGGAGCAGACAACCCGCGGGACCTGGACGACGGTCGCGACGATCACCGTCGTGGTGCTCGCCGGTGTCATCGTCCTGCTGTTGCTCTTTCCCGCAGGGGTTCTGCACAGCAACCCCCCGCAGTGTCTGTCGACGTTCGGCCATCGGGTTCCCTGCGGTCGACTCGCCGTCCCCGCACTCAGGCTCGCCGAGTGGTCGCTGATCGCCAGCGCAGTGACTGCTGGCGCTGTTGGCTTCGCGCTCAGGTCGAACAGGCACCGGTGACGTAGCTCGTGTAGCCAGCGGGCCTTGATCCCGGAATCGTCGCTGGTTTCGGCGACGGCCGACCCAGCAGGGTGGCGCCCACGGGCGTTAGTGCTCGGCGTACTCCTGCCGTTGGAGCCAGGCCGTGATCGCACTGGCGACCTCGGGGGCCTGGATGACGCTGGCGTGGTCGAGGCTCGGGAACTTGAGCAGTTCGCCGCCGTAGTGGTCGATGACATCGCCGCCGCGGCTCACCGGATAGCTGCTGCTCGCGACGACGAGCAGCGGGCAGCCGATCCGAGGAATGCTGATGCCTCGCTGCCGCTCCTCGAGGGCCAGCCGGGATTCGGGGCGATGGCACGTGCCGGGCGGAAGTGGGCCGTACATCGTCTCGGCGTCGTAGACCCCGACCGTGGGAACGACCGTTGCATCATGGCCGCCGAGCTCTTGAGGCAGGCTGGGCTCAACCAGTACCCGGGCGTCCAGCCGCTGCTGCTTGGCGGCCAGCAGCGCGACGAGCCCGCCCATGCTCCACCCGACCACCACGGCTCCGGGACCGCCCGTTACGGCGGTGACCTGGGCCGCGTAGTCGGCCATGCTGGCCCGTTCGACCGCCAACCCGGCCCGCAGATCCGGCACCCGTACCTCGATGTCATGGAACCAGCCTTTCCACGGCTCGAACACCCACGGCCCGCTGGTCGCCCCATGCACCAGCACGAGTCGCTGAGGGGCCTCATCGGACGGGATCATGCGCTCTCCTCGCCGGCGCAAACCTATCGGCGACCACCCCTGTCAACCGACCGAGCCGCTCGGCACATCCGGGCGTTGCGCACGGGCTGTCAGTCCATCTTGCGCCCGTCGGGGTGCTCGGTGCCTTTGACCGCTCCCGGCTCGCCGGTGACGAAGCCGTCCCGGAGGTAGCTGAGCACCTCGTCGGTGGAAAGCACCTTGGCGACGGTGCTGTTCGCGATCATGAGTGCCGTCTCCTGGTTGGCGGTGGCCGTCGCGACCGCGTCGCCAACCACGACGACGTCGTAGCCGCGGGAGTTGCCCGCGTAGGCAGTGCTCAGCACGCACTCGTCGGTCCACAGCCCGACGATGACGATCGTGTCGATGTCGAGGGCCTTGAGCTTGCCGTCGAGGTAGGAGTCACCGTTCTCGTCGAAGGTCCAGAACATGTCGAGGTGCTTGCCGAGGTAGAACCAGCCGTCCGCCCGCTCCTGCTCGGTCGGGGCGATCTCCTCGAGGGGCTCGAGGCCGGCTGCACCGGTGAAGATGTAGGCGGCGTTCTCCGGCTCCTCCAGACGCAGCCCCCGTGGGCCGTACCAGCGGTCCATGGCGTTGGAGATGCCGTCATCGAACATCCGGCTCCACGCGCTCCACGCGATGGCGACCCCGTCGCTCGTCGCACGGACGGTGCGGAACGCATCGACCAGCCGCTCGACGTTCGCGAGGATGCCGCCGGCGTAGGGCCGGTACTCCTCCTGGCAGTCGTCAACGAGCAAGGCGACCCGGCGAGGGCGGTCCTTGAGCTCCCAGGCCGCCCAGAAGCCCAGCGGCTGACCGTGGGGACCACCGGGGGTCGAGCTGAAGTTGTGCATCGGTTGCATCGCGAGGTCCATGTCGCGATGCCTGCGTGGCTCCGCGATAGCTTCCTCCAGCGTGCGGAACCGATCCTGCTCCTGCTGCATCGTTGGGCCCTCTCGCGGCTGTGGCTCTCGGTCGGACTTCGCGGCGTCGACACCTACCGTAGGTGGCGCGCTCGCGCGACATCGCTCCTCGTGCCGGTATCGAGGCCGATGCCGTGCTCGAGGCACACGATACGTGAGAACGGTTCTCGAACCTTCCGACAACCGCCGCACCAACCTCGTGAATCCGGGCGTTTCTGCCCGGTCTGTACCCGGTTCGGGAGCTACTGCGAGAGTGGCATTCGCCACAGTCTTCGTTCGTCTGTGTTTGGGGGGCGACGCGCTCGTCTGTCGGGTCAGGTGGTCGACGACGGTTCGGTCAGGGTGCGGAAGTAGCGCTCGGATGGGGCGTCTTCGGGGTAGATGAGCTCGACACGCACCTCGTCGAGCGTGATGTCGGCGGCGGACTCGAACCTTGCTGCGACGGTGACCGTGCGGATCAGTTGACCGTCGATCAGGAACCGCGGGCAGATGACCCGTGCGGTGGACGGCGCGTGTGCGGGTGGCCGGGGGCCGAGCGTGGCACGAACGCGGGCGTGGAGCTCCTGCAGGACCTCGTCGTCGGGGAAGCGGAGTAGGTCGTTTGCGAGCCGGTCGTGCAGTGCCGACACGATCTCGGTCCAGTTCTCGATCAGCGGACGCCAGCGTTCGAGTGCCAGGTCGACGAGGTTGGGATGTTGGTCGTCACCGAAGAACGCGGTGGCCGTCCGGTTGCCCTGGATGAGGTTCCAGTGCCGGTCGACGAGGAGGCCGGGAAACGGATCGTGCGAGGCGAGCAGCCGGTCGATGACCTGCTGGAAGGGCGCGAGATCACTGGTGGTCAGGTCACCCTCGGGGTAGACGGGCGCGAGACCCGCCATCTCCAGCAGCCGGTTGCGTTCCCGTAGCGGGATCGCGAGCGCATCACCGAGCCGCTGCACCATCTGCTGGCTCGGACGGGATCGGCCCGTCTCAAGATACGACAGGTGCCGAGTGGTCGTCGCGGCCGTGCTGGCGAGCTCGAGCTGGCTGATCCCGCGGATCCGACGCCAATGACGCAGCCCACGTCCGAACGGGGTCGTCTCCAAAGTCTGCATCGTGCGCCCTTCCGATCGGCCGGCACTTCACGACGCAGAGCTTGACCTGCGGATCGGGCGGCGTCCATGCCCTGTCCGGGTATCGCCAGGACGCCACGACGGGGGTGTGCTGTGATCCCCAACCAGGAGTGAGACATGCGTATCGAACAGCACATCGACATCGACGTCCCCGCCGAGCAGCTCTGGCAGGCGGTCGGCCCCGGCTTCGCGAGCATCGGCGAGTGGGCCAGCGCGGTCCCCCGGTCGGTCCCCACCGACCAGGCGGACGGCCGGGTGTGCACGGTCGCGGGCGCACCCGGCATCGACCAGGTCGTCGAGCGCATCACCGACTACAGCGACACCGACCGCACCCTGACCTACCAGGCCGAGGGACTCCCGGGTTTCATCGGCGAGGCGACCAACCACTGGCGGATCGAGGCCACCGGACCGGACACCAGCCGCGCGTCGTTCACCGCCAGCCTGCAGGTCCACGGGCCCGGCCGCCTCGTCGCACCGGCCCTGGGTCTGCGACTCCGCTTCATCGGACGACGCACCCTGCGCGAGCTGCAGCACCTGGTCGAGCACGGGCAGCCCACCGACCGCAAACGCCGGCAGCTGCAGCGTGACGGACAACTCGCCGAACAGCTCACCGCGGCACCGGGCGGCGACGGCGGTGCATCGTTGCTCGCCGCGGTCGGCTGGAACGCGAAGCTATCGGCGGTGGTCGCCGGCCTGCTGCTGGCCGCAGGGGTCCCGTTCAGCGGACCGTTCGGGGTCTCCGCCACCCTGCTGACCGCCATCGGTGTGGCGCTGCTCGCCGGTGTCGGACTCATCCGGTGGCTACTCGATCAACCCCATCGCCTCCGGGCCGTCACACCCGCGATCCTCGTGGCCGACGTGGCCTGGATCGCCGCCGCCTCGATACTGATCGCCCAACCCGACACACCCTTCACCACGACCGGCAAGACTGCACTCGGCGTCATGACCCTCGGCGTCGCCGCCGTGTTCATCGCCCAAGCCCGAGGACTGGCTCACGCCCACGGCCGCGGGGCCTCGTCGACGAACAGGGCAACAACCGCTGCGAGCGACCATTGACGCAACTCCCGCTGTTGTTGTGAGCGGCAGCGGCTCGCCGACCAGGCGCACATCATCACGGTGATGGCGTCACCCGCAGGCAGCACTACACGGGCGTTGTCCACACGTTCCGGCTGTGGTTGAGATGCCTGCGATATCATGCGATACCGCCGACGGAAGAGCCCCGCATGACCGACGTGCTGATCCGCGACGTTCCTGACGACGTCGTCTCCGCCATCGAGGCCAAGGCCAAGCGTCTCGGTCTGTCCCGGACCGAGTACCTCCGTCGGCAGATGCTGCGTGTCGCCTCGACATCTGATGAGCCCGTCAGTGTCGAGTCGCTCCGCGAGTTCGCCCGGATCTTCGCCGACCTCGGTGACCCCGAGGTCATGCGCGGGGCGTGGGAGTGACCGACTGGCTCATCGACAAGTCCGCCCTGGTCCGCCTCGGCGACGCCGTCGATGGGCAGATGTGGGCCGAGCGGATCGAACGTGGGCTGGTGCGCGTCAGCACCGTCACACGGCTGGAGATCGGGTACAGCGCCCGTACCGGAGACGAGCTGCGGGCGGGTCTGCGGCGGCCACCACTTGCCTCCATGCCCGTCGAGTACCTGACACCAGCCATCGAGGACCGCGCCGTCGAGGTCCAGCAGTTGCTCGCCGACCGGGGACACCATCGGGCTCCGGCTGTGCCCGATCTGATGATCGCGGCGACCGCCGAGCTGGCGGGTCTCGCTGTTCTGCACCGCGACAAGGACTTCGACATCATCGCGGACGTAACCGGCCAGCATCTTGAGCGGCTTCATCTCGACGAGTAGCGCGCAAGGGGCGTTGTCGCTATGGCCGATGGTCTCGGGCGACTGGGTGAAGCGTGACGTTGATGCTCAACTCGCGATTCATGCGCCGCAACTCAGCTGAGCCGAAGGATCACGAGCATCACGACACAGACCCCGAGCACGATCGACGAGCCGAGCAGACGGCCGCGAACCTGACGCTCAAAGCCTCCAGGCCGCAAGAGACCAGGATCTTCAGTATCGGACTTCATCTGCACCCATTGGTGATGCACGTTTGCTCCAACCGGTCGCGTGACACGATCGTAGGAAGCGAGCCCAGACGCAGCCACGACCGTGCATGGCCCAATCACCGGCTGCCGCAACATCGATGCGGCCGAAGAGAGACATTCCTGAACGTGCAGCGACCGCCGCAGCGGGTTCAGTCGGGTCCGGGCTCGATGACGGCTTCGACACCGTCGAGGTTGCTGTAGTGGTCCACGATGTCGTCGATGGGAGCGCTCTCGACCAGGGTGATCCGTAGCGATCCGGGCAACGTCGCCGGGGTGACGGACTCGACCAGTTCGGGCTGATCGGCGAACAGCTCAGAGAACCGCTCGTAGGCCTGCTGTTGGGTCTCGAGCCGTACCTCGACCACCGCTTCGTCGAACGCGAGCGCGGAGCGCAGCCCACGGATCTGCTCCTCGGTCGCTGGCGCGTCGCAGCGCTGTCCTACTCCGGTGACGATCAGCGTGTCGGAGCACAGGTAGATGACGACATCGGCACGGTCGGCTGGCTGGGTGGCGAACGGTGTGGCACCGGGCAGATCGATCGTGCTGCCGCCGAACCCCACAGCGACAGCCAGCACGGCGACGGCCAGGATGGCGCCGCGGTAGCGGTGACGTCGGCGACGTCCCCGCACCACGACCTGCTCGAGTGGTGTGTCGTCGTCCGGGATGATATCCGCGGCCTGCTGCAGCGCATCTCGGAGCGTGGTTTCGCTGGTCATCGGTGGACCTCCTTGGCGTCATGGAGCCGGGTGAGGGCACGGTGCAGGCGGCTCTTGACCGTGCCGGCAGGAACGTCAAGCGCTGCGGAGATGCGGGCGATGTCCCAGTCGAGGTAGAACCGCAACACGACCACCGCCCGTTGGGACGACGGCAACGCGTCGATCGCGGAGAGCACCGCGCTGTCCTCGACGACGTCGTGGCTCGCGGTGTCGAGCTCATCGGCAGGGCGGACCGGACGTAGACGCCGCTTGCGCAGCCAACTCGTCGCCCAGTTCATCGCGACGCGATACAGCCACGCCCTCGGGTCATCGAGCTGCGACACCCGCGACCAGCAGGCGTAGGCACGGGTGAACGCCTCATCCACCGCCTCGCTCGCGAGCCGTGCATCGCCGAGGCTCAGCGCCAGGGCACGTCGCAACACATCACGATCGCGCCGCCACACGGCCTCGAACGTCCGGTCACCCACGTCGTCCCTTCGATGTCGTCCTACCCATCACACGCGATGACCCCCACGAACGTTCCATCCACCGTCGACGTCTCGAGACAGACCAGCCCGTTGGACGACGGTCGCGAAGGTCAGCGTCGTGGTGCTCGCCGGTGTCATCGTCCTGCTGTTGCTCTTTCCCGCAGGGGTTCTGCACAGCAACCCCCCGCAGTGTCTGTCGACGTTCGGCCATCGGGTTCCCTGCGGTCGACTCGCCGTCCCCGCACTCAGGCTCGCCGAGTGGTCGCTGATCGCCAGCGCAGTGACTGCTGGCGCTGTTGGCTTCGCGCTCAGGTCGAACAGGCACCGGTGACGTAGCTCGTGTAGCCAGCGGGCCTTGATCCCGGAATCGTCGCTGGTTTCGGCGACGGCCGACCCAGCAGGGTGGCGCCCACGGGCATGCTTCCTGATAGTGCTGGCCCTTGCTGTGCAGCAGTTTATGCTGCACACTGCGTTGCATGGACACGCTGAAGCGCAAGACCATCAACTTTGACCACGCCGA
>JAWLFE010000074.1:0-3652 GCA_041685735.1 Nitriliruptoraceae bacterium
CCAGGCTGCGATGGTCGCGCAGGACCACCGTCAGGATGCCCACGAGCGCGAGCAGGGTCGCGCTCGGGCCGAGCGCCACCGTGACGTTGTCAGCGAGCCGGGTCGACCTGGCCACGGCGACGACCGCGGGGCCAAGGACGGGGATCACGAGCAACAGCGGCAGGAGGTGACGCACCAGAACCTCGTCCGACGACGCCCGGACCAGCACCCGCATCGGCCACCGGTGGGGCGCGACCGCGGCCACGCCCATCGCCACCACGAAGGTCGCAGCGGCGGCGATCCCGGACATCGGCACGAGACCCCACACGAACGAGAAGCCGAGCCCTCCGAACGCGTGAGCCGAGATCGCCATCGCCGAGGTGAACATCACGGTCACCAGGCCGACCGCCCGGACCGCCGTGAGGATGCGCCCCGGTCGGATCGTCGCGATCAGCGCGAGCCCGAGCAGCAGGTGCATGCCTGCCGTCTGCCCGGTCGGCAGCCATGTCGGGACCGTCGCCAGCAGCCCGGAGCGCCCCGCTGCCGCGATCAGCGTCGTCAACGCTGGCAGCAGCAGCGCCACGACGCACCACCGCTGCGCCACCGCGCTCCTGCGTTCGCTCACAGCCAGCACGGCCACGGCGAACACGCAGAGCTGGACCGCGGTCCCCGGCGCCATGTCGACCCAGGCCGCCGGCAGCGGCAGGGCGAGCGATGGCAGGCGCAGCACGACGGCGGCGACGACGAGCACACCCGTCCCGAAGGACGACCAGCGGGCGATGACCGCACCGAGGCTCCGTCCAGAGACCTCGGAGGGCCCCTCTGGGAGCGACCACGGCCGGACCTTGACCACACGAACACCTTTTCGAGCGCTGGACCCCGCTCACAGCATCGGCACCGACACCCGGGAACCCAAGTCCAGGAGGAGGGAAAGCGCGAACGGGACGGACCCGCGCGGTCTGCGAGCGGCTCCACTCACCCC
Organism: Nitriliruptoraceae bacterium; assembly: GCA_041685735.1. Taxonomy (GTDB): domain Bacteria; phylum Actinomycetota; class Nitriliruptoria; order Nitriliruptorales; family Nitriliruptoraceae; genus CSSed11-175R1. Next base: position 962 of record JAWLFE010000074.1, read on the forward strand.
GCCACGGGTCAGGCCAACCTCGATCCGGCCCCGACGTCGACCTCGAAGCCTTGACAGCACGCCGTTGATCTGTCGACCATGGGGCCACCATGCGCACCGTCATTGCCGTCCTGTTCAGCCTCATCCTGCTCGTCGGATGCGCGGACGAGGATCCCACCGCTGACGGGGACCCCGACCAGACGACCGCAGCCGAGACCGAGGCCGAGGGCGCAACCGACGGGGACGCGGTCACGATCGTCGGCTTCTCCTTCGATCCCGGCACGATCAGCGCCGAGGTCGGCGACACCGTCGTGTGGACCAACGAGGACGGCCCCCGACACAACGTCACCGCGGACGACGATTCGTTCGCGTCGGACAACCTCGCCGAAGGTGAGACCTTCAGCCACACCTTCGACGAGCCGGGCACATTCGACTACGTCTGCACACTGCACAGTGGCATGAGCGGCACCATCGAGGTCGGTTGACGAGCGACCCCGCCGACCCGGATGGTCGCAAGACGCACACGGCGATCGAGCGGAGCGACGATGGATGCGGACCTGGTCCTCGAGGGCGGCGGGGTGAAGGGCATCGCGCTCGTCGGCGCGCTGGCGGTCTTCGAGGAGCGCGGCTACCGGTTCCACCGCGTGGCCGGCACCTCCGCCGGCGCCATCGTCGGTGCCCTGGTCGCGGCCGGGGTCCCCGCCAGCCGCCTGCACGAGATCGTGCGCGAGATCGACTACCGGGCGTTCCGCGACGCCCGCGGCGTGGCCCGCTTCGGGCCGATCGGCAAGGGCCTGTCCCTGCTGTTGCACCGGGGCATCTATGCCGGGGACCACCTCGTGGACTGGCTCGGCCGCATCCTGGCCGAGTACGGCGTGACCACCTTCGCCGACCTGCAGCTCGATGATGCCGGCGGTTCACGACCCGACGGTGAGGACCACCGTCTGGTCGTGATGACCTCGGACGTCTCCGCGGGTTCGCTCCGGCGGCTGCCATGGGACTACCCCCGCTACGGGGTGGTCGCCGACGAGGTCGAGGTGGCAGCCGCCGTCCGCGCATCGATGTCCATCCCCTACTTCTACCGGCCGATCAGGCTCCACGACGAGGAGGCGGACGCCGACCGCTGGTTCGTCGACGGCGGGATGCTGTCGAACTTCCCCGTCGGCGTGTTCGACCGGCAGGACGGGCAGGCACCGCGGTGGCCGACCTTCGGCATCAAGCTGTCCGGGCGCCCCGATGCCGCGATCGGCATCCGCAACGACGTCCGGGGCATCGTGAGCCTGTCCGCCGCCCTGATCCGCACGATGATCGGCTTCTACGATCGCATCCACCTCGACGATCCCGCGGTCGTGGCACGCACGGTCTTCGTCGACACGATGAAGGTCCGCACCACCGACTTCGACCTCGACCGCAGGACCGCCGACCGGCTCTACGACAACGGCCGTCGCGCCGCCGAGCGGTTCCTCGACGGCGACGATGATCGCCCGGCCTGGAACTTCGAGGCGTACGTGGATCGCTTCCGCCGGGGTACGCGGGACGGTCCGTAGACGCCGGCCGCTAGGCTGCGGCCCGATCGGACGTGCACGCCCGGTCGTTGACGACGCGACGGCCCGAGGCACTGCCGGCAACCTGACGTGCCGATGCCGGCTCCACCCGGTGCGCCGTCCCGGCGCGCCAGGGCCCCACCGTGGGAAGACGCGCGAATGGTCGACACCGATGCCCTCCACCATGCCTTCCGCGAGTACACCCGCGGACTGCTGCGGTCCTACGACATCGGCGAGACGCTGTACTGGCTGACCGACCAGGTTCCGCTGGTCATCGACGTCGACGGCGCCGGGGTCTGGCTCGGCAACCCGGACACCACGCTCGGCCTGGTCACCGCCACCGACGCACAGGTCACACGGGTGGAGTCGAGGCAGCTCGCACTCAACGATGGGCCCTGCCTCGATGCCTTCGCGCAGGGTGAGCAGGTCACCTGTGACGACCTGACGACGGAGACGCGGTGGCCGGAGTTCACCTCCGTGGCCATGGACCACGGCTACGGCGCCGTGGCGGGCCTGCCGATGCCCGTCGATCACCAACCGATCGGCGCGCTGAACCTCTACCGGAGCTCACCATCGCCATGGCTGCCTGACGAGCTCGACGCCGCCCAGCTCCTGGCCGACATGGCCACCGGCTACGTCGTGAACGTCCGCAACCTCGACGAGTCCCGGACGCTCAGCGACCAACTGGCCCATGCGCTCGACAGCCGGGTGGTCATCGAGCAGGCGAAGGGGCTCATCGCTGGACGCCACGGGGTCGACGTCAACCAGGCCTTCGACCTGTTGCGTACCCAGGCCCGGCGCGAGCAGCGCTCACTGCACGAGGTCTGCCGGCAGGTCCTGGAGGGAGACGCCGTCTCGTGACGCCGTCCGATCGCCCGTGGTCGGATCCGACCATGGACGCCGGTCACCGCAGACCGGTCACCCTGTCCGGCGCCGCGACCGACCCGGCGCGGTCTTGACAGGGTTCGGGCCGTCGGTACCTTCCCCGTTCTGGTCATCGACCAGTTCCGGCTCCCAGGACCCTGGAGCGTGTCGGTCAGACACGTCCGGGGTCCCTGTGGTTCCGGCGCCTGTGGTTCCGGCGCCTGTGGTTCCGGCGCCTGTGGTGCTGCAGCGCTCTCCGTGCGTCTCCTGGCCATCGAACGGTTCGACGTGGCGTGAGCGCGGC
>JAWLFE010000074.1:3752-13231 GCA_041685735.1 Nitriliruptoraceae bacterium
CCTGTGGTTCCGGCGCCTGTGGTTCCGGCGCCTGTGGTGCTGCAGCGCTCTCCGTGCGTCTCCTGGCCATCGAACGGTTCGACGTGGCGTGAGCGCGGCGTACCGAGGAGGCGGCAGCATGGGCAGAGACAGCCAGGCGCGCGGTGCTGAGCAGGCAGCGGGCGACACGTCCGCGGACCCACCGACCGACGGGCCCCGCGGGGCGAACTGGGTCGCGGCCTACGCGATGGGGCTCGCGTCTGCGCGGCGCCGGATCGAGACCTGCCTGCAGGAACTCGTGGCGGCTGCGGGTGGCCGGCCGGAACCGTTGGCCGAGGCAGCTGCGCGCCTGCATCAGCTCGACGGGTTCGACGAGCGGCTCCGAGGTCAGGCGCACCGGCTGCTGACCGCCTGCCTGGACCACATCGAGGGTCAGCCGACCGCCGGCACCGTCGCCGGGCGAACGCCCACCGATGCCCGTACGCCACGCCCGCAGGCGCCCGCACCCAGCGAGGGAACCGGATGACCGCGGTCGACGCGGGGAGCATCCGGGCGGTGCGCCGATGAAGCGCCGGGTCGGGGTCACCACCGACCTGGTCCGCCAGTACCTCGACGACGCCGGCAGGCACCAGCTGCTGGACCGGGAGGAGGAAGCGGATCTGGCCAAGCGCTACCAGGCCGGGCTGGCTGCCGACGAGCTGTTGGACCGGACCACCCCGACCCGTGCCCGAGCTGCCCGGCTGCGACGCATCAGTCGCGACGGCCGTCACGCGAAGGAGACACTGACCCGGGCGAACCTCCGGCTGGTGGTCCCGCAGGCCAAGCGGTTCGCGGGCCGCGACCTCGACCTCATCGAGCTGATCCAGGAGGGCAACCTCGGCCTGTTGCGGGCCGTCGAGAAGTTCGACCACACCAAGGGCTACAAGTTCTCCACCTACGCCGTGTGGTGGATCCGTCAGGCACTGCAACGTGGCGTGGCCGCCAACGCCCGCACGATCCGGATCCCCGGTCACGTCTGGGAGCTGGCCGGCAGGTTGCGGGCCGCGGAGATGCAGCTGCGCCAGCGTGCCGGGGTCGACCCGAGCGATGCCGAGGTGGCTGCGGAGATCGGCCTGTCGACCGAGCGGGCACAGGAGATCCGCACGGTGATGCGCGAACCCACGAGCCTCGACCAGCCCATCAGCGAGGATGGCGAACTCACGATAGGAGACCTGCTGCCGGACGCCGACGGTGAGGACCCGGCGCTCGCCGCGACCGAGGGCGACACGGTCAGGCGCCTCCGTGCCGCCCTGTCACACCTCGATCCGCGCGAACGGCTGATCCTGGTCCTCCGGTTCGGCCTCGACGGGCAGGGACCGCGCACCCTCGACGGCATCGGCGCCCAGATCGGGCTCACCCGCGAGCGCATCCGCCAGATGCAGAACCGGGCCCTCGACAAGCTGCGTCAGAGCACCCGGCTGCAGGATCTGGCCGGGCTGCTCGAGCATGAGGACCAAGACGTGGCCTGACACGTGGGCTGACGGCTAGCGTCGCGGCCACCGGGCCCACCGCTGGGGAGGGCCGCCGGGCGCGATCGACCGGAGGCGACGTGGAGTTCGAACTCCTTGCCGCGGTGACGGTGGGTGGGCTGGCCCTGGTGACGGCCACGCTCGGCGCGATCGGTGGGCTCGGCGGTGCCGTCCTGCTGGTCCCGATGCTCGTCCTGCTCGGCTGGTCGCCCCTGGAGGCCGCACCGATCGGGATCGCGATGAGTGCCGCCGGGGCGTTGGCCGCCGTCCCCCGCCAGACACTGACCGGCCTGACCAACTACCGGCTGGGGGTGTCGCTGGAGATCGCCGCGAGCATCGCCGCGGCGACGGGCGCGCTGCTGTCGGTCCTGCTGCCGGTCGCTGCGGTGCAGTACGCCCTGGGAGGCTCCGCCGTCGTCGCATCGCTGGCGGGAGGCCTGCGGAAGGGACAGCGCAACCGACCCGTCGAGGGGGCCACCCTGGAGGAGTTCGGTGACCGGCCGGGACAGCTCGCCAGCGCCTACCCGGATCAGGCGGGACGGGTGATCCCCTACGAGGTCGCCCGGTTCCGCATCGGCGTCGGGTTGATCGGGGGGGCGGGGCTGCTCGCCGGGCTCACGGGCGTGAGCGGCGGGTTCATCAAGACCCCGGTCATGAGCGAGGTGATGCGGGTCCCGGTCAAGGTCGCCGCGGCCACCACGATGTTCATGATCGGGATCACCGCCGCCGTCACCATCGCGGTCTACACGAGCCAGGGGCGCATCACCGCGGCGATCGCGCCGGCCGTCGTCGGCGGCCTGCTGGGTGGACGGATCGGTGCGGCCGTGCAGCCGCGCCTGCCCGCCACCCTCGTCCGGCGCCTGCTCAGCGTGAGCCTGCTCGTCATCGGGATCGTGCTGGTGGTGCGGGCATGAAGCGACCACCCCTGTCACCCTCCCGGGCGAGCGACGTGCTGCTAGGGCTGATCCTGATCGTCGCGCTGGTCGCCGCCCTGCCCGTCGATCCGATCGGCACGGCCGCGCTGGCGGTCCTGACCACGGCACTGGTCGTCTGGCCGTTCGGGGTGCTGGTCTGGCTCGCCCGACGGTGGGCGCGCGCCGGCGACCTGCGCTTCGTCGGCCTGGTCGGTGCGCTCGTCGTCACCGCCATCGGAGCAGCCGGTGTGGCCATCGCGATCACGGGCTGATGCGGTTCAGCCGGCCAGGATGGCCTCGGCGGTACGCCGGCCACTGACCAGTGCCCCCTGGATCGATGCGGTGTCGCGATGGTCACCGCACACCCAGGTCCGCACCCCGACCTGCACGTCCCGGGCGAGCGTCGGGAGGTCGGTCACATCCTGCCGGGGCTGCGCGTACGGGATGCGGTAGCTGGCGAGGTGCTCCCACGCGTGGACCTGGCCGCCGTACCAACCAGCCAGCTGCCCGCGCACGGCGCGCTCCAGTTCGGACTCGGTCTGGTCGGGCAGGCCGACGACGGACACGGAGATGAGCGACCGACCGGCCGGTGCGTAGCGCGGTGCGACGTCGGACATCACCGCGACGTTGTTCACCGGACCACCCCCGTCCGCGTCGAGCACCAGGTCCGGCGCCCCGACCGGCGAGCGTGGGGCGACGTAGTACAGCGTGACGGTCCCCCGTCCAGGTGACGGACCATCCGTCAGGCGATCGCCCAGCAGCTGCGCGGCGACCGGCCCCTCGGTGGCGACGACCACGTGACCAGCCGTCACGCGTCCGCCGTCGGCGGTGGTGACCTGCCCGTCGGCGACGGACTCGACCCGGGTATGGAGCTGGACACGGTCCTGCGGCAACCTCGCCGCGAGCTGCTCGGGCAGACGTTGCATCCCGCGAGCGGGGACCGCGACCTGACCCCGGAAGAACGATCGGAAGACCAGTTCGGTGACACGTGACGAGGTGGCCATCCCCGGATCGAAGAAGGTCCCGGCCAGGAACGGCCGGAAGAACGAGGCGGTGATCGTGGACGAGAACCCGCGGGCTCGCAGACGCTCGTGGGTCGGTACCTGCTCGCGAGCGGCGACCTGTGGCCCCGGCGGCGACAGCACCGATCGTCGCCAGGCCAACAGCCGCAGGCCGTCCGGCAGCGTGGCGACCGGCGCGAACGCGGATCTGGCCCCGGCCACCGGATCCTGGAGGGGGTCCGCCAGGCGACGGAACCGTCCCCGATGTCGGATCAGCACCCCCGGCGAGAACGCACGCAGATCGAGGTCGTCGTAGGCGAACCACCGTTGCGCGGCGGGGTAGCCGGTCAGGAGCACCTGGAAGCCCCGGTCGAGCAGGAAGCCATCCACCTCGTCGGTGCGGACACGCCCACCGACGGCGTCACCGGCCTCGAGCACGAGCACGGACCGACCTGCCTCGTGCAGCCGGACGGCACACGTCAGACCGGCCAGGCCCGCCCCGACCACGACCACATCGCTGTCCACGCCGTTGCCTCCGTGCTGCCGGGGGGCTGCGATCAGGCGGCAGCGGGCCGGTCGAGGGCGGCCCGCAGGGCCGACTCGATCGCGTCGTGGGTGAAGGAGAAGCCCGCCTGTTGCAGACGCTCCGGGACCACCCGCTGGCTGACCGTCGCCAGGGTCTCGCCCATCTCACCGTAGAGGGCCCGGATGGCGAACGCGGGGATCGGGAACACCGTCGGGCGCCGCAGCACGCGGCCGAGCGCCTTGGTCATGTCGAGGTTGGTCGCCGCGGTCGGTCCCACGAGGTTGACGGCTCCAGCGAGGTCCTCGTCGATGAGGAAGCGCAGGGCACGTACCTCGTCCTCGAGCGAGATCCACGGGACGTACTGCCCACCAGATCCGACCTTGCCGCCGACACCCAGCTTGAACGGGAGTTCGAGCTTGTCCATCAGCGGCCCGCCGTCAGCGATCACCACGCCGGTGCGCGGGTGCACCACCCGGATGCCGGCCGCACGCGCCGGGTCCGCCGAGGATTCCCAGACCGCACAGACCTCGGCGAGGAAGTCGTCCCCCGGGGTGGAGGTCTCGCTGAGGACCTCGTCCCCGCGGTCACCGTAGATCCCCACCGCCGACGACGACACGAGCACCGCCGGCTTGTCATCCAGCCCGGCGAGCGCCTCCGCGATCAGGGTCGTTCCGGTCACGCGTGAGTCGCGGATCGCCCGCTTGGTCGCATCGGTCCACCTCGATGCACCGATCGGTTCACCGGCCAGATGCACCACGGCATCCACACCTTCGAGTTTCGCCGCATCGATCGTTCCGCGGTCGAGGTCCCAGACCACATCGTCGGTTCCGGCGTCCGCCGCCCGGCGGACGACGCGCTGGACCTTGTGGTCGTCCGCCCGCAGGGACGAGACCAGCGCTTCGCCGATGAGTCCGGTCGATCCGGTGATGGCGATCCGTGACATGTGCAGCACCTCCGCAGTTGCTCGACCTAGGTTCGCAGGCGACGCCCGCCGCGGACGGGAGGTCCCGCGCCGGGCATCGTCACCCGAGCCGCCGCAGGATGGCCGTCGCCAGGTCGGTCGCTGCCGACGGCACCACATCGAGGTACAGCTCCGGCAGGGCCGCGTCCACCTCGACGACCTGGGGCGAACCAAGGTCGTCATCGATCAGGTCGACCCGCGCCGCGAGCAGGTCCACACCGGTGGCATCGACCACCCAGCGAGCCAGGCCAGCCGTCTCGGCGTCCACGCCGCCATCGACCACACCGCCGTGGACGACGCCGTCGCCAGCGACCGCATCGGTGCCGGCAGCGCGCAGCGAGCGCGCCGGGTCCCCGGTAGCGGGGGGCGGCAGCGTGCGGACCGTGTGCGATACCTGTCCGTCGACGACCACGACGGATCGTCGTCCGGTCGTCGCCCCCGCCGCCAGGAACGGCTGCAGCAACGCATCGCCAGCGGTGAGCAGGTGGTCGAGGTGACGCTGCCCGGCCGCGAGGCCCACCGGCGCTGACCCGGATCCCGGCGTGGGCGGGGGGGTCGAGCGCACCCGGAGGCTGGAGCCGGTGGCGGCGACCGCCGGCCTGATGAGCACGTCGGACCATCCGCGTGAGGCCATCAACGCGGCCAGGTCCAGGCGATCTCCCGCAGCGACCCAGGCGGTCGGCGGGATCGGTGCGCCCCGCTCCTCCAGCTCCAGCAGGTAGGACCGGTGGGTGTTCCAACGCAGCACGTCCACCGGGTTCCACAGGTCGGTGGCGTCAGCGACCCCCCGGACCTGCGCGAGGAACCGCTCCCGATCGAACGGGTCGGGCACCGGCCCCAGCAGGACAGCCAGCCGGACGTCCCGCCAGTCGACCGACCCATCCCCCAGGGCGCCGTGCTCCACCGCCACCCCCTGCTCACCGACCGCACGGGCCACCAGCTTCGAGGTGGCAGTGACGCCGACGCCCGGCGCGGCGTGGACCAGCGCGATGGGCGGCACGGGGACCTCCGAGGACACAGACGGGTCGTCCGAGGCTACTCACCGGATCACGGCGCAGTATCCTGCCGCGCGCACGGTCGGGGGGGCCGAGATGCCGTGCACCTGCGTGCCGCGAGTCACACGTGCGTCCTCTCGAACTGGCCCTCCTGCTCACCACCCTGCTCGCCGTCGTCCGGCCGTGGGTGGTGCGTTCCGCTGTTCCTGCCGTCGTGGTCGGGATCGCGGCGCTGCCCATCGTCGCGCTGATCGGACAACTGCTGGTCGAAGGCGGCCGGTGGCAACTCGTCCCCCTCTGGATCGCCGTGGCCGGGGTCGTGGCACTGGCAGCTCGGGACGTCGGGGCCGATCACCGCTCCCGACACCTCGCGGCCGGCCTCTCGGTCGGTGCACTGGCGGTCGTCGGCGGGTGTCTGCTGTGGGCGCTACCGGTGCTGGACCTGCCGAGCCCGGACGGTCCCTACGAGGTCGGCACCACCACGATGGTCGTCACCGATGAGAGCCGGATGGAGGTCTACGGGCCCGACCCCGGCGGTCTGCGCCAGCTCCCGGTCCAGCTGTGGTACCCGGCCGAGGTCGGCGAGGACGAACAGCCGGCACGCTGGTTGCAGGACCGCTCCGCGGTCACCAGCGCCGCAGCTCGCGAAGCCGGACTGCCGGGCTTCACCCTGGACCACCTCCAACTCGTGGACGCCAATGCGGTCGACGACGCACCGCTCGCACGCGGGGGCCCGTTCCCGGTCGTGCTCTACGCCCACGGCTGGCGAGGCTTCCGCGACATCCACATCAGCCAGCTCGAATCGCTGGCCAGCCAGGGGTACGTCGTGGCGGCAGCCGACCACACCTACGGTGCCCTGGCCACCCGGCTCCCGGGTGGCGTGATCGCCGAGGCCGACCCGTCGGCGTTGCCCTCGGGCGTCTCCGCATCGGAGTACGACGCCGCATCCGCCCAGCTGGTGGCCACGTTCGCGGACGACCTGGCGCTGGTGCTGGATGCCGTCCTCGATGGCCGTGCGTTCGGAACGTTACTCGCGCCCACGGAGCTCGCCGCGGGCACCGGGCCCCAGGACGCGGTCGCCCGGCGCGTCTCCGCGTCCACGGACGACGCCGGTCCGCCCCTCCCCGAGCTCGAGGATGCCGTCGATCCGGAGCGGATCGCGCTCATGGGCCACTCGACCGGCGGCGGTGCGGCCTACCTGCTGTGCAGTCGGGATACGCGGTGCGACGCCGCCCTCGCCTACGACCCATGGCTGGAGCCGGTCCCCGACGAGGTCATCGGTGGGTCGTTCGATCGACCGTTGCTGTCCATCGGCAGCGAGGAGTGGGACGGCAACGACAACGACGCACGGGTCAGGCGGTTCCATGCCGGAGCGACGGCGGCGGAGGGCCGGGTCCGGATCGCCGGCACGCTGCACCGCGACCTCACCCAGCTGCCCGCGTTGAGCCCCGCAGCCTCCTGGCTCGGTCTCGCCGGCTCGACCCCCGCCGCGACCACGCTCGAGCTCCTCGATCAGTGGACCGTCGGGTTCCTCGACCACCACCTCGTCGGCCGCGGTCGCGATCCGCTGCAGGGGGAGCCGCAGGACGACCGGGTCAGGGTCGACGCGAACGGTGACGACGGCGACGGCTGACGATCGGACGCCCACTCAGCGATCGAGCAGGAACGGCAGACGCCCCCGGACATCCGCGACGACAGCCGGATCGACCTCGGCGGTCAGGATCGTCTCCACCCCGGCGCCGCCGGCCAGGACCTCGCCGAGCGGATCGATGATGCGGCTGTCACCCGAGTACTCCAGGCTGCCCCCGCCCGAGCCGACCCGGTTGGACGCGACGACGAACGCCTGGTTCTCGATCGCCCGGGCCTCCAGCAGGGCGCGCCAGTGGGTGCGTCGCGGTGTCGGCCAGTTCGCAACGATCAGATAGGCATCCACATCCGGGGCCGCGCGCCAGTACTGGTCCGCGAACCGCAGGTCGTAACAGACGCTCAGATGCCACCGGACGCCGTCGAGTTCGACCACCACGTCGGCATCGCCGGGACGGAACCGCTCGTGCTCGCCCGCGTAGCTGAACGGGTGGATCTTGTCGTACCGGTGCATCGCGCCGTCCGGCCCCGCGAGCACGAGGCAGTTGGTGGGCCGTCCACCGTCGGGGCCACGGATGGCCACCGATCCGGCGACCCAGGCATCGTGACGGGCCGCCTGTTCGTGCATCCACGTCACCGTCGGCCCGTCGATCGCCTCCGCGGTCCGCTCCACGTTCATCGAGAACCCGGTGGCGAACATCTCCGTGAGCACGATCAGTCGGGCGCCGCCCGCGGCTGCCGCCGCCACCTGCGGCTCCAGCCGAGGACGGGTCGCGGCGGCGTCCTCCCAGACGATGTCGTGCTGGAGCACACTCACGCGCATGCGGATCCTCCTCGGTCGGTGACGGGGTCAGCGTGCCACCGCGGCACCGAGCCTGCGAACGCCCTCGGTCAACACCGACTCCTGCTTGCAGAACGCGAAGCGAACGAGGTGCGAGACGTCGGTCGGGTCACGCACGAAGGCGGAGACCGGGACCGCTGCGACCCCGATCGCGGCCGGGGCCCACCGGCAGACGTCTTCGCCACTGCCCTGGCCGAGAGCGGTCACATCCGCCACCAGGAAGTAGGTGGCGGCCGAGGGGATGACCGGGAGCCCGACGGAGCGCAACCCGTCGTGCAGCAGATCACGTCGGCGTCGATGGGTCGTCGCGAGGTCCTCGAACACGCCATCCGGGAGTCCGAGCGCGTGCGCCACGGCGTGCTGCAGGGGTGTTCCGCCGGCGAACGAGAGGAACTGCTTGGTCGTGCGCACCGCCGCGGTCAGGGACGGCGGTGCACACGCCCAGCCGATCTTCCACCCGGTGGCCGAGAAGGTCTTCCCCGCGCTCGAGATGGTGACGGTCCGCTCCCGCATACCGGGGAAGCTGGCCAGCGGCAGGTGGCGACCGTCGTAGACCAGGTGTTCGTAGACCTCGTCGGTGATGGCGACGAGGTCGTGGCGCACACAGACCTCGGCGACCGCGGACAGTTCGGCCTCGGTCAAGAGCGATCCGGTCGGGTTGTGCGGCGAGTTGATCAGGACCGCGCGGGTCCGGGGACCGACGGCGGAGGCGAACCGATCGGGGTCGAGCCGCCAGCCGCTGGTGGGATGCTCCGGCGGCGGCGGGGTCAGGGCCACCCGCCGCTCCACCGCTCCGGCCATCGCGATGACTGCCGTGTAGGCGTCGTAGGTCGGCTCCAGCACGATGATCTCGTCGCCGGGTTCAGCCAGGGCCAGCACGGTGGCGGCGACGGCTTCGGTGGCACCGAAGGTCACGGTCACCTCGGTGTCCGGGTCGTAGGACAGCCCGTGGAACCGCTGCTGGTGGGACGCGATCGCCTGGCGCAGGGCTGGCACCCCGGGACCCGGTGCGTACTGGTGATGACCAGCTTCGAGCGCAGCGTGAGCGGCGTCGATCACCTCCAGGGGTGGATCCTGATCGGGGAACCCCTGGCCGAGGTTGACGGCGTCGTGGCGGACCGCGAGTGCCGTCATCTCACTGAAGATGGTCGTGCCGAAGCCCTGCAGCCG
>JAWLFE010000225.1:0-3179 GCA_041685735.1 Nitriliruptoraceae bacterium
CGGCCTCCTTCGCGCAAACGTGAGCGTAGGTGGCCAGGCAGCGTGGGGTTCGTCATGTTCTCCGGTCCAGCCAGAGCTCCGCCACGACCTTCGCCGCCGAAGACCCAAGCTGAGCGACGGACTGGCTCTCCCCCGCCTATGCGCAGCTCCGCATAGCCGGGGGGGGAAGCCCAGACCATGGGTGGGTGCCTCGGTCCCGCGCAGGGAGTTGTCCTGGCGATCAGGGCGAACGCGGGAGCAACCACCAACCCAGGTGCTTCCGAAGCGCGTCAAGAAGCATCCTCGAACCCTGCCGCGCCGTGCACCGTGCGCTCCCTTGGTCAATGGTCACGTGCGGTGGTCGATGATCAGGACAGCCGCAGTTCCGCGCCCGGCCGCTCCATCGAGCTGGCACTGCACCCGGCGGCGATACCAGCGACGCGACGCCCACGACTCCCGAGGCGCGTCGTCGCTAGAGAGATCCTGATGCTTCAGCAGTCGTCAGCGAGCCGCACGAACTCGCTCGCCACCACATCCCCTGAGCGGATGCTGCTCGCGGCCACCTCGGGCCGGTCGGTGCAGTCCATGAGTGCCGCGGTCCGTGCCTTGGTGGTCGCGGTCGTGTACTTCGCCGTGGCCCGCTACTCGCTGGCACTGCAAGACCTCACGGGACTGAGTACGACGTTCTGGCCGGCTGCCGGTGTGACGGTCACCGGTCTGCTGCTGTCCCCGCGTCGCATGTGGACGGCGATCCTGGTTGCGGTGGGCGGCGCGGAGCTGGGCAACGACCTGCTGGCGGGTTTCGAGTTGGTTCCCTCCTTCCTGTGGGCGCTTGCGAACACGGTCGAGCAGATCTTGGCTGCCTGGTTGATCCAGCGGTGGCAGGCGGACGGTTTCGGGTCGGTTCGGGCGGCCGCAGGGTTCATCGTCGCTGCCTGTGCGGCCCCGGTGGTCGGTTCGGCGATCGGTGCGCTGGCGACCACCGTGTACGTATCGCCGTTGCCCTACCTGGTCACGGTGGGACAATGGGTCATCGGCGATGCGCTCGGGGTCCTGACCGTGGTGCCGTTCGGCCTGCTGGCGTTCGGCCGGCTACCGGTCGCACGTCTGCGCTCGGCCGAAGGCGTCGTCGCCGCCGTCACGGTCACGGTCACGGCTCTGCTGGTATTCGCTGTCGGGGCGACCAACCCACTCTTCGCTGGTAAGTACCTGGTGCTGATCCCGATGCTGTGGGCCGCCGCGCGGTTGGGTATCGCCGGCGCGGCGGTGTCGCTGTTCGTCGTGGCGCAGGTGGGCAGCGGCCTGCACACCCTCGGGTACGGGCCGCTGGCTGCGCTCGAGACGTTCACCGAGGTCCAGGCCACAGCGCAGCTGCAGCTGTTCCTGGCCACGGTCGGGGTCACGTCGCTGCTGCTCGCATCGCGGTCACGAGAGAGCGAAACGTTCCACGACCTCGCAGACGCACGCGAGCAGCTCGTTGCGGCCGTGTCGCACGAGCTTCGTACCCCTCTGACGGCGATCGTGGGGTTCAGTGAGGTGCTGCTCCATCGCTCCGGCCAGTTGGATGACCGGTCCCTGCAGGCTGCCGAGGTCATCCACCGCAACGGCGAACACCTCACCGTCCTGGTCGAGCAGCTCTTGCAGGTCTCGCGCGCCCGGGGGGCCGCTGTGCCCGTCGACCGCCAGGTCATCGAGCTCGTGCCGCTGCTCGAGGAGCTCATCCACGAGCGCCAGGACGACGCCATCGTTCTCCAGGACATCCCACGCGACGCCCGGGTGGTCGCGGACCGTTTCCACCTCATCCAGATCGTCACGAACCTGCTCGACAACGCGCTGCGTCACGGAGCGCCGCCCGTCGAGATCTCCGCGAGGAGCGAGAGCGGGCACACCGAGGTGTCGGTCACTGATCACGGCGACGGGATCCCCGGCTGGTTCGTTCCCCACCTGTTCGACGACTTCGCCCAGGCCGCCAACGGTGACCAACGCGGCACTCTCGGGCTTGGTCTCGGTCTACCCATCAGCAGGACCCTGGCCACCGCCAATAGCGGCCACCTCGACTATCGCAGCACCGGACGCGGAGCCTGCTTCGTGCTTCGCCTACCCACAGCGACAACAGCCGCGAACGTCGGCATCCCATGACCGACCCACCGACCTCGCAGATCCGGGCGTTGCGCACCGACCGGAGCCCGCTGGAACGGGACTGAACGGATCGTGTCGTCGCGTGTATGCTGGCAGCATGGGAAGCCAACGCTTGAACATCACCATCGACGGCGAACGCGCGGCCAAGCTCGCACGTCTCGCTGCTCGGGTCCACGTCAACGAGGGAACGCTGGCCCGCTCACTCCTGAGCACCGCCATCGATGACCTCGACCCTGACCCCGAGAACGTCGCGTCGCTGCTCGACGGGATCGACGGCGCCTTCGAACGTGCCCAACTCGGGGCCGAGCAGGCTGCCGCCGGGGACACCGTCGCGCTCGACGAGCTGTAGGTCGTGGCGCAGGTCGAACTCGCACGCGCCGCGGTCGATGACCTCGATCGACTCGTCCTCACGCACTCGCTCCCGGACGACACCCGCCAACGTGTACGCACGGCACTCGAGCCGCTGCGCCAGTTCCCTCGCCTCGGACCGGAACTCGCCGGCCGGTGGGCAGGGTTCCAGTTCATCCTCGGACCCTGGCGCTGGATGCTGCTCGTCTACATCTTCGATGAAGCGCGCGACCGCGTCGTCATCGTCACCATCCAGGATGCACGAACGTCGAGGGCGGCGACCGGCGAGTGATCGGTTCGCATCGTCCCACCACCGACATGACCATCACTACCGGCGGTGAACCATCAGCCTCAGGGGATCCGTCGGGATGAGGTTCGCGAGCACGGGGGGTGCTTGACGTTCCGGGTCCACAACTGCACGTGCTGATCCTGCCCGGCGGCGGTCGCGCGGTCGGTCTTCTCGAACGGTGACGCCGATCGGTCAACCATTCACGGTTCCGTTGTTGAACCCAAGGCCTTGGCGCGGCTCAACAGCGCTTGCTCCCGCGTATCCCGATCCGGCCCTCTACGAGCTGGTGGGCGAGGGGGGACTTGAACCCCCATGTCCATAAGGACACACGGACCTGAAACATCGCCAAGCCGTTTCCGGGCACATCCTGCTGCAGCCGCAAACCCCCTCTGACCTGCGGTTTCGTGCCATTGTCATCTCCTCT
>JAWLFE010000226.1:0-3175 GCA_041685735.1 Nitriliruptoraceae bacterium
CCGGGGCTATGACGAGTTGAGGACTATGCCGAGTCCGTGAGCTGATGTCGCTCCGATCGGGTTGCGGGGGGCTGCTGGGCCCGTCGCTCGGGTGACGGTGCTGCGCATAGTCCGGATGCTTCTTCCACATCAATCTGGAAGGAGCATCCGATGAGTTCTTGCCATCTGTGGACCCTCGATGATCTGGTCGAGGCTTACAAGCAGCATCAGCGTCGTACTCGGGGGCTGCGGGATCGGACCTTGTCCGGGTACGAGCGTCATGTTCGTGAGTTCGTCCGTGGCGCGCTCGGGGACGACCCCGTCGACCCCTCGGAGCTCGGTTGTGCCGATGTGGTCGAGTTCGTCGCGTCGATGTCCGGCCGGTACTCGCCGGCTTCGATGAAGTGGGTGCGGAACGCGTTGCGTTCGTTCCTGCGCTATCTGCGTGGCGAGGGCTACATCCCCGACGAACGGCTCGAGGCTGCCATCCCGCAGCAGGCCCATTGGCGGCTATCGACGCTGCCTCGCAGCCTGAGCGAACAGCAGCTTCGACAGGTTCTGGACTCGCTTGACGTGGCGGGCCCGTACGGGCCGCGCGATCGTGCGATCGTGCGGTTGCTGGCGGGCCTGGGCCTGCGGCCGGGCGAGGTTGCCGGGCTGCATCTGGAGGACATCGATTGGCGTGCCGGCACGATCGAGGTGCGACTACGAAAGAACCGTCGCGGGGCGGTGCTCCCGCTTCCGCACGCGGCCGGCCAGGCGATCGCCGGCTACCTGCGTGAGCATCGGCCCGAGACCCGTGAGCGTCGCGTGTTCGTGAAGCAGACCGGTCCTCGGCGTGGAGAGCCGATCGGAACGACGGCGATCTCGGAGGTTGTGTCTCGGGCGCTTCGACGTGCCGGTGTGCAAGCGCCGATGCGAAGTGCCTACGTGTTCCGCCACACCGTGGCCAGCCAGCTGGTGCAGCACGGCGCCTCCCTCAAGGAGGTCGCCGATGTACTTGGCCACCGGGATCTGGACACCGCGGCCATCTACGCCAAGGTCGACCTGCCCGCACTACGCGAGGTGGCGCTGCCCTGGCCGGAGGCGAACCGATGATGTCCTCGTGCCTGCACGATCAGATCAGCGACTATCTGGCGATGCGGCGCGGGCTGGGGTTCCAGCTCGTCAACGCCGAATGGTGGCTGGAAGAGTTCGCCCGCTACACCGAACAGCTCGACCACCAAGGCCCGATCACCACCGATCTCGTGGTGCGATGGGCGTTGACGACATCCGGTGATGCGGCCCAGGCCGCCCGTCGGTATGCGGCCGTGCAGGCATTCGTGCGCCGCCTCGCCGTGTTCGATCCCGACATCGAGGTCCCGCCGGTGGGGCTGCTCGGCTCCGGCGTCCGGCCGCGCGCCCAACCGCACATCTACAGCGACACCGAGATCGCTGACCTGCTCGATCAGGCCCGTCTGCTGCTGCCCCGCACGGGGCTTCGGCCTGTCACCTACGTGGCGGTGTTCTCGTTGCTGGCCGCGACCGGACTGCGCCTATCGGAGGTCTGTCGGCTCGAACCCGACGACGTGGACCTGAGCGAAGGGGTCCTGACCGTGCGGGAGAGCAAGTTCCGCAAGTCCAGGCTGGTGCCGCTGCACCCGACCGCGACAACGGAACTTCGCAGCTACGCCACCGAACGTGACCGCCGCCTCGGGACTTGCCGATCGGACGGCTTCTTCCGTACTGACCGGGCCGAGATGCTGAAACCCAACACCGTGGAAAGGACCTTCGCCCGTCTCCGGGAACGTCTCGGGTGGACCTCCGATGGCCGTGCACGCCGGCCGAGGATTCATGATTTGCGCCACTCCTTTGCTGTTCGTCGCCTGCTGGCCTGGTATGAGCAGGGTGTCGATCTCGACGGCAAGGTCCTGGCGCTGTCGACCTACCTCGGTCACGCCAGACCCTCCGACACCTACTGGTATCTCACCGCGGTCCCGGAACTGATGGCGGTCACCTCCCGCCGGTTCGAAGACTTCGCACAAGCGTCGCAGGGAGGCCGACCATGACCGCTGTTCCTGCCAGCTTTCCGGCGTTGCTCCAGGACTTCTTCCAGCGGCGGCTGATCGCCGAGCGCGGCGTCAGTGCCCACACCATCGCCAGCTACCGCGACACCTTCGAACTCCTGCTCCGCTACGTCGAGCAGCGCACCGGCAAGACCCCCTCTGCGCTCATGCTGGATGATCTTGACGCTCCGGTGATCCTTGACTTCCTGGACCACCTTGAGAACGACCGTGGCAACTCGGCGCGCACCCGAAACCTGCGGTTGACCGCGATCCGTTCATTCATGCGACACGCGTCGCTGCGTGACCCCACCTGCCTGCCCATCGCCCAACGCGTGCTGTCCATCTCCCCGAAACGGTTCGACCGGCCCGCGCTGGACTTCCTGTCACGCGAGGAGATCGCCGCGCTGCTGGCCGCCCCCGACACCGACACCTGGAGCGGCCGACGCGATGCCACGCTGTTCGCCGTGCTCTACAACAGCGGGGCACGCGTCTCCGAAGCCACCCGGCTGACCAACGCCGACATCCTCCTCGACCGTGCCTCCGCGCTACAACTGCACGGCAAGGGCCGCAAACAGCGCATCGTGCCGCTCTGGAAGGCCACCGCCACCAGCCTTCGGGCCTGGCGTCCTCACATCGACCCCGCGCCGGACGCTCCAGTGTTCCCCAACCGGACCGGTCAGCCGCTTTCGCGCTCAGGCGTCGAGCACCGCCTACAGGTCGCGCTCACCACCGCGACCAAGCAATGCCCCTCCCTGGCCAACCGTCACGTCTCGCCGCACACGCTTCGGCACACCACCGCGATGCACCTCCTGCAATCCGGCGTCGACATCACCGTCATCGCCCTGTGGCTCGGACACGAGGACACCGCCACCACCCACCTCTACATCGAAGCTGACCTCGCGATGAAGACGGCCGCGCTCGACCGCCTCGAAGCTCCCAGCAGCAAGACCAAACGGTTCACACCGCCCGACGATCTCCTCACCTTCCTCGAGAAACTGTGAGCAGGAACCACCCGCCCCAAGCCACCCACGAGCATCCGGACTATGCGCAGCACCGTCACCCGAGCGACGGGCCCAGCAGCCCCCCGCAACCCGATCGGAGCGACATCAGCTCACGGACTTGGCATAGTCCTCAACTCGTCATAGCCCCGG
>JAWLFE010000227.1:0-3173 GCA_041685735.1 Nitriliruptoraceae bacterium
CACCGGGTTCATCGACGCTTCATCGTCCGTTGTCAACGGAACGAGGAGGCAGAGATGAACGACCCGTCGAAGGTTCGGGTGACTGGTCCGCTGGCTGGATATGTCGGCGGCTTTCGGGCAGAGCTGGAGGCTCGCGGCTACAGGCCGGGGACCATCGCGAACCAGCTGTTGCTGATGGCAGAGCTGAGCCGATGGCTCGACGCGCACGATCATGCCGTAGGCGAGCTGACGCCTGAGCGTGTCGAGCAGTTCTTCGCGACGCGACGAGTGAGGGTGCGGGTCTTGCACGTCTCGTCGAGGGCGCTGCGGGGGCTGCTGGACCATCTTCAGGGTGCCGGCGCGCTTCCGGCGCCGGAGCCGGTGGAGCCAACACCGCTTGAGCTGCTGCTCTCCCGCTATCACCGGTATCTGCTGCAGGAACGAGGGCTCGTCAAGGGCACCGCGGCCCGCTACGTCCACATCGCACGCAAGTTCCTCGCAACCTGTTCGAAGGACGCGACGTTCGATCTCGCACAGGTGAGCGCCCCTGCTGCTGTCGCCTTCCTCATCGCCGAAGGTGGCGCCCGGAGCGCGGCGTGGCCCAAGGCGGTGGCCGTTGCGCTGCGCTCGCTGCTGCGCTTCTTGTATGCCGAAGGGTTGATCGATACCCCGCTTGCCGACGCGGTGCCCACGCCTGCCAGCTGGAGGGCGGCTGCGCTCCCCGAGGCCCTGGAGCCCTCGCAGCTGGCCGCGCTGCTGGCGAGCTGCAATCGTCGATCCGTCGCTGGCCGGCGTGACTACGCCGTGCAGCTGCTGCTGGGACGTCTGGGCTTGCGAGCTTCGGAGGTCGCGGGGCTCGAGCTCGCCGACGTCGACTGGCGTGAAGGGACGGTCCGCGTTCGCGGCAAGGGCCGGCGTGTGGATGTGCTCCCGCTCCCGGCAGATGTGGGACGCGCCTTGGCGGACTACGTGCGCCGCGGGCGTCCCCGTATCGACCACCGGGCGGTGTTCTGCCGGATCGTGGCGCCACACGGGCCGTTGTCGCCGACGTCGGTGACGGGGATCGTGTATCGCTCCTGTGACCGCGCAGGCCTTGCCCGGGTGGGGGCTCATCGCCTTCGCCACGGCGTCGCGACCCACATGCTGCGCGGTGGCGCATCGCTGCCCGACATCGCCCAGGTCCTGCGGCATTCCAGCATCGCGACCACGGCTGTCTACGCCAAGGTCGACCATCTGGCGCTGGGCGATCTCGCCCAGCCGTGGCCCGGCGGTGGGTCATGACCGATCTGCGCGATGCCGCTTCTGAGTATCTGGCGGTGCGCCGGACACTTGGCTTCAAGCTCATCGAGGCCGAGCGCCTGCTGCATCAGTTCCTCGACTACCTCGAGCAGCAACAGACCACGACCATCACCATCGAGACCGCGCTGGCGTGGGCCACCATGCCTCACGAGGCCACGGCTTGGTGGTGGCGTAAACGCCTCGGGGTGGTGCGAGGCTTTGCCCGCTACCTGGCCGCCTTCAACCCCGATGTTGAGGTTCCTCCGGCCGGGCTCATCGTCGCGTCGATTCCCCGAAACACGCCGTACCGGTACTCCGAGGCCGACCTGGCCGCCCTGATGCATGCTGCGGGAGAACTTCGTTTGCCGTTGCAGCGGGCTACCTACCAGATCCTGCTCGGCCTGCTGGCAGTGACCGGCATGCGGGTGGGCGAAGCCATCGCTCTCGATGTCGGCGATGTCGACCTCGAGGACGATCGGCTGCTGATCCGCCACGGCAAGTTCGGCAAGTCGCGTGAACTGCTGTTGCACCCGACCACGACCCAGGCGCTCGCTGGCTACCTGCAGTTCCGAGTGCGGCACTGCCCTGGACCGGCCAGCGCGGCCCTGCTGATCTCCACCGTGGGGACGCGGTTGCACTACCCGAACGTGTCGGCGGTGTTCCGCCGGCTGGTCCGACAAGCCGATCTGCACATCGATGGGGATGGTCGCCGTCCGCGGCTACATGACCTCCGCCACGGCTTTGCTCTGCGCACCGTGGCCGGCTGGTATGCCACCGGCGCGGACGTCGGTGCTCGGCTGCCGTTGCTCTCCACCTATCTCGGACACACCGATCCGGCCAACACCTACTGGTATCTGTCTGCCACTCCCGAGCTGCTCGGCCTGGCGGCGCAACGACTGGAGACGTTCCTGGAGGTGCCGGGATGAGCCTGCTCGCACCCACCCTGGAGGCCTTCTTCACCCAACGGCTCATCGCCCAGCGGCAGGCGAGTCCGCACACGATCGCGTCCTACCGTGACAGCCTTCGGTTGCTGCTCGCCTTTGTCGAACAGCACACCGGCATCCCGCCGTCCCGGCTGGATCTCGGTGATCTCGACGCGCACGTCATCGGCGCGTTCCTCGACCATCTCGAGCGCGAGCGGGGCGTGGCCGTGCGCACCCGAAACCTTCGGCTTGCCGCCATACGTTCGTTGTTCCGGTTCGCGGCGCTGCGCCACCCCGAACACGCCGCGGTCATCCAGCGAGTCCTGGCGATCCCTCAGAAGCGTTTCGACCGCAACGAGGTCACCTTCCTCAACCAGACCGAGATCGCGGCGTTGCTCGCAGCTCCGGACCGATCGACACGGATCGGCCGCCGTGACCACGCCCTACTGATCTTCGCCGCCCAAACCGGCCTCCGGGTCTCAGAGATGGTCGCGCTGCAGCGTCACGACCTCCAACTGGGCGCTGGTGGTCACGTCACCTGCCGCGGCAAGGGCCGCAAGCAGCGCACCACCCCGCTCACCCGCGACACCGTGAAGGTCATCACGGCCTGGACCGCAGAGATCCCCGACCAGCCGGCGGCGCCGCTGTTCCCAGGACCGCGTGGCGCGCCTCTCAGCCGCGACGCCGTCCGGCGTCTGGTAACGCGGCATCGGATCGTCGCCCAAGACCGCTGTCCCTCACTCGCGGTCAAACGCGTCACCCCACACACCCTCCGCCATTCGTGCGCGATGGCGCTTCTGCAGGCTGGCATCGACCTGTCCACCATCGCCCTCTGGCTCGGTCACGAGGGCATCGAAACCACCCAGATCTACCTGCATGCCGATCTCGCGCTGAAAGAACGTGCGCTTGCCCGCACGAGCACGCCGACCGCGACCGGGAAGAGCAGCCGCTACCACGCGTCCGACTCCCTACTGGCCTTCCTCGAGACGCTCT
>JAWLFE010000228.1:0-3152 GCA_041685735.1 Nitriliruptoraceae bacterium
ACCGGACGGTGCGGTCATCCACCTGACCTTCGACGACGGCCCCAACAGCACCTACACGCCGCAGATCCTCGACCTGCTGGCGCGGTACGACGCGCAGGCGGTGTTCTTCGCCATCGGGCAGCAGATCGGAGGCGGTCGCGCCCTCGTCGACCGGATGGTCGCCGATGGGCACCGTCTGGGCAACCACTCCTGGAGCCACCCGTCGTTGGCGGAGCTGTCGCGGCCCGCGTTCGACCAGGAGATCGGACGCACCCAGGAGGCCATCGCGGCAGCCGCCGGTGCCCGCGCCAGCTGCCTGCGACCGCCGTACGGGGCGATGAGCAGCCAGACCCGCGCCTGGGCAGCCGAGGCCGGGCTGGAGATCGTGCTCTGGGACATCGACCCGCAGGACTGGGCGCGACCCGGCGTGGCCTCGATCGTGGGCAGCGTGGTCGACTACGCGCGGCCCGGCGACGTGGTGCTGTTCCACGACGGCGGCGGCAACCGTGAGCAGACCGTCGCCGCGCTGGAGCAGATCCTCGCCCGGCTCTCCGAGCGGGGCTTCTCCTTCACGATCGCACCGGGCTGCTGAACCGACTCGCGGCATCCACACCGACCGCGGGCAGGCGGTCCGTCACTCCGCACGCTCCAGGGCCAGCCGGGTCCCCAGGGGACCGATGAGCTCGAACACCACCGTCGCACCCACCACGATCGCCAGCACGTCCCCGCCGGTATCGGGCAGCTGCTGGTCGGCGAGCAGGCCGAGGCCGAGTGCCACACCTGCATGGGGCAGCAACGCGACACCGAGCCAGCGTGCGCGCCCGGGCGGGCCACCCACCACGCGCACCCCGAGCCAGGACCCGACGACCTTGCCGAGCGTCCGAAGCACGATGTAGCCGAGGCCGATCCAGCCCACGGCGGTGAGGGCCGGGAGCTCCAGGCTGGCACCCGCCAGCAGGAAGAAGACCACCAGGAACGGCCACTCGACCCCCTCGATCTCGCGGAAGGGACGATCGTGGTGTGACGCGCGGTTCGCCACGACCGCGCCCATCACCACGGCCGCCAGCAGGTAGGAGACCTCGAGCCACACCCCGAGCCCGGCGCACAGCAGCACCAGACCCAACGCCTCCTCGAGGACCGGATGGCCCGGCTGCAGCCGCCCGGTCAGGGAGGCGGCCGGGATCCCGAGCGCGATGCCGAGACCGATCCCTCCGCCGATCTCGCGGGCGGCCGCCCCCATCGCAGCCGTGCCGCTGCCATCGACACCGGACAGCAGACCGACGGCGGCGAGCAGCAGGCTGAACACCAGCAGCGCAGCGGCGTCGTCGATGGCGACGATCGCACGCAACAGCCGTGTGAAGGGACCCTCCCGGTCCGACTCCCCGATCACGGCCACGACCGCGGCGGGTGCGGTGGCCGTCGCCACGCCGGCCAGCGGCAACGCGAGCTGGGCCTCGACGCCGACGGCCAGGAGACCCGCGCCGACGACGACGGCCGTGCCGACGGCCTGGACCAGCGCGGTCACCACGGAACGAGCACCGAGCTCCCGGAGCCGGTCGCCGGTGAAGTCCCCACCGATCAGGAAGCCGATCATCACGAGCGCCACAGCGGACACGATGGGGAACCACTGCTCCCGGGCTGCCGGCAGCACATCGAGGCCGATCGGGCCGACGGCGACACCCAGCACGATCAGGACCGACACCCGTGGGATGGGCAGCTTCGTCGCGCTCCACTCGGCGAGCAGACCGAGCAGGAGCAGCCCGCCGATCACCGCGGTCGTCACCCCGAGACCGGGCACGCGACCATCCCTTCATCGAGGGGACCTCGCCGTCCCCACCGTAGACCGGTGTCCATGGCACGAGCAGCGGACGTTCGCCGGTAGCGGGCCACCCGGAGCAGACCTTCGCTGGTAGATGCTCGCCCGGCGACCTCGGTGACAGGCCAGATCATGACCGACCAGCTCGAGCGCTACCGCACCCGCCGCGACCTCGATGCCTCGCCCGAACCCCCGGGTGAGGTCCGCTCCCCTTCCGACCGGCCGATCTTCGTGGTGCAGCAGCACGAGGCGACCAGCATGCACTACGACCTCCGCCTGGAGGCGGACGGCGTGCTGCTGTCCTGGGCGGTCCCCAAGGGGCCCTCGACCGATCCGCGGGACAAGCAGCTGGCCGTCCGGACCGAGGACCACCCCGTCGACTACGCCGACTTCGAGGGGCGGATCCCCGAGGACGAGTACGGCGGTGGCACGGTGCTCGTCTGGGACATCGGGCCCTACCGAAACCTCAGCACCGAGGATGACGGCGAGGAGCGGCCGGTCCGCGACGCGGCGGATCACGGCCATCTCAAGGTGTGGCTGGAGGGGGAGAAGCTCCAGGGTGCCTACGTCCTGACCCACGCCAAGCTCGGCGGTGACGAGGACAACTGGCTGCTCATCAAGGTCGACGACGAGGCAGCGGATGCCCGCCGCAACCCGACCTCGACCGAACCGCACTCCGTGCTCTCCGACCGCACCATCGAGCAGATCGCGGCCGAGGAAGCCGAGGAGGCCGACGGGCAGGACGCATCGTGAGCCACCCCTTCGACCGGCTGACCGACGACGAGCGCGAACTGCTCGCTGAAGAGGACCTCCCGGACTGGCTCGACCCGATGCTGGCGACGCTGACCCACGACCACTTCTCCGATCCGGACTGGGTCTTCGAACGCAAGCTGGACGGTGAGCGGGTCCTCGCCTATCGCTCCGGCGATGGGGTCCGCCTCCGCTCCCGCAACGGCACCGACCTGGACGACACCTACCCGGAACTGTACGACGCGGTCCGCGATGCCAGCGACCTCGCGTGCATCCTGGACGGCGAGGTCGTGGCGTTTGAGGGTCCGCGGACGAGCTTCTCAAAGCTCCAACCCCGCCTCCAGCTCTCCGATCCGGACGAGGCCCGTGCCAGCGAGGTGGAGGTCTTCTTCTACGTGTTCGACGTCCTCCACCTCGACGGCCGTTCGACACGGGACCTGCCGCTTCGGGCACGCAAGTCGGTCCTGCGGGAGGCGCTGGCGTTCGACGATCCCCTGCGGTGGGTCAGCCACCGCAACGAGGACGGCGAGGCGTGGCTCGAGGAGGCGTGCGCCAAGGGCTGGGAGGGGCTGATCGCCAAGCGCGCCGACGCCCCGTACCACCAGGG
>JAWLFE010000229.1:0-3149 GCA_041685735.1 Nitriliruptoraceae bacterium
CTTGCTCGACACGCAAGAGGTCAGAGGTTCGAATCCTCTACGCCCCACCCCTCTACGGCCCCGAATCCTGCCAGTAGCTGTCGTCTTGACAGGAAGAATTGACAGGAAGCGGGGGGTCGTGCGCGTCGGCCGTGTCCTCCGATGGCCAACGTTGTGTAGTCGAGTCCACCCGCACCCCAACACCCACGGGTCTCGTCGCCCGACGCATTGCCGCGTCCTGTCGCTGGTCCAAGGTGTAGCGGGCACCTCGGCGATGCAGAAGGAGTGCATCCTGGTACCGGTCTCGGCGAGCAGCCGCGCCAGACCTGCCGCTCCTGATGGGGGGCGGCTCCGACCGAATCTGCGTGGATCCTCCACCAAGCTGGTGTGCGTTGCCGCGACGCGGCCCGTCACCGTGCACGGTTCCGACGATGCCGGCGCCGTCGGCGGCGGTCGCCTCATGGCTACGTTGGCTGTTCACGGTGATCACTCCTGGGCCTGGCCCAACCATGGCCCAGGATCACAAGGAGCGCAGACAGCTTCGGGACGGTGGGCACTCGACATCGCGCCGGTCACTACCGTTGAGACCGTCCACCTCGGGGCGGTCACTTCCAGTCGGGTTCCAGTGCTGCTCGGATCGTGTCCCGGTCGACGGACCAGATGGTCAGTTCTGGCGTGGAGTCAGGGGGCCATCGGTGGCCAGTCCGTCGTGGCGGCTGCGCCCTTCGGGTCGGGGTGTCTCGAGAGGTAGCAGCCAGCCGCACTCGGCGCCGCCAGCTCGTAGCGATCCAGCTCATGTCCGCTGCCATGTCGGCTCGACTCCTGCTCGACTGGTTCGAGAGTCCGGACCGAGTTCTCTCCGGTGCTTCGGCCGCACGAAACGCCGACGAAACGGCGGGGCGTTCGATGGTGCTGGCGCAGGTCCGGCGGGTGTGATTGGCTCGCATCAGAGAGGTGAGCAGCGTGCGGTTCGGGATCCTGGGTCCCCTCGAGGTGGTCGACGACCGGGTTGGAGGTCGCACCCCGACCGCGCTGCGTCAGCGTCGCCTGCTCATCGCCCTGCTGGTAGCTGGCGGTCATCCCCTCACGCCGGAACAGCTGGTCGAGATCGTGTGGCCCGTGGAGGACGAACGGCCCCGCGATCCCGTGCGTACGATTCGCACCTACGTGTCCCGGCTGCGCGCCATCCTCGAGCCCGACGGTGTCGACGGGCCGCCGGGAGTGCTGGTGGGTGGCCCTGACCGCTATCGCCTGGTCCTCAGGGACCACGAACTCGACGCGACGGCGTTCGAGGAGGAGCTGTCGGCAGCCGCCGATCGCGTCGAAGCCGATCCCGACGCAGCTCTGCGCACGGTTGAGCGCGCTCTCAACCGTTGGCGCGGTCCGGCCTTGGCTGAGGTCGCTGACGAGCCTTGGGCGCAACCCACCGCGATTCGCCTGGAAGAGACGCGCCTCACCGCTGAGGAGCTGCGCTTCCGGTGCTTGCTCGACACCGGTAGGGCTGCCGAAGCCCACCGGCAGCTGGAGGAGCATGTCGGCCGTCACCCGTTGCGTGAACGTCCCTTCGGGCAGCTCCTCGTTGCCCTGCAGCGCACCGGCCGAATGGTGGAGGCGACGCGCCGATTCCAGGACTACCGCGGATCCCTGGCCGAGGAGACCGGCCTCGACCCGTCTCCGGAGCTCGTCGACCTGTACGAGAAGCTCCTGGCCGATCCTGAACGGGCTGGCTCCAGTGCCGCCGCTACCTGGAACCTGCTGCCCACCGCTCGGACCGAACTGCTTGGTCGCCAAGCCGAGTTCGTCGCCGTTTCCCGTGCGCTCGAGGAATCCCCGGTGCTGACCCTGACCGGTGTCGGCGGGGTCGGCAAGACGCGCCTCGCTTTGGCGGTCTCGGAGAGCCGACGCGCTGCCGGGGACCGTGTGGCGTGGGTCGATCTCAGCCCTGTCAGCGCCGATGACGATGTCGTCGGCGCGGTGTTCAACGCTCTAAGGGTCCCGATGGCGGCCCGTGCCGACCACCTCGAAGGACTCGCGCGGTTGCTGGGTGCCGGGCCGGCGGTGCTGGTGCTCGACAACTGTGAGCACGTGGTAGTCGGAGCGGCGTCGCTGGTCGATCAGGCCACCCGTGCCGGGCCGCAGCTCACGGTGCTCACGACCAGCCGCGAACCGCTGGGTATCGACGGCGAGCACGTCTACCGTCTGCCATCGCTGGACCCGGACGCGGGCGCGGCGCTGTTCCTCGCCCGCGCGAGGGTGCCAGGATCGGCCACGGTCCACGCACGTGCCCGAGAGATCGCCCGTCGGCTGGATGGGATCCCGCTCGCGATCGAGCTGGCCGCGGCACGAACAGCCCATCTGGGCATCGACGACTTGATCGCGCGACTGGACGAGCGGTTCTGGCTGTTGACGGGCGGCCGACGATCCCTGGCGCGACATCGCACGCTGCGCGCGACGATGGACTGGAGCTACGACCTCCTGCCGGGGCCGGAGCGAGCGGCGCTACGCGCTTCGTCGGTGTTCGTCGGCGGCTTCGACGTCGACGGCCTGGCCGGCCTCCTCGGCATCGACGACCACGGCGCGTTGGATCGGCTCGCGGTGCTGGTCGATGCCTCCCTCGTCGAGGTGGAGACCGACACCTCGCCGACCCGCTACCGGCTGTTGGAAACCGTGCGGCTGTACGCCGAGGAACGGCTGGCTGAGGCAGGCGAGGCAGGGACGCTCCGGGAGGCGCACGCGGAGCACTACCTCGGGAGGGCCCTGGAGCATCCCGCCACGATCGCGGATCTCGCCCCGTGGTGGTGGTCGGTCGATGATGACGCGGCCGACAGCAGCAACCAGATCGCCGCGCTCGAACGCCTGAACCGGGCGGGCCGCCATCGGGACGTGGGCCGACTAGCCGCGCGGTTGTCGACGCGGTTCATCAGCCGGGGCTTCAGCGACCCGGAGCGGCGTTTCCTTTGCCGCTGCGACGTGATCGGCGCGCTGGCCGACGACGCCGAGCGAGCGCTCTACCTGCTCGCTTCCGCGGATGACGCCAACCACCTCGGTAGGTTGTCGGAGCAGTTCGAGTACGGCCGTGCTGCGATCATGGCGGCCAGCGATCCCCGGGTTCGCGGGGCCGCGACCATCTACACGTTCCTCGGCGGCAGCATCGTCGCCGCCGCTGAGGG
>JAWLFE010000075.1:0-9315 GCA_041685735.1 Nitriliruptoraceae bacterium
GAACAGGGCGGTCCGACCACCTGCGACAACCTCGTCGCGGTCTGCAGACGCCACCACACCGCGATCACCAACCAGGCCTGGACCCTGACCATGACCCCCAACGGGACCGTGACCGTCCGACGCGGGAACCGCACCACAAGCTCCGACCCACCCCACCGACGAACCCACCACCCCATCTAGCCCGGCCCCCAACGGCAGCCGGGCCCCCACCCACGTCCACGGTCGTGTGGAAGCGGATCAGGAGGTGGGCGCGTCCGGTTCGTGCTCGATCCAGTGAGCGACACGGTCACCGGCCGCGACCTCCCGATCGACATCCCGCAGGACGACCGTCGGGCGTCCACTGACCAGCGGATGGACCGCGGCCGCGACCAGGCCCAGCCACGGCGTGATGGTCGTTGCGTCCACGCCGACCGTTCCCGACGGGAGGGAACGCGCCGAGTCCAGGAGCTCCGCGTGGGTCCACGTCCGACCGGCGGCGATGAGCGCCGGAAGCTCCGGCGTCGCCTGGGGCGCGGGGGGATGATCCGGGAAGGCCTGGACGGCCCGGACCCACGGTTCCGCGGAGGTGTCGCCCTGCGGTGCCCCGTCGATCCCATCCCCGAGCACCAAGACGTCGCCCACACGGGGCCGGCCCGTGCGTCGATCCTCGTGGATCACGGTCACCTCGATGCTGTCGAGGTCGTCGGCCGGACCGCCGTCCCGGAGCACGACGGTGACACCAGCCCACCAGGCCGCCAGACACACGGCGACACTGCTCCACGACAGGGGAGCGTCCAGGCCCAGACGGTCGCCCGGTTGCAGGAGCAGGTCGGCCTCGAGCAGGTGGGCGCCCTTCGCGGCCCACTGCGCCAGTGACGCCATCCCCTGCTCCTGCCGGCCGGAAGGCAGCAGCACGGTGACGGCGGGACCCTGACCGATGACCCGCAACGCATCACGGATGGCTGTGGCGGCATCACGGACCGCAGGGTCGGGTGACGCCGGGGAAGCCAGCTGCAAGGTGGTGCCCTCCTGGCCGTGGGGGCCCGGGGTGGTGGCGGCCCCCGATGGTAACGTTGGGCGCGGTCGATCCCGACGTCGGGCCGTCGGATGGCGTGCGGACGGCATGGCTACCGGTGTCGCCCGGCCCACGTGACCGGGTTGCCGGTTTCGACCTCCGCTCCACCGTCCGGGTCGCTCGTCCATGGCTGCCGATCGTCCCGGAATCACCTCGCATGCATGATTCGACCGTCAGGCTCGTGATCCAGTGACCGGTTCCCCCTTCGCCTCGGCCCGTCGCGCGCCCACGCGCGTGTGGCGGCGTACCTTCCGGCTCCTGGCAGCCCTCGTGGTGGTCATCGCGATCCTCTGGGCTGTGGTGATCGGAGCGCTGTGGGTGTACGCGTGGTTCCAACTCGGTGGGCTCGACCTGCGGGCCATCGAGGCGGAGGACGCGTCGCTCGGCAGCGTGGGCGCCCAGGCGCCCGACGGCGCGACCACCGTGCTCGTGTCCTTGACCGAACCCCGGGATCCGACGGTCCCGGGTGAGCCGGACCTCGCGGGTCCGGTCGCGATCGTGCAGTTCGGTGGCGCGCGCGAGGTGCCGGCGGTCCTGCTCCTGCCGACCGACCTGCCGGTCAGCGTCGACGGTCTCGGATCGGCGCCCCTCGATGAGATCCACCTCGAAGGCGGCGAGGACCTGCTCGCCCGGGCGGTCATCGACTACGCCGAGGTTCGGGTCGACCACGTGGTGAGCCTGACGGTCGATGCCCTCCCCGGGCTGGTCGACGCCCTCGGCGACGTCGGGCTGTGCACGGCGACGTCGTGCATGCCGACCACGGCTGACCAGGTGCGCGCGATCCAGACCCTCGAGGATCCGGATGAGCTGGTCGTGGAGCTCGCGAGCGTCCTTCGGGGGATCGGGACCGCCATGGACACCAGCTCGACGATCCGGTCACCACTCGCCGCCAAGCGCGCCGTCGACGTCGTCGCCGAGGAGATCCGTACGGATGTCTCACTCCGGGGAACGGTGCTGCTCGACCTGGCCGACGCGCTGACGGACATCGCACGCCCCGAGGTCGATCAGATCCCGCTGTTCAGGAACCCGAACACTGGGGAACTCGTCCCACTGGAGGAACCGGTGATGGTCCGGTTCGAACGTCTGCGGGACGGCTCGTCGCTTGCGGAGGCGGTCCAGGAGGACGACATGGAGGCGATGGTGACCGACATGGTCGAGGTCGCCGTGCTCAACGGGGCCGGCACCGCCGGGTTGGCCGCGGAGATCCAGGCACGGTTGCAGGCGGAGGGTTTCGATGTGATCGGGACCGGGAACGCCCCCACGTTCGGCCAGGCCCGGACCGTGGTCTCCTACGGCCCCGAGCCGGTGACGACCGAGGTGGCCGCGGTCGTGCTCGCCGAGCAACTCGGCGGGGCGCGGTTGGAGGCCCTCGATCAGCCACCGCTGTTCGAGGGTGACCCGGTCGACATCCTCGTCGTGGCCGGCGAAGATCTCGACACGGACAGCGGGTAGGACACGATGACAGACACCCCGGCAACCCCCGACCGACCCGACGATCCACTCGTCGGTCCCTGGGACCCGACGGCGGAAGCCGGTCGGCGGACCCGCCCTGTCCTGCGTGTGCTCGGCGTCCTCGGTGTTCTGGCGCTCGTGGCGACCACGGCGGTGGCCACGACCGGCTTCCTGCTCGTGCAGCGGGCCGAGGCGTCACTCACCCGCGTCCCCGTGGAGCAACTCGATGCCGTGGACGATGAAGAGACCGGCGAACCGAGCGCCCGGAGCTTCCTCGTCGTGGGCTCCGATGCGCGGGATGGCCTGACGGAGGAGGACCTCAGCGAGCTGACCCTGGGAGCTCCGGGCACCTTCGACGGACAGCGGGCCGACACCATGATCTACGTGTCGGTCAGTGCCGACCGTGACACGATCTCGCTCGTGAGCCTGCCCCGGGACCTGCTCGTCCGCGATCACCGGGATCGACCTGCGAAGCTCACTGACACCTTCGCGGGTGGACCGGACGCGCTGATCGAGGTCGTGCAGTCCAACTTCGGGTTGCCGGTCAACCACTACACCTCGATCTCCGTGAACGGCTTCATCGAGGTGGTCCAGACCCTTGGCGGGGTCGAGATCTGCCTCGATGAGCCGCTCGTCGACCCCAAGAGCGGAGCGGACTTCGAAGCGGGTTGCCAGCAGATGGGGCCGCAGGAGTCGCTGGCCTACGTCCGGTCCCGTCGAGGGCCACGGGCCGACTTCGAACGCATCGACCGGCAACAACGCTTCATCCAGAGCGTGGTCGGTGAGCTGGTCTCGGCCCGGCGGTTGGCGGATCCGGTCCAGTTGTTCCAGTTGGTCGACGACGTGGCTTCCAACGTGGAGACCGACGAGGCGCTCACGATCAACGAGATGCGTCGTCACGCTGACGAGGCGCGCCGTGTGGTCGCTGACGGGTTCCCCATGACGACGGTGCCGGCCTACAACCAACGGATCGACGACCTGGAGTTCATGATCGCCTACGGACCGGGGGCGCGTGCCCTGTTCGATGACCTGCGGGAAGGGCGCCCGATCGCCGACCGGGGCTCTCGGGAGGAGCGTGGCGAGACCGTGGTCGCGATCTGGTCGGGTGGACGTGGCGAGGCGACCAGCATCGTGGACCGGACCCTGAGTTTCGCCGGGTACGTCCCGGGCGCTGCTGGGAGCGGGCCGGAGGGAACCGATGCCGGCGGCACCACCGTGGTCTACGAGGTGCCGGGACACTCCGAGCAGGCGGACTGGATCGCGGCGACGCTCGGTACGGAGGTGTTGCCGCTCCCACCCGGCGCGGACGCGCCGCAGGACGCGGACGTGGTCGTCGCGGTCGGCGACGACGCGACCTCCTGAGCCGCCGGATGCCGCCACGGCCGGGTGTCGTGCTCGTGACCCACGAGACCCGCACCGAGGTGCTGGGCTGCCTCGCCTCGCTCGAGCATGCCGACGTCGCGGAGACGGTGGTCGTCGACACGGGCTCGACCGACGGCACCGCGGCGGCTGTGCGTCGGAGCTTCCCCGACGTCCGGGTCATCGAGTTGGCCAACGCGGGCTTCGGTCGTGCGGCGAACACGGGGGTGCGACTGCTCGCCGCCGACCTCGTGATCGTCGCCAACGCCGACGTCCGGTTCTCCCCGGGGAGCATCGGATCCCTCGCAGAAGCACTCGTGGACGAGCCGACGGTCGCGCTCGTCGGTCCGGCGGTGCGCTACCCCGACGGACGGCACCAGGCGTCTGCCCGCAGGCTCCCCGATCTGCCGACCGCGGTCGGGCACGCGATGTGCAACCGGCTGTGGCCGACCAACCCGTGGACACGTCGGTACCGGGCCCTCGACACCGATGCCGACCGACCCCGGGACACCGACTGGCTGTCCGGTTGCGCCCTGGCCATCCGCCGTACTGCCTTCGAGGAGGTCGGCGGGTTCGATCCCGGCTACCACCTGTACGTCGAGGACCTGGACCTGGGGGTGCGGTTGCGGGCCGCCGGCTGGCGATCGCGCTACCACCCGGACGCCGTGGTCCAGCACCGGGTCGGGGCGTCGACGTCACGACGTCGGGCGTGGTCGCTGCTCACCCACGCGCGCAGCCTCGCGAGGTTCCACGGGCGCCACTACCGGGGCCAGGTCCAGGTGCTGCTGCGGCCCGTGCTCTGGACGGGGTTGATCGGTTGGGCTGTCGTGACGTGGGTCGTCGATCGCGTCATCGGGACGCGTCGCAGTTCCACCGGTGAGGCCACCGACCGTCGGGTCGTCGACGGCCACCGACCGTGAGGGGTGCTGCATGACAGGACATGTCCGTGACGCCATGATCGTGGCCGGCGGCCAGGGGACCCGGTTACGTCCGCTGACCCTGACCACACCGAAGCCGCTGCTGCCCGTGTGCGGGCTGCCGTTCCTGAGCGGCGTCATCCGCAACCTCGCGGCCATCGGTATCGAGCGGGTGCTGCTGGTGGTCGGCCGGGACCCATCGCCGTTCATGATCCTGCGCGACGATGCCGCCGCGGTCGGTGTGACGGTGGACGCGGTGCCCGAACCCGAGCCACTGGATACCGCCGGCGGGGTGCGGGCCGTGCTCGAGCAGATCCGGGGGACCTTCCTCGTCCTGAACGGGGACATCCTCACCGGGCTCGACCTGGCCCACCTGATCGATGCCCACCGGACGTCGCGGGCCGCGGCGACCCTGGCACTGACCCGGGTCCAGGACACGTCGGCGTTCGGTGTCTGCGTCCTCGAGGGGCGCCGCATCGTGGACTTCGTGGAGAAGCCCACGCACGGCAGCCTGCCGGGGCAGGATGCGGTGAACGCGGGCACCTACGTCCTGGAGCCCGAGGCCCTGGCCCGCTTCCCACAGGGCCGCCTCAGTTTCGAGCGGGACGTGTTCCCGGTGCTGGTCGCGGACGGCGAGCTCGTGCAGGGGGTCGTGTCCGGATCCGTGTGGGCCGACCTCGGGACCCCCCGACGGTTCCTCGATGGACAACGAATGGTGCTGGACGGTCGGATCGGGTGGCCGATGCCGGCCCCGACCCTGGCGGGCACCGACGATGCCCACCGTCGCAGCGACATCGAGGTGGCGCCATCGGCGGAGATCCGCGGGCCCGTCAGCCTTCTGCCCGGTACCAGCATCGCGGCGGGGGCCGTGATCGGCCCTCACGTGGTCATCGGGTCCGGCGGCACGGTGGGGCCGGGCACGACGGTCCGGGACAGCCTGCTGCTCGACGACTGCGTGATCGGTGCGGACGTGGAGCTCGAGGGTGCGCTGCTCGGCCACCGTGTCGGGATCGGCGATCGGGTGAGATCGGGGGCGGAGGTGGTCGTCGGCGACGACCAGCAGGTTCCGGACGGCACCGCGCTGGACGCCGGCAGCCGGCTCCCCGGCTGACGGTCCGATGGGGATCGCGGGGTTGGCCCCGCCGCCGGAGAGCGAGGTCTGGCCCCTGTGCTACAACCGTCGTAGGCTGGCCGCGGGGCTCCACCCGGCGGTCCGATCGACGATCGACCGGCTGCGCATGGGTCGTGAACGGGGAGGTGATCGGTGACAACCGTCGACGGGTCGTTGTCCGATCACCTCATGCGACGGTCGAGTGCCACGCTGGGTGAACGGTGGCGCGCCCGCGAACTGCTGGCCCAGCTGGTGCGCAAGGAGCTGAAGGTCCGCTACCGCAACTCCTCGCTGGGGTTCCTCTGGTCGATGCTGACCCCGGCCCTGATGACGGTCGTGTTCACCGTGATCTTCACGTTGGTGGTCCCGGTCCCCGTTGATGCGTTCCCAGCGTTCTTCCTCGCCGGGTACCTGCTGTGGCAGTTCTTCCAGAACTCCTGTCAGGGCGCGATCCATTCGGTGGTCGGCAACGGCGACCTCGTGAAGAAGGTCTACTTCCCCCGCGAGGTGCTGCCGTTGTCGCACGTCCTCGCACAGCTGGTCCACCTGTTGCTGGCCATGCTCGTGATCTCGCCCTACCTGATCGCCACCCGGGGTATCGGCGTGCTGATCCACCTGCCGGCGACCCTGTTGGCCGTCGTGCTCCTGGCGGTGTTCACGTCCGGGGTCGCGATGTGGCTGGCCGGTGTCAACGTGGTCTTCCGCGATCTGCAGGAACTGTTCGTCGTGATGTTCCTCGTCTGGTTCTACGCGACGCCCGTGCTCTACCCCCTTGCCCTGGTCCGGTCGCGGCTGGGCGCCGATCACCTGCTGGTGACGCTGTTGCAGGTCAACCCGATGACCTGGTTCATCGAGGTCTTCCGCACCCCGCTCTACGGCGCCGTCCAGGTCGCCTCGTCGAGCAGCGACGGGCCCATCACCTCCGTGGCGCCCACCTGGCCCGACCTGCAGGGGCTCGCGTTCGCTGCGGCGTGGGCGCTCGTCGTGTTCGTCGGCGGCTACACCGTGTTCCTCCGCCGGGCCCGCACCTTCGCGAAGGAGGTGTGAGATGAGCGAGCGCCGCTCCTTCGGACAGCTCGCCGGTCTGGAGATCGATCCCTCGCGTCCCGCGATCACGGTGCAGGGGGTCAGTGAACGGTTCCGGCTGTACCACGAACGTCCCGTGGGCCTCAAGGAACGTCTCTACCGGATGCGTCGCGCTTCCTACACGGAGTTCAACGCCCTGGAACGGATCTCGTTCACCGTGGACCACGGCGAGTCCGTCGCCGTGATCGGACACAACGGATCGGGGAAGTCGACCCTGCTCAAGCTGTTGGCGCGCATCCTGCCCCCGGATGAGGGCCGGGTCGCGACCAACGGGCGGGTGGCGTCGCTGTTGGAACTGGGTGCCGGGTTCCACGGCGATCTGACCGGACGCGAGAACATCTACCTCAACGGTGCGATCCTGGGTCTGACCCACTCCCAGATCGCCGAACGGTTCGACGAGATCGTCGACTTCGCCGGGATCCGGCCGCTCCTGGACACCGCGGTGCGGACCTACTCGTCGGGCCTGTACGTGCGGCTGGGGTTCGCCATCGCGGTCACGGTCGACCCGGACATCCTGCTCGTCGATGAGGTCCTGGCCGTCGGTGACGCGGAGTTCCAGTCCAAGTCGCTCGCGCGGATGCGACGGTTCCAACAGGACGGCAAGACCGTCGTGCTGGTCAGCCACGACCTCGACGCGGTGGCGGAGATGTGTGAGCGGGCGATCCTGCTCGAGCGCGGACGTGTCGCCTTCGACGGACCGGTGGTCGAGGCGGTCGAACGGTACCGGCAGCGGATCGCGCGGATCGCGGGCATCCAGGTGGCCCCGGGGGATCGACCGATCCCGGTCGCCGTGGAGGAAGCACAGCTGGTCTCGATCGATGGGCAGGCGATCGACCAGGCCACCGCGTCCAGCGCGATCGCCCTGCAGGTCCGGTTCGCCGCGGTCGAGCCGATCGAGGCGTGCAACGTGAGCATGTCGGTGACCGACGGTTCGCAGACGCCGATCTACGAGTTCCACACCCGCCATCAGGGCGTCGGCGTCGGGCCGCTGGATCCGGGCGAGTCGGCGATGGTCGAGCTGCGGTTCGCCGCTCCCCGGCGCGCCGGCGAGTACACCGTGTCGGCCACGGTCACCGACGCCGGAGCGAGCCCTGCCTGGGGCTCGGTTCCGATCTCGTCGAGCCTGCAGATCGCACCGACCGTGGTGGGCGCCGACCGCGTGGATCTGGCCGCCTCTGCGGCGGTGCTGGACGGTCCCGCGCGCAGTATCGGCGAGGTCGCTGACATCCTGCACGGAGGTGCGTCGGACCCGCAGGGAGGGCGTCGGCAGGCATGACCGACACCAGGGTCGCGGTCATCGTGGTGAGCTGGAACACGGTGCACCTGCTGGCTACGTGCCTGCAGGCCTACGAGCGTCAGGACCACCCCGATGTGGAGATCGTGGTGGTCGACAACGCCAGCACCGATGGATCCCGCGAACTGCTCGAGGCGGCCCGGCAACGGACCCGCCGACATCCGCTCCGGATCATCCACCAACCCACCAACCGGGGGTTCGCCGGGGCGGTCAACGATGCGTTGATGGTCATCGATGCGCCGATCGTGGTGTTCTCGAACGTCGACGTGGTCCCATCCCCGACGTTGCTGTCCACCGCGGTGACCGCCCTCATGGCCGGACCGCGCCGGGGGACCGTCCAGCCCAGACTGGTGCGTGCGGTGTCCGCGCCCGACGGTGCCGATGTGCTCGACACGACCGGGCACGAGTTGACCACGGCGCGGCTGGTCCGCAACCGGGGCGAGGGTGAACGGGACCGCGGTCAGTACGGCGAGCCGGGCCCGATCTTCGGTGCGTCGGGTGCGTTGGTCCTGCACCGCCGGGAGATGTTGGACGACGTCGCCTGGCGCCGCCCGGACGGTGGGCGTGAGGTCCTCACCGAGGACCTGTTCGCCTACTTCGAGGACGTCGAACTCGACTGGCGGGCGCGGCTGCTGGGCTGGGACGCCTGGTACGAACCTGACGCGGTGGGTACCCACGAGCGTGGTGGCGTCGGCATGCGACGCACCGCGGCGGTCGAGGCCCTGAACTACGCCAACCGCCTGGTGGTTATCGCCACGTGCGACGACGCCGCGTCCCTGCTCCGCGCGCTGCCCATCGTCGCGCTGACGACCACCCTGAAGACCGTGGACCTGCTGGTCACCGAACCCCGGGCGGTGCTGCCGGCAGTCCGCAGGTTGGCGGGACTCGGCCGCGCCCGCCGACGTCGCCGCCAGCTGCTGCAGCGGGCGACGCGAACGCCGGCGGAGGTCGTCGCCACCTGGGTCGAGCCCTTCGGTTTCCGGGCCTGGGTCGTCGCCTGGTGGCGACGGATCCGAGGCCGGGCGCTCGGGGTGGCGGGCCC
>JAWLFE010000075.1:9415-13001 GCA_041685735.1 Nitriliruptoraceae bacterium
CCTCAGTCGTCGGCGCCGCCCTCGATGTCCTCGAGCTCCTGCAGTTCCTCCTCGGTGAGCTCGCCCTCGACGGGTTCGTCACCGCCGGTCGGTGCCTCATCCTCGGGGGTATCCAGGACCTCGCGGTCGTCGTAGGCCAGTGCTTCGTCGGGGAAGGGTGCCGCGGTGCGCTCCGGGCCGATCCCGTGCGTCCCGAAGTGATCCAGGACGAAGGCGTTCGCGACCTCCTCGTCCCACTCGTCACAGTCCATGGCCGTCCCCCAGGCACGGAACGCGAACGCCTTCTCCGACGAGATCCCGGGGTCCTCGTAGGGCGCGGTGATGATCCCGACACCCGCCTGGCTGCGGCGGAAGCCGTTGTCGTTGAGCAGCTCGGCCCAGTCGCCGATCTCGGACGCTGTGGACCCGTCGACGGCATCGGGGTCCCACCAGGCGATGATCGTGCCGTGCTCCAGGTTGTGGGTGGTTGCGAACTCGCTGATCTGGCTGCCGGCCGCGGCCGTCACGGGATGGGTGCCCGGCGTGTGCGGGCCGGAGTGGGTGGGACGCGTGTCGGTGTAGACCGAATCGAGGTTCGGTGCCTGGTTGGCGTCGACGT
Organism: Nitriliruptoraceae bacterium; assembly: GCA_041685735.1. Taxonomy (GTDB): domain Bacteria; phylum Actinomycetota; class Nitriliruptoria; order Nitriliruptorales; family Nitriliruptoraceae; genus CSSed11-175R1. The sequence goes on from JAWLFE010000075.1 coordinate 10,014, forward strand.
GGCCACGGTCCGGCAGCGGCTGACGCTCCGTGATGATCTCGCAGCCGGCGGCATCGCGGCGCTCGTCGACCTCACCCGCGGCCACGACGATCGCGTCCTCCAGAGATGGGGTGCCACCCACGAACGCCTGGATGAGCACGGCAGCGACGACCCCGACGATCGCGAAGGTGATCAGGCCGCTCCTGATCTGTCCGCGCTTGCGCTTGGCGGCCTGCTCGGCCTCCTTGCGCTTCCGCTCTTCGCGGGCCTGGGCCCGACGTTCCTTGTTCGTGAGGCGCTCGCGCTCAGCCACAGGTGGATCCTCATGGTTCGGGGTGGTAGCGGGTGGGAGGAACAACCCCGATGCGGCGGGGATCCATCCCGAGGTGGCCGCGGCGCTCGTCGCTGTTCGGGTCGCCGGACCGGAGCCATACGGCAAGCGACGAGGGTACCGGTCCCTCGCACCGCCACGGGCCGTCGACCCGATCGCGCGACGTCCGTCGACATCACCGCTCCAGTAGCAGCCCGTCGACATCGATCGGTGGCCGTGGCGCCGGAGCGCTCGTCGGCCACCCGACCGCGACCGTGCCGAGCGGTTGGTAGCGCGTGTCGAGGTCCAGCACCTCCCGCACCGTCGGCGCGCAGAAGGCGGTGGAGGACATCCACGCCGCACCCAGGCCGTGTGCCGCCAGCACGATCTGCAGGTTGGCCAGGGCGGCGCCGCCGCTCAGCATGAAGAGGTCGCGTTCGGCCACGGTGCGGCGATCGTCCGCGTAGTGGTGGGCGCCGTCGAGCACGATGAAGGGCACGAGCAGCTCGGGTGCGTCCCGCAGGACACGGTCCGATCCATCCAGGCGTCGGGCGATGACCTCCGCTGCGACGCCGTCCGCGGCGAGGTCGGCACGCCAGCGCTCGGCCATCGCATCCAACAGCCGGGTGCGAGTGGCTGCGGTGAGGCGGATGAACCGCCAGGGGCGGGTGTGGTGCGGAGCAGCCGCGGTTGCGGCGGCACGGACGGCGGCGTCGATCGCAGCGGGCGGAACGTCCCGCTGCGGATCGAAGCGTCGGATGGTGCGGCGTCGGGCCACGGCCTGCTCGGCAGCGGTCGGGCCGCCGGCCGGGAACAGGTCCTCGGCCAGGTCGCGGATCAGGTCTGCTCCGGTGCCCGGGGCGCCGGACGGCAGCCCTCGGAGCAGGACGAATGGCGTGCCGCTCGCCTTGGTCCGCACCAGATCCGCGGCAGCCGCCCCTTCGTCGGCCACGGCAGCCTCGGTCACCTCCAGGGTCCGGCCGTCGAGGTCCGGTTCGCCCCGTTCGTCGCGGAGCGCGGGGGTGCCCGCGATCCCCAGCGCGACGTCTGTCTGCCCCAGCCGCCAGGGGCGTCCGAACGTGTCGGTGATGATGATCCCGAGGTCGACGCCGAGTCGGTCCGCGAGGGCCCGGCGGAGGCGCTGCGCGGACGCGTCGGGGTCGCTCGGGAGCAACAGGGCCTGGTCGCCGGCGACGTTGGACGCGTCGATACCCCCGTTGGCGGTGACGAAGCCGTGCGGCGTCCGGGTCACGACGACCTGGGGAGCGTCGGCGACGATCGCGGACGCCTGCTGGCGCGCCAGGACCCGCCGGGCTGCGCGTGGGTCATCGGCAGCCTCAGCCGGCAGGCTGACGCTGGCCCCCTCGACGAGGCTGACGACCTTGGAGGCGACGCAGACGACGTCGCCGGTGGCGAAGCCGACCCCCGCCGCATCCGCGGCCGCGATGATCGCTGCCACGAGGTCGTCGCCGGTGGTGAAGCGGTGGTCCGTGGGCAGCGCCACCACCTCGAGGTGGCCGGGCGGGGTCATCGCGTGGTCTCCGATGCCAACTGCAGGCAGGTGCGGGCCAGCGCCGCCGCCACATCCGGATCGTCCATCAGCGTGTCCGTCGCTGTGCAGACGACACCGGTCGCGGTGACGTCGGGCACCTGCTCGGCGTCTCGGTCATCGATGACCCAACCGTCCAGGAGGTCGCCGTAGTGGGCGGCGACCCCACGCGCCGAGACCTCTGCGCCCGCCTGGGGTAGCAGGCGGTGAGCCATGCCGCGGACCACCTCGCCGCCGATGATGGGGGAGACCCCGACGACGGGTGCCGAGGTCTGGTGCAGCGCTTCCCGGATACCGGGGATCGCCAGGATCGTGTCGATGGAGACGATCGGGTTGGACGGGGCGACGAGGATGGCATCCGCATCCAGCAGCGCCTCGATGACGCCGGGGGCGGGTTGGGCGACGTCGGCGCCGGCCAGGCGCGTGGCGGCCACCTCCGGGGCCCCACGTTCGCGGACCCAGTACTCCTGGAAGTGCAGGTCGCGGCCGTCGGCCGTGGTGATACGGGTCTCCACCCGGTCATCGGTCGCGGGCAGCAGGGTGACGGGCACGTCGAAGGCCGCGGTGACCTCGGCGGTGACCGCGGACAGCGGCGCGCCGGTGCGCAGCCGCATGGTCCGGTGGAGGTGGACCGCCAGGTCGCGGTCACCCAGGGTGAACCAGTCGTCATAGCCGAAGCGGGCCAGTTCCTCCGCCACGGTGAAGCGCTCATCGGCCCGTCCCCACTGCTGGTCCGGGTGGACGACCCCGCCGAGCCAGTAGGTGATGGAATCGAGGTCCGGGCAGATCCGCAGGCCGAAGCGGTCGAGGTCGTCGCCGACGTTGACGACGGCGACCACCTCGGCGGGGTCGATGGTGGCGAGCAGGCCGCGCAGGAAGCGGGCCGCCCCGACGCCGCCGGCCAACACGGTGTACATCCTCGCTCCTGTGGGTCATCGGCTGGCGGACAGGCCGGCAGCGTAGGCCGGGTGGCCCGCAGCTACCGTGTCGGCACCCGACGAGGATGACGATGTGACAGACGATGCAGGGGTCGGACCCACGCTCGAGGTGCTGGAGCGTCTGCGGCCGCGTGCGCTGAAGCGGTCCGAGGACGGTCGCACGGTGACCCGTGATGAGGCGGCGTCGTTGTTGACCTGTCGGGGTGAGGACC
>JAWLFE010000076.1:0-12968 GCA_041685735.1 Nitriliruptoraceae bacterium
GCAGCGAGGACGACACCGCTGACCGATCGACCACCGACCGATCGACCGTCGTGTTCGACCACCTGCTCACCGCCTGCTCCGGAACCGCAGCGATGCTAGTGACCCGGGGCGCATCGCCGGGCCCGTCAACTCCAGCGGTCGAAGGCGTAGCTCTGCGCCCGGCGGGGAGGTGCCGCGCGCGCCTCCAGCAGGATGCGCCGGCCCTCGTCGCTCCGCGTGTAGGTGAGCTGCTCACCGCCGACGTAGCGAGCCCACGATCGCGCGAACGCCTCCGCGCGCTCCCGGTTGACCCCCAGCACGTCGGGGACCGGGTGGTAGCTCGGGCGGCGTGTCCGGCGACGGCCGAAGGTTCGCAGCGCCAGCCACAGACCCGCGAGCGGCAGCGATGGCAGGCGGGCGTCCGTGCGGCGGATCACGTCGCGGGGATCGCCGATCGGCCCGAGCACCTGTCGGTAGGCGGAGGTGAAGGCCACCGCATCCTCGCCGCGGGCCTGGTCGAGCACGACGTCCAGCGTGCCGTCGGGCACCGCCCGCACCCGGATCGCGCGGTGGTCGAGGTGGGGCGAGACGAGCTCCGCCTCCTGGAGTGCCTCGAGGACCGCCCAGCCGACGTCCCGCAGGATCGCGTCCGGTGGTTCCTCGACGACGAGCAGCCGCCACAGCTCCCCGAACGTGGCACGGTTGCGCACGATGACGAACCCGGCGGCGGTGACCGCGAGCGGCACGGCCGCAGCCAGCACCGGCAGACCCTCCAGGAACCCGTAGCCCGCCATCATGAGCGCCGCCAGGAGCACCAGGCCCGCACGACGGACCAGGCGTCGCAGCGTGTCCGTCACCGTGTGGACGGTGCGGATCGTCAGGTCCGCCACGGACAGTCGGGTCGTGCGGTACTCGAAGTTGTCGTACCCGTCGCCGATCCCCCACCAGTCGTAGGACCGATCGCGCCGCCCGATGGCCTGACGGCTGCGCGCCGTGTGCCGGGAGAACCGGACCTGGTCCCACGCGCGGAAGGAGATCTCGCCCGCCAGCTCCGGGGAGACGTGGATGACCCCACGCGCGATCTGGCCCCGCATGGACGCGTCGATCCCCGGCAGCGCGTCGATCGTGCTGCCCTCGCCTGCTGCCGCCGCCACGCCCACCGCCTGGGACAGCAGCTCGCGCCCGGGGGTCGGTGGGACGACCCCCCAGAGCTGCCCGTGACGGCGCACGAACCGGCGCAGGTCGACGTCACCCCGGGGATGGTCGGTCGCGACACACACCACGTCCCAGTTGTGTGACACCTTGCGCGGCCACGACGGGTCCAGCCGGATGGAGCGGCCCCGCAACTGCTGCACCGAGGTGGAGGTCGTCACCGACGTGAGGTCGACCAGGGTGTTCAGCGCGAGGGCGTCCCACCCCTCCCCGAACAGCCCACGCGTCCCGACCAGACACCGGGTCGCGCCCGACTCGAACACCTCGGTCAGCAGGCGAACGTAGGTCGCTGACGACCACGCCGGGCCCTCGCCGGCGATCTCCAGGACCCGCGGGTCGTCGGTCGGCTCGTACCGGCAGCGCGCATCGAGCCCATCGTCCACGAGTTGCGCGTTCAGGGCGGACACCAGCTCGTCGCCGTGCCCCGCGTCGACCAGCACGGTCCTCCCCGTGATCATCATGGGGTCGAGGGCTCGGGTCCGCGGGTCGTCGATCAGGCTCTGGAAGGCCCGGTGGGCGCTCCCGGCATCATCGGCCAGCGGCGCGGCCGAGCGGGCCACCGCCGAGGACGCCACCGCGAAGTCGGTGACCACGACCGCGCGCAGGCGCTCGCCCAGGTCGTCGGTCTCCTCGGCGAGCAGCTCGACGACGGCGTGGTCCTTGGCCTCGGAGAAGGCCAGCACCAGGTCGCCGACGGACCGGCCCTGCCGCAGCCCCCCGCTCGGTCAGGCTGATACCGAAACCGGCCAGCGCGTCACGCAGCTGCGTCAGGAGCGCGTGGTCCTCCGCATCCGCGCTGATCGCCAGCACGTCCAGCCCGTAGCGCTCGATCAGGAGCAGTTCGTCCTCGAAGGTCAGGGACGCTTCCGCCTCCTCCGGCAGCGGGACGCGCCGCAGCCAGGCGCCGCGGGTGCGCAGCAGCCGGGTGGCCGCGACGGTCCGCAGCGGTGCGGCGGAAAGCTGGTCGGCGAGGTGCTGTGAGGGATCGCGGGCCGCGTCGTCGCCGGCGACCTCGACGTCCCCGAAGGCCAGAGTGTGGGCGAAGTCGGTGAGCCGGTCATCGCCGAGGATGGTCGCGAGGACCTGCCGTAGCGCGCCGGTCGCGTCGTCGAGTACCCGCTGCTCCGCACGGGTCGGCTCGACGAACCACACCAGGTCACGCCAGGGCGCGAGGTCCCCCTCCTTGACGACGGCCGGGGTGGGGACCTCGAAGGTGACCTCGCCGAGGATCCCCATGTAGTTGTCGTAGGAGCGGCGGTCGCCCGGATCGGGCAGCGTCGCGGTCAACCCGATCACCTGCACGTCGTCGCCCAGCCGCTCCAACAGCGCCCGGACGACCAGCGCCCAGTGGTCGAGCAGGTGGTGGCACTCGTCCAGGATGATCGTGCCGACGCCGTACGCGGCCAACCGGTCGAACAGGGCGCGGGCGTTCGGGTGCAGGAGCGGCAGCACCCCGCCCTCATCGATCAGGCGCCGGCGCTCCGCCCGCAGGTAGCGCGCCAGTTCACGCCGGTGGTTCGCCGGATGGTCCAACGCCATGCGCTCGATACGGGTGACCGCCGCGCCCCGGTCGCCGACGTGGTCGTCGACGACCAGCTGGGTGATCCAGGCCTCCTGCGCCGCGGCCCGCAGGGCATCGTCGGCCGCATCCAGCACGCCCAGCCGCTGGTAGGTCAGGGAGGTCACAGCGGCGGGCGCCTGGGGATCGTCGCTGCTGACCTCGCGCGCCATACCGTCCGGGAGGAACAGCGCCAGCTGCGTCCGCCACTGGGCCGCGATGGTCGTCGTCGGGGAGAGCACCAGCGCCGGCCGCGCCCGCTGGCGCGCCAGCTCGAGCCCCAGGATCGTCTTGCCGGATCCGGGAGGGGCGACGAGGTGGAGCCGGTCGACCTCGTGTCGCGTGTCCGGATCCTCGGCGAGCTGGGCGATCCGCGACAGCGCGAGCTCTTGGTAGGTCCGCCACGGGGAGCGGAAGCGCATCCCGGGGAAGGCGTGGTCCGGCAGCGCGGTCACCGTCCCCGGGCGGGCATCACGATCAGCCGTGTGCCGCGAGCAGGGTCTCCTCGACGAGGGCCTCTGCCTGCTCCTCGTCCTTCTTGATGGCGACCGCCAGTTCGGACAGCAGGATCTGCTTCGCCTTGGTCAGCATCCGCTTCTCCCCGGCGGACAGGCCCTTGTCCTTCTCACGCGTGGCGAGGTTCCGCACGACCTCGGCGACCTGGTAGATGTCACCGGAGCGCAGCTTCTCGTAATTGGCCTTGAAGCGGCGCGACCAGTTGCCGGCGGCCTTGCCCTCGGGCTCGCGCAGGACGTCGAGCACCTGCTCGACCTCCTTCTTCGACACCACGTTGCGGATCCCGACCTCCTCGCAGGAGTCCGCCGGGACCATGAGCATCAGGTCACCATAGGTCAGGCGCAGCACCAGGTACTCGCACGACTCCCCCTTGAGTTCACGCTCCTCCTTGCGCTCGATGACCGCCGCGCCGTGGTGCGGGTAGATGACGGTGTCGCCGACGCTGTAGGCCATGGATCGATACTCCTGGAGATGTGGCCCTGACGGGCCTGGACGGGGGATGGTCGGCCGTGACGGCCGGGATCGGAACAGATGGCTGCGAGCAGGACGCTCACAGACGTGGTCGCGGGCATGGCGCAACCTGCCCTCAGGTGCGCGCCCTCCCGGCGACCGATGGCGATCGCCATCGGATGCCACGCGCGGGGCGGGGACGGACGACGCGAAACGACAGGGCAGCGGTCAACGGCAGGTCGGGCGTCACGCGGTCACCAGGGCGAGCGAGTCAGCGAGGGAACGGACGGACATCATGCTCCACCTCATCCGTTCTCTACCCTTGGTCGAGCTTGCCGTGATCGAGCTTGGTCAGGCGTCCTCGGAAGGTGCGCGGCGGAGACCGTAAACCGGCCCTGCGACGCACGGAACGACTGCACAACTACCGCGTTGCACGCATCCGGTTGCCCTTCCGCGACCCCGGATGCTGCGGGCCGAACGAGGAGAAGTCTACCACAGCGCTGACCCTCAGCTCAACCGCGTTTCGGCCCGAAACCGCAGGTGAGACCACCTTTCTCCTACGACCGTGGTCGGAGGAGCCGGTGGCCGCCACCCCGGGGTGGATGGGCTCACCCTGCCCGCCGGACGTGCCCGCCAGACGTGCCCGTCAGACGTAGCGGTCCAGCAGGCTCGCCTCCGCCAGTCGCCGCAGACCGTCCTGGATCGTCCGTGCCCGCGATTCTCCGACGCCTTCGACCTCGTCGAGCTCCGAGATGGTCGCTTCGAGGATCCGCGGCAGGCTGCCGAACGACTCGACGAGGCGGTCAACGACCGACGTGGGCAACCGGGGGATGCGTGACAACAGCCGGTACCCGCGGGGTGTGACCGGGCTCTCCAGCTGATCGGGGTCGTAGGCGAGGATCTCGGCCACCTGCTCTGCATCCAACAGGTCGTCGGTCGACAACCGGGCGACGTCGGCGAGCACCTTCGACAGCTTGCGACGCCGGTCCCCGAGGTAGTCGCGGACGACCAGCTCACGTTCGTCGGCGACCGACGCGACCAGTTCGTCGAGCTGCAGCTCGATCAGCCGGCCCTCGGTCCCCAGTTCGACCACATGGTCGGCGACCTCGCGTGCGATCCGGCGCATCATCTCCGCCCGCTGGAGGGTCAGTACGACGTCGCGGACCGTGACGGCGTCCTCGACCTCTCGGGCCGACAGCGTCGAGGAGACCTCGTCCAACCGGAAGCGGTAGCGCTCCAGGGTCGACAGCGCCTGGTTGGCCCGGAACAGCAGCGCCGAGACCTCCTCCAGGGTCCGCTTCGTGTCGCCGTGGTAGACGGTGACCACACCCATCGATTCGGACACCGCGATCATCGCCTGGTTGGTCTGCCGTGCGGTCCGCTCCGCCGAGCGGTGCCGGGTCCCGGTCTCGGTCGTTCCGATCGATGGATCGGGGACCAGGTGGACGTTGGCCCGCAGCACCCGCGTGGCGGCCGCGTCCAACACGATCGCACCGTCCATCTTGGCGAGCTCGGCGATGCGCTGCGCGGTCGCGGCGATATCGATGATGAAGCCACCGCTGACCAGCGGTTCGACCTGCGGGGTCCAGCCGATCACGATCAGTGCACCCCGGCCCGACCGGATGATCCGTTCGATGCCCTCGCGCAGTTCCGAGCCGGGAGCCAGCAGAGCGAGCACCGCTCGTCGGTCCTCGTTGCTCACCGTGCTCACTCGGAAGCTCCTTGCGCGTCCACCGCGCGCGAGACTAGCGCCCCTGCGGCCCTCCCCCCTGCAACCAGTCCTCCAGGCCGCCCGGAGCACGATCGATATCGATGTCTCGGATCTCCCGAGCCACCGATCGCACCTGGGCGAGGAAGTCACGGTGACCACCGTCCGCCGGGTCCTCGGCCGTGCCGATGGCATGCGCGAGGACCAGCCGGGCCTCACCGCCATCCGGTTTGACGCGCAGCACCCGACCGAGCCGCTGCACCATCTGGCGACGGGTGCGGAACGCCGCCAGGACGATGGCCACGTCGGCAGCGGGGACGTCGACCCCCTCGTCGAGGACCCGGGGTGCCACGACCACGTCGAGGTGGCCGCGGCGGAACTGGGCGAGACGGATCCGCCGCCGGTCCGTCGCCAGCCCACCGTGCACCGTCTCGGCGGTGCATCCCGCGCGGGTCAGCACCCGCGCGGCGTCCTCGGCCTGGTCGACGGTGTCGGTGAACACCAGGGTGCGTCGCCCGGCCAGCCCGGCCGCCGCGGCACGACAGACCTCCAGCTTCCCGGACGCCGTGGCCGCGACGTCACGACGCTCCCGCACCCGGACCAGGTACTCCCGGCACGCCCGGACCTGCGGGCCGCTGCCACCGCGGGCCTCCCGCCCACCTCCGCGGTCGGCGTCGGAGACGACCGCCGCAACCGCGGCGAACAGCGCCTTGGGTTCACGCGGCATCCCGAGGCCACCGACCAGTTCACGGTGCAGTTGGCGGGCCCGCTGATCGGCCGCGTCGTAGCGCTCACGTTCGGCATCGGTGAGTCGCACGCCGACGAGTGCGATCCGGAACGGGGCGACCGTGCCCTCGGCCACCGCGCGGTCGTAGCCGTAGCGCATGACCACCGCGCCGAAGTAGGGCTCGAGGATGTCGACCAGCCCGTCGTCACCCCGCTCGTAGGTGGCGGTCAGCGCGAGCCGCAGATCGAAGACGTCGTGCAGGGCGGCACCCCAGGTCGGCGCGCCGTACCGGTGGGCCTCATCAGCGACCAGTAGGCCGCGGGCACCCGGCGGGAGGTCGACCGGCACCGCCGCCGCGGAGTGGGGTGTCGCGACCACGACGTGGTTGGCGAACAGATCATCGTCGTGGCCGCCTCCCAACCGACCGATCGTCAGGTCGGGGACGAGCGCCCGGAGTTCGCGGACCCACTGGTCCAGCAGGTCCAGGGTCGGCACCAGGACGAGCACCCGGGCGCCGCGATCGACCACCGCACGGATCGCGGCCATCGCCAGGCGCGTCTTGCCGGTACCGGTCACCGCCTCGACGACACCGCGGCCCGTCCCGGACCATGCCGCCAATGCCTCGGCCTGCCAGGCGCGCAACTCCATGGCGTCGATGCGGTCGCGCGTGCCGGCGGATGCGGCTCTATCGTTCCCGCCCGCCTCCCCGGTCTTCCCACCCGCCGCTCTATCGTTCCCACCCGCCTCCCCAGCCTTGCCGGGGCCGACGTCTGGACGCAGCCTCCAGCCGGCCTTGAGGTCACCTGCGGCCCGCTCGAAGCGCGCATCGCGCTCCAGGCACCGCTCGATCGCGGCACGCGAGACACCGTGGCCACCCGCCGCCTTCACCGCGGCCACCAGCGCGCGCGTTGTCCGTTCCCCGTCGCGCAGGGCCTCGGCGAGCAGTTCCTCGAGGCGCATGCCGATCAGGCCGGCAGCGCGAGTTGCCCATCCACGTACTCGGCGAGTCCTTCGACCACCAGCCCGTCCGCCACGCGCTGCGCGCGCTCCGGATCATCGTCCCATCCGGCGACGTCGGGCAGCCGCACGATCTCGATCGGTCCGGTCCGCAGGGCCTGCACGATCCTGCCGCGTCCCTGCCGGTCCGATCCGTCGAACGGCGTCTGCACCCCTGAGGTCCCGGCGCTGCCATCGGCCGGGTCCGGCGACGGGAACCCCGAGCGCGCCCAGGCGCACTGCTCACGGATGGGGCAGTCGTTGCACCTCGGCTCGCGCTTGACGCACACCACGGCGCCGAGGTCCAGCACCGCCTGGTTCCACGACCAGGGCAGGCCCTGCGGGACCTGCGCGTCAGCCAACCGCTGCGCGGGCTTGGGCGACAGGCGTTGCCCAGCGACCGCCCGCGCCACGAAACGGGCCGCGTTGGTGTCCAACACGCCGTGGTGCTGTTCGAAGGCGAAGACCAGGATCGCCCGGGCCGTGTACGGCCCGATCCCGGGCAGTGCCAGCAACGCATCGAGGTCGTCGGGGACCTGGCCGTCATGCCCGTCGACGATCGCGATCGCGGCCCGATGGAGGTTGACCGCACGGCGGTTGTACCCGAGGCCTTCCCACGCCCGCAGCACCTCGGCCGACGGTGCCGCCGCGCAGGTGGCGACATCCGGGAACAGCTCGAGGAACGCCTCGTAGCGCGGGACGACGCGATCGACCTGGGTCTGCTGGAGCATGAGTTCGGAGACGAGGATCGCCCACGGATCACGGGTCCGGCGCCAGGGCAGATCCCGTCGGACCTCCTCACCCCATGCCAGCAGGTTGGTCCGCAGTGCCTCGTTGGGGACCGCTGGGGTCTGGCGCTTGGTCGTCATGACACACCCGATCGGTGGTGGAACCGCGTCCAGGGCCGCGCCGGAGCCGGCGGGAGGCGCGCAGGCTAGTCGCCGTCGGTGAACAACGCGTTGACAGCGTCGGCGATCAACCTGGTCGCGCGGTCGTCGGTCACCGTGGGTGTCCCATCCCCCGATTGGGGACCGTAGCGGCCGAACTGGGCATGGTTGACACCCTCGAGTTCCACCATCCGGGCGTCGTCAGGCAGCAGATCACGGCGTTCGTCGATGTCGCCCGGGGTCGACAGGCCATCGCGCGACCCGCTCACCGACAGCACGGTCAGATCGTCACGATCCTGCAACTCGGCGCCCTCCGTGACGTAGGCAGCCCACAGGATCAGCCCCCGCAGGTCCCCCGGTTGCTGCAGACCGGCGTAGCTCCCTGCCATCGCCCCACCGAGGGAGTGCCCACCGACCCACCACGACGTCACCTGTCCGTTGGCCTCGATGATCGCGTCCGCGCGGGAGCGTCCGAGCACAGCCAGGCGCAGCGGCATCGCGGGGATGAACACACTGACGCCGGTCTCCGCAACGATCGGCGCCCAGACCGCCAGGTAGGCCTCGGGCGGGACCGCGGCTCCCGGGTAGAAGATCACCGCCACGTCACCACGGTCCTCTGACGGATGGAGCGCCACCCCGCTGACCCCGTCGAGATCAGCGACCTCGAGGTCCGGGCGGCTGTTGACCTCGGCGACCGCGACGGTCTCGGCATCGGGGAAGCTGCTGACCCACCAGGCGATGCCGGCCGCGACCGATCCCAGCAACCCGACCACCAGCCACAGGACGACACGGATCCAGCGACGACGGCGAGGTGCAGCGTCCCGGTCGGTCACGTCGGTCAGGAGCCCCGCAGGCCATCGAGCACCGCCATGTGCTCATCGGTCAAGGTGACGCCGCCCGCCGCGACGTTCTCCTCGAGGTGCGCGATGGAGGAGGTGCCGGGGATCGGCAACAGCACCGGTGACCGGTGCAGGAGCCAGGCCAGAGCGATCTGTGCCGGGGTCGCGCCGGTCTCCGCGGCCAGCTCGTCGAGCGGCCCTCCGGGGCGAGCCAGGTCACCGACGGCCACCGGGAACCACGGCAGGAACCCGATCCCGGCCATCTCGCAGGCGTCGAGCACGTCCTCTGATCCGCGGTCCAGGAGGTTGTAACGGTTCTGCACGGAGACGATCCGCAGGTGACGGCGGGCGTGCTCGAGGTCCTCGACGGATACCTCGGAGAGGCCGACGTGGCGGATCTTGCCCTCCTCCTGCAGCTCACCGAGGACGCCGAACTGCTCCTCGGCCGGGACCTGCTCGTCGATGCGGTGCAACTGGTAGAGGTCGATCCGCTCGACGTCCAGGCGACGCAGGCTCATCTCGCAGGCGAACCGGAGGTACTCGGGACGGCCCAGCTGGTGCCACTCCCCCGGCCCCGTCCGGATGAGCCCGCCCTTGGTCGCGATCGTGACGCCGCCGTACGGGTCGCTGGCGTTACCGGTGTGCAGCGCTTCGCGGATGAGATCCTCGGACACGAAGGGCCCGTAGCTGTCGGCGGTGTCGATCAGGTCCACGCCGAGCTCCACGACCCGTCGCAGCAGCGCGATCGCACCGTCACGATCCGCCGGTTCGTCCCAGATGCCGTCGCCAGTGATCCGCATCGCGCCGTACCCAAGTCGGGTGACCGGCAGGTCGCCCCCGAGCGTGAAGGATCCGGACGCGGTCGCGGGGACGGTGGTGGACATGGCTGCTCCTGCTGGTCGGACGACGCTCGATCTCGGACCGGCACGGTAGGACGCCACGCCACCCCGCGCCCGCCAGCCGGCGACCATGGCGGTGCATCGCGACGCAGCGGATCCGCGGGTCGGTGCCGCAGGTACGGGAACGCATCAGAGCATCAGGACAAGTGATGCTATGATGTTTCGATGCGCACCACGGTGACCCTCGACCCGGACACGGACCAGATCGTCCGGCAACTGATGCGTGAACGCGGCGTCTCCTTCAAGCAGGCGCTGAACGACGCGATCCGCCGCGGGACGCGCGAGGTCGCCGAGCCCTTCCAGACGCAGGTGGCGTCGATGGGCCAGCCGTCGGTGAACCTCGATCGTGCCCTGCAGATCGCCGGCGAACTCGAGGACGACGACCTGATCCGCAAGATGCGGGCCGGGTCATGAGACCTACCCCGTGAAGCTCGTCGACGCGAACGTGCTGCTCTACGCCGTCAACGTGGATGCCGAGCGTCACGACGCCTCGCGACGGTGGCTCGATGATGCCCTGTCCGGGCGTGAGACGATCGCGTTCGCCTGGATCGTGGTACTCGCCTTCCTGCGCCTGTCGACCAAGGTGGGGCTGTTCCCCTCGCCGCTCCCGCCCGACGCAGCGATGGACCGGGTGGACGCCTGGCTCGCGGCGGCACCGTCCGTGGTCGTGGAGCCGACCACCGGACACGCCCGCATCATGCGGGAGCTGCTGCGCGGGCCCGGGACCGGGGGCAACCTCATCAACGACGCCCACCTGGCTGCGCTGGCGGTCCAGCATCGTTGTGTCATCGTCTCGTTCGATCGTGACTTCGACCGCTTCGACGGCGTCCAGCGGCTCGCGCCGACCAGCCGACCGTAGGTAGCCGCAGCAACCCTCGCCGGTGACCCGCAACGAGCGAACGCAGGCCCCAGGAGGACCGCGACGAGAGGCACGCTGTGGCCTCGGCTGGTCCCGCCACGACCGGTTCCGCACCGGACGCGTCCGGCGGCGTGCCGGAGGCGATCGGGCCCGAGCTACCCTCCGAGGTCGAGTGATGGCGACACCACCGCCAGCGACGAGGTCCACCACATGCAGTCCGACCCAACATCGGAGCTCGGGCACGGCGTGCCGTCGACCGACGACCCGTCCTCGGACACCTCATCTGACCGGTCGAGCACGCAGGGACCTGAGCGCTCGGTCGCGGATCGGATCGCTCGGCAGGTGCTGCTGATCGAAGGGGCCGACCCCCGGGCGGTGTTCGAACTCAAGGGAGCGCTGTGGATCTCCGCGGTCCGCTGCGTGCTGACCTACGCCCTGATCCCGCTGCTGGCACCCGTGATCAGTTGGGCCGGCGTCGTGGCCACCCCGATCGCGCTGGTGCTGTCCGTGTTGGCCGTCCTGCTGGCCGTCAACAGCCTGCGCCGGGTCTGGCTGGCCGACTACCGCTACCGCTGGCCCTACACCGCGTTCATCCTGATCGTGCTCGGCCTGCTCGCGTTCGTCATCGTCCTGGACGCCCGCGCACTCGTGGCCTGACCTCTGCGGTCGGGTAGCTTCGGGGACCGACCCATCCTCCCACAGGACGAGAACCGCCGTGACCACGCCGATCGGACAGACCGAAGCCAAGCCCCGCGCCCGGGACAACAGCAACATCGCCTCGTTCGGTGCGATCCCGCGGCCCCGTGAACTCCGCGAGGAGTACGCGCCCGATGACGACCGCCTCGACACGGTCAGTCGCGGCCGGGACGAGGTCAGCGCGGCCCTGGCCGGTGACGACGACCGCATGGTCGTGGTCGTCGGTCCCTGCTCGATCCACGACCGCGACCTCGCGCTCGAGTACGCCCGCCGACTGCAGCAGGTGGCGGCGCAGCACGCGGGTGAGCTCATCGTGATCATGCGGACCTACTTCGAGAAGCCGCGGACCTCGGTGGGATGGAAGGGCCTGATCTACGACCCATCCCTGGACGGCTCGTCGGATGCCGCACGGGGCCTGCGGACCGCCCGGCAGGTCCTGCTCGATGTCACCGGGATGGGGCTGCCCTGCGCGGTGGAGATCCTCGACACGATCACCCCGCAGTACTACTCGGACCTGGTCTCCTGGGCCGCCATCGGTGCCCGCACGGTCGAGAGCCAGGTCCACCGTCAGCTGGCCTCCGGATCGTCGATGCCGATCGGCTTCAAGAACGCGACCGACGGTCGCGTCGGGGTCGCCGTGAACGCGTTGGCTGCAGCGATCGCACCGCACGCCTTCTTCGGCGTCGATGAGGAAGGGCGGTCATCGGTCGTCCGGACCACCGGCAACCCCGCGTCACACATCGTGCTCCGCGGCGGCGACCACGGACCGAACTACAGCCGCGAACACGTCGAGGATGCGGTCACACGGGCCAAGTCGGTCGTCGAGCACGACCGACCGGTGATCGTCGACTGCTCACACGGCAACTCGGGCAAGGACCACACCCGGCAGGCGGTGGTCGTGGACGATCTGCTCGAGCAGTGGCGCCAGCCCGACCACGGCCTGCTCGGCCTGATGCTGGAGAGCAACCTGCACCCCGGTCGCCAGGACTGGGAACCCGGCCGGCACCTCGAACACGGCGTGTCCATCACGGACGCGTGCGTCGGATGGGACGAGACCGTCGCCCTGCTCGAACGCTGCGCGGCGACCGTGGCCGACCTCCGCTGAGGCGTCAGGCCGGCACGACGTAGACGAGCTTGGCAGCCTCCGGTGACAGCTCCACCCGGTGACCGGCCAGTTCCAGTACGACCTCGGTCGGCCCGTGGGTCACCTCGACGACCTCACCGGCACGCATGCCGTGCTCGTGGAGCACATGGATCACTTCGGCATCGCTCTGCAGGGACTCCGAGATGCTGTGGAGCGTGAACGCTCCGTCGTCGACCTCGGCGACGGCGAAGATCGGCGTGTCGCGATCCTCACCGCCGGGGATCGGGTTGCCGTAGGGGCTCGTGGCCGGGTTGCCGAGCAGTTCAGCGAGCTTGTCCTCGACCCGGTCGGAGATGACGTGCTCCCACCGGCAGGCCTCGTCGTGGATGTACTCGGTCTCGAGGCCGATCACGTCGGCCAACAACCGTTCGGCCAGCCGGTGCTTGCGCATGACCCGCCTGGCCTTGTCGCGTCCTTCCTCGGTGAGCGCGACGGTGCGGTCCTCGGTGAGGCGGAGCAGGCCGTGTTCCTCGAGGCGTGCCACACCTTCGGAGACCG
>JAWLFE010000230.1:0-3112 GCA_041685735.1 Nitriliruptoraceae bacterium
CCCGGCGCCCCCGGCGCCGCCGGCCCCCGACGAGCGGAGGGGCGGACCCCGCACGGTCCGCCCCTCCGGTGTTCCCCCGTTGGATCAGCCGCTCAGGAGGCGACGACCTCTCCCGCGGCCTCCCAGGCACCGAAGCTGCCCGGGAACCCGACCGCGTTGGTGTAGCCCAGCAGGTGCCACATCGGCAGCGAGAGCGCCGCCCGGTACCCGGACTGGCAGTAGACGACCATCGGGCCGGACTGCGGGATCTCGGCGTCGGTGGAAGCCATGGTCCGGATCGGCACGGAGATCGCGTCCGGGATGAAGCCCTCCTCGTACTCCGCAGGCTCGCGCACGTCGACCAGGGTCGCGCCCTGCTCCATGAGCTCCTGGACACCCTCGAGGGAGTTGGTCAGGAAGCCTTCGGGAAGGGTCGACAGGAAGCCGTCGACAGCCTCGACCAGCTGCGGCTCGAAGCCCGGGTCACCGAAGCTCTCCGGCTCGACCGGGTCGGTGGAGAAGGGCTCGCCAGCGGCCTCCCAGCCGGACGAACCTGGCCCCCAGGCGCGGACGTTGTCGTAGCCCATCAGGCGCAGGGTCGAGTAGGACATGCCGGCACGCCAGCCGCTCGCGCAGTAGACGATGACGGGGCGGTCGGTCGGGATGAGGTCCAGGCTGGTGGCGAGCTCACGGATCGGGATGTTGATCGCACCCTCGATGTGGCCTCCGTCGTAGTCGCTCGCTTCGCGGACGTCGATGAGGACGGTGTTCTCGACCTGCAACGCCTCCTTCAGCGCCTCGACGTCACCGACGGTGCCCCAGCCGTCCGGCAGGGTGGAGACGTGGTCGTCGACCGCCGCGACGAGGTCGAACTCGGCCTCGGGCTCCTCCTCCTCGGCCGGCTCTTCCTCAGCCTCGTCTGCTTCTTCTTCCTCCTCCTCGTCGAGGTCGAGCGCGAGGGGTGCGTCTTCCTCCGCCTCGGGTTCTGCTGCATCGTCGCCACCATCGCCGCACGCGGCGAGGAGGAGTAGCAGGGCGAGCAGGGTCGCGATCAGCGACCGGGTACGGGTCCTTCTCATCGGTGGTCCTCTCCTTGTGGTGCACCTGGACCGGCTTGCCGACCGATCCCTGACGTTGGGTGGTGCATGCGGCGCTCTGCCATCGTTCCGGCGCGAGCGGTCGTGCGGTGATGCCGTCCTACATCTGGATGGTCCGTGGTCCTCCACGGCGATCAGGCCTCGCCGGTCTCCTCGGGAGCGCGACGACGCGCGTCCTCCAGCCGTTCCTGAGCGGCTCGGGCCTCGACCTCCGCCGCCTCCACCTCGGCGACCCACTTGGCGTGCTCGATCCGGGCGTCCTGCGTCGGCACGTAGCCGGTGTGCATCGAGGTCAGGGCCTTGTAGACCACGGTGAAGTAGATGTGGCCGATCAGGAGGAGCACGAGCCCGAGCATGGAGACGTTGTGGACCAGCATCGTCCACGACAGCAGCGTGTCGGACATGGTCCCCGCCGAGATCCAGGCGAACACCCCGGAGAACACGACGCTCGCCCCGAGGATGATGACCGCGGCGTGGTGGAGCTTCTGGCCCGCGTTCAGCCGCCCCTGCGGGGGCATGTCGGCGGCGTTGCCGAGGAAGTACTGCCCCATGTGGGTCAGCCAGCGCACGTCGTCCTTGTCGTAGGTGAAGGACTCCTTGATCAGCTCCTTCATGCCCTCACGGTCGAAGAGGAAGTACAGGATCGGCACGGCCATGAACCCGACCGCGGCGACCCGGTGCAGGATGCGCGAGTAGCCCCCCGCGGCGAGGAAGCCCAGCGGCTCGAAGATCAGCGGCAGCCCGGTCAGGAACAGGGCGACGAAGGTCACCGCCACGAGCAGGTGGATGTAGCGCTGTGCTGGCCGGTAGCGCAGGATGCGATCACCGCCATCGGTGATGACCGGCTGCTTGAAGGTGGTCTCGCTCACGGGGTCACCTCATCGTCGTTGCCCTCGGAGCCGGCAGCGGCCTCCTCGAGCTGTCGCATCTCGTTCATGTGGTTGCGGCGGGCGATGACGGCCGCGAGACCGGCCCCGAGGATCGAGACCCCCATGGCGCCGAGCCCGATCGGCTGGGCGAAGTCCTGCCAGGCCTCGGTGACCTGCGGGATGTCGGGGTCACGCGGCAGCCCCAGCTCCTCCGGGTCGTCCGGGAGGACCATGAGCACCCCCAGCCCGCCGGCCTGGCTCTCGCCGTAGACCTGTGCGTTGGGGTACTTCGCGCGCATCGTCGCGGCGCGGGCGTGCGCCTCGGCGGCGATGTCCGCACGGTCACCGAACATCAGCGCATCGCTCGGGCAGGTGGTGACGCACCAGGGCGTCCCGCCGGCTCGGACCACGTCGCGGCAGCCGTCGCACTTGGTCGCCACGCCGTTCGCCATCTTCGGCACGTCGAAGGGGCAGGCCTGCACGCAGTACTGGCAGGCGCTGCACGCGGAGGCGTTCAGGCGGGTCAGCCCGTCCTCCTGGAACAGCGCCCCGGTCGGGCAGACGTTCACGCAGGCTGCGTCAGCGCAGTGCAGGCAACGCTGGTTGCTCACCCCACCGACCAGGTCGGGGAAGGTCCCGGTGATCCGGTGCCCGATGTCGATGTAGCTGACGCCCTCGGGGAGCTCGTTACCGGTCTTGCACGCGACCGTGCAGCCCTCGCAGGCGATGCATGCGGTCAGGTCGAGCAGGAAAGAGGAGCTCATCTCAGGCCTCCGAAGCGATGCGGACGAAGTTGACGCGCATACCGGCGCCGCCGCTGATGGGGTCGAGGGCGTAGGTGGACTGGAGCTTGGTGTCGCTCGCGCCGACGCCGTTGGCCCGGGTCAGACCCTCACTGTCGTGCCCCCAGCCGTGGGCCATGAACACCGCGTCGCGTCGGATCCGTTCGGTGACCTTGACCGTGACCGGACCGCTGGTGGCGCCGTCCTGGTTCTCGAGCATCACCTTGGCCCCGTCCGCGACCCCGATCGAGGCTGCCTCCTCGGCGTTGAGCCAGAGCTCGTTCTCCGGGGTGACCTCGTGCAGGACGGGCGTGTTCTGCGTCTTGGCGAAGGTGTGGGTCGGCTGGCGGCCGTAGAGCAGGCGGTAGTAGCCGTCCGGCGGCTC
>JAWLFE010000231.1:0-3100 GCA_041685735.1 Nitriliruptoraceae bacterium
AGGAACCCACCATGCGCGAGATCCGCTACCTCGACAAGCTCGTCGACGAACTCGCCCGCGGCAAGTCGATGGAGAAGATCCTGCGGACGTGAGGCCCATTCGGGGTCACGCGCCCGCCGCCCGCGGAGAGCTCGTTCCGGGTCAGGCGGCCCAGCGCTCCACGCCACCCCTGCCGTACTGGCGCAGCAACAGGGCACGGCTCGGTCGGATGGCCATGAAGCTGGTCCCGGGCGAGTCGTCGGGACCGCCGGTGGCGAAGACGCCGAGGTCGTAGTCGAACACACCGTCCCAGAGCCGGCGCTTCGTCGCCACGTCGCCGAACACCTCGGCGGTGCCCCACACCTCGACGCCGTCGCCCACCTCGCTGACCTGCCAGTGCAGCGCGACCCTCGGGTTGTCCGCCACGTTGCGGGCCTTGACCGAGTCGGTGCCACACATGATCCACAGCACGTCACCCTCCCAGCACGGATGCACGGGGACGACGTCGGGTTCGCCGTCGGCACCGACGGTCGCCAGATGCGCCCAGGGACTGAGGTCGGCCGCGAAGGTCCTGATGTCGTCGAGTGTCGTCATGGACGTCCTCCAGGGTGAACGGTGCCCGGTCCGGGGCCGCCCGGCCGGCGCGTCGCAACCTGACGCAGATCGACCGCAGCGTCTCCAGGCTCTGAACGCCGAGTATCGCACCCGAGGACGTGACGCCATCCGGACCGATGTGCGAGCGCCGAGCGCGTCATCGGACCGGGCGCCGGGACGGCCGTCAGGAGACCGAGGGCCCCGTCCACCACGGTGGTGACACGGTCGTGACACGTCACGATCGGATGATCCCGGCGTACCTCACTCGACCCGCCGGGAAGGCCGTATCCGTGAAGCACCCACGCATCCTCTCCATGCTCCTCGTCTGCGCGCTCGCACTCACCGCATGCGGCGACGACGTGACGTCCGCGAACGACGGAGTCGACGACGTCGAGGTGGTCGCGAGTGACGACGGCGACGAGGGGGCCGACGACCAACAGGAGGTCGGCAACCAGCCGTCGGACCCCAGCGACAGCGAGGACGAGCAGCCGTCCGGTGACAACGAGCCGCTGACCGGCGAGGACGGCTGGACCGAACTGCACGATGTCCCGCTGCCCGAGCCCGGCCGCATGGAACTGACGATAGACGGGGAGCTCTTCGCGACGGATGTCGAGTGCGGGCGCGACCCGGTGCGCAACGACGAGACCACCGGTTCGCTGTTCCTGTTCTCCCTGTTGGAGGGCGGGATCACCGACGACGGCCGCGAGTTCCGGATCCTGGTGAATCGCGCCATCGCCGTGGACAGTCAGGTGGACGAGCTCTACGAGACCGGGGGCAGTTCCGCACAGGTGACGCTCTCGTTCCCCCGTGAGGACGGGAACGACGCGTCAGCCGTCGTCTCACCCAAGGACGACGATCCGCGGGGCGAACTGCTCCCACTCGTGCACGTCGATCCCTCGGGTGGATTCACCATGGAGGGCACGATGGAGGCATTCCAGGGCGATGACGCCGTCACCGGCAACGCCGTGCTCGCCGGGCAGTGCCAGGAGGACTGGCTCGGATGAGCCAGGGCGTACCGGCGAACAGCACCGATCAGGCCAGCAGCAGGTAGGTACCGGAGCAGGCCAGCAGGAACACACTGGCCCGGTGGAACAGCTTGCGGTCGACCTTCCCGACCACGAGCCGCCCGACCAGCACCCCCACCGGGACCAGGCCCATCGCCCAGGCGAGCTGCAACTGCAGCTGGAGGTCGAACAGACCCGCGGACAGGTAGGCCGGCACCTTGACGAGGTTCACGATGGCGAAGGCGAAGGTCGTGGTCGCCACGAACGGGATCGGGGAGACCCGTTGGAGGAGCAGGTAGACGGCCACGGGCGGACCACCGGAGTGGGCCAGCGCCGAGGTCACCCCCGCGACACCACCAGCGAGGTAGCCGTGCCAGCGACGTCGCTCATAGGTCACGAACCGGGTGAGCCGTGGCTCGAGCAGCCAGTAGGCGACGAACAGCAGCATGAGTGCGCCGAGCAGACGCGCGAGCAGCGGTGACTCGGCCCGGGCCAGCAGGTAGGTGCCCGCCGCGACCCCGATGAGCATCCCGGGCAGCAGTCGGCCCACCTCCCGCAGATCCCAGCGTCCCCACAACGCGGCGAGGGCGAACGCATCGCCGACGATCAGCATCGGCAGGAGCAACCCGAGCGCTGCCTGGGGCGGGAGCACGAGCACGGCCAACACGGTCACCAACGGACCCAGCGACCCACCGATCCCCGCCTTGGTGAAGCCGATCACGAAGGCGGCTGCGCCGATACCGCCCATGACGATCGGCGTCACCTCGATCATCACACCCACCGTCAGCTCGTCGGGAACCGACGCTACCGGCCCACATCGACCCGACGGCTTCGCGCCACCACCGCGTGCAGGTCGTCGGCCAGCCCGTGCGCGGTCATCCCGGGTGGTGGGTCGGGTCCTGGGCACTGCGCAGGATCGCGACGAGGAAGTCCGCGGCGTCGCGGTAGGGCTCGAGGCTCCACGTGGACAGCAGCAGATCGGGCACCAGTCCCGCAGCGTCCACATGGCTGCGGAACTCGTCGACGTCGTAGCCCCGCTGGGTGCCGAAGCCCACCACGACGCGACCGCCCGGGCGAAGGTGGGCCCGGAGCCGCGCAAGCACCTGCCCACGGGTACCGGGCGCGAGGAACGTCACGACGTTGCCGGCACACACGACCGCGTCGAAGCCCTCATCGATCCCTCGCGCGGACAGATCCAGCGTCGCGAGGTCCTCCACCAGCCATACGGGGCCAGGGTGGTCCTCCTCGGCAGCCGCGATCAACACCGGGTCGATATCGACGCCGACCACCTCGTGGCCAGCTGCAGCCAGAACGGCACCGACCCGCCCGGGTCCGCAACCGGCATCGAGGATGCGGGCCCCGCGGGGCACCATCGCATCGATCAGGCGCGCCTCACCGGCGAGGTCGTCACCGGCTGCGGCCATCGTCCGGAAACGCTCCACGTACCAGGCGGAGTGACCGGGATCGGCGCGGATCTTCCGCAGCCACGCGTTCGCCTCAGCTTCCTCGACCATGCATCCTCC
>JAWLFE010000232.1:0-3099 GCA_041685735.1 Nitriliruptoraceae bacterium
ACCTCGCGCAGCTCGTAACGGCCGGCCAGGACGCGTCCGTCACTCACGTAGGTCCTCCGGAGGATGCTGGGCGTCGAACGAGGCTAGCAACGGGTCACCCCGACCCCGCGGTGGCGGCCGCGAGGACCTGGCGGGCGATCGGTACCGCGGTCCCGCTGACCTCGCTGGCGGGCACGGCGACGGCGATCGCCACCTCGTCACCCGCGAAGCCGATGAACCACGACACCGAGGGTGCGCCGGGCGCGGTCTGGGCGGTTCCCGTCTTGCCGCCGACCTCGACGCCGTCGATGCGGGCGGCCGTACCGGTCGCGCCGGGGCCCTCGACCGCATCGACCATCATGGCACGCAGCTGCTGGGCCGTCCGCGGCGAGATGGGCCGCCCGTCGCCGGGCGGGGCCTCCCAGCGCCCGATGTCCGGGCCACGCACGATGCGCCCGTCGGGATCGCGGATCGTGGCCACCAGATGGGGTCGGAGCAGCTGCCCGCCGTTGGCGACCGTCGCGGCGACCATCGCCATCTGGAGCACGGAGGCCTGCACGTCACGCTGGCCGATGGCGCTCTGGGCCGTGGCCGGGACGTCCTGCTCTGCGGGGATCGCACTGGCCGCGGTCGGGATCTCCAGTGGCGGGGCGCGGTTGAACCCGAAGGCTTCGGCCTGGTCGGCGAGGTCGCTGTCGCCGAGCTCGATCCCGAGCCGCGCGAAGACCGTGTTGCAGGACCGGCGGAAGGCGGTCTGCAGGGTCGTCTCGTCCCCGTCCCCGCACCTGGCCTGCCCGAAGTTCGAGATGTCCTGGGTGGTCTGGGGTACGTCGAAGGTGGTCTCGTTCGGGAAGCTCCGGCTCGGGTCGCTTCCGGCCTCCAGGGCCGCGGCGGCCACGACGACCTTGAAGGTGGAGCCGGGCGGGTACAGCTCCCCGGTGGCCCGGTCGACCAGGGGGCGGTCCGGGTCGTCGCGGAGCGGCGCCCAGGCCTCGTTGATCACCCCGGTGTCGTGGCTGGAGAGCGGGTTCGGATCGAAGGTCGGGTTGGCGTAGCTGGCCAGCACCGCCCCGTCGCGGGGGTCCAGCACGACCACGGCGCCCTCGCGCCCGTCCAGGGCGTCGCGGGCGGCCCGCTGCACGGTCGGGTCGAGGGTCAACTCGACCGCGTTGCCCGGGCGCTGCGACCCCCCGAGCAGCTCGCCGAGGTTCTGCGCGACGACCTCGGTGCTGCGGCCGGTGAGCTCGTCGTTGAGGGCACGCTCGAGGCCGGAACGCTGGAGCACGATCGAGTAGTAGCCGGTCACATGCGCGTACAGCCGAGGCTCCGGGTAGCGGCGCAGGTAGCGGTACTGACCCTCCTCGGTGGGGACGCTGACCGCGATCGCCTCCTCACCGACGACGATCGGACCGCGTTCGATGGCGTACTCACGGATGATGACCCGACGGTTCGCCGGGTGGTTCGCCAGCTCGTCAGCCTGGAGCAGGCTGATGATGTTGAGGTTGACGAACAGGGCGCCGAACAGCACCAGCACCACCACGCCCATGCGTTGGATCTGCCGGGTCACGGGGCCGACCTCCGGGCGGCCTGGCCCCCGGTCGCGTGCCCGAGCGCAGCGCCCCGGGACTCGTCGCTGATGCGCAGCAGCACCGCCACGAGCAGGTAGTTCGACAGCAGCGAGGAACCGCCGTAGGACACGAACGGCAGCGTGATGCCGGTGAGCGGCACCAGGCGGGTCAGTCCTCCGATGATGACGAAGGTCTGGAAGGCGAGCAGGATCGTCAACCCCGTCGCGAGCAGGGTCGCGAACTCGTCCCGGGCGGTCTGGGCGACCCGTAGCCCGCGCATGACGAGCGCGAGGTACAGCAGGAGCACGGCGACGGCGCCCAGCAGGCCGAGCTCCTCACCGATGACGGAGAAGATCGCATCGGTGGCGGAGAACGGTACGTCCTGCGGTCGTCCGAACCCGAGACCCGTGCCGGTCAGGCCCCCGGTCGCCAGGGCGAACAGGCTCTGCGCGAGCTGGTAGCCGGCACCGGACACGTCCGCCCACGGATCGAGCCAGATGCTCACCCGCGTCCGGACGTGACCGAACAACTGGTAGGCGACGGTCGCCCCGATCGCGAAGGCGACGGCACCCAGCACGGGGTAGGCGAGCCGGCCGGTCGCGACGTACACCAGCGCGACGAAGGTGCCGAAGAACAGCAGGGCGGAGCCCAGATCGCGCAGCCCGGTCATGATCACCAGCGCGGTACCGCTGGCGACGAGCAGCGGGGCGAGGTGCCGTGGCGCCGGCAGCAGCAGCGGTCCGAAGCGGTAGGTCGCGACCGACAGCAGCGCCCGGTTGCGCTCGAGGTAGGCCGCCAGGAACACCACCATGGTCAGCTTGGCGATCTCGCCCGGTTGGAAGCGCATCCCGGCGACGTCGATCCACAGCTGGGCGCCGTTGATCACCCCGGCGGTCAGGCCCGGGACCAGGGGAGCGAGCAGCAGCACGATCGTGCCGAGCCCGAAGGTGTACTGGTAGCGCCCGAGCCGGCGGACATCACGGACGAGCAGCAGCACCAGGCTGAACGCTCCCACCGACACCGCGGTCCAGACCGCCTGTGCCCCGGCGAGCTCGCTGCCCGTGGCAAGGTCGACCCGCTGTACGAACACCAGCCCGAGACCGTTGAGCAGGAAGACGATGGGCAGCAGGGTCGGGTCCGCCTGGGGAGCCATCGTACGGACGGTGAGGTGCGCGACGAGGGCGATCACCGCCAACGCGATCCCCGTGACCAGGGTGGCGGGTGCGAGCTCGCTCGACTGGGACCAGCCGAGCAGGATCCCGGCGGCGGAGGTCAGGATCACGGCACCGACCAGCAACCTGGCCTCGGTGGCTCGTGGACCGTCCCCGGTGACCACCGTCGTCGCGGTCATCCGTCGTCGCCCGGCTCGTCACCCTCGGGGTCGTCCTCGACCTCACGCACCGGGATGTTGCGGACGATGGTCCGCGCGTCGCCGAGGTCGGCGGCTGGACGGCCCGTCTCGAGCTGTGGCCGGTACCACAGCGGGACCTGGTCGATGGTCAGCTCCGAGCGCTCGGCCACCCGGTAGAGCTCGATCGGACCGAGCTCGCGG
>JAWLFE010000077.1:0-12877 GCA_041685735.1 Nitriliruptoraceae bacterium
GATCACGCCATCGGGCACATCGACGCCGAGGTCACGCTGGGCCTGCAGGACGGCGATCCACAGCCGCCGCTCCAGCACGATCTTGCCCGCGGGCGACCAGAGCTCGACCATCGCGGGGCTCGCGTAGCGCGCAGCGAGCACGTTCTCGGTCGGCACGGGCGAGCTCCTGGTCGGTGGGGCACGGAATGGTGGGGCACGGGATGAGGGGCCATCCTTCCACAGCCCCTCGGCCAGAGCGACCTGGCCCGGTACCGGGCCGAACGGACCGGGTGTGCGGCCCACCGTACGTGACGCGAGATCAGATCCGGGTGCATGATGGCCCGGCGTGTTCTTCGTTCTGGAGTCGTTCGGACCGGCGAGCGCGGTCATCCTGCTGCTCGACGTCCTGGTCGTGGCCATCGCCGTGTGGTGATGGACCGGGCGCGAGGCCGGCGTCGGTTCCTGCCGTGCCCTTGACGTGGCCGGAACCACCAAGCAGGGTTCGATCACCTGGGTCGCTCGAGCGCAGCCGCAGCGAGTGGATTCCATGTCTCCAGCTTGCGATGAAGGACCGGGTCCGTTGCCGGCCGTCGGCGCGGCGTTGTCGCTGACGGTCATCTTCGTGGTCGCGCTGAGCATCCCGCTGGGGGCCGCGCCCGACCTCGGGCTGACCCGCGATCAGCTCACGGGTTGGCTCGTTGCTCTCTACGGGGTCTCGGCCGTCCTCAGCCTGCTGATGGTGTGGCGCTACCGACAGCCGTTGTTGCTGACGGGCAACATCTTCGTGCTGGTCTTCGTCGCATCGCTGGGCGGCCAGCTTGCCTGGCCTGAGCTCGTCGGGGCATCCATGACCGCGGGCGCCCTGGTGTTGCTCCTGGGTGTACTCGGCTGGACGCAGCGACTGGCAGCCTGGCTGCCAGGCCCGGTCGTCTTCGGGGTCCTCGCGGGTGCGGTACTTCCCTTCTTCACCGGCCTGTTCGACGCCTTCGGCGATCTGCGGGTGGTGGTGGGGCTCACGCTGTTCGCCTACCTGGCCGGACGCCGCTGGTTGGAGCCACGCGTCCCCGCGGTGCTCCCCGCGGTGAGTGTCGGCATCGTGGCCGCCGCACTCACGGGCAACCTCGAGGCACCTGCAGCACAGATCGTGCTTCCCGTGCCGGCCCTGGTGGTACCGGCCTTCTCGCTGGGTGCGATCGTGACCGCCACGCCGGTGATCGTGGCACTGATCGCGTTGCAGGCCAACGCCCCGTCCGTGGTCTTCCTGCGCGGCGAAGGTTACGACCCTCCCGAGCGTCCGCTCACCATCATCAGCGGCCTCGGGACCCTGGCCGGCTCGATCTTCGGACCGATGGGTGTGTCCCTGTCCCTGCCGGCGACCGCCCTGATCGCTGGTCCGGACGCGGGCGCGTCCTCCCTGCGGCATCGCGCAGCGCTCATGGCCGGATCGGCTGCCGTCGTCATCGCCCTGCTGGCCGGGTACGCAGCGGATCTCGAGAGCCTCGTGGACCGACGGTTGCTGGTCGCCGTGGTCGGTCTGGCCGTCGTCGGCGTCCTGATCGGTGCGCTCCAGGAGGTCGTGTCCGGGCCACTGGTACTGGGCCCGACCTTCGCGTTCGGGATCGCGGTCTCCGACCTGTCGCTCCTGGGCCTGGGGCCGTTCTTCTGGGCGTTGGCGTTCGGACTGGCGATCTCCCGCCTGGTGGAGCGAGAGGCTTGGCGCCGCTACCAGGCTGCGCGGACGGCCAACGTCGGCTGACCGATCAGGTCAAAGAGCGCCGATGGCCTGATCCGACGCTCGGATGCCGGCGTCCCTGCAGGTCTGGGCTCGTGAGCACGTCACGATGCCCCTCGATCGTTCTCGGTCGTCCACGCGGCGTTGGCGATGGCGACACGCACGGCCGTGCGTCCGCGTTCGATGAGCGTCACGTCGTCGTGGAGGGTGGCGAGGTAGTTGGCCAACTCCAGGGGTGCGTAGAGTTCGAACGCGAGTTGTGTCGGATCAACCCCCGGGTCGAGCTCATCCTGATGCTGGGCGGTGGCGATCTGCTGCTCGAGCAGGCCCAGCCACCCCTGCTGTCCGATGACCACGGCGTCGTGGAGGGGCCCGGTCGGCGCATCGAACTCGGCCAGCAGCTGGGCGAAGAAACAGCCACCGGGGAACACGCCGCGTTCGAGGTAGGACAGGTACGCCTCACACAGGCTCTCGAGCCGATCGAGGCCCGCGGGTGCGGTGAGCCCCGGGATGAGGACCTCGCGCTCGAAGACCTCCTCGGCGGCAGCGATCGTCTCCTGTTGCAGGCGCTCTTTGGACCGGAAATGGGCGAACACCCCGCTCTTGCTCACCCCGAGCTCTCGGGCTAGCCGCCCGATCGTGAGGCTTCCCAACCCCTCGATCGAGGCCAGCCGCATCGCGGCGTCCAGGATCGCCGCATGGGTCTGCTCACCGTCCGAGCGGCGTCGCGGCTGGTCGATCGTGCGGTCGGTGGTCATGGTTGACAAGTTAGCACGACCGTGCCAGATTTATGAGCACGGTCGTGCTATCTGGAGTCGGTGACACCTCGATCGACGGTTGCCGCGACCGGAGCAAGGAGACGAAGATGCCTGAGACCGCCTCGATGACCTCTGTTCGCGCCACGGCCGCGGACCTGCCCACCCTCAGCCACACGTTGGCGCGGGCGTTCCACGACGACCCGGTGCTCAGCTGGGTCGTTCCGGATCCCGAACTTCGTCGGGCCCGACTACCGGCGGTGTTCGAGACCTTCGGCGAGATCTACCTGACGCATCGTGAGACGCACCTGGCAGGCGACGGCGCAGCCGCGGCACTGTGGGCGCCGGCCGGAGCCGAACCCATGACCGAGCAGCAGGCACGGTGGTTCGGTGCGCGCCAGCTCGACATCCTGGGTGACGACGCGGACCGCGCGTTCACACTGGGTGAGCTCTTCGAAGAGCACCACCCCGACCAGCCCTGCTGGTACCTGCAGTTCATGGGTGTCACGCCCGGGCAGCAGGGCCGCGGCCTCGGTAGCCACCTGCTCGCCACGGTCCTAAAGCGTTGCGACACGAACAGCACACCCGCCTACCTCGAGGCGACCAGCCCACACAACCGCCGCCTCTACGAGCGACACGGCTTCGGAACCATGGCGGAGATCCTCCTTCCCCAGGGGCCCCCGGTGTGGCCGATGTGGCGCGATCCCAAGGCTCTCTGACCGGCCGCTGCATCGCCTCCCCCGTCGCCGTGCGAACCTGCCGTAGCTCGTTGCCGCGTTCACGCCTGTGCGAGGGTCGCGGTCACGAGCTGCTGGGCCTCCGCCAGGATGGCCCGGAGGTGCTCGTCGTCGCGGAGGCTCTCGGCGTAGATCTTGTAGACGTCCTCCGTGCCGGACGGCCGCGCGGCGAACCAGCCGTTCTCGGTTAGGACCTTCAGTCCGCCGATCGGGGCGTCGTTGCCCGGGGCACGGGTCAGCACGGAGGTGATCGGCTCGCCGGCCAGCTCCGTCGCGGTGACATCCGATGGTGACAGCGCGCCGAGTGCCGCCTTCTCATCCGGGGTCGCGGGCGCGTCGACGCGCTTGTAGGCGGGCCGACCGAAGCGTTGCACCAGACCCTCGAAGCGGGCGCCGGGATCCTCGCCGGTGCGGGCGGTCATCTCGGCCGCCAACAGGCACAGGATCATGCCGTCCTTGTCGGTGGTCCAGGTCGTTCCGTCGCGCCGGAGGAACGACGCGCCGGCGCTCTCCTCGCCCCCGAAGCCGATCGTGCCGTCGACGAGCCCGTCGACGAACCACTTGAAGCCGACGGGGACCTCCACGAGACGTCGGCCGAGGTCGGCCACGACCCGGTCGATCAGGCTGCTGCTGACCAGGGTCTTGCCGACCCCGACGTCCGCACCCCAGTCGCGGTCCGCGAACAGGTAGGCGATGGCGACCGCGAGGTAGTGGTTGGGGTTCAGCAGGCCCGCCGCCGGCGTCACGATGCCGTGGCGGTCACCGTCGGGGTCGTTGCCGAAGGCCACGTCGAACCGGTCCTTGAGCCCGACGAGGTTGGCCATCGCCGCGGTCGACGAGCAGTCCATGCGGATCTTGCCGTCGTGGTCGGGCGGCATGAACGCGAAGGTCGGATCGACGGTGTCGTTGACGACCTCGAGATCCAGTCCGAACCGCTCGCCGATCGCGCCCCAGTAGTCGACGGTCGCCCCGCCGAGCGGATCGGCGCCGAGGGTCAGTCCGGACCCACCGATCACGTCCATGTCAACGACCTGCGGCAGGTCGTCGAGATAGTGGGCGCGGAAGTCGTGGCGTGAGACGTCCCCGTGGGCCCGCTCCCACGGGATGCGCGAGATCCCGTCCGGGGTCGCGAGCAGACCGTTGGCGACGCCCTGGATCGATCCCGTCGCCGCGGCGTCGGCCGGGCCGCCGTGGGGCGGGTTGTACTTGAAACCGCCGTCCTCGGGCGGGTTGTGGGACGGCGTGATCACGATCCCGTCGGCCAGCCGGTCGGGATGGTCCCGGTTGTGGGTGAGGATCGCGTGCGACACGACCGGCGTCGGCGTGTAGCCGTCGTCCGCGGCGACGCGGACGGCGACACCGATGGCGACCAGGACCTCGACCGCGCTGCGGAAGGCCGGCTCCGACAACGCATGGGGATCGCGACCGACGAACAGGGGGCCACCGATGCCCTGCTCCGCGCGGTGCCGGCAGATCGCCTCCGTCGTGGCGTGGATGTGCCGCTCGTTGAAGGACCGGCGGTCCGCCGACCCCCGGTGCCCGGAGGTGCCGAACGCCACCCGCTGCTCGGGGACCTGCGGGTCGGGCGTCTCGTCGTAGTAGCGACCGATCAGCCCATCGACGTCGATCGCAGCGGCAGCAGGGTCGCGTCGGTCGTTCATGTGTGCTCCGGCTCGGTCGGGGATACGGTCGAGGGTGCGGTGCGATACCGCCACCCGGTGCCGATCGTAGGCACCTGCGGACCCCACCGAGCGGGAACCGGTGGCCGGGCCCACCGTTGAGACCGTGACGCTGCAGCTCTACCTCGCCGAACTGGTCGGGACGACGATCCTGGTCCTGCTCGGCGACGGCGCGGTCGCCAACGTCGTGCTCAGGGGTTCGAAGGGCGAGGGCTCGGGCTGGATCGTGATCACCACCGGGTGGAGACTGGCCGTCGCGGTCGCCGTGTACGCGGTCGGCTGGGCCAGCGGCGCCCACATCAACCCGGCCGTCACCGTCGCCCTCACGGTGATCGGCGAGTTCCCCTGGGCCCCGCGACCGGTTTCGGTCCGCTGCTGGTCGGATTCCTGGTGTGGGCCATCGACCTGTCGCTGGGCGGGCCGACCGCTGGAGACCGGACGGGTCAGGTGCCCTGGCCGTTGTCGCGACCGACCGCCACCTCGGGAGCATCGCGGTCCACGACCGGGTTCTCCAGGACCCCGATGCCCTCGATCTCCAGCCGGACGGTCTGCCCAGCATCGATCCTGCCCACACCTTCGGGCGTGCCGGTGAGGATCACGTCACTCGGCAGCAGCGTCATGACCTGCGAGATCTCGCTGACCAGCGTGGCCACGTCGCGGATCATCGACGCCGAGGTTCCGTCCTGGCGGACCTCGCCATCCACCCAGGAGCGGATCCGTAGGTCCGCCGGGTCGAGGTTCGTCGCGATCGCGGGCCCGAGCGGGCAGAAGGAATCGAACCCCTTCGCCCGGAACCACTGGTTCTCGGCGGCCTGCAGGTCGCGGGCGGTGATGTCGTTGCCGATCGTGTAGCCGAACACGCCGGCCATGGCCTCGTCCGGCGACACCCGCTGCAGCAGTGCCCCGATCACGACGGTCAGTTCCGCCTCGTGGTGGATCTCGTCCGAACGATCCAGCGGCAGGCGGATCGGCTCACCGGGTCCGATCACACTGGAGGAGGGCTTGAGGAAGTAGACGGGTTCCGAGGGAACCTCGTTGCCCAACTCGGCCGCATGCTTGGCGTAGTTGCGCCCGACGCAGATGACCTTCGAGGGGATCACGGGCGCCAGGAGCCTGAGCCCCTCCACCGGCACGCGTTCGCCCGTCGGCTTGTGCCGGGCGAAGGGATGCGGATCGATCAGGGCCACCTCGGTGCCATCGAGCACGCCGTAGCGCGGCGATCCTTCGTGCAGGACCCGCACGTAGCGGTCGACGTCAGTGGCCACGGTCTTCCTCCGGTCGGTCGTGGTCGAACCGTAGCGAGCACCACCCCGCCGCCGGTCATCGGCCACGTCCTGGGCCCGCAGCGGCGCGGCCGGACCGGCGGTCAGCGCCAGTGGCCGCGCAGGATCGCGTGGGTGTAGGCGTCGGAGAGCGCCCGCCAGGATGCCTCGACGATGTTGGGGTGGACACCCACGGTGTCCCAGGTGCCGACCCCGTCGGTCGACGCCACGAGCACCCGCGTGGTCGCGTCGGTCCCCGCGGTGGCCTCCAGGATGCGCACCTTGTAGTCCGACAGCTGGATCCGGTCCAACGCAGGCCACGTGCCGTTGACCGCGTTGCGGAACGCATGGTCCAACGCGTCGACCGGACCGTTGCCCTCCCCCGCGCCGAGCTTGCGTTCGCCACCGATCGCCACCGCCAGGATGGCCTCGGCCGGCCCCTCCCCGGGCAGTGCGTCACCTTCGCCGCCGGAGACGTTCACGCGGTAGTGCAGGGAGCGGAACGGCTCGTCCTCGTCGGCGAGGAAGCCGGCGACACGCCGCAGCAGCAGCTCGAAGGACGCATCCGCGGCCTCGTAGGTCCACCCCTCGGACTCGCGGCGCTTGACCTCGTCCAGGACGACCTTGGCCTGGGCGGCATCGACCTCCAGCCCGAACTCCTTGGCCTTGAGCACGATGTTGCTCCGACCCGCGAGTTCACTGACGACCAGTCGTTGCCGGTTGCCGACCTCACCCGGATCGATGTGGTTGTACATGTCCGGCGCCTTGGCGAGCGCCGATGCGTGCAGCCCGGCCTTGTGGCTGAACGCCGTGTGGCCGACGTATGGCGCGATCGACGGCGTCGACTGGTTGCACAGTTCCGCGATCGTGTGGCTGACCTCGGTCAGCCGCTCCATGCGGTCCGACGGGACCAGCTGATAGCCCTTCTTGAGCTGCAGGTCCGCCAGGATCGTGAACAGGTTCGCGTTGCCGCAGCGCTCGCCGAGACCGTTTGCCGTTCCCTGGACGTGGGTGGCACCCACCTCGATACCCAGGAGGGAGTTGGCGACCGCGCACCCACCGTCGTCATGGAAGTGCAGCCCGACCTGTGAGGGAAGCTCCTCCACGAGACCCCGCACGATGTCGGCGACGTCCCAGGGCATCGCACCACCGTTGGTGTCGCACAGCACGACACACTCCGCACCCGCATCGGCGGCGGTCCGGATCACATCGAGCGCGTAGGCGGTGTCCCGCGCGAAGCCGTCGAAGAAGTGCTCCGCGTCGAAGAACACCCGCTTGTCGTGCGCGCGGAGGTACTCGATCGAGTCGCGGACCATCGCGAGGTTGACGTCACGGGGCACCCCGAGCGCCTCGTCGACGTGGTAGCCCCATGACTTGCCGACCAGGCAGATCGCGTCGGTCCGCGCATCGAGCAGTGCACGGAGCAGCGGGTCGTCCGCGGCCTCGTGCTTGGCGCTGCGCGTCATGCCGAAGGCGACGAGCGTCGCACGGTCGAGCGCGAGTTCCCCGTCGGCGGCACGCGCGAAGAACTCCGTGTCCTTCGGGTTGGCGCCCGGCCAGCCGCCTTCGATGTAGGCGACGCCGAGCTCGTCCATCCGACGCGCGACGCGGAGCTTGTCGTCCACCGACAACGCGACGCCTTCGCGCTGCGTGCCGTCCCGGAGGGTCGTGTCGTACAGGTCCAGGCCAGGCCGCGCATCGGGCAGCGTGGCGTGGCCGGCGGTCGTGGTGGTCACCTCGAACCTCTCTTGCGTCCCGACGGACGCGGCTCCCGCAGTGGGGTACCGAGGTCAGACGGAGGCGACACCGGGATCGTCCGGGCCGCTCCCGCAGCCCGGCACGCGCCGGCTACGGGAGCGGTCGAATGATGATGGCGATGGCACGCAGGCTGGCGCCGCCGGGGTTGCCGGCTGCAGACGCCGAGCTGGGCGTGGCGTGCACGGATCGCTCCCTGATGATCGAAGACGCCCGACACGGTACCGCGACGCTCACACGCTTGTCGACCTCCGCGTGGATGCTCGGATGGACATCAGTCGTCGAGGCGGAAGCCGACCTGCAACGTCACCTGGGTGTGCTGGACCTCGGCGTTCTCGATCCAGCCGCGGATCTCCTTGACCTCGAACCAATCCAGGTTGCGGATGGATTCTCCGGCCTTCTCGATCGCCCGCGCGATGGCGTCGTCGACGCCCTCCAGGCTCGATCCGACCAGTTCGACCTTCTTGTACACGTTCGACATGAACCCACTCCTCACCACGATGATGCCGTCGCCGGCGCGACCGCCGTCCACGTGACCGTAGCGTCGTGAGCGGCGGCACCCAGGGCCGAGCGTCACCTGGCCGCGGGACGTCCGGTCCGCCGGAGCCCACCCAGGACCCGTGGCGCG
This sequence comes from Nitriliruptoraceae bacterium, assembly GCA_041685735.1. Taxonomy (GTDB): domain Bacteria; phylum Actinomycetota; class Nitriliruptoria; order Nitriliruptorales; family Nitriliruptoraceae; genus CSSed11-175R1. The sequence continues at coordinate 8,528 of JAWLFE010000077.1, forward strand.
GCCCGGATCAGAACTCGCTGCAGTGCATCGGTGCCCGCTCGGCGGCCAGCAGCCCCTCGGATCGGGCGACCGCGCCAGGGCGACGTTCCACCAGGCGCCCCGCCTGTCGGAGCACCGTCGGGCGGACACCTCCGAGGTAGAGCATCCCGAGCTCCTCGATGCTGAGGGCCAGGTCCGCATCCGCGTGGGTGGGGCTGACCTGCGCGACGCCATCGGTGACCACCACCTCGAAGCGACCGGATCGCTGCGGGTACAGCGGGTCGGTGACGTCCAGCACGAGCGCGTCGTCGACGAGGTAGCGGCGGGCCATGAGTGCCGCAGGAACATCGAGGATGCGCAGGTAGACCGGGGAGCCTGAGCGAACGTGCACCTGTGCGGGATCGACGACCATCGACCGCAGCGGATCGTCGCTCGGACGACCGATGGCCGAGATCGTCGTCGCCAGGTCCGACGCCGCAAGGAACGTCCACAGCTGCGCGGTCGCCCGCGGATGCAACGACACGAGCTCCTCCACGTGGACGGTCCCGGTCGGGACATCGTGCTCCCAGCGAGGCTGGAGCCGGTACACGACGTACCCACCGTCGGGGAGCACGGCGATGGTGCGGGGCCCTGCGCCGTCGCGTTCATCGGCGGGGTCGTGGACCAGGAGGCGGTGCCACCACGCCGCGGAGCGCGACAGCAGCCCCGGGCGCTGCGACCGGGCCCGGTCGTAGAGCTCGCCCACCGGCCGGACGGCACCTGCCGGGTCGATGACGCGGACCCCGTCCGCCGACACGGGATCGCGGAGCACCAGCCGGTCGCGGGCCACCTCGATCCGGCTGGTCGGGATGGCGGGGCCGAAGCCGTAGCGGCCGTAGATGCCACCTTCCGAGGCCCACAGGGCAGCGACCGGTTCACCCCGCTCGTCCGCCTGCGCGAGGAGCCGATGCATCATGGCGGTCAGCAGGCCCCGCCGCCGGTGGTCCTGGCGGACCGCCACGGCCGTCACCCCGGCACAGGCAGCTGACGTTCCACCTGGCAGGGACAGCTCGAAGCTGAAGGCCCCGGCGCTGCCGACGACCTCCCCGTCCGGCGTGAACACGCCGAGGAAGCGGTCCGGTTCGAAGGTCGAGCGTTCGATCTCAAGCTGGGCCGGGCTGAGCTCGCCCCCGAACGCGCCTTCGATCGCACGCCCGTAGGCCTCGAACTCCTCATCGGCAACGCGCCGGATCTGGATGTTCCCGAGCCCATCCGTCGACTTGTGCGAGGTGCCGAGGTGATCCACGGTGAGCTCCTCAGAACATCTGGTCGCAGACCGGTGCCCGTTCCGCCGCAAACAGCCGGTTGAGCCGTACCGCAGTGGCGAACGAGGTGTCGAGTCGCCCGGCATCGTGCAGGGAGGTGGCGCGGACACCGCCGAGGCTGATGGTCGCCAGCACCTCGGCGTCCAGGGACACGTCCGGTTCCGCGTCGGTCGGTCGGCACCGGCCAACCCCACCCACAGCCGTCAGCCGCCACCGTCCCGCGTTGGCCGGACGACCCTCGTCCTGGACCTCCAGCACGACCTCGTCATCGCCCAGGTAGCCCCGCGCCTCAAGCGCCGCGGGCACGTCGACCAGCCGCACGTAGAGCGGCCAGCCCGCGGTCACCGTGGCGCGGGCGGGATCGACCAGCAGCGCGAGCAGGGGATCGTCGGGAGCGCGCCGCACCACCTCGATCCGTTCCGCGAGGTCCGTGTCGATCGCGAAGCGCAGCAGAGCAGCCAGAGCGGCCGGATCGAGTGCGACCAGGTCGTGGATCGTCACGGTCCCGGTCGGCGCGCCATCGGTCCAGGCCGACGCGAGGTGGTAGATCACGAACCCGCGATCGGGCAGCAGGGCCAGACGCAGCGGGCCGGTCCCCTCCGCCGGCTCCGGTTCGTGGGTCAGCACCCGGCTCCACCATCCAGCCGAACGCGACAGCAGACCGGCGCGCGTGGAGCGGAACCGATCGTAGATCGGCGGGAAGGCCGTCCGTGCCGCCTCGATGTCGATGAACCGGATGTCGCTGACCGGGCCCTCGGCATGCAACGCGCCGTGGCGGCGATCGATCGACACCTCGAGCGTCGGGACCGCCGGCCCGAACCCGTACCGGCCGTAGATCGGGCTCTCCGAGGCCCACAGGGCCGCGAAGGGCTCCCTCCGCGCTGCGGCGTCGTCGAGCAGCTGCGCCATCATCCGGTTCAGCAGGCCACGACGCCGATGATCCGCACGCACGCTGACCACGGTGACCCCGGCGCACCCTGCGGTCCGGCCCCCGGGCAGCGACAGCTGGAAGCTGTAGGCGCCGGAGGTTGCCACCACCTCCCCACCAGCGTCACGTGCGGCAACGAGCCGGTCGAGTTCGGTCCACTCCCGGGACCGTTCGATGTCGTTGCCGTTGGGCGTGAACCCGAACGTCGCGGCGAAGGCACGCCGGAGGTCGGCGATCGACGTCTCGGTCACCGGGCCGAGCTCGACCCCATCCGGCCGATCCATCAGTCCGTGACCCAGGTCAGCCAGTCGGCGTACCGATCGACCCGTCCGCGCACGGTGTCGATGAAGGTCGACTGCACCGCTTCGGTGACCGGGCCGCGCGGGCCGATCGTGTAGCCGGCAACCTCGCGGACGGGGGTCAGTTCGGCGGCCGTACCGGTCAGGAAGATCTCGTCGGCCAGGAACAGGTCCGTGCGCACCAGGCTGCACTCGACCACCTCGAAGCCGAGGTCACGCGCGATCTGCATCACGCTGGTCCGCGTGATCCCGCCGAGCGGGCCGTCCGACAGCGGTGGGGTCTTGATCACACCGTCGTGCACGACGAACAGGTTCTCACCGGTTCCTTCGGCGACGAAGCCGTCCTCGGAGAGCATGATCGCCTCGTCGTAGCCGGCCCGCAGCGCCTCGACCTTCGCGAGCGACGAGTTGAGGTACTGCCCGTTGGCCTTCCCGGCCGGCGGGATCGTGTTCTTCCCGATCCGCCGGTACGACGAGATCATCACGCGGACGCCGTTGATGAGGGCATCCTCGCCGAGGTAACTACCCCACTCCCACGACGCCATGATCGCCTGCGGTTCCGACGGGATGGGATTGAGCCCGATCTCGCCGTAGCTCAGGATGATCGTCGGGCGCAGGTAGCAGCCCGCGTCGTGACCGTTGACACGGATCAGTTCGCAGGCCGTCTCGACCAGGTCGTCGACCGTCCAGGGGATCGTGTCCAGGGGTGGATACAGCTTCGCGGAACGCAACAGGCGCGCCATGTGCGGCCGCAGCTGGAAGACCGCTGGCCCGCGGTCCGTCGGGTAGGCCCGGATCCCCTCGAACACGCCGTAGCCGTAGTGCAGGGTCGGGGTCAGGACGTGGACGGTCGCCTCGTCCCACGGGACGAACGAGCCATCCATCCAGATCTTGTCAGCCTTCGGGAACGGCATGGTGACCTCCTCGGATCGTCCGTCAGTCGCCCACGAGTTCGACCAGCCGGTCGCCGACGCTCGCGGTGGTGATGGTCACACCATCCGGGACCGCATCGCCACGTTCGGTCAACAGGGCACCGATCGCCCGGTCGATGCGAGCGGCGGCGGCCGACTCGCCCAGGAAGTCGAGCATCTGACCCAGGCTGATGACCGCGGCGACCGGGTCGGCCCTGCCCGTCCCGGTGATGTCGGGCGCGGAACCGTGGACGGGTTCGAACATCGACGGCGCGCGACGGGTGGGATCGAGGTTGGCCGACGCGGCCAGTCCCATCCCGCCCTGGATCGCGGCGCCGAGGTCGGTGATGATGTCCCCGAAGAGGTTCTCGGTGACCACGACGTCGAAGCGCTCCGGCTGTGTCACGAAGTACAGGCAGGCGGCGTCCACGTGGATGTACTCACGTTCGACGTCCGGGAAGTCGGCATCGCCGACCTCCTCGAAGGTGCGCATCCACAGCGGTCCGGCGTAGGTCAGCACGTTGGTCTTGTGGACCATCGTGAGCTTGCCACGCCGGCGCTGCGCGACCTCGAAGGCGTACCGGATGACCCGCTCGACGCCGTGCCGCGTGTTGACGCTCTCCTGGGTGGCGACCTCGGCCGGGGTGCCCTCGTAGAGGGCCCCACCGGCACCGGCGTACACCGACTCGGTGTTCTCACGCACGACCACGAAGTCGCACGCGTCCGGCGTCAGCCCGGCGATGGGCGAGGTCACCCCCGGGTAGAGCTTGACCGGACGGTGGTTGACGTACTGGTCGAAGGCGAAGCGCACCTTCAGCAGCAGGCCACGTTCGATCAGCCCCGGCGGGATGTCGGGTGTCCCGACCGCCCCGAGGTAGATCGCATCGAACCCGCGCAACTCCTCGAGGGTGGCGTCGGAGAGCACCTCA
>JAWLFE010000233.1:0-3089 GCA_041685735.1 Nitriliruptoraceae bacterium
TCCGAGAACTGAGGGTTCTCGGACGCCAGGCGACTCCACGGGGGAGATTCCACCGGTCGCGGCGAGGCGGGTTGTTGGGTGCCAGGTGAGGTGAGGACCGGTGGCCACCAGCGGGGAGATCTCATGACCACCCCGGGGAGAACCAGATGGCGATTGACATTGTCAGCGACGGTCACGACAGCGTGCTTTCTCGGCGGCGGTGTGCGTGTCAGGAGGCGACGCACGGACGGTTCGCACGTTTCGCCGTCGTGCCAGTCAGGGATGCTCGTGTGTGGTGGCTGGTTGGTGTCGTAGGCTCGGTGACGATGCCGTGAGCGACGTGGACGGAGCGTGGACGTGACCGACGACGGTGGTCCCGCCGGTCCCAAGGATCCGGCCGTTGTGGCTGCGCTGGATCGTCTGCGGGCCCGCGATCCGGGCGCGGCACAGGCTGCTGCGGCGGCGTGGGGCTGGGTGGCGCCTGATGGTGAGGCCGGCCTGGTCATCCAGCGGTTGGTGCAGGACTTCGTGTGGTATCGGCTGCCGGTGAAGTGGTGGACGGACGAGGATGAGCACCTTGAGATCGTCGCGGGGCTGGCCGGGCTGTTCGACGAGCTCGGCAGGGATCGCTACGCCGAGTTGTGCCGCTCGGGCACCACCCGTGAGGTGATCGCGGCGTGGCATCGGGACGAGAAGGCCGGCTTCGCGGCTTACCGCAAGGCGGTGGACGCCTCGGGGATCGATGCGCCTGACACCGGTGTGCTGGTGTGGGGCGAGGTGATGACCGCCGAGGAGTCGGATGCTCGCGATCATGTTGCGGTCGCGCTCGAGCGGGCGATCGTCGAAGGTGAGCTGGTTCCGGGCGGCCGCGCGTGGCGGGTCCGGCAGCGGGAGCTGACGGTCGCGGCGCTGCGCGAGCAGGTGCCCGGGCATCCGGGTGAGCAGGACTGGCTGGGTGTGGTCACCACCGCGCGGATGATGCGGTGGGTCGAGCAGCGGCGTTCGCCCCGACGCCGTGAGCTGATCGGCCGGTGGGAGGCTGTGCTGCTGCATCCGGTCGACCCGCCTAACGAGGTCGCTCGGGTGGTGGCGCCGTTGCGGTGGTTGCTCGAGCGCGCCGCTGGCGAGGGTGTGGCGCTCACGGGCCAGTACAACCTGGCGCGTGCGGTTGTGCAGGCGGTGTGTGAGGCATTCGGCTGGTGGGATTCTCGGCGGGGTGCCGCACCGATGCGTGAGGATGACGTGCTCGAGATCTTGGTGGTGCACGAGCTCGCTCGCGACCGGCGGTGGGTGCGCCGCCAGGGCCGCACCCTGACGGCGACCAAGGCCGGTGCCGCGTTGGCGGCCGATGACGTCGCGGCGTGGCGGGCGGTGGCGGCGGCGATCGCTGGGCCCGGCGGGTTCGAGGGGTTCGCTCGTGAGTGTGCGCTGCTGATGCTGCTCGACGGCGAGCAGGTCGGCCGCCGTGCCCTGCTGGTGGGGTTGGCTGAGCTGGCGGCCGAGGCGGGCTGGCACGACCGGCTATCGGGGCGTGGTCCGACGCCCGAGGAACTGGGCTCCTGCGTGTTCCCGATGCTGACGGTGCTTGAGACGTTCGGGCTCCACGTCGAACACGATGTCCCACGTCAGGGGCGGTTCGACCGGCTCACCGACGCCGGGCGTGCCACCGCGCTCGAGGCGCTCCGGGTGCGTGCGACCGGCCCGCAGCATCGACTCCTCGACTGAACGGACCCCAGATGGCGGCACGAAGGCCGGCGGTCTATGGACCCGAGCCGTGGACCGAACGACACGGCCAGGCGTGGTCGCACTGGGACCGCTGGTTCGCGCTGGTGGCGGTCGTCGACCACGGCGGTGATCTCGCGGGTATCGCCGCGGCGCTCGACGACCATCCTTCTGGTCATCTCGGTGAGGACGCACAGGCTAAGCTCGCCCATCTCGACGACCTCACCGGCCGGCTCGCGACGGCCGGGATCGTTCCGGCGCAGCTGCTCGCCGACGACGAACTCGACAAGACGGTGCTGGCCAAGGCTCGCCGGAAGATCGTCACGCAGGCCTTGTCACCTCGGGATATGACCGGCCCGATGCAGCATCCTCCCCGGAGCCAGCTGCGGGAGCGGGCGCTGCGCGGGAGTTGGCCGGCGTTCCCGGCCGACCCGGCCGAGCCCTACGAGCTCCTTGCCGAGCTGGTCGAGGACCGGTCCGACATCTGGGCCCGCCAAACGTTCGACCTGGTCAGAGACATCGAGGCCGTGGTCGCCGGTCTGGTCCAGCACGCGGGAAACGACCCGATGCGGCTCTTGGGAGTGCGACGAGCGGCCTTGACCGCGGTCGCTGAGGCCGCTGAGCGCGCCGACGACTCGTACGGAGAGATCGGCCAGCTCGGACTCCAGACCTGGCAGGCCTACGTCACTACGCCGTGGCGTGACCTCCTCGATCCGACGGTCTACTGGCGGGACGTCTGTGAACTGGTCGCGTTCGACGACTACGCGCACCTCCACCAGCACGAGACCGTGCCCTTCCGGCGTGCCCGCAAAGGCGAGGCTGATCTGCTCGAAGCCATCCTCGACGACCTCGCCGCGGAGTACACCGCGGCACGGTTGCGGTGGCACACCGACGAGGCACGCAAGGCCGTTCTCCACGTGCTGGTCGCCACCCGCAGCTACGACCGGTTCGCTGACGCGGCCGCGCGTCTGGGCCGCGGCCACTGGCAGCCCGTGGCACTGCTGGCCGAAACCGCCATCGCCGGGGGGCATCGCGATGTCGCCGTCGCCGTGTTCGATGCCGCCGACCAGCCCGGCGACCTCGGCGACCACCTTCGCAAGCTCCGCCTCCAGATGCTCGGTGACAGCCCTGCGAACCAACGCCACCTGCGCCCCATCTCGCCCAGCGAAAACCCGTGACCGCGTGCACGTGGGCGAGACCTTCGATCTGACGACCAGCTGGCAACAGATCGAAAGACTGACTTCCGACACCTTGACCGTCCGGTCTGGTCATGGCCGACTCACGTCCGAGAAGCTGCGCTTCCCGGATGTTAGGTCTGAACCCCGTGGGTAAGGGTCGCGGTGGGGGAACAGGGTGGACGCGATCGGGAGCATCACCCGATGCGTGGT
>JAWLFE010000234.1:0-3085 GCA_041685735.1 Nitriliruptoraceae bacterium
TCCAGAACCTGCTGGCCAACGCGATCAAGTTCCGGCACCCGCAACGTCGGCTGGCCATCTCGGTCAGTGCGACCCAACGCGACGCGACCTGGGAACTGCATGTCCAGGACAACGGTGCTGGCTTCGATCCCGACGACGCAGACGTGATCTTCGAACCCTTCGCGCGGACCAGGTCCGGGGAGAAGCTCGACGGTGCGGGGATCGGCCTCGCCACCTGCCGCCGGATCATCGCACGACATGGCGGCACCATCGGCGCCGAACCGCTCAACCCCGGTGCGCGCTTCACGTTCACCCTGCCCAGACACGCCCACCGCACCGGATAGGCGACCGGGTCCCGGTTCGTCGGCGGCAGGTGCAGCAACCTCGCCGAGCCGGCCAGGCCGGTCCCAGAGCCGCAGCCAGACGACGTTCGGACCGCGCCGGACCGCTTGCGACCAGGGAAGGCCGTTGGCCTCGATCGCAGCCAGAAGCTGTGCCCAAGCACAGTTCCCGACCCAGCGGCCGCCCCGAGAAGGCGGAACGCCCATGTCCCGGGCCGCAAGCTGTGCGCAGGCACCGTTGCGGACAGCCCAGACCGTCCACGGCGACGCGTTGGCGGGTCGGTCGCGGAGGTGGCCCACGAGGGCCACACACGGCTCATCCGGTTGGGGGGCTGCGGTTCGTTCGGGTGGCTGGGGGGCAGGGGATCGAACCGCACCGGACGGGTCCCGTTGGGTGGGCCTCCGTGCCCGATCACGCCGCTGACCAGGGAGAACGCGCTTCGCCTGTCCTCACCCGTTCCGGCCCGTGCTGACCACATCCAGCTCGTTCGTGGTCACGCCGTGGTCACGAACCGGGGCGTCGGGGCGCATGGCCGATCTCCACGAGGCGTTCGGGATCATGCTCGAAGCCGTCGAGCAGCGCGAAGATCCCGGGTACCTCGTAGAGCCGGTTGCCCTTGCCGGCGCTCAGCTGCTTCACGATGCCGACATCCGCGAGCTCCTCGATCGCATCCTGGGCTGCACGCCACGACCGGTCGAGCTGCTGGGCGAGATCGCGGGCGTGGAACGCCGGCATGTCCGGCAGCGCTTCCAGGGCCGCCAGGACGGCCGCGTCCGCGCGCGGTGGCCGCAGCCCGGACCGCGCCCGGGCTTCGGTGAGCTGCTCCAGCCACGACCGCTGGAGCTGCCTGACCTCGTACGCGAGCCCGATCGTGGCGTGCGCCGCGAAGCTGACCGCTGTGGCGAACACGGTCAGCCAGCCGTCGAGATCGTCGCTACGGAACGCGTTCAGGCCCTCCACGTAGCGTGCTTCGGGGCGCGCGAAGGCGATGGACAGTGGTGGCAGCACGGCGCTGCCGGCCTCTCGTCGGAGCAGCGTGTGCACCAGGCACCGTCCGACACGGCCGTTCCCGTCGTGATGCGGGTGGATCGACTCGAACTGAGCATGCGCGATCGCGGCCACCACCACGGGCGAGAGGTCGCGTCTGGTGTTCACGAAGGCGACCAGATCCTCCAGCAACCCCGTGACCTCCTGATGGGGAGGGCCGACGTACTCCGCGTTGGTCGGGTTCGTCCCGCCGATGAACACCGGTCCATCGCGGACCTGCCCGGCGCGTGCGCGATCGTCCTCGACGTTGGAGGTGGACATCAGTGCACCGTGCATGGACAACAACTCGTCGACGGTGATCGGATCGGTGCGGGCGCCGATGTCCACCGCCGCGTCCAGCGCCCGTACGTTGCCGAGCACCCGCCGGGCCTCGTCGTAGCGGCCGCCCGGCGCCCCCTGCTCCGCCTCGGCCAGACGTCGGTGCGACACCTGCAGCGCCTCGATCCACGAGGAGGCGATCGCTTCCGAGCGCAACAGACGTCGGGCCAGCGCTTCCAGACTCGGGAACGCCACCGAGTTCCGGGTGAGCCGCGACAGCGTGGCCTCGGCATCAGCCACGTCCGCGGCCGCGACTCCGGACAGACGCACCTCGATGTCCACGATCGGGGCCGGCACGAACGCTTCGTAGGACAGACCCGCCTTGGCGGCCCTACCGCCGAACGCGTCGAGTTCCACCGACCGGTGCTGCGTCACGTACCGACCGCGCGCGAACCTCATCTCGGATCCTCTACCGCACCCCCACGAACAGAAGGATAGTGCATTATCCTTCCATCTCGTACTCCTCGAGGTGCCACTTCGTTCGCACGTTCCCCGGCGGAGACGTCAGCCCGAGAGGTGGTAGCGGGTCGCCGGTCCCCGTCCGGTGACCCCGACGAGGCCCTCCCGGCGGAGGCGGTGCAGCTCCGTTCGGATCGTCTCGATCGGTTCGGCGAGCAGGTCGGCGAGCTGACGAGCCGAGGTGGCACCGTGCCGGCGAAGGGCGCCCACGACCGGGTCGGTGTCGCCGTCGAGCAGCTCCCACGCGACGGCGGCCGCGTCGCGGACGGCAGCCTGGAGTCCGTCGCTCGCTGCTGCGAGGCCCGGTGGGGGGCCGAGGCGGCGCAGGACCGCCCCGGGATCGTCGGGTCGGTGGGGACGTACGGCGATGTCCGCCAGCGAGCCCGCGGCGCCGTACAGCTCCCGTGCCACCAGGGCGCTGACGGGGATCGCCTCGGCGGCCGGCTCGACGGCGCGCTCCGGCGGATCGCTGCCGGCCCGCTGGGCGCGCAGGCCCGCGAGCAGCGCATCGCGGTCGCGTCCACGGAGCGTGGGCAGCAGGAAGGGGTCGGCGTCGAAGGTCTGGGCGAGCACGTAGTGGACCGCGGCGACGTGTTTGCACGGGTTGGCGACGTCGGGGCAGGAACACCGGGTGGTCAGCTCGCGCGCGGTCGGGAACAGCGACACCCCGCACTCGGCCAGCACCTCGTCGATGTCCTCGGGCATCGTCGCGTCGAGCAGGTCCGCGGACAGCCGCACGCGCGAGGCGAGCACGGTCGTGATCGCCTCCCAGGTCGCATCGTCGAACGCCGGGAGCTGCAGCGCGACCCGGTAGGGGCGGGCACGGCTGCCCTGGACCCGCGCGGTCACGGCACCAGCCTCGACGGTCAGGTCCTGAACCGTTCCCTTCCGGGCGTAGGTCCGGCCGCGCGGGAGGCGGTTGGCGTACACCGCGCCCAAC
>JAWLFE010000078.1:0-2481 GCA_041685735.1 Nitriliruptoraceae bacterium
GCGGTCGGCAACCCCCCGATCGACCCCGAGCACTTCGACGGGGCCGAGGTCGTCGAGGTGCGACCGGGTGATCCCGATCTGGTCGTGATCCAGGACGGGGTCGGCGTCGAGCTGTTCGTCGCGCTCGATCGCGACGAGGTCTGGGGCGGCCCGGAACCGGACGCCGTCATGCCCGCTCCCTACAGCTTCGGGTGCCCGCCTGAGGTCTACGTCGGCACGCTCGACCACTGAGTCGCGCCGCCGGTTCCAGGCCGTCGGACCGGCGCACTAGCGTGCCGGGCCTGCCGTGTCGGAGGTCGTTGCCCTGGATCGTGTCGCTGTCGTCGAAGCCGCACTCGATCGCACCATCGCCGAGGCTCCGGTGGCGGAGCAGCGCCGGCCCGCGCAGGAGCCGCTGACCGACGGGACGGCGCTGACCGTTGGTGCCGCCCTCGACCTGTTCGAGGATCAGGTCCGGTCACGGACGTTGGATGTCGCGGCGCGGGACCTGAAGGCCACGGGTGAGGGCTTCTACACCATCTCCTCGGCCGGGCACGAGGACATGGCCGTGGTCGGCGCCGTGTCGCGCCCGACCGACCCTGCCTTCCTGCACTACCGGGACGGCGGACTCGTCATGGCACGTGCTCGGCAGGTGCCCGGCACGGACCCGGTCGCGGACACGCTGCGTTCGTTCACCGCGTCACGTGACGACCCGATCTCGCAGGGGCGGCACAAGGTCTGGGGCAGCCGCGAGCTGTGGATCCCCCCGCAGACCTCCACGATCGCCTCGCATCCGCCGAAGGCGGTCGGGACCGCCTTCGCGATCGCCCGCGCCAAGCGTCTGGGACTGTTGGACGACCTCCCCGAGGACGCGGTCGTGGTGTGTTCGTTCGGCGATGCGTCGTTCAACCACGCGACCGCCCTGTCCGCGATCAACGCGTCCCGCTGGGCGCAACGTGTCGGGAGTCCCGTCCCGATCGTCTTCGTCTGCGAGGACAACGGCATCGGCATCTCCGTACCCAGCCCCCGGGGGTGGATCGCGACCACGGCCTCGGCGCTGCCGGGGGTGGCCTACGTCCGCGCCGAGGGCGAGATCGACGACCTCTGGGATGCGACGACCAGCGCGTTCGACCTCGCCCGCATGCGCCGGGCACCGGTGTTCCTCCACCTCGACACGGTCCGGCTCTGGGGGCACGCCGGCAGCGACGTGGAGTCCGCGTACCGCTCCCGTGACGACATCGCGGCGGCCGAGGCCCGGGACCCCGTCGCACGCACGGCGCGACGCCTGCTGGCAACCGGCGCGGCCGACCGCGACACGCTGGTCGGCATCGTCGAACGGGTCCGGTCCCACGTCGCCGCCCTCCAGCCGGGCGCATCCGCGGCCGGTCACCTCACGACGGTCGCGGAGATCGTGGCCCCGTTGGCCCCGTACCGGCCGGACGCCATCAGAGCCGAGGTAGCGGGTCGCCACCTCGCCCCGGAGGCACGGGCCGCCGCGCATCCCCGGCGGCTCCCGGAGGATGCGACCGCCGCGGGGGAGCGGACCCTCGCGGTCCGGCTGAACGCCGCGCTGCGCGATGAGTTCGTGGCCCGTCCAAACGCGGTGGCCTTCGGGGAGGACGTCGGGAAGAAGGGTGGTGTCTACGGCGTCACGGCCGGCCTGCAGGAGACCTTCGGGACGGCGCGGGTGTTCGACACGCTGCTCGACGAGACCACGATCTTGGGCATCGCCCAGGGGCTCGGGCTGACCGGGATGCTGCCGATCCCGGAGATCCAGTACCTCGCCTACCTGCACAACGCGCTCGATCAGCTCCGGGGCGAGGCCTGCAGCACGAGCTTCTTCTCGTCGGGGCAGTTCCAGACCCCGATGGTGGTGCGGATCGCCGGCCTGGCCTACCAGAAGGGCTTCGGCGGGCACTTCCACAACGACAACTCGATCGGAGCGTTGCGTGACATCCCCGGCCTGGCGCTGGCCGTGCCGTCACGGGGTGACGATGCGGTGCGCATGTTGCGGGCCGCGGTGGCGATGGCCGCGGTCGACGGGCGGGTCGTGGCGTTCCTCGAACCCATCGCCCTCTACCACGAACGTGACCTCCACGGACCCGGCGACGGTGGCTGGCTCACCGACCACCCGCCGGCCGGCGAGCTGGCACTCCCGGGAGAGGTCGGGGTGTACGACCCGGATGCGTCCGACGTGCTGCTCGTGACCTATGGCAACGGGGTGCGCATGTCGTTGCGCGTGGCCCGACACCTGGCCGAGGAGGGCATCGCCGCGCGGGTGCTCGATCTGCGGTGGTTGGCGCCGCTGCCGTTCGACGCGGTGCGCGAGCATGCGGCGGACGTCGGGCGGGTGCTCGTCGTCGAGGAGTGTCGCCGGACCGCCGGTGGCATCGCTGACGCCGTCATCGCGGACCTCGCCGAATCGGGTGGCGCCGCGACGCTGGCGAGCGTCCGGGCCGAGGACACCTACGTGCCCCTGGGCCCCGCGGCGGACGTGGTGCT
>JAWLFE010000078.1:2581-12803 GCA_041685735.1 Nitriliruptoraceae bacterium
CATCGCGGACCTCGCCGAATCGGGTGGCGCCGCGACGCTGGCGAGCGTCCGGGCCGAGGACACCTACGTGCCCCTGGGCCCCGCGGCGGACGTGGTGCTCCTGTCCGAGCAGCAGATCCTCACCGCCGCTCGGGAACTGGCCCAAGGCTGAGCGCCACCTGGCGGTGATGGCTCCCCCGACAGGTCAGGCGCCCGGGTCCCGGGGTGCGGATCGCTCGCCGCGCTCCCGGCTCCGCGAGGGTGGGCGTCAGTCCTGGGCGTCCACGACGAGATCACCACGATCACGGCAGCGGAGGCACCCGCCGGCCTCGCCTGACCGTGACACGCCGTTGAACGCAGCTCACCGAGGGACGTCATCCAGCCGTCCGCATCGCAGCCGGCGGTGACCGGATGCCGGCCCGCGTCAGGGGCTGAGCACGCAGTCGGCTCGACCCGAGACGGCGTGCCACCGATGTTCGCCGTCCGCTGGTCACGCGTCGTTGCTAGCGTTCGCCGCGGCGTGGGTGATCAACGGCTGGGCTGCCGGCACTCGCCGTGCCATGAGCGACATCGGAAGACGGGGGGAGCTGTGGGTGTTCGGACCGATGCTGCTGGGCGTCGGCCACGGGTCGTGTCACTGCTCGTCGGCATCGTGGCGACGGGGCTCGGACTTGCGTTGCTGGCGCAGCCGTTCACCTCGGTCGCTGTGCTGACGTTGCTGCTGGCAGCCGCGGCGGTCGTGACGGGCGTGGGAAGGATGCTGGCCGCTCGGGATGGCGGTACCGGGATCCTCGGCATCGGCGTCGGGGCCGTCTGGGTGGCTCTGGGTGTCGCGGTGGTGGTCTGGCCTGGACTGTCGGTGCGAGGGCTGGCGGTCCTCGTCGGTATCGGGCTCGTCATCGCCGGGGTGGGGGACGTTGTGGCTGCGGCACGGGGTTCGACCGACGAGCGGCTCGCATCCGCGCTGCGTGGGGTCGCGACGCTGGTGTTCGGTGGTATCGCTCTGGCGTGGCCGGACGTCACGCTCCTGGTGGTCGCGGTGGTGTTCGGTGCGCGGACCGTGCTGTTCGGGCTGTCGGAGGTGCTGGCGGCCGTCCGTCCGGCAGGCATGGCGAGGTCGCCACGCGAACCGGGTCGGCTGCGCCGGTCCGCGCGTCTGGTAGGGACGGGGGTCGCCGTGCTCGTCGCGGTGGCGCTCGCCCTGGCGACCGCGCAGATCCGGGGCGGCGAACCGGTCGTGGACGACTTCTATACAGCGCCTGACGAGGTTGCCGACGAGCCGGGTGTGCTGCTCCGGGCAGAGCGATTCGACCGCGGCATCCCGTCCGGAGCGGACGCCTGGCGGATCCTGCACACGACGACGCGTGAGGACGGTGTCCCTGGCATCGCGAGCGGGCTGGTGGTCACGCCAGGCGACCGTGGGTCGGAACCTGGCGAGGTGATCGCCTGGACCCACGGCACCACGGGGGTGGACCCGACGTGCGCACCGACGGTCCTGGAGGACCCGTTCGAAGCGGGCGCCTTCTTCGCATTGGACCGCGTCCTCGACGAGGGCTGGACGCTGGTCGCCTCGGACTACATCGGCCTGGGCACCTCCGGTCCGCACCCCTACCTGATCGGTCAGGGACAGGGCCGCTCCGCACTCGACGCGGTTCGCGCTGCACGACAGCTCGAGGAGCTGGACCTCGCCGAGCGCACGGTCGTCTGGGGCCACAGCCAAGGTGGCCATGCCGCGCTGTGGACCGGGATCCTCGCCCCGGAGTACGCGCCCGATGTGAACGTGCAGGCGGTCGCCGCGTTGGCTCCGGCCAGCGACCTGACGGGCCTCCTCGAGGGTCTGGAGACGTTGCCGGGGGGCAGTGTGTTCGCCACGTACATGCTGCAGGCCTACGCGGACCACTACGACGACGTCTCGTTGGGTGACTACGTCCGGCCGGGTGCGCGCGTCAGTTTCGACGAGATCGCGCGTCGCTGTCTCGCCGAACCGGCGGTCTTCACCTCGATCCTGACCTCGCTGACCACGGACTGGTCGACCTACTTCGACGACCTGGCGACGGGACCCCTGGCCACGCGGATCGAGCAGAACATCCCCGCAGGACCCATCGAGGCTGACCTCCTGATCGCGCAGGGCGAGACCGACCCGCTCGTCCTGCCTGAGGTACAGCAGCGGTTCGTCCGCGCGCGCTGTGACGCTGGGAACGACCTCGAGTACCGCACCTACCCCGATCGCGACCATGTGGGTGTCGTCGCGGCCGACTCTCCGCTGCTGCCGGAACTCATCGACTGGACCCGCGATCGCCTGGACGGCATCACAGCGATCAACAGCTGCTGACCGGCAGCGGCCCCCAGCATCCACAGCTGACCACGGCGCATGGTCGCGGGTCGTTCAGCCGGCGGGCTCCCCGCCGTCGCGGTCGGGTCCGTGCGTGTGCTCGTGACGTGCACGGATCGAGAGCGTGAGCGAGGTGATGAACGCGGCGATGATGCCGATCCCGATGAACGAGTACATGATCGTGAAGAGCTTGGCACCCGTGCTGCTCGGCAACAGATCGCCGAACCCGATGGTCGTCAGGGTCGTGACACTGAAGTACAGCGCATCCACGTACCCCCAACCCTCCGACCAGCGGTAGAAGAAGGTCCCGGTCGCCAACGTCAGCGCCGCGAGGATGACCACACCTCGACTCGCCGGGTCCCAGGCCGCGGCCGCGAGCGCGCGGAAGAACCGGATCGTCGCAACGACGGTCGACAGCATGTCTGCCCCCTTCGCTCGCTACTCGCCGACGCGCAGACGCAGCGCGGCCGGGCGGGTTCGCCGACCGCGGGTAGCCGACCGGGATCGTAGACGCAGCGCTGGCTCCATCTCCGTACCCCTGCGACGACACCCTTCCGGCGGGGCACCGCCGCGAAGGATCAGCGCCCCAGCAGGGCGCCGGCGATCTGGTAGGCGGCGTCGTGTGCCGCTTCGGTCGCCGGATCGAGCAGCCCCGCGTCCAGTCCCGCGTGGTAGGAGACGAGCGCATCGGTCAGCGCGTCCGGATCCTCCACAGCCAGCGCGACGCTGAGCTCCTCCGCCGCCGCGCGGGCCGCATCGCCGTCGGCGTCCAGCCACCTGCCCACGGCCGTGCGGGTCACCTCGGCGTTGTTGGAGACGATGGCGAGGGTCTGCTGCACGTCCTGCCGCCGCGCCGCCTGTGTGTCGGTGGCGTCCAACGACAACGAGGTGGCACCCAGGTAGCCGGCCAGGGCGCGTCCGACCGCGGCTGCGGGGTCGACCCCCGGACCGGTGGCCTCACCGGGGAAGGCGGCGGGGCCCTGGGCACTGATCGCGGTGGCGAATCCCGCGCCGATGTCGGCGACCCGTTGGTGGCCGACGTCGAGCGCCCGCGCGGCCGCCTCGCCGTCGCCGGCCAGGTGCGCGGCGACGAAGCCGTTGATGTCCGCGACGTGCCCCTCGAGCAGGAAGGTGACGACCTCGGCGGGGAGCTCGCCGTCGGTCGCGGCCCGTGCGAACGACCCGAAGTCGCGCTCGTAGTGGTGCAGGTGCTCATCGGCCGCCGCGACGCCGGTGGCGTCGTTCGAACCCGCGGCGGCACCGCGGTCGATGAAGAAGGCGACGTGCTGGGTCCACAGGGACGTGAAGGCGCGTTGGCCGACCTCGCCGTAGACCAGCCCGATGGCTCCACCGAGTTCGTCGGTGTTGGACTGGACCGCGTCGAGCGCGTCCTGCCGGGGGGCGCCGTCGGCGACCTCGGCCGAGGCGCCCGCCATGACCAGCACGTGCTGGCCGAGGAGCTGTTCCAGCAGCAGGCGTAGCGCTGGGGCGGGGACGACCGGCTCGTCGGCGTCGATCGCTCCCGGTTCCCCGTCGGGGTCCATGCTCACCGGTGGTGCCTGGGTCGCCGCCAGCAGCGCCGCGGAGGACTCCCCGGCCCCGTCGTCGCGCATGCCGGCGAACAGCACGATCAGCGTGACGGCGAACGCGACGATGACCACGCCGCCGGTGACCAGCCCCGGCAACCCGCGCCGGACGGAGCCACCGCCCGGGCTCGCGCCGGAGCCGACCGGACGAGCCGGTCCGTCCTTCGATGGGGTGGTCACGGTCGTGGGGGGCGTCGGTCCACTCATGTGGTCACCACCGTGCGCTCGCCGAGCACCAGTTCCCGCGTCGACGCCGCGTTGGCCGCGAGCCAGGCCTGGACATCATCCGCCGGCATGGGCCGTGCGGTCAGGTAGCCCTGCGCCAGATCACACCCCGCGTCCGCCAGCCAGTGCAGGGTCGGTGCATCCTCGATGCCCTCGGCGACGATCGTCAGGCCGAGGCGGTGCCCGAGCGAGATGCACACGCTCAGCAGCGCTTCATCGTCGCCGCCCTGCCCCGCGGCCACGACCAGCGACCGGTCGATCTTGAGCTCGTCGACCGGCAGGTCGCGCAGGTAGGCCAGGGACGCGTAGC
Source organism: Nitriliruptoraceae bacterium (assembly GCA_041685735.1). Taxonomy (GTDB): domain Bacteria; phylum Actinomycetota; class Nitriliruptoria; order Nitriliruptorales; family Nitriliruptoraceae; genus CSSed11-175R1. The sequence goes on from JAWLFE010000078.1 coordinate 7,014, forward strand.
CGGTCCCGAAGTCGTCGACGGACAGGCCGATGCCGAGGTCACGCAGGACCGTCAGGACCCGCGTCGCGCCGGTCGGGTCGTGCAGGAGCGCGGACTCGGTCAGCTCGAGCCGCAACCTCGATGCCGGCAGCCCGTGCTCGTCGAGCAGTCGGGTGACGGTGGGCAGCAACTCCGCATCGGTGAGGTTGTGAGCGGAGAGGTTCACCGCGACGACGATCGCGACGCCGGCCGCATCCAGCTCCGCGCAGGCCCGCAGGGCTTCGTCGATCACGAACGCGGTGAGGGGCCGGATCAGGTCGGTCGTCTCGACGATAGGCATGAACGCCCCGGGGCTGACCATCCCGCGGGTGGGGTGATCCCAGCGGATCAGCGCCTCGGCCGCGACGACCGTGCCCGTGCGCAGATCGATCTGGGGTTGCAGGAAGACGCACAGTTCGCGTTCGCTGATCGCGCGCCGGACCTCGGAGGCGAGTTCCAGGCGATCGGCCGAGAAGTGGTCGATCTCCGCCCGGTACGCCTCGGCGCCGGAGCGGTACTCCTTGGCGCGGTACATCGCGATGTCGGCGTGACGGAGCAGGTCGCCGATGTCCGTGCCGTGGTCCGGCGACACGGTCACGCCGATGCTGCCACTGACGTCCAGGTCCAGGCCTGCCGTCGACACCGGTTGCTTGATCAGCTCGCCGATCCTGGCGGCCAACGCGGTCGCCGCCGGCAGGTCGACGTCGCTGCGAAGCAGGGCGAACTCGTCCCCGCCGAGCCGCGCGACCACGTCGCCGTCACCGGCGAAGGTGGTCAGTCGGTCCGCGACCTCGCGCAGGATGTCGTCGCCCGCGTCGTGTCCGAGGGTGTCGTTGACGTCCTGGAACCGGTCCAGGTCGACGAGCAGGACCGCCTGCCGCGTGCCGTCCTGCAGGCGCTGGCGGGCCTGTTCCTCGAAGCCCCGACGGTTCAACAGGCCCGTGAGCGTGTCGTGGCGAGCCAGGTGGTCGTTCTTGGCCGCCTGACGGCGCAGCCGGATGGACGCCCGGGAGACCAGCCGGTACAGCCCCGCGTACAGCACGGCCAGCCCGATCGCGAGCACCGCCCACAGTCGGGCGGTGTCGCGGGCGATCGCGGCGGCGATGGGCTGCCAGGGCAGGTAGACCTCGCTGGCGCCGATCACCGGCGCGGAGGTGTCGTCGGGCGCCGCGAACCGCCCCTCGGTGGCGCGCAGGGGAACGTAGACCGCCAGCAGTTCACCGAAGTCGCGCTCCTCGAACTCCTCCGGGGAACGCAGGTCGGTCACCTCCCAGGTGACCTCCCCGGCCAATGCGTCGTCCAGCGCGTCGTCACCGGGGAACCAGCGGCCGTTCAGGGCCCGGTTGTCGGAGTACACCAGCCAGTGTTGCGGGTTCCAGACCTTGATCCGCACGAAGCCGTCGACCTCACCGACCTCGCCGGCCTCCCCGACGGTCACGGCGGCACCCATCGCCGCATCCAGCTCGGTGATCCGTTCCGGTGGCAGGGGCAGGAAGTCGCGGCCGAGGTCCTCGGGGGTCAGTTGGCTCTGCACCCCGACGACCGCCACGGAGACCGCGGTGCGCTGCGCGTCCTCGATGGTCCGGTCACGGAGGACACCGCGGAGCAGCAGCCCGGTCACGAGCCCGAGCAGCACGATCAGCAGCAGGCTGATGCTGCCGAACCTCTGGAGGAGGGTCGTCCGCTGCCGCATCGGTGCTGTCCTCTCCGCGGCCCACCGCGGTGTGGACCCGTCGCGATCCGGGTGGATGCGTCCTGCTGCCGGCCCTGGCGTTGACCATCGGCCTCTGCGGGTGGTCCTTGAGCCCCGCGGCACGTCGGGCAGGCGCGCGGTGGTCCGGCGACTGGTTCGGTGACCGTCACTGAGCGGTTGGGTGGCTGCGGAGAGTCACTGTCGGGTGGCGCGGATCGGCGTGATGGAGCCCGGCGGTAGGCTGCCGCCGCGCCCCTCATCCCCCGGTAGGACCGCCGTGCCCCTGCGTCACCACACCGTCCAGGTTCCGGCGACCTCGGCGAACCTGGGACCCGGCTACGACGCCTACGGCCTGGCCCTGGCGCTGTACCTGACCGTGCGGAGCGTGCCGCGTGCGGCCCAGCAGGAACGCGTGCGGGCGATCGGTGAGGGTCGGGACGATGTTCCGACCGGTGATGGGAACCTGCTGTGGCGTTCCTTCGTGGCGTTCTGTGACCACCACGACGTGGCGGTGCCCGATGTCGCGCTGCAGGCCACGAACCGCATCCCACTCGAGCGTGGCCTGGGGTCCTCGTCGTCGGCCATCGTGGCGGGCCTCGCGCTGGCCCGCGCCGTGACCGGGACACCGATCGGGGATCGGGAGCTCGTCACCCTGGCCTCGGCGGTGGAGGGCCACCCCGACAACGTCGCGCCGGCGCTGCTCGGTGGTCTGGTCGCCTGCACCGTCGACGACGCCGGGCGCATCATCGTCCGCCGGATCAACCCGGCCCCGACCCTGCGCCCGATCGTGCTCGTGCCATCGTTCCGCCAGGCCACCTCGCACGCGCGCGACGTCCTCCCGGAGTACCTCGATGTCGCTGACGTGACCGTGCAGGCATCGCGTGCCGGACACGTCCTCGGTGCGCTCGGCGGGTTGTGGCCCGTCGCGCCGGGGGCGGCGGGGGACCGGCTGCACGAGCCCGTCAGGATGCGGACGATGGGTGCGTCGGGTGGGGTGCTGGCTGCGCTCCGCGACGCGGGTCTCCACGCCTGGTTGTCGGGCGCCGGGCCGAGCATCGCCGTGGCTGGTGGGTCGCAGGAGCAGCACGAAGCCACCTGTCGCGAGGTGGCGGACCGGGAGGGTTTCGTGGTCCACCAGCTCGGCGTGGACCTGGCCGGAGCGTTGGCCTGCCCGGACGACGGCTGCGCGCTGGCCGGCACACCCGGGTGTGCGCAGTGCCCCCGCGAGCGGTTATGATGCGGACGTCTCCGCAACGTTCGTTCGCGGGTCACGATCCAGGGACGACGTCTCGTTCCTCGCGGTGTCACCGACACGGGTGGCTCGATCCACGATCGAGCCGGACGCAACGCTCGTGGGGTTCTCACGTCGGATGATGAGCTGTCGGTCCAGGTCGGAGCGGTCCTGGCGGATCGCTCATCCCCATCCGGTCGGCTCGCGCCTCGGCGCGCTCACCACCGCTCACCGATCGGTGTACGTCGCACCGCCCTTGCGCCTCTGGAGCACCCTGTGAAGCTCTTCCTCGACACTGCGAACATCGACGAGATCGCGGAGATCAACCGGTGGGGGGTCCTCGACGGGGTCACGACCAACCCGACGCTCGCGGCGAAGGAGGGGATCGACTTCGCCTCCATGATCAAGGACATCTGCGCCGAGGTCGACGGTGACGTCAGCGCGGAGGTGGTCTCGACCGACCGTGACGGGATGCTGCGCGAGGCCCGGGAGCTGGCGGCGATCGCGGACAACGTCGTGATCAAGCTGCCGCTGATCCCGGAGGGCCTGGCCGCCTGTTCGCAACTGTCCAAGGACGGCGTGCGCACCAACGTCACCCTCTGTTTCTCACCGACCCAGGCGATCCTCGCTGCCAAGGCCGGCGCGACCTACGTGTCCCCGTTCCTCGGACGTGTGGACGACCTGGCCAACGACGGCATCTCGCTGCTCTCGGAGATCTGCGAGATCTTCCGGGTCCAGGGCTACGCGACCGATGTGTTGGCGGCGTCCCTCCGTGGCCCACAGCACGTCGCCCAGGCGGCGCTCGTCGGTGCCGACATCGCGACCCTGCCGGCATCGGTGTTCCGCCAGATGGTCAAGCACCCGCTCACCGACAGCGGCCTGGACCGGTTCCTGGCCGACTGGCAGTCCTACACCGATGGGCTCGCCGCCGGCTGAGGCCGCCGACCCCCCGACGTCCGTCCCGATGGTCCGCGCACGCGTCGACCACGCCTGGAGTACCCATGGATCGCAGTCTGCTCGAGAAGAAGGCGCTGGCTGAGCTTCGGCAGATCGCGTCGACGCTCGAGTTGAAGGGCTATCAGCGGATGAAGAAGGCCGACCTGGTCGACCTCATCATCGATGCGGGCCAGGCACGCGACAGCGGCTCGCCCAACGGTGGCGACACCGACGGTTCGGCCACGACCGGAGCTGACTCCTCGGGGTCATCCGGGTCGTCGGGATCCTCAGGTTCGGCCGCGTCCGATGGTGGCGACGCGGCGTCCGGTTCCGACGGGTCGGCGGGTTCCGGTGGGTCGGCGGGTTCCGACGGGGACAGCGATGGCTCGACACGGGTGCGTGCGCGTCGGCGGTCCGAGCAGGACGACGGGTCGGATCGGGGCGAAGGCTCCGGACGCGGTGGCCGTGGCGACGGTGGCCGGGGTGAAGGTGGCCGTGGCGACGGTGGCCGCGATGACCGGGACACCGCCGAGCGCTCGTCCGATGGCGACGACGGCCGCAACCGCAACAAGCGGGAGCGCCGCCGCAAGGGCCGTGGTGGCCAGGGCGGCGGGGGCCAGAACCAGGGTGGCCAGGGTGGTGGTGGCCAGAACCAGGGCCAGGGCGGTGGCCAGCAGAACGACCTCGAGGACGCCGAGGTGCGCGAAGGGGTGCTCGACCTACTGCCGGAGGGCTACGGCTTCCTGCGGGTGACCGGCTACCTCTCCGGTGACCGCGACGTCTACGTCTCCCAGTCGTTCGTCCGGCGTTTCGACCTACGGCGCGGCGACCGCGTCTCGGGGCCGATCCGCCGCAACAAGAACAACGACAAGTTCCCGGCGCTGGCCCGCGTCGACACGGTTGAAGGCGAGTCGCTGGACGGCGATGCGCAGCGGTCCCGCCGGCCGCACTTCAAGGACCTGACCCCGCTGTTCCCGACCGAACGCCTGAAGCTGGAGCTCGGCGAGTCCACCCCGATGGCGATGCGCCTGGTCGACATGATGGCGCCGATCGGCAAGGGGCAGCGCGGCCTGCTCGTGTCGCCCCCGAAGGCGGGCAAGACCACGGTGCTCAAGCAGTTGGCCAACTCGATCCAGTCCAACGATCCGGACGTGCACCTCATGGTGCTCCTGGTCGACGAGCGGCCCGAGGAGGTCACCGACTTCCAGCGCTCGACCAAGGGTGAGGTCATCTCCTCCACCTTCGACCGGCCCGCGGAGGACCACACCCAGGTCGCGGAGCTCTGCATCGAGCGGGCCAAGCGTCTGGTCGAGTCGGGCCGGGACGTCGTGGTCCTGTTGGACTCGATCACCCGCCTGGCCCGGGCCTACAACCTCGCGGCTCCGACGTCGGGCAAGATCCTGTCCGGCGGCGTGGACTCGGCGGCGCTGTACCCGCCCAAGCGGTTCTTCGGTGCCGCGCGCAACATCGAGGAGGGTGGCAGCCTGACGATCATCGCGTCCGCGCTGATCGACACCGGCTCCAAGATGGACGAGGTCATCTTCGAGGAGTTCAAGGGCACCGGCAACATGGAGCTGCGCCTGGACCGCCGCATGGAGCAGAAGCGCATCTTCCCGGCCCTGGACATCCAGGCGTCCGGTACCCGTCGCGAGGACCTACTGCTGCCCGAGGACCAGATCGACACGATCTGGAAGCTGCGCCGTCTGCTCGCGACGATGGACGCCGAGGCGGCGCTGCAGCTGCTGATCGACAAGCTCAAAGCCACGCGATCCAACGAGCAGTTCCTGCAGGCGATCGCGAAGTCCAACCTGTCCTAGCGCGGGCGGTGCGCCTGCGATGCCTTCAGGCGCCGGTGCGCGCGTGCGACCTCCCGTCGCTGCTGCCCAGCCCGCTCCCCGCCTCCTGGGACTCC
>JAWLFE010000235.1:0-3083 GCA_041685735.1 Nitriliruptoraceae bacterium
GCCGGTGAGGTGTCGGTCCGGGTCGTGTCGATGCCGTGCCAGGAGTGGTTCGCGGCTCAGGACGCCGCCTACCGCGACGAGGTCCTCCCGCCACAGGTGGCAGCCCGGGTCTCGGTCGAGGCCGGCATCGCCATGTCCTGGCGGCACCTGATCGGTGACGCAGGTGTCCACCTCGGGATCGAGAGGTTCGGCGCGTCCGCGGATCCCGATCGGATCTTCGCCGAGCACGGCGTGACCGTCGAGGCACTCGTCACCACGATCCGCGAGCTGGCGGCCTGACCGACGACATGACGATCCAGGAGCAATGATGACTGCAGCAACGAAGGCCCTGTCCACCCAAGGGGTGGCGATCTGGTTGGACGACCTGTCCCGTGCCCGGCTGGACACGGGGACGCTCGCGAGGATGCTGGTGGACAGCGACGTGGTCGGCGTGACGACGAACCCATCGATCTTCCAGGCGGCGATCACCGGTTCGAACGCCTACGCCGCCGACATCGCCCAGCTGTCCGACGACGGTGCAGACGCGGCCAGCATCGTGCGGAAGCTGACCACCGACGATGTGCGCCGCGCCTGCGAGCTGTTCCTCCCCGTGTGGGAGGCCACCGGTGGGCAGGACGGCCGGGTCTCGATCGAGGTCGACCCGCGGCTCGCGCAGGACACGGACGCGACGATCGCCCAGGCCGGCGAGCTGTGGGCCGAGGTGGACCGACCCAACCTGCTGATCAAGATCCCCGGCACCGAGGCCGGTCTGCCCGCGATCCGGGCGACGATCGCCGCCGGGATCAGCGTGAACGTCACGCTGCTATTCGCGGTCGAGCGGTACCGGCAGGTGATGGACGCCTACCACGCTGGGTTGGAGGAGCGGCTCGCTGCCGGACTGCCGATCGATGGGATCCACTCCGTCGCGTCGTTCTTCGTGTCCCGCGTGGACACCGCCATAGATCCGTTGCTGGCCGAGCTCGGCACCGAGCCGGCCCTCGCGCTGCAAGGAGCGGCGGCGATCGCCAACGCCCGTCTCGCCTACGGCGCGTTCCTGGAGGCGACCGACAGCGACCGGTGGCAGGCGCTCGAGGAGCAGGGCGGCAACCCGCAGCGGCCCCTGTGGGCCTCCACCGGGGTCAAGAATCCCGAGTACCCCCCCACCCTGTACGTCGCCGAACTGGTCGCCCCGGGCACGGTCAACACGATGCCCGAAGCCACGTTGACCGCCGTCAGCGAGGCCGATGCGGTCACCGCGGACACCATCACCGGCAACCTCGAGACCGCCCGTTCCACCCTCGACCGGCTCGCCGGCCTCGACATCGACCTCGACCAGGTCACCGACCAGCTCGAGGCCGAAGGCGTGGCGAAGTTCGAACAGGCCTGGACCGAGCTGCTCGCCGCGGTCGACGCCACCCGCTGACCCCCCATGACTCCTGCCGGCGGTTAGCCTGGATGCACCGAACCGCTTCGTTGAGCGTGGTTCGAGTCCCGATGGAAATGCCCCCTGAACTGGGATGATGCGGGTGTCCAGGACCGCATGAACCCGAGAACAAAGGGAACTCCGCTGATGCGATCATCTGCACCGTCTTGCCGCGACCGAAACCAACTTCGACGAGGACGACCGGGTCGCGAAGGCGGGCTCCCGGTCCCGAGGTCGTTGGCGGCGACGCTCGGAGTCGCGCAGTTCGTCGATGAGCATCTGAGGCTTCCGGTCGACGCGGTCGGTCGGGCCAACGGTGGCACCTAGGCCATCATGGTCATCGCTGCGATGCTGGCCGGTGCTGACTCGATCGCAGGCGTCGATGTGTTGCGGGCGGACGGCCGGAACGAGCTGTTCGACCAGGGTCGAGCACTGTCCACGATCGAGACCTGGCGGCGCGGGTTCATGTGGGCCTCGGCGGAGAAGGTCAGGACGGAAGCTGTCACCCGTCTCGACGTGCCACGCCAACAACCGACGGACTTTTCCGGCAGCCTCTGGCCGCCTCTGGCCGCCTCTGGCCGCTCGATCTGGCGCCCCACGCCAGCTCAGTTGGATGCAAGGGCAAGCTGTCAAAACGGCAGCCCCCAGTCGAACACTGGGGGCTGCAGGGGTGGGGCGTAGAGGATTCGAACCTCTGGCCTCTTGCGTGTCGAGCAAGGCGGGACCGTCCACAGGAGTCCACCACGAGCCAGGGAAACCCCGCCTGACCTGCGAAGACAGTCCATCGTCGTCCCCGGTCCACCAACCGTATCCAGGCCCGTTCGCCATCCGTTTCCTGTCAATCTTCCTGTCAACCCGGCGGCAGCAACACCCGACGTCGTCCCGTTGGACACTAGCCCCCCGAGTCCGATACTCCGATCGCTCCAGAGCGCGCATGACCGGCCGATGCCGGTCAGTGACCTCGTCGAGCCGGTGCGGGCCGCGGTCGGAGTCGCATCGGGTTGCCCGCCGGGTGGTGGGACGGTCAGTGGGGCGGCCGGCCGCGGTAGAAGTGGATGTCGGCCTTCTCGAGGGTGACCAGACCCTCGTCGATCAGCGCGTCGAGTATCGGCAGGATCCGCTCCACGTTCTCGCGTCGGTCGACACACTCGATCACGATCGGAAGGTCCTCGGACAGGCGCAGCACCCTGGAGCTGTGCAGCACACTGGAACGGCCGAAGCCCATCATGCCGCGGAAGACGGTGGCGCCGGCAAGGCCGGCCTCCCGCAGGGCCAGCACGATCGCCTCGTACAGCGGCCGGCCGTCGCGCTCGTCGTCCTCGCCCACGAAGATCCGTAGCAGCGTGCCGTCCTCGACGTCCTCCATGCCCTCTCCTATGCCTGAGCGATCCAGAGTCCCACGCCCGCGCCCAGCAGACCGGCAACCAGCAGCCCCACCACGTTGACGGCGACCGCGAGCAGCCCGGCAGCCGCCCCCTGCTCACCGAGCCGAACCGACTCGACCATCCACGTCGAGAAGGTCGTGAACCCCCCGAGGAACCCCGCCCCCACGACGGTGAACGCCGCAACGTCGACGCGCCCGGCGGCGTGCAGACCGGCCAGCACACCGAGCAGGATGGCACCGGTGACGTTCACGACCGCCGTGCCCCAGGGGCGCGTCCCCGCGGTGCGACGCTGCACC
>JAWLFE010000236.1:0-3069 GCA_041685735.1 Nitriliruptoraceae bacterium
GCTCGTCAGCTGCTCCTCCTCAGCCAGCGCGCAGGAGCGCTCGTAGCAGCTCGCGAGCAGGGCCGCGGCGGGCTCATCACGGCCGTAGACCGGCCCCAGCGCGTGGAACACCCGCCGGTTGGGCAGCCCGAAGGCGTCGGTCGCCACCACCTCGCCGGGCGCGATCGGCGCGAGCGGCCGGCAGGCTCTGTCCAACGCACGGCCGGCAGCGCGGTGGATCGCCCCGGCGACCCCACCGCCGGGCCGAAGCTGAGCGTTGGCGGCGTTGACGACCGCGTCCAGGTCCGGCTGGTCGGTGAGATCGCCCTGGCGCAGCTCGATCCGGGCGCCGGCGACCTCGCGCTCGGTGGCCATGTGGGCTCCTGTCGACGTCTCCCGCGGTGGCTCCGGCTCCGAACGTAGATGCCTGCTCCTCACCTGGAGCGATGGCACCGTCCGCTCGACCGTGACCGCTCGTCGGCGATGCCCGGTCGGACGTCGGTGCTGGTGCCGGCTGCTGCCCCGTACGGTCGATGCTCCGATGCTCTCGTTGCATAGGAGCACCTATCCGCGCCCACCCGACCCGCCTCCGACACCGTCGACTGCTGCTGCTCGCGACGGGCGCTGCCTCGGTGCTGCTGCTCAGCGCCTGCGGCACCCCCGAGCAGGACGACGCCGACCCGGTGGTCGAGCCGGACGACACGGAGCCCGACGACGGCACCACGGAGCCCGACGACGGCACCACGGAGCCCGATGACGGCACCGATCCCGACGACAGTGCGGGAGACGACGGCGACGGCGTCGAGCGCCTGGCCGGCGAGCCCACCACCGAGCGCAGCGAGCGTGCAGGGGAGGGGGGCACGGACCTGCGCGTCGTCGAGGTCCGCGTCGGTGCACACCAGGGCTTCGACCGGGTCACCTTCGAGCTCGCCGGCGAGGGCGAGGTCGGATGGTGGATCGAGCCGGACGACGAACCCCGCGCCCAGGGCTCGGGAGCACCCATCGAGGTGGAGGGGAGCACGACGTTGGTCGTCGCGCTGCAGCCCCTGCCCTACCCTGAGGAGGGTGAGGGGCTCGACGCACCGGACCGCGTGGCGGCTCCCGAGGACGCCGCCACGCTGACCGAGGTCGTGCAGGGCAACCTGTTCGAGGGACAGCACCGGTTCATCATCGGACTCGACGGCCCGACGGCCTACGTCGTCGACAGCCTCGAGGACCCGCAGCGGGTGGTCGTGGACCTCGTACCCGAGGGCTGACGCCGGTACCCCTCGATCTCAGGTGGCTTCCCGTCCCGACCAGACCGGCATCCCGGCCATGGTGTCGGCGATCGGCCGGAGCTGGTCGTACCAGACCTCCTCGGCGGGCCGGCGAGCGGTCGGGTGCAGCAGCTCGCGGAAACGCCCCAAGGGCGTGAACGCGACCTTGCCGCCGACCAGGCCGCACATCGCGCTCTCGGGTGACTCGGTGTCGAGCTCGCACAGCAGGTGGTCGACGCAGCGCACCGCCAGGCGGGTCGACTGGATCCGGTCGAAGGGGCTCGGGTCCCCGCCCTGCTGGACGTGCCCGAGGATGGCCTGACGGACGTCGAACAGTCCGCCGCCCTCCTTCTCGAACAGCGCCCACAGGAACGGGGTGGTGTAGACCTCGTCGGCGCCCTCCCCGCGGATGATCACCCCGAGCTCCTGCCCGTGACGGAAGCGGTCGTTGAGGCACTCCACGTCGTGCTTGAGGCGGTCGAGGGTGATGCCCTCCTCCGGGGTGTAGACGAACTCCGCACCGGTGGCCAGCCCGCTGACCAGCGCCAGGTAGCCGGACTCCTTGCCCATCACCTCGACCACGAAGACCCGGGTGGAGGCCACGGCGGACTGCTTGATCTTGTCGACGTCCTCCACGATCGCGTTCAGCGCGGTGTCCGCCCCGATGGTCAGCTCCGTACCGGGGACGTCGTTGGAGATGGTGACCGGCAGGCACACGATCGGGATGTCGAGCTCGGGATACTGCTCCCGGGCACCCCACAGATCCTCCGCCGCGACGTAGCCGTCGAAGCTGCCGAACATCAGCACCCCGTCGATGCGGTGCTCGGCGATCTGCGCGGCGATGGCTGGAAGGTCCTCGGCCGGCGGGGTGTAGCGCTTGGTGCCGAGCTCCGCCCCGCCGCGGGAGGTCCAGCCGTTCACCGACATCCAGTCGAGCTGCTCGATGTGCCCGTCACGCAGACCCGGGAAGCCGCCATCGATCCCCAGCACCTCGTGTCCGCGGTCGAGGATGGTGCGGACCGCGGCGCGCACGGCGGTGTTCATCCCCGGCGCCAGCCCACCACCGTGCACGATGGCGATCCGTCGGCCCGTCCCCTCCTCGCCCTCGTGGGAGTGGGGTCGTGCCCGCACCAGGGTCCGCATGGTCTCGTAGGCCTCGACGAACCCGGAGCCGCGCAGCTCCATGGCCTCGTCGAAGCGCTTCTCCTTGAGCAGGCCGGCCACCGCCTGGGTCTTCTCCACGGCCCGCATGAGCGGGGAGGTCACGATCCGGTTCTCGCGGATGCCGATCAGCAGACCCTCCTCGCGGGCGTTGCCGGCCGCGAGCTCCTGGACCGCCTGGTAGCCGCAGCGGGTGCCCAGCACCCGGTCGAAGGCGCTGGGCGAACCACCCCGCTGCACGTGCCCCAGGGTGGTGATGCGGGTGTCCTCCCCGAGCCCCTCCGAGAGGATGTCGCGCACGCGCTCGGAGGTGATGCTGACGCCGTAGCGGTCCCGGGCGCCCTCGGCGACGATCACGATGTTCTGGCGACGCCCGATGCGACGACCGTCCTCGATGGTCCGGCGCAGCGACTCCTCCCAGCTGACGGTCTGCGGCGGCCGCTCGGGGATGAACACCCACTGGGCGCCGCTGGCGAGCCCTGCCATGAGGGCGAGGTAGCCGCAGTTGCGTCCCATCACCTCGACCACGAAGGAGCGCTGATGGCTGGAGGCGGTCGACAGCAGCGCGTCCAGGGCCTCGGTGATGCGGTGCAGGGCGGTGTCGGTCCCGACGGTCATGTCGGTGCCGAACATGTCGTTGTCGATCGAGCCGACGATGCCGACCAGCTGCAGC
>JAWLFE010000237.1:0-3061 GCA_041685735.1 Nitriliruptoraceae bacterium
GTCGACGACCTCCTGGTGGTCAGCCGCGCCACCGCCCAGGCCCTGGCCAGTCGGCCGGAGGACATCCACGCGGATGACGGCGAGCCACAGCATCCCCGAGGTGGTTCACGCTGACCCGCCCGGCGGCCGGTGAGCCGCACCGCTGTTCCCACGCGGTCGGGGATCGCCGGAACGCTGGTCATCCGCACGGCGGCGCTCCCGGTCTGATCGGCCGTGCAGCGGTACCGTCGGTCGGGTCACGTCTCGTGCCCGCCGCCAACCAGCGATCAGCTCGTCCGGTCGCCAGGAGTCACCACCTGATGTCCTCCACCCTGTCACCCGGTACGGCCGCCCCGCCACTGCAGCTGCCCGACCTCGGCGGTACCTCGACGTCGCTGCGGGACCTGCGGGGCCGTCCGGTCCTGGTGTCGTTCCTCAGACACGCCGGTTGACTGATCTGTCGATCGCACCTCGTGAAGGTGCGCGAACGGTGGGACCGCTGGGCGGCCGCCGATGCGGCGGCGCTGTTCGTCGTCTTCGATGATCCCGACCTGATCCGCCGCACGATGCTCGAGGGGATCGACCCGGACGAACTGCCGTTCCCCGTCCTCGTCGACCAGTCGCGACGGACCTACGACCTCTGGGGACTGACACGCGCTCGCCGGCGCGACATCTGGCTCGATACCAATGTCTACAAGGTCTACTGGCGCCTGCTCCGTGCCGGCGACAAGCTCCGGCCGGGAGGGACCGACGTGCTCCAGCTCGGTGGTGACTTCATCGTCGCACCGGACGGCGACGTCGCCTACACCCGCCCCCAGCAGCGCGACGACCGCCCCCCGGTCGGCGAGCTGTTGAAGGTCGCCCGGAGTACGGCCACCGGCGGATGACGACCACCGACCGCGCTCAGCGGCTGCTCGAGACGCTCGCCGGCGGGGACGCGGTCCTCCGCGACGATCAGAGCACCGCCATCGAGGCCCTGGTCGACGATGCCGCCCGGGCCCTCGTCGTGCAACGGACGGGCTGGGGCAAGTCCGCCGTCTACTTCATCGCGACGCGCCTGCTGCGGGACGCGGGTGCCGGGCCGACGCTGATCGTGTCCCCGTTGTTGGCACTGATGCGCGACCAACTGGAAGCGGCGCGACGCATGGGGTTGACCGCGGAGACCCTGAACTCGACGAACGTCGACGACTGGGCTGATGTCGAGGCTCGGGTCGCCGCCGGGGAGGTCGACCTGCTGCTCGTCTCACCCGAACGCCTCAACCACCCCCGTTTCCGTGCGGAGATCCTGGACCGCCTGGTCGCCACCATCGGCATGCTCGTCATCGACGAGGCGCACTGCATCTCCGACCACGGCCACGACTTCCGCCCCGACTACCGCAGGATCGGCGAGGTGCTGCAGCAGCTGGCCGCGGCGCGGGAGCACGCGGTCCCCGTCCTGGCCTGTACCGCGACGGCGACGGACCGGGTCGTCGCCGACGTCGCCGAACAGTTGGCACGCCTCCCCGACGAGCAGGACGCCGAGGTGGTGGTGCTCCGCGGACCGCTGGCGCGCGACACCCTGGAGCTGCACGTGGTCGCGCTCGACACGCACGAAGAGCGCCTGGCGTGGCTGGATGCGTTCCTGGCGGAGCTGGCTCCGCCTGGCCGCGCGGGGATCATCTACACCCTGACCGTCGCGGAGGCTGAGCGGACCGCGGGGTTCCTCGCCGATGGTGGCCATGACGTCCGGGCCTACACCTCCCGGCTCGACGCCGACGCCAGGATGCAGCTCGAAGGCGCGCTCAAGGCCAACCAGTTGGCGGGCGTGGTCGCAACCACCGCGCTGTCGATGGGTTACGACAAGCCGGACCTGGGGTTCGTGATCCACCTCGGCGCGCCGTCGTCACCCGTGGCCTACTACCAGGCCATCGGGCGGGCCGGACGAGGCGGTGAACGGACGCTGGTGGTCTGCCTGCCGACCGCGTCGGACGAGCGCCTGTGGGAGCACTTCGACGTCGCCGGCATCCCGACCGAGGGTGAGGTCGAGCAGATCGTGGGCGCGTTGACCACCACACGTGCGACCTCGCTGCCCGCACTGGAGACCGCGGTGAACGTGCGGCGCACCCGGCTGGAGCTGCTGCTCAAGATCCTGGACGTCGATGGGGTGGTCGAGCGGGTCGAGGGCGGGTACGTGGCGACCGGCGCGGCCTACGTCCACGATCACGAGCGCTACCGGCGGCTCCTGGCGGGTCGACGCGCCGAACACCAGGTGATGCGGCGCTACCTCGATCCGGCAACCACCACCTGCAGCATGCAGCTGCTGACGGAAGCGCTGGACGATCCGACCGCCGCGCCGTGTGGCCGATGCGGTCGCTGCACCGGGACCACGCCCGACGTCGCCTCCGCCGCGGCGACCACGGACCGGGCCCGACAGCACGTCCGCGGGCGCGACATCCTGCTGCCACCTCGACGTCGCTGGCCCTCCGGGTTGGCCAAGCTCGGGCACGACCGGCGCGGCAACATCGATCGGAGCCTGCAGGCGCACACCGGCCGCAGCCTGGCGGGGATCGATGCGTCCGGGTACGGGGCGCCGGTCCGACGGCTCATCGAGGCGGTCGCGGCCGACGGTCCGCACGGCGACGTCGGCGACATCGGCGGGCATCCCGACCTCGACGAGGTGATCGACGGCCTCGTCCAGGTGCTCGCGCGGTGGGACTGGGTCTCCCGGCCCACGTCGATCGTGCCCCTGCCCTCCGCAACGTACGGCGCGCTGACAGCCGCGGTCGCCGCGCGTCTCGGGCAGCTCGGACGGCTGGCGGTGTACGACCGGGTCTTCACCGCCGAGGACACCCCGCCCCAGTCCGCGATGAGTAACTCCGCGTTCCAGGCCGGCAATGCCCTGGCGACCCTGCGGGTCACCGGCGAGGTTCCCACCGGTCCGGTGCTCCTGCTGGACGCGGTGGTGGCCTCCGGCTGGACCATGACCGTCGGGGCCGTGCTGCTCGCGGAACACGGCGCCGGCCCGGTCCTGCCGCTGGCCCTGCTCGCGACCTCCGGGAGCTGATCCTCCGCCCCACCCGCGGTGCGCTACACCGTGAGGGGG
>JAWLFE010000238.1:0-3031 GCA_041685735.1 Nitriliruptoraceae bacterium
GGCTCGTCGGCTGAGTCGTCAGCTGGGTCGTCGGCGGCAGCCAGGTCGGCCTCCGGCGGGGAGGCAGCCGGGTCGCCGGCAGCGCATCCGCTCGCGAGCAGCAGGAGGGCGACGAGGATCGCCGGTCCCGTCGTGCGGCGTCGTGACATGGTGGTGTTCATGATCGCTCCTTGGTGGGGGATGGCGTGACGGCTCAGGGCAGGGGTCCTGGCGGCGGGCCCACCACCTCGATGCCGTACCGACGACACACGTCGGCGATCCGCGTGGCGTCGAGGTAGCCGGGCTCGGGCAGGCTCGGGATGTCGACCGGTTCGCCGAGTTCAGCGACCATGCCGTCGAACCGGGGCGCGCCGGTCCGGGTCGAGGTCACGCAGATGAACCTCGCCGTTGCTGAGAGCACCTGGAAGGTGTGGGAGCGGCCGTGGGGGAGGAAGGCGATGTCCCCGGTGGTCGCGGTGAAGCGTTCATCGCCACGGTGCAGCTCGAGTGCACCGTCCAGCACGACGAACAGCTCGTCCTCGGTGTCATGGCGGTGGAGCGGTGGCCCGAACCCTCGGAGCGCCTCGAACTCGACGACGGACATCGAGCCGTGCTCGCCGGCGCTGACCCGGATCGTGGCCAGGTGGTTCAGGAAGTGCAGGTGGTGCCCGTGGCCGGGTGCGATGACCTCTGGAGCCCGGGCGCTATCGGTCGTGGTAGCCATGCACGGAGCCTGCGCGATGACCCTTCAGACAACCTTCCGACCGAGCGTCGCGCGCAGCTCTTCCCATGTCGGGACCGGCACGTCCAGTTCACACATCGCCTGGCACCAGGTCGCATGGGCGCGTTCCGCCTCAGGGATCGCGGCAGCCCGGAGCAGAGCGGCCACACGCAGCCGATGGGCCGTCTCGTCGTACGGGTCGACCTCGACGAGGCGACCCGTGAGCTCCACCGCACGGTCGGGCTCGCCGGCCTGGAGGGCCGACACCGCCAGCCGCCGCGCCGCGAGGGCGAAGCGCGTGCGGACCTCCGTGCGGGTCGTCGTCGCCCAGTCCTCGTAGACGTCGTCCGGCAGGAACTCGCCGGGATAGGCGGCCACCACCGCCTCGTCGCCCTGCGCCCGGTGGAAGCCCTCCAGGTCGGTGCTGACCTCCTCGAGATCCAACCGGATGCTCTCCCGGTCAGCGATCACCCCTCCACCGAGGACGCGCCGCACCGTGGAGAGCTGGACCGACAGCCGGGCGCCCAACCGCTGACGATCGGTCTCGTCCGGCCACAGCAGGTGGAACAACTCATCCCGGGTCACCGGCCAGCCACGTGCGGCGACCAACCGCTTGCACAGCTGCCGGGCTCGCCGCGATCCCCAGGTCGAGGTCGGGACCTCCGCACCATCGACGAGCACCGCGAAGCGACCGAGCGTCACGATGTGCACCGACGGGCGCAGCCGCCCGGACACCGGCTCGGATCGCACCTCGCCCGTGACGAAGCGCTCGAACTCATCCATCCACCCGTCGACGTTCCCGGCGTAGGCATAATGGTCCGGCCCCTCCTGCTCGAACATCCGGGCTCCCGGCACGGTGGCAACGACGCGTCGGCCACACGCGATCGGGACCGCCAGGTCCTCCGTGCGGTGGATGACCAGGATCGGCGCCTCGATGTTCGGCAGCACGTCGCTGACATCGACACGCAACGCCAGTTCGATCAGGTCCTGCAGGGAGTCCGTGCTGGCCGCGAACCGCTCGTAGCGCTGGTGCCACGCCACGAACGAGGGATCAGCGGCCGCCAGGCTGGGAGCGAAACGAGCGGCGACCGTCGATCCCGGTGTCCCCCATCGCTCGATCGCCAGCCGTTGACGTTGACGGATGTCATCGAGTTCATCGCCCGACAGCTCGTGCGGGAACGTCGAGGCACCCGATCCGAACAGGATCACGCTGTCGACCCGGTCCGGGTAGGTGGCGGCGAACAGCAGGGTCATCGGCCCGCCCTCGGAGGAGCCGAACAGGTGCGCGTGCTCGATCCCGGCGTGGTCCATGACGGCGCGCACGTCATCGACCCGTTCGTCGATGTCAGCCACCTGGCTGCGACGGTCGGAACAGCCTGTGCCGCGCTTGTCGAAGTGGAGGTAGCGGCAGAACGACCCGAACCGCTCGAGCATGCGGCGGATGTCAGGCTGCTCCCACGACAGCTCGATGTTCTGCGCCAGCGGCGGGATGGCGACCACGGTCTGATCCCCGGCCCCGAAGACCTGGTAGGCGAGGCGAGCACCACGCGCCGGGGCGAACCGCGTCACGGGTTCTTCGTCCTGACCCCGCACCGATCTCTCCCGCTCCTCGGGCGCGCAGACGCGCGCGGCTCACCCCCCGATGTAGGACATCTCGACCCGTTCCCCCGTCAGGCCGCCCTCGGCTCGCAACTCCGATGCCCGGTCCGAACGCGCCAGCCAGACAGCGCTGATGGCGTCGCGCAGCTGCTCGTCCGTCGCGCCGTCCCGGAGGACCGCGCGCAGGTCGTGACCCTTCGCCGCGAACAGGCAGGTGTAGAGCTCACCGATCGCGGACAGCCGGGCGCGCACGCAGGTGCGACAGAACGGTCGGGTCACGCTCGCGACGATGCCGACCTCCCCACCACCATCGAGGTAGCGGTAACGCTCCGCGACCTCACCGCGCCCCGCGCCCGGGGCGACCGGCTCGACCGGCCACCGCGCGTGGATGCGATCGTGGATCTCCGCGGCCGGGACGACCCGCTCCCGGATCCAGCCGTTGGTCGTGCCCACATCCATGAACTCGATGAACCGCAGCGTGACCCCCGTGTCGCGAGCCCAGCCGGCCAGATCCTCGATCTGATGGTCGTTGACCCCGCGCTGCAGCACGGTGTTGACCTTCACCGGCTGCAACCCCGCAGCGAGCGCGGCGTCGACCCCGGCCAGCACCGCGTCGACGGACAGGGGGGTGTCGGCGGTCTTGCGGAAGGTCTCATCGTCCAGCGCATCGAGGCTGATCGTCACCCGCTTGAGTCCGGCGGCCGCGAGCTGGTCCGCGACCCGTGGCAGCAG
>JAWLFE010000079.1:0-12552 GCA_041685735.1 Nitriliruptoraceae bacterium
CGTGTCGCCACCGGTCTTCTCGAGGAGGGCATCGGCCAGCACGAAGGCGACGACGGACTCGAGCACCACGCCGGCCCGGGGCACCGCACAGGCGTCGGAGCGCTGGGTGATCGCCACGGCCGGTTCGTGGGTGGCCATGTCCACCGTCGCCAGCGGCCGGGGCAGGGAGGAGATCGGCTTCATGGCCACGCGGAGGCGCAAGGGCTGGCCCGTGCTCATGCCGGCCTCCACGCCACCGGCACGGTCGGTGCGTCGCTGGTAGGTGCCGTCGAGGTGGTCGATCTCGTCGTGGGCGAGGCTCCCGGGTCGGGCCGCGAGGGCGAAACCGTCGCCGAACTCCACCCCCTTCATGGCCTGCACCGACAGACATGCCGCCGCGAGCCGGGCGTCCAGCTTACGGTCGTAGTGGACATGGCTGCCGAGCCCCGGGGGCAGCCCGTAGGCCAGCACCTCGACGACCCCGCCGAGGGTGTCGTTGGCGTCCTTGGCCGTGTCGATCGCCGCCACCATCCGCTCGGCGGCGCCCGCGTCGAAGCAGCGCACCTCGGAGGCGTCGACGGCGTCGAGGTCGTCGGGGCCGGGCCGGGCAGCGTCGTCGGGCACCGCGGCGTCGCCGATGCGGACCACGTGGGAGACGACCGTCACACCGGCCTCGTCCAGCAGCTGTTTCGACAGGGTCCCGACCACGACCCGCGCGGCGGTCTCCCTGGCGGAAGCACGCTCCAGCGCATCGCGCACGTCCTCGTAGCCGTACTTGAGCGCCGCGGTGAGGTCGGCGTGACCGGGCCGGGGCCGGGTCAGCTGTCCCCCACGACCGGTCTCACGGATGGCGTCGAGGTCGTCACGCGGCTCCGGGTCCATGGCGTCGACCCACTTCGGCCACTCCGTGTTGCGGATCACGACGCTGACGGGCGAGCCGAGGGTGCGGCCGTGCCGGACACCCGCCAGGATCTCGACCGCGTCCACCTCGAAGGACATCCGCGGTGAGCGGCCGTGGCCGAGCCGGCGACGGGCGAGCTCCGCACCGAGCAGCTGCGACGACACCTCGATGCCGGCCGGGAGCCCCTCCACGGTGGCCACGAGGGCGGGGCCGTGGGACTCACCGGCGGTGAGCATGCGCAGGCGGGACACGGACGACCTCTGCTCCGGGGTTCGGCGTCCGCAGGCTACAGCGCAGCGGCCACCACCACCGTCACGGCGTCGTCGCGAAGGAGCTGCTCCCGCCGGGTTCCTCGCGGATCGACTGGATGGCGAAGTAGGTGCTCGCGACCTCGTCGAAGCGTTCGTCGTAGTGGAACTCCCAGCCACCCTTGCTGTCGAGGGTGCGGCACACGATCGAGCCGTAGATGTCCCCCTGGGCGTTGGGACCGGAGCAGTTGGACAGGGGCGCGTAGATGCCGGCCGCGATGCTGGTGTGGTTGTTGGCGAGCACCTCTCCGCCCCCACCAGCCAGGTAGATCTCCAGCGCCGTCGCATCGGGCTGCTCGTCGTCCTCGGTCACGTTCACGCACGTAGCTCCGGTGCAGGGGTTGTTGCCCTGGCCGAGCAGTTCGAGGTTGCCCGAGGGGGCGATGAAGATACGCGTCGGCTCATCGCTGTCCCCCTCGAGCAGATGCTCTCCGGCGGGGAATCGGGCCTGGCTGACGCAGTAGGTCTCCCCGCGCACCAGTGACTCCACGTCGGTGATGTCGTCGTAGGGTTCGACCCCGTGGCACACGCCGTGCTCGCCGTAGGCCTCGCTGCCCAGATCCGGGAGCTCCTGGTGGTCACCCGTCTCGATCCCACCCCCTGGCTTGATCTCCCCACCGTCGTTGTAGGTCGCGCCGCCGTAGCGCATCACCCAGTCGACCGCCGCGTTCCCTCGGAGGGTGATCTGGTTGTTGGAGCCGACCGTGCCGAGCCCACCTTCGACGGTCGCGTCGTTGTAGGAGTCCGCCTCGTTGCCACCGCGCAACTCGATCAGGATGTCGCCGAAGGCCGCGAGTCCGAACAGCATCAGCGGTCCCATCTCGGCTTCCAGCACGCGGGTCGTGTCACCGAGGACACCCACGGAGCGCACCTGCCAGGTTCTGCTCCCGACACGGCGGGCGGCCCACTCGTAGGACCCGCGGCCCAGGGTGCCGGTCCGTGGACCCGACAGCTCCTCCCCGACAGCGGGCATGTCGACCTCGTCGAGGCCGACGAGCGTGGTGAACGCCTCCTGCATGCCGGCATCGGCGACCTGGATGGCCTGGTTGAAGTCCCGGTCGTCGCTCGCCAGGCGCAGGCCGGTGGACACGTCCACGTACAGGGCGATGATCAGCCCACCGAGGATGATCGCTGCCAACAACACCAGGGGGATGGAACCGGCCTCGGGCGAGGGCGAAGGACGCGTCGAAGCCATGGTCAGGATCTCCCGTAGCGGGTGTTGCGCACGTTGACGCGGGTCTCTGCCCGGATCGGTTCCTGATCGGCGAGGTTGCGCACCAGGCGGATGCCGATCTGGCTGGCATCGGCGTACCGGTCCGCGCAGGTCTCGGCGTCCAGGGCCGTGCAGTCGATCTCCTCACCCTCGGCATCGTGGTAGGTGAACACCGCCTGGATGCCGTTGTCGACGTCGGTGATCAAACGCCGGCGTGGCAGCGTCACGGGTTCGGTCGCGAGAGGATCGCCACCGCCCACGGCGTCGAGGTCGTACTCGTTGATCTCCTGGAAGAGGAACTGCACCCCGTCCTCGCTGCCGTCCTCGGTCTCGATCGTGAAGGTGTGCACCTGGATCGTCCGGTCGCGCACGATCTCCGCGCCGATGGTGAAGTCGTAGTCCCCATCCGCCGCGAGGTAGATCGGGTCGGCCACGCGCAGCTCACGCGCCACGACCTGCAGCGACCGCTCGATGTCGTGCAGGGCGATGGCGCGTTCGGACACGGTGCGCGAGACCTGCATGCTGCGCACGATGGAAGTGGTGACGAAGCCACCGATGATCCCGACCAGCACCATCACGACCAGGAGTTCGACCAGGGTGAACCCCGACTCGCCGCGGCCACGTTGCGTCGACAGCATCATTTGCAGTTGTTCCCGTCGTGGCGGTAGACGCTGAGCGTGCCGCCGCTGGTCCGTGTATCGGTGGAGCCCGAACCTGGCCGCGTGGCCGAGACCACGAAGTCGGTCTCGTCCACCGCCTTGTTCGCGTTGTTGCCCACCGGCCGGAAGCCGTGGTCGGCACCGGCGTCCAGGGTCAACCGGAACAACGCGTTCGTCCCGCCGAAGGTCTCGGGTGCCTCAGGGATCATCGTCTCGCTGCGTGGTGAGCCACCCGCGGAGTAGGTGATCGAGACGTTGTAGGCGTCGGGGTCCAGACCGTCGATGAGCGCCTCGACCACGATCTCGCCGACGAACCGGTCCTCCACGTCGTTGCACACCCCCTGCGCACTGTTGTTGAGCACCTGCCGATGGACCGTCATCGAGGTGATCTCGACCTCCCCGAGCTCGGGGTGCGGATCGCTGTCGTCATCGTTGCCGTCCGGGTCGTCCTCCGGGTCGTCGTCCGGCTCCTCGCCGACGTCCTCCGGGTCGATGTCGCCGTCGGTGAACACCATCGAGGTGCGGCCACTGAACTCCTCGGCCCCCAGCAGACCGACGGCCTCGAAGTTGCGGGTGCCGTTGGGGAAGGTCCGCGACCCCGCGGGGATCGTCCCCCGGAAGGCGATGTAGCGGCCGGTCCCGTTCGGATCGGAGATGTAGGAGTGGGGCTTCAGCTCACGGTCCACCAGCGACAAGGTGCCGTCGGAAGCGATGGCCACGGAGCGGTAGCGCACGACCGCCGAGTCGACGGGCTCGCTGAAGCGCACCGTCACCAGGATGTCGTCGGCGTTCTGGGCCGGGCTGTCCTCGCTGCTGTACTCGAGGGGCATCGGCGCTGGGCCGACCTGGAACTGCACGACCCGCGGGCGTTCCGGATCGCCGGCCTCCGTACCGGTGGGAGCACGCTCGGAGAAGAAGCGTTCCTCGTAGACCCGGTCGTACAGCCGCCACTGCACGATGGTGGTGAAGCGCTTGATGGACGGATCGCGGTCGCTCCAGGTGACCAGACGGATGACGTCGTAGTCCCGGTCATCGATGGTGACCTGCTCCCAGACGGTCGGCACCTCGCTGCGACGCTCAGCGACGGGAGCCGGCAGCGTCACCAGTTCCTGGCCGTCGACGGTCCACGGTGGCCCCTCGTCCAGACCGTCGAGATCACCGTCGGCGAGGAGGTCGGCGAGTTCGTCCTCGTAGACCACCGCGTCCTGCCAGGGCAGCGCCTGGAGCTCCTCGTGGAGACGGTTCATCAGCGCGGTGGCCTGGACCCGGCGTTCGTTGTCGGCCGCGGTTCGACTGAACTGGATCAGCGACGAGGCGGCGGCGGAGAGCACGACCCCGAGCAGCAGCAGGGCCACGAGCACCTCGACCAGCGACATGCCCGCGATGCCCGTCATGCGCGCTCGAAGGCCGTCGCCTCGATGTGGTGTCGTTGGCACGCCGCTCATCCCCTACAGGCCGCTGTCGGCCACATGGCCGGCCTAGTGGGTGCATCGGCAGGCTGGACGAGCCGCTTGAGCACGCGCGACGGATCGACCCCGCGGCGTGCGAGCGCCGCGGATCACTTCAGCGCGTTGTCACCGACCTGGATGCGCACGACGCGGTCGCCGAACAGCACCCGCACCTCATCGGGCGAGATCGACACGACCTCGTAGACGTCGGCGAAGGTGTCGCCCGCGCGCACCTCGTAGCGCATGGTGTCGACCTGGATGACGGCGACGAACTCGCCGTTGGACTCGAACACCTCGATGACGGTGAGCACCTCGCCGTCGCAGACGACCTCGGTCTCGCCGGTGCAGGCGCCGTTGGTGGTGCCGCCGCCGTCCGGATCGCTGGGATCCGTGGGATCGCTCGGATCGCCGGGGTCGCTCGGGTCGCTCGGATCAGACGGATCCGTGGGGTCGGTCGGCTCCGGTGCCGGTTCCGGCACGACCGGTTCGAAGGGGTCGCGCGCGAGGAACAGCTCGTAGCTCACCAGCGGAAGGGCAGCGGCCTCGTCCGCGGTCTCCTCGGTCCCGGGGTCGTCCTCCGCCTCGGTGGCGGCGGTGTCGGCCGGGGGCAGAGCCTGCGGCGCATCGACCGGTGCCGGCTCGGCGATGAACACGACACCGAGCAGCGCGACCAGCGCCGTGCAGCCGAGTGCTGCCGCGAGCCACAGCGACCGACCGCTGGTGGCCGAACGGGACGCCGCAGCGGACCGGCCGGCAACCGGGGTGAGGCGGCGCGCACGGGCGGTGCTCATGACAACTCCTCCGCTGCATCCCGGGCAGCTTCGCCCGCAGGGTCGGCCGCGTCGTCGGGGTCGTCGACATCGTCGCTGTCGTCGCCCTCGGCATCGTCGGTGCCCTCGTCAGGACCGGGCTCCGGCTCCGGCGGGAGCGGTTCCTCGATCACCGCGTAGGCGCGACCGGAGAGGTTGAACTGCAGCTCCGGGTAGGTGTCATCCGCACGGTTGACGGTGGTCGACGCCCAGGTCACCCCGCGTGGGGTGATGGCCGGGTCCTCGATGCGGCGCAGGAAGTCGACCATCTGGAAGTAGGTGCCCTCCAGTTGGCCGTTCACCTCGATGCCGGACAGGCCCGGCTCCGCGGCCTCGGGGAGTTCCGCGGGTCGGCTGGTGGAGATCGATGACAGCACCATGCCCGACTCGTCGGCTGCCATCTGGAGCTGGCGGATCAGCGCGGGCAGCGCGGCGTCCCGTGGGACGATGGCATCCGCGGCGGCCAGCTCCGCCTCGACGCCGGGGGCGCGCTCACGGACCTCGCGCAACCGGGCGATCTCCTGCTCGAGCTGCACCTGCTGGGACTCCTCGGCGGCGATCTGGTCCTCCACCTCGGCGAGGTCCTCACGCAGGGGCTGGAACACCACCACGAAGAACAGGGCGACGACGAGCACCAGGCCCAGGGCCGTCAACAGCACGGCGATCCTGTTCATCGCAGCTCCTCCGGGAGGCCATCGCGGTACCGGTCGGTCCTGGCTTCCACCCGGACCGCGCCGTCGACCGAGAAGGTGACGATCGGGTCCTGTGCCTCGGGATCGAGGGTGGAGGAGTTGAGGAACAGATCACCGAAGGTCGCGAGCTTCTCCAGCGACAGCAGGATGCCTTCGACACCGGGCGCGTGGCTGGTGAGTGACTGGCCGGTGATGGTCACCGAGCCGATCGCGGCGCTCGCGGCGTCGCTCTCCGGCTGGACGTTGATGGTGAGGGTGTCGAACTGCGCATCATCGGGCATGACCGCCGCCAGATCCTGGAGGATCCCGGCGACCGACACCTCGTTGCCGAGGCTGTCGGTGAGGACCGCATCGACCTGGTCTCGGCGGGCCGCCAACTCCTGGAAGGCCACCAGCTCGGCCTGCTCGCCACGCAGCCCCGCGGTCACCGCCTGCTCGGCGGCGAGGCGGTCCTCGGCCTGGCTGACCTGGCTGCTGGCCCAGAACCATGCGCCGCCGAGAGCGAGCAGGACCAGGGCGACCGCACCGCCCGCGATCAGCCGTTGCTGGTTCTCGCGACCGCGGGCCTTGGTCGCCTCCGGTAGGAGGTTGACACGCACGCTCATTCGAGGCCTCCCAGTGCGAGGCCGATCGCGGTGACCAGGCTGGGCCCGACCCCCGCGAGGTCCTCCTCGCTGTAGACCGTGTCCGAGGCCTGCCACCGGGCGAAGGGGTTGCCGACCTCGACGGGCAGCCGGACGCTGGCGGCGAGCCGATCGCTCAGCCCCGCGAGCAGGGCGCCACCGCCGGTCAGCACCACCCCGGAGAGTCGTGCGCTGCCGGTCTGGGCCTGGTAGTAGTCGAGCGAGCTACGCACCTCGTCGACGAAGGCATCGGCCTGTTCGGTGACGATCCGGCCGGCGACGTCCGCGGTGGTGCCGACGATGGCGCCGCGCTTGGCGGCCTCCGCCTCTTCACGGGTGACCGCCAGCCCGGAGGCCAGGGCGTCGGTGATCTGGTCGCTGCCCATCACCAGGATCCGGACGAAGGTCGGGACGCCCTGCTCGTGGACGACGATGTTGGTGACCCCGGCGCCAGCATCGACCAGGACCTGGTTGCCCTGCTCGAGGGCCGATTCATCGCCCATCGCTCTGAGCACCGCGAAGGGGTTGAGATCGACCCCGATCGGCTTCAGTCCGGCCTGGACCGCGGCATCGACGTGCGCGGCGATCATGTCCTGGTGGCCGGCCACCAGCAGCAGCCGCTGCATCGGCGCGCCGTCGTCGGCGGTGTAGTCGGACACCACGTGGACGTCGAGCTCGGCCTCCTCCACCGGGATGGGGATGTACTCCTGGACCTGGTAGCGCAGCGAGGCGCGCAGCTCCTTCTCCTCCATCGCCGGCAGGTCGACCTGGCGGACCACGACACGCTGGTTGGCGACGCCGAGCCACACCTTCTTCCCGCTGAGCTTGGCGGTGCCGACCAGCTCGCGCAGCGCCTCGGCGACCGCGGGCGGATCGAGGATCTCACCCTCGCGGACCGCGTCGTCGGGGAGCTCCACCCCGCCGAAGTTGGTCACCGAGGTGGCACCACGGCCACCTTTGACCTCGGCCACCGCGATGGTGCGGGAACCGATGTCGACACCGATCGCGCTGGAAGCCACCTGGATCAACCGTTCGCTTCGTCGGCGGCAACAGCACCCTCTTCGAGGAAGGTGGTGAGGTCCGCTTCACGGATGCGGTAGTTCTTGCCGACACGCAGGGCCGGCAGCTCCCCGGCCTTGATCAGCCGGTAGACGGTCATGTTGGAGACCCGCAGCACCGCTGCGACCTCAGCCACGGTCAGCAGTGGGCCTGGTGTGGGTGTGGACCCCGTCGCCATCCGCTGCCTCGTCTCCTCGGTGCCGGCTGTCCGGCGCTGGTCTGCGCTGTCGTCCCGTGTCGCTCATGCTGCACGATCCCTCACGGGAACTTACTGGTGCACCACCACTAACACGGGTCTCATCTACGCGTCAACATCAACCGTCGACCCGCTGATGGGGGAACTTGAGAACTACATCGGTGGGATCTCGCACGACCGCACATCGTCACCGGATGTGCCTGCGCGCTGGTGTGCGGTGTGGGAAGAACAGCTACAGCCCCAGCACGGAACGGACCAGCCCGACCGCTGGCTCCCGGGCGAGGATGACCACCATGGTCCCGACGGCGAGGTAGGGGCCGAAGGGGATCCGGCTGGCGAGCTTCGCGCGCCCCGCCACCAGCAGCACCACCGCGATCAGCACCGCGGAGATGATGGTCGCGTAGGCGAAGGCCACCAGCTCCAGGCCACCGAGAAAGCCGAGCACCAGGGCAAGGGAGATCGCCAGCTTGATGTCACCCATCCCGATGCCGACCTGGCCGCGCAGCAGCCGGAAGGCCTCGGACAGTGCCAGCATGAAGGCCGGGACCGTGATGGCGGCGATCAGGCCACGCACCAGCGCCCCCCAGCTGCCGTCGAGCGCCGCGGCGATGGCCACCAGCGGCAGCAGCACCAGGGGCAGGCGCAGGGTGAGCCGGTTGGGGATGATGCGGTGCTCGATGTCGATGGCCGTGGCGACCACCAGCGACCACGTCAGCACGAGCAGGGCCGGCAGCAGCGGGTCGAGGCCCCAGCGCCACGCGACGATGCCGAACAGCGTGCCGGTGATCACCTCGACGGCGAGGTAGCGGGGGCTGATGGGGGCGTCGCAGTACCGGCACCGCCCCCGCAGCAGCAGCCAACTGAGAACGGGCACGTTGTCGGCCGCACGGATCTGCGTCCCGCAGCTCGGACAGCTCGAGCGCTTCGGCTCGCTGACCGTGCCACCCGCCGGCCAGCGGTGGATCGGCACGTTGGCGAAGGAGCCGACCACCAGCCCGAACAGGACCGCACTGACGACCAGGAACGCCTCCACGGTGCCTCCTGGTGCGAACGAGGGCTGTTCGAAGGGCTACTCGGACGGCTGCGCACGCTACCCACACGCGGGTGGGGCGGCCCGAAGGCCGCCCCACCCGCGTTGGTACTAATCATGCGAGCTCGGTCAGGTCAGCATCCTCCCGACTCGATGTCGCCGATCCCGCCGGCGTCCGACGTGTAGGTGATTTTCGCTGTGCCGTCGACCCGGGTGTCGTCACCGCACAGGGTGAAAGCGGTCGGCGTGGCTCCCCGTGTGTAGGTGAAGGACTGCTCCGTTGGCGCACCTCCCAACAGATCCGTAGCGAGGGCGTCCTCGTCGACGTCACCATCTTCCGGGTAGCTGCCGCCGTCCTGAACAGCTTCGGCCTCAATCTCCAGAGCCATATTACGCACGTTCGAAGTGAGCTCCGACTCCCACGCCCGCTCGCGCTGGGACAGGAACGCCGGGATCGCGATCGCGGCCAGGATGCCGATGATGAGGACCACGACCAGCAGCTCGATGAGGGTGAAGCCCTCCTCGCTCTTCTTCTCTTCGATCTTGGTAGCGAGCATGTACCCGCTCCTTCCATGATGGCGATGATGGACCTGTGCTGACGAGCGCCTCCTCGGCACAGGTCCCGCCGGATAAAGGCGGGGCGTGCGCGAGGCAGCCGGATGACCGTCCACCGAGGTGGCGAGGTCCCGTGGCTTTGCTTGCCGGCCTCACGACCGGGTCGCCCTTGTCACGCGCGGTGCTCGTCCCCCTCACCATCGGCCACCCAGCGTGGTGACTTGAGGAACTCGTCCACGAACTTCTCCGGACCACACACAGCAGGGGCGCGAGCTGCACGCCCGCGCCCCTGTCATCCCTGTCGCCCTGCCGCTGCCCTACTGGATCATGTCGAAGATGGCGAACATCGGCATGTAGAGCGCGATGACCATGCCGCCGACGATCCCGCCGATCACACCGATGAGCAGCGGCTCCATCATCGCGGTCAACGACTCCGTGGTCGACTCGATCTCCATGTCGTAGAAGTCCGCGACCTTGGCGAGCATGCCGTCGACGTTGCCGGTCTCCTCACCGACGGCGATCATCTGCACCACCATCGGCGGGAACACCTCGTGGGTACTCAGGGGCCGGTTGATCGACTCGCCCTCGCGCACGGAGCTCTGCACGTCACGCACCGCGTGGGAGATCGGGCCGCTGTTGACCGTCTCCGCGGTGATCTCCAAGCCCTGGAGGATCGGCACACCGGCGGCCAGCAGGGTGGAGAGGTTGCGTGCGAAGCGGCTGAGGGCGATCTTGTGAAACAACGGGCCGAAGACCGGCAGCCGCAGCTTCAGGCGGTCGATGTTGTAGCGGCCCTTCTCCGTCGACCTGACCCGCTTGTAGGCGAACCACAGCGCGATCGGCAGCCCCAGCAGCACGACCGCACCGAGCCACGATGCCACGAACTCCGAGAGCACCACCAACATGCGGGTCAGCCAGGGCAGGTCACCACCGAGGTCGTTGAACATCCCCTCGAAGACCGGGACGATGAAGATCAGCATCGCCGCTGACAGCAGGATCGCCATCACGAAGACCACGACGGGGTAGGTCATGGCGGATTTGATCTTGCCACGCAGCTTGACGTCGGCCTCGTACATCGTCGCCACGCGCATGAGCACCTGGTCGAGCATCCCGGCAGCCTCACCGGCGCGCACCATGGCGACGTAGAGCTTGGGGAAGACCTTGGGGTGCTCGGCCAGGGAGGCGGACAGGCTCTGGCCCGCCTCCACCTCACCCCGGACCTCGTCGATGACCTCGCCGAGCTTCTTGTTCTCGGTCTGCTCGGCGAGGATCGACAGCGCCCGGATCAGCGACAGCCCGGAGTTGATCATCGTCGCGAACTGGCGCGAGAAGATCGCCAGATCCTTGAGCTTCACGCGGTCGGACAGGCCGGGGATCTTGATCTCGGTCTGGAGACCGGTGTCCTTGACCGCCTCGATGCTCACCGGCGAGTACCCCATGGAGGTGAGCTTGGCCGCGACGGCCGCCTGGTTGTCAGCCTCGAGCTGGCCGGTGACCATCTTCCCCTGCCGGTCACGGACCTGGTAGTCGAACTTGGTGAGCGTGGGGGCGGCCATCGGGGTGCTCCTCGGGTGCGGTACAGCTGTGGGACGGGCGCTCAGGCGCGGCCGGCCAGACGGTTGAACTCGTTGACGTTGTTGCACTTCTCCAGCGCGGCGTCGTAGCTGATCGTGCCGGCCTTGACCAGCTGCGCCAGGGACTGGTCCATGGCGATCATCCCGTCCTTCGCGCCGGCCTGGATCGCGGAGTAGACCTGGTGGGTCTTGCCCTCACGGATCAGGTTCTTGATCCCGGAGGTGGTGACCAGCACCTCCGTCGCGGCGGTGCGGCCCTTGCCGTCGGCGGTCTTGATCAGGGTCTGGCACACCACGCCCTTGAGCGCACCGGCGAGCATCACCCGGATCTGCTCCTGCTGGTGGGGCGGGAACACGTCGATGATGCGGTCGATCGACTGGGGCGCGTCCTGGGTGTGCAGGGTCCCGAAGACCAGGTGCCCGGTCTCCGCCGCGGTCAGCGCGATCTGGATCGTCTCGAGGTCGCGCATCTCCCCCACCAGGATGATGTCGGGGTCCTGACGCAGCACGTGCTTGAGCGCCGGCGCGAACCCGTGGGTGTCGGTGCCGACCTCACGCTGGTTGACCACGCACCGCTTGTGCTGGTGCAGGAACTCGATCGGGTCCTCGACGGTCATGATGTGGGCCGCGCGGTTGCGGTTGGCGAGGTCGATCAGCGACGCGAGCGTCGTCGACTTGCCGGAGCCGGTCGGCCCGGTCACCAGCACGAACCCCCGGGGCAGGTAGGCGAAGTTGGCGACCTGCTCGGGGATACCGAGGTCCTCCAGCGGCAGGATCTCGAAGGGGATCACCCGCATCACGGCGCCCATGGCGTCGCGCTGCTGGAAGATGTTGACACGGAACCGCGCCAGGTTGTGCACCGAGTAGCTCATGTCCAGCTCGAGGTCGTTCTCGAAGGCCTCGCGCTGCTTCTGGGTCATGATGGCGTAGAGCAGCTTCTGCAGCTCGTCGGGGACCAGCTTCGGGAAGTCGTCGAGGTGGGTGAGCTCACCGTTGACCCGGATCGAGGGCGGGATGCCCACGGTCAGGTGCAGGTCGGATCCGCCGCGCTCAACCAGGGTGGCGAGCAGGACGTCGAGGTCGAGTTCGCTGTCCTCCTCCGACATCAGCCGGGCACCGCCCTGGGACGGCGGGGCGACCTCGCGTACCTGGGAGCGTCTCCTGGCCGAGGGCGCCGCGGCGCCGTTCCCACCGGTAGCCGGGGCGTCCCCGTTGTCGGCGGCATGGCCGTTGCCCGCGGCATGGCCGTTGCCGACCGCCTGGCCGTTGCCCGCGGCATGCCCGTTGCCCGCGCCGTGCCCGTCGCCACGGCCCTCGGCAGGTGCCGGCGGCGTGGCCGGCTGGGTGGCCGGTCCGGGCGACGGACCCCCGCCAGGACGTGGTGCGGCGGCCGGTGGCTCAGGCCGTGCGGCCGGTCGCGGGGGCGGCGCCGCACCCGCGCCCTGCGCCGCGATCGCCTCGACCAGCGCCCGCCGGGGCGCCAGGGCGAGCTCCACGGGTACACCC
>JAWLFE010000023.1:0-44546 GCA_041685735.1 Nitriliruptoraceae bacterium
CCGGTCACGTGACGGGCGATCCGCAGGCGCGCGCTCTGAGCACTCTGTGTCACGGGGCAGCTACGGAACGTGATGCCTCGCGGGGCGTGGGCCGATGTGCTGCGTCTCAAGCCTCACGGTTGGTTCGGCGCTCCGCCCTGGCCGGGGTTCGTGCCGCTCTGGCCGGGGCTGGTGCCGCTCTGGCCGGGGTTGGTGCCGCCCTGGCCACCCGGACCTGCTCCGTCCTCGGACACGGCAGGGCCGTCGGACGGTGCCGACGGCTCGTTGGGTCGCGGGTTGTCGTCCAGCCCGGGTGGCGACTCCACGCCTCCGCCCTGACCGGGTGGTGATCCGGGGTCCTGACCCGATCCCTCGGGCGGCTCGTCCGGGTCGCGGTCGGGACGCTCACGATCCTGGCCCGGCGTGGACCCCTGCCCGCGTGCGTCGTCGGTATCTGGCTCGCCACCGGAACCGGGCGTCGAGCCCTGCTCGGGGGCGCCCTCCTCACCCGGAGTCCGGTCTTGGCCGGGTGCACGGTCCTGACCCGGTGCACGGTCCTGTCCGGACGTCTCGTTCCGCCCGGGAACGTCCGGACGATCGTCCGCGGAGCGGCCGCGCTGGTCTGGCCCGATACCGGGAACACCCTCCGGTGGCCCGATCCCGCCGGGCTTGCCATCGGGCTTGGGGAACCCGCGCCCGAGGGCGCGTCCCTGCGACCGCTCGTCCGCGATCTGCTGACCGGGCGGTGTTTCGAAGACCGGCCGCTGCTTGAGGATCTCGCCGGCCGGGGTGCCATCGACCGCATCGGTCGGCGGCGACGGCAGTGTCACCCCGACCCGTTCGAAGGCGTCGGCCATGACCTGCTGCGCCGGGGCGGGGAGCGCACCCAACCCACCGAGGGTCGCCACCAACGCGACACCGGCGGCAACCGCGGCACCGGCGACCCGGATCCCCGCGCGTCCCTGACCGGCCCCCCGGCCGCCATCACCCGCGGCGCTGCGGCCGGCCTCAGCCTTCATCGCGCGCAGGTGGCGCTGCATCGTCAGCTCGTCGGGTCCGGCACCGAGGAGGTCGGCGCTCCGGTCGAGCAGCGCCGCCAGCTCCGGGTCCTGACCCCGGTCCACCAACGGCTGCCCCGCCTCGGCGGGGTCGTCGGGGCGACCGGTCGGATTCTCCATCTCACCCATATCAGCGCCGCTCGCCGGTCTTCGGAGACGGCGGATCCATCTCTGTGCGCTCTCCGAGCAACGCGCGCAGTCGATCGAGGCCCCGTTTGGTGAGTGCCTTGACCGCGTCCGGCGTCCGTCCCGTCACCTTCGCGGTCTGTGCGACGCTCAGGTCACCGAGCAGCCGCAGCAGCAGGACCTCGCGCTGTTCCTCGGTCAGGCGGTCCAGCAACGTCAGGACGTCGTCGAGTTCCATCTCCTCCAGGGCGGTCGGTTCCGCGCCGACGACCACCGGGAGTGCTGCCTCGATCGTGTCGGAACCGACGGCGTCCGACGGCTTGCGGGAACGGGTGCGGCGGGCGTCCAGCAAACGTCGGTGGGCGATCGTGAACGCCCACGAGCGGAAGTGCGCCTCATCGCCGGTGAACCGGTCGATGTCACGCACCATCTGCAGCATCGCCTCGCCGAGGACGTCCTCGGGGTCCGGAGCGTTCTGACCCCGCAGGTACCCGAGCAGCGGTCCGGCCAGGTCGCGGTAGATCGCCGCCCACGCTGCATCGTCCCCACGCCGTGCGGCGTGGAGAACGTCGATGAAGCGGTCACCGAGCGTGGCATCCCCCGGCCTCGGATGATGACGAACGTATTGCCTTGCCCGGCACCTATGCTTCATCCCGCGCCCGCCGTCCGGTGCACGTCCGTCCTCATCCCGTCGTTCGCGGGCCGTCACCTGTCCGCAGACCTCAGCCATCCGACCTCGAGCCGCGCATCTGGAGGGCCCGTGCCGACCGAGCGCACACCGAGTCCGACGGCCGCCGGTCGCCGCTCCGGGGTGCCGACCCTCGCGGCGTCCGTGGGGATCGACCGGGTCCGTGAGCGCTACGGGGGCGCACAGGCGGTCGTGACCGGCGGTGCCGGGTTCGTCGGCGCCCACGTCTGCCGCGCCCTGCACGCCGCGGGCCTGCGCGTGCATGCCATCGACTCGCTGATCACCGGCAGCCGCAGCAACCTCGCCGACCTGCTGGACCGACCCGGTGTCACGCTCGACGAAGCCGACGTGGTCGACCACCTCGATGTTCCTGAGCAGGTCGACGTCGTGCTGCACCTGGCATCGCCGGCATCGCCCGTCGACTACCTGCGCCACCCGATCCACACCCTGAAGGTCGGTTCCATCGGGACGCTGCACGCCCTGGGGGTCGCGAAGGCGACAGGGGCGCGCTTCCTGCTGGCCTCCACCTCGGAGGTGTACGGCGACCCGCAGGTGCACCCGCAGCCCGAGACCTACCTGGGCAACGTCGACCCGACCGGTCCCCGCGGTGTCTACGACGAAGCGAAGCGGTTCGCCGAAGCCATGACCTACGCCTACGAGCGGGACCACGCCGTCGACGTGCGGGTCGCCCGGATCTTCAACACCTACGGACCCGGCATGCGGGTCGACGACGGCCGCCTGGTCCCCACCCTGATCGGGCAGGCCCTCGCCGGCGAACCGCTGACGGTGCACGGTGATGGTGAGCAGACGCGCTCGCTGTGCTTCATCGACGACCTCGTCGACGGGCTGCTCCGGTTGCTGGTGGCCGACCGCTCGGCGCCGTGCAACCTCGGCTCGGACGTCGAGGTGACGGTCACCGACGTCGCCAACCGCATCCGCGACCTGATCGACACCAACGTCGAGGTGGTCCACGTCGATCGTCCCAGCGCGGATCCGCAACGTCGACGTCCGGACCTGGGCGTGGCGCGCTCCCTGCTGGGCTGGCAGGCGGAGGTCGGCCTGGACGACGGCCTGCGGCGCACGATCGCGTGGGCCCGGTCCGCACGGTCCTGAGGTCCTGGCGACCCCGCCGCATCAGGCGGCAGTGAGCCCCAGGTTCGCGTGGATCTCACGCGTCGCCGACGAGCGGTTCAGCGTGTAGAAGTGCAGCCCGGGCGCGCCGGCGTCGAGCAGTTCGCGGCACAGCTGCGTGGCGACCTCGACCCCCAGGCGGCGGACCTCGGCCGGGTCGTCCTCCACCTCCCGCAGCCTGGCGACCAGGTCGGCGGGCACCTCCGCACCGGACAGCTCGGCGAAGCGAACGATCTGCCGGACGTTGGTGATCGGCATGATCCCGGGGAGCACCGGCGTGGTGCAGCCCCGCGCGGCAAGGTCGACCACCATGTCGCGGTAGTCGGACGCGCGGAAGAAGAACTGGGTGACCCCGAAGTCCGCGAGCTCGAGCTTGCGTGCCAGGTGGTCGCGGTCCGTCGCGATGTCCGGTGCCAACGGATGGCCCTCCGGGTGGGCCGCGACACCGACCGCGAAGGAGCCGTCGCCCACCTCGCGGGCCAGCTGCACCAGGTCGGTGGCGTGCTCGAGCTCCCAGAACGCGTCCGGGTCGTCCTTCGGTGGATCGCCACGCAGACACATGACGTTGGTCACCCCGGCATCCCGGTAGCGCTCGAGGATCGTGACCAGTTCATCACGGGTGTGGTTGACGGAGGTCAGGTGGGCCATCGGCGTCATGGCGGTCCGGCGCAGCAGATCGGTGACCAACCGGTGGGTGCGGTCGCGCGTCGAGCCGCCGGCGCCGTAGGTGACGGACACGAACGATGGCGACAGCGGCTCGAGCTCCTCGAGCGCGCGCCAGAGGACCCGCTCCCCCTCGTCGGTCGCCGGGGGGAACAGCTCGAACGACGTGGTCCGCCCACGAGCGAGCAGGTCGTCGATGCGGGTCACGGGGCTCCTCGCGACAGGGGAGGTCGGGGATGGGTTCCACGGCCAGGCTACGCCGGGTTCGGAGCGGGCTCACTCGGTGGGGATCAGCTTCATCCGCACGTCGACGGCCACCACGCCCTGGCCATCCGGCAGGACGAACACCGGGTTGAGGTCCAACTCGGCGATCTCCGGCAGGTCCTCGACCATGGCGTTGATGCGGTGGAGCAGGTCCTTGAGCGCCGCGACGTCGGCGGCCGGCGCGCCGCGATACCCGCGTAGCTGCGGCGCCATGCGCAACTGGTCGAGCATGTCGTCGACGTCGTGATCGGTCAGCGGTGTGATGCGCACGCTGACATCGCCGAGTAGTTCGACGAGCGTCCCACCCGCACCGGTGAGCACGATCGGTCCGAACGACGGATCGTGGGTCACGCCGACGACCATCTCGATGCCGTCGTCGACCATCTCCTGGACGAGGAAGCTCTCCGCGTGCTCGCCCATGCCGAGCTCCCGTAGGTGCGCCTGCATGTCGCGGATGGCGTCGCTGACCTCCTGCGGTGTGGTGAGCCCGAGCACGACGCCACCGACGTCGGCCTTGTGGATCTCGGTGGTGAGCTTGACCGTGACCGGTCGGTCAAGCTCACGCTGGACGTCGGCGCCCTCGTCGGGCGTCTGCACGATCCGCCCGGTGCCGAGCGGCACGCCGTAGGCATCGAGGATCGCCGACGCGGACGTGTTGGATGCCCAGACACCCTTCGTTGTCTCCGCGGTCGCGAGCTCGCGCTCGACCACCTGACGTGCTGCCGCGGGATCCAGGCCGTCAGGCAGAACGGGTTCGCCCAACGGCCGCCGACGCCAGTCCGCGTAGCGGGCGACCCGGCCCAGTGCCTTCGCCGCGGTCTCCGGGAAACTGAACGTCGCGACGCCGGCGGCGGTCAGTTCCTCGGGTCGGGCCCGGTTGGACATCACCACGGCGACGACCGGGACGTGCTCGGGGACCTCGTCGCGGGCATCGATGAGTGCCTGGATCACCGCGGAGCTGTCCGTGGTCCCGGCCGGGATGAAGATCACGAAGACGATGTCGACCTCGTCGGCCTGGCCGAGGACGGTGAGTGCGCGGCCGTAGGACTCCGGAGACGCCGACGCGATCATGTCGACGGGGTTGCTGATGCCCGCCTCTGGCGGCAGGAAGCCGGCGAGTTCCTCCTGGGTCCGTGCCGACAGGGTCGGCAGGTCGAGCCCGTTGGACTCCAGCGCGTCGGCGGCGAGGATCGCCGGGCCGCCGGCGTTGGTCAGCACCGCCACCTTGCTCCCGCCGGGGAGCCCCTGGCTACCCAGGAGCGTGGCGACGTCGAACATCTCCTCGAGCGTGTCGGTGCGGATCACGCCGGTCTGTTCGAACAGCGCTCCGACGGCGGTGTCACCGCTGCCGATCGCCGCCGTGTGCGACGACGCGGCACGGACCCCGGACGAGGTCCGTCCGGATTTGACCGCGACGATGGGCTTGGTCCGCGACATGCGACGGGCGATCCGGGAGAACTTGCGTGGGTTGCCGAACGACTCGAGGTACATCAGCACGACGTCGGTGTCCGGATCGTCCTCCCAGTACATCAACAGGTCGTTGCCGGAGATGTCCGCCTTGTTGCCGACCGAGACGAAGGTGGAGATCCCGAGCCCGATCCGGTCCATGTGGCGCAGGACCGCGAGGCCCAGCGCGCCCGACTGCGAGGACATCGACACGCGACCGGGCGGAGGGAACGTCCGCGCGAAGGTGGCGTTCATGCGGACGTCCGGGGCACCGTTGAGCAGCCCCATGCAGTTCGGGCCGACCAGGCGCAGGCCGTGCCCCCGGGCCCGTTCCAGCAGGTCGTTCTGGCGCGCCTCACCCTCGTCATCCGTCTCGGCGAAGCCGGCCGTCACGACGCAGACGGCGGCGATCCCGAGGTCGCCCGCCTGGTCGATCACGTCGTTGACCAGGGCGGCCGGGACGCACACGAGCACGAGGTCGGGCGTCCGGGGGCAGTCCCCCAGCGTGGCGTAGGTCGCGACACCCTGGACGTACTCGGTGTTCGGGTTGACCGGGTAGACCACGCCCCGGAACCCGCCCTCGAGCAGGTTGTTCAGGACGAGCCCCCCGATCGCCTGTGGGTCACGTGAGGCACCGACGACCGCGATGCGCTCCGGGCGGAAGAAGCGGCTGAGTGCGGCGCGCGCCGCGGTGCGATCGGATGCGTCGATGACGTCGAGGAACCGGTCCCCGAACGCCACCTCGAGGTCGGATCGGACCACGCCGCCTTCGTCGCGGTCCGACCGGTACTCCAGACCGAGCTCGCGCACCAGGTTGAGCATCCTGGTGTTGTCAGCGAGGATGTCGCCCGTCAGTTGCGTGACGCCGGCCTCGTTGGCGGCGATGGCGACCTGGCGGACGAGGGCCGTGCCGATACCCCGGCCCTGCTCCGCGTCCTCGATCAGCGCGGCGAACTCGGCTTCGTGGCGGGCATCGGGGTCCCGCTCGTAGCGGGCGACACCGACGATGCGTTCAGCATCGCCACGCCCCCGCGTCGCGACGACCGCGAACTGCAGATCCGGGTCGAGGTTGGTGAACCGCTTGACCGTCTCCTCGTCCATGCGGAACGGCCCCAGGAAGCGTCGGCGCCGCGACTCCGCGGAGGTGCGTTCCCACATCGCGAGGATGCGCGCGTCGTCGTCCGGTGTGATCGGCCGGAGCGTGACGGTCGTGCCGTCGGGAAGGACGTGGTCGTGGCGCTGCATGAGCCCTCGCTGGGTCCGTTCGGCTGGTGGCGTCATCCTCGCCGCTGCTGAGCCTACGCGCCACCATCCGGCCAGGGCGGTCCGGCCCTTGCTTGTCGGCGTGCGGCCAGGCAGCATCGTCGAACGCGGGACGAGAGGATGCACGATGGCACGTCCGTACGATCGAGCCAGAGCCGACGCGGAGAGTCGCCTCGAGGCCCTCGACGATGCCGAACTCCTCGATCCACCGTCCGACGATGATCTCGGTGACGCTGGCGAGTCGTCCGATCCGACCGATGCGCGCGCCCAGGGGGTCGTCGACCCGGAGGAGTACGGCGTCCACGTCGACGATCCGGCATCGGACCTGCTGGACGACGACATGGACATGGGGTTGCGCGACGACGGCGAGGCATCGGCCCTGGACGTGCTCGCCGAGACCTTCAACGCCCGCGATCTGGAGGGGATGATGCAGATCGTGGCGGCCGATGGGGAAGCGCCGGGTCTGCTCGGCTACGACCGCGAGAACCTGGCGGTCGCGGTCGAGGATCTGTGGCAGCGGCGACCGACCTGCTGCCTGACCCGGGGGTACCACGCGGACGAGCACATCGGGGTCCTCTGGGAGCACGACGGCTCCGCGTGGTGGCGCGTCGCTGCCGTCCATGTCGACGACGTCGAGGAAGGGATGATCGGCGTCATCGAGTTCTCCGACGACGCGGCGCTGCTCGACGCCCTGCACGCCGACCCTCCCGAGGCCGACGACCTCGAGGAAGGTGCCCGCTGGTCCGAGTGGGACGAGGGCGCCGATGCCGAAGCCGGCCACAACCACGTCTGAACGGACCTTGGCGGAACGGACCTGGGCTCGCGGTCAGGTCTGACGGCGCGGGATGCGGTCCGCCGGGTCGACCTCCGAGACGTCGGCCCAGCTCGGCCGGTCGAGCTTGAAGATCTCCCCGAGCGTTGCGTAGCTGGTGCCCGCCAGCCGGCACACCGGGTCGAGCTTGCGGGGATCGATCCGTCCGTCGGTCCAGACGCTCGCATCCACGTGCACGTGGGTGACCTCACCCACCACGAGGTTGCCGTTGCCGATCGGCAGGTCGTGGACGACACGGCACTCCAGATGGGCCGACGCGCGGGCGACACGCGGTGGCGTGACCGTCACCGACGGCGCAGCGTCGAGCCCGACCCAGTCGAACTCGTCGACACCGGCCGGTGCGTCGGCCGCGGTGGCGTTCATCTCCTCGACGAGGTCGAGGGTGGCCACGTTGACGACGAACTCGCCCGTCGCGCGGACGTTACGCAGGGTGTCCTTCACCCCCGTCGAGACGAACAGCACGTGTGGCGGGTCGTTGGCCACGACGTTGAAGTAGGAGTGGGGCGCGAGGTTGCGCACCCCGCCCTCGCTCACCGTCGACACCCACGCGATCGGACGGGGGATCACCAGGCCGGTCAGCAGGAAGTACAGCTCACGCGGCTCCCAGTCAGCAGGATCGAGTTCGAGCGGGTCACCTCGCATTGAAGTACTTCGCCTCCGGGTGGTGCACGACGATCGCGGAGGTGGACTGTTCGGGGTGGAGCATGAACTCGTCGGTGAGTTCCACGCCGATCTGGGCCGGGTCGATCAGGGTGAACAGCTTCTCCTGATCCTCGAGGTCCGGGCAGGCGGCGTACCCGAACGAGTACCGCGAGCCGCGGTAGCCCTGACGGAACCAGTCCTTGACGGTGGGTCCGTCGTCGGCCACGACCCCCAGTTCCTGGCGGATCCGCCGGTGCCACAGCTCGGCCAGCGCCTCGGCCATCTCGACGCCGAAGCCGTGGGCGAACAGGTAGTCCTGGTAGCGGTCCTCGTCGAACAGTCCCTGGGCGACCTCGCTGATCCGTCGACCCATCGTCACGACCTGGACGCCCAGCACATCCACCTCGCCGCTGTCGATCGGGCGGAAGAAGTCGGAGATGCACAGGAAGCGGCCGCGGTCCTGCCGGGGGAAGCTGAAGCGGACCAGCTCCCGCTCGAGCGGCGCGTCCGGGTCCCAGACCACCAGGTCGTCGCCGTCGCCGCTCGCGGGGTAGTAGCCGTAGACCACCTCGGGGGTCACGACCTTCTCGGCCTTGGCACGCGACAGCCAGTCGCGCAGCACCGGCTGGGCCTTCGATTCCAGCAGCTGCGCGTAGCCATCCGGATCGAGGTCGCCGGGGGTGAACCCCCACTGGTTACGGAACAGCGCCACCTCGTTGAGCAACGGCGCGACCTCGTCCAACGGGATGCCGCGGACCACCCGTTGACCCCAGAACGGCGGGGTCGGCACGTCGACGTCGGTGGCCACCGCGGACCTCGGGCGACCGGCGGCGTCACGGACCGGTGGCTCCTCGACCTCGCGCGTGACCTTCGGCTTGCGCCGGGGCTTGTGGGCCGCCAGGTCGTCGGGAACGGTCTGCCCTTCGACGCGGGCCTTCAGCACGGCCTCCAGGACCCGCAGCCCCTCGAACGCGTCCTTGCAGTAGAAGACGTCGCCCTCGTACATCGACCGCAGATCGTCCTCGACGTACCCGCGCGTCAGCGCCGCGCCGCCGAGCAGGACCGGCAGGTGCCCGAGCCCGCGGGCGTTCATCTCCTGCAGGTTCTCCTTCATGATCACGGTCGACTTCACGAGCAGGCCGGACATGCCGATCGCGTCCGCACCGTGTTCCTCGGCCGCGGCCAGGATCGTGTCGATCGGCTGCTTGATGCCGAGGTTGATGACATCGAAGCCGTTGTTGCGCAGGATGATGTCGACCAGGTTCTTGCCGATGTCGTGCACGTCGCCCTTGACCGTGGCGACCACGAACGTGCCCTTGGACGACGACGAACCCTCGCCCGATTCCTCGATGTGGGGTTCGAGGTAGGCGACGGCGGTCTTCATCGCCTCCGCCGACTGCAGCACGAACGGCAGCTGCATCTGCCCGGATGCGAACAGCTCGCCGACCGTGGCCATGCCCTTCAGCAGGAACTGGTTGATGATCGCGAGCGGGGGGTGCGACCCCAGGGCTTCGTCGAGGTCGGTGTCGATGCCGTCCTTGTCCCCGTCGACGATGCGCTGCTCCAGCCGTTCCTCGACCGGCAGCGCGGCGCGGTCCTCGGTCGACAGCTTGCTCTCGGTCGCACCTTCGAACAGGGCCATCAGCCGGTGCAGCGGGTCGTAGTCGTCCGGTGCCTCGCCGTTCATGCCGGTCGGCCCGCGGCGGTCGTGGATCAGGTCGGTGGCGACCTGCACGTGCTCGTCGGGGATGCGGTGCAGCGGCAGGATCTTGCCCGGGTGCACGATCGCGGAGTCCAGGCCGCGGTCCATCGCCTCCTTGAGGAACACGGAGTTCAGGACCTGGCGTGCCGCGGCGGACAGGCCGAAGGACACGTTCGACACGCCGAGCGTGGTGGCGCAGCCGGGGATGGCCTGCTTGACCCGCTCGATCGCCTCCAGGGTCTGTGCCGCGTCGCCCCGCAGGTCCTCCTGCCCGGAGCCCAGCGGGAAGGTCAGGCAGTCGAAGATCAGGTCGTGGGCCTCGAGTCCGTACTCGTCGATGGCGATCCGCGCGACCCGCTCACAGACCTCGACCTTCCAGTCCGCGGTCCGGGCCTGGCCCTCCTCGTCGATCGCGAGCACGACCACGGCAGCGCCATAGCGCTTGGCCAGCGGCAGGAGCACATCGGCCTTGACGCGGCCATCCTCGAGGTTGACCGAGTTGATGACCGCGCGGCCACCCAGCCGCAGCAGGGCGGTCTCGATGACGTCGATCTGGGTCGAGTCGATCACCAGCGGCAGGGTCGACTGGGTCGCGAACCGGTCGACGATCTGGATCACGTCAGGCACACCCTCGCGCCCGACGTAATCGACACAGATGTCCAGGACGTGCGCGCCCTCGCGGGTCTGGGACCGGGCCAGTTGCAGCGCGCCGTCCCAGTCCTCGTCGAGCAGCAGTTGCTTGAACGCGCGCGAACCGTTGGCGTTGGCGCGCTCGCCGATCGCCAGGAACGCGGTGT
This sequence comes from Nitriliruptoraceae bacterium, assembly GCA_041685735.1. Taxonomy (GTDB): domain Bacteria; phylum Actinomycetota; class Nitriliruptoria; order Nitriliruptorales; family Nitriliruptoraceae; genus CSSed11-175R1. The sequence goes on from JAWLFE010000023.1 coordinate 10,592, forward strand.
CCTGCTGGATCGGCACGGCCGAGTACAGCGAGGCCAGGCTCGGCCGCCATTCGACCGTGATGACCTCCCGGTCGTCATCTGCATCGAGGTGGTCCGGATCGGTCAGGGCGCCGGCCGCGCCGACACGGACCGACCCCGGTCGGTCGACCGCACGTGGCGTCGGCACCAGGCCCTCGACCGCCTCGACGACGGCGGCCAGGTGCTCCGGCGTCGTCCCGCAGCACCCGCCGACGATCGCGACCCCCATCTCGGTGACGAACTCGCGCTGGGCCTCTCCCAGTCCGGCAGGCTCCAGGGGGTAGATCGTCGCGTCATCCTCGAGGTAGGGGATGCCCGCGTTCGGGATGACGCTCATCGGCAGGCGCGATTGGCGCGACAGCGTGCGGACGTGCTCGCGCATGTCCTGCGGGCCGGTGGCGCAGTTCATGCCGAGGATGTCGATCGACAGCGGATCCAGCGCCGCGATCGCTGCCAGGGGCTCGGTCCCCAGGAGCATCGTGTTGATGTCCTTCTCGACCGTGAACTGCACCATCAGCGGCACACGCTCCCCGCGTTCGACGAAGACATCGTTGGCGGCGGCGACGGCGGCCTTGATCTGCAGCAGGTCGAAGCACGTCTCCACGAGGATGACGTCGCTGCCGCCGTCCAGCAGGCCGCGGACCTGCCGCCGGTAGCCCTCCTCCATGAAGGGGACGTCGATGAAGTCCTTGGCCGTCGACGGATCCTTGCCGAGCGACAGGGTCGGCGACCTCGTGCCCGGTCCGATCGAGCCGATGACCCAGCGCGGATCGCCGGGGGTGGCGAACGCATCGGCGGCCGCGCGGGCGATCTCGGACGCGCGCCGGTTGAGGTTCTCGGTCTCATCGCCCAACCCGTACTCGTCGAGCACCCAGGGCGCCCCGCCGAACGTGTCGGTCTGCACCGCGTGCACACCGACCTCGAGGAAGCTGCGGTGGATCCGGTCGATCACGTCCGGGCGGGTCGTGACCACCACCTCGTTGCAGCCGTCCAGGTCATCGCTGCCGAAGTCAGCCGTCGTCAGTCCGGCGTTCTGCAGCGAGGTGCCCATCCCGCCGTCGAACACGATCACGCGGTCGCGCAGCGCCGCGAGCAGGGGATGGGCATCGATCGGGGGCAACATCGAGGTCATGCGCCGAGGGTAGACCCTCCGTCGTGCGGCGATCACCGTCGGGTTCGCGCCACAGGCACCGGCGCGCGATACTCCGCGCCATGTTCCGTCGCAAGCCAGACCTGCCCCCCGACCTCCATGCCGCCTGGTGGTCGTTCGTCGACTGCGCCGAGGTGATCGAGGCCGGCCGGCGGGTCCTGCTGGGCACGCTGCCGACCGGTCGTGTGGAGCCCGCGCCGATCGGGATGGGGACCGACGCGGTCCGCCGATCGATCGCCGACGCCCGCGCCTGGATGCCCGACTGGCGCCTCGACGAGTTGGAGCACGACTGGCAGCAGTGCCTCGACGCACTGGATGCTGCCGAGACGGCCCTCGATGAGGTCGATCAGGTCGCGGCGACGACCGATGAGCTCGAGGAACTGCTCACGATCCTGCAGGACGTGATCGATCCGCTGGACACCTTCGCGGATGCCGAACGTGAGTGGCGACGACGGTGGCGCCCACCGAAGGAGCGCATCGATGTCGGATGACCCCTCGACGCCGGATGCCCCGCTGCGTTACGCCGATGCGGGGGTGGACCTGGAGGCTGCGGACCGCAGTGTCGATCTGCTCGGGGATGTCCTCGCGCGGGCGTCGCGGCCCGAGGTCCTCGGTGGGATCGGCGGCTTCGGTGGCCTGTTCGCGCTCGACGTCGACCGCTACGAGGCACCCGTCCTCGTCAGCTCGACCGACGGGGTCGGCACGAAGGTCGACCTCGCCCGGCAGCTCGGGATCCTGGACACGGTCGGGCAGGACCTGGTCGCCATGGTCGTCGACGACCTGGTCGTGACCGGCGCCGAACCGCTGTTCTTCAACGACTACGTCTCCGTGGGGCGCCTGGACCCCGACCGCGTCGCCGACCTCGTGCGTGGGATCGCGGAAGGGTGTGCGGTGGCGGGCTGCGCCCTGGTCGGGGGCGAGACCGCCGAGCACCCGGGGTTGCTCGGTGACGACGAGTTCGACCTGGCCGGCTTCGGTGTCGGCGTCGTCGAGCGGGATGACATCCTCGGTCCGGATCGGGTCGTCGCCGGCGACGTGCTGGTGGCGATGGCCTCGTCCGGACCGCACAGCAACGGCTACAGCCTGATCCGCCGGATCGTCGACGGGATGGATCTGGCGCAGCCCCACGGACTGGACCGCAGCCTCGGGCAGGAGCTCCTCGAGCCGACCCGCATCTACGCCACCGACTGCCTCGCGCTGCTCGACACGGCCGAGGTGCACGCCCTGTGCCACATCACCGGAGGTGGTCTGCCGGGCAACCTGCCGCGTGTGCTGCCCGACGGGCTGCGGGTCACGGTCGATGTGACCACGTGGTCCTGGCCGCCGATCTTCACCTGGTTGCAGGAGCGGGGCCCGGTGGCCACCGACGAGATGTGGCGCACCTTCAACTGTGGGGTCGGCATGGTCGCGGTGCTCCCTGCGTCACAGTGTGACGGCGCCATCCGCACCCTCGAGCAGCGCGGTGTCGACGCCTGGCGGTTCGGGGAGGTCGTCGCGCTCGACGATGGCGCGGCCGACCGGGTGAGGTTCGTCGGCGCCTGACCCCGCCGGATCAGGGCAGCCAGAAGCTCCGCAGGCCCCCGACCGCCGCGATGCGCTGCTGCGCGACCCGCACCGCGGCCGCGTCGGTCGTGATCCCGTCCGCACGGGATACCTCGATGATGTTGCGCAGGGTGTCCGGGATCGCGCTGGCGCGCCGCCGGGCACGGGCCGGTGAGTGCCCCTGGGGATGTAGTTCATCCGCGACGCTGATCACGCCGCCGGAGTTCACGACGAAGTCCGGCGCGTAGAGGATGCCGGCGTCGTGCAACCGGTCGGCGTCCTCCGGGGTGGCGAGTTGGTTGTTGGCGCCGCCACAGACCGCGACCGCCTGCAGGTCGGGGATGCTGCGTTCGTTGAGCACGCCGCCGAGCGCGTTCGGTGAGACGATGTCGGCGTCCACCTCCAGGATGTCGTCGACCGGAACGACCTCGACCCCGCGCAGATCGCTGACACGCGCGACGGCCTCCGCCGACACGTCGGCCACCGTCACCTTCGCGCCGTCCTCGAGGAGGTGGCCGACCAGGCGGGACCCCACCTTGCCGAGCCCCTGGACCGCGATGTGCCGCCCCGCCAGCGAGGCCGTGCCCAAGGCCGCCTCGGCCGTCGCCTGGAGGCCCAAGTACAGGCCGTACGCGGTCAGCACGCCCGAATCGCCGGAGCCACCCTCGGCCTCGTCGGCACCCGTCACCCAGCGGGTCTCACGGTTGATCAGCGCCATGTCGGCGGGGGTCGTCCCGATGTCGCACGCGGCGGTGTAGCGCCCGCCGAGGCTCTGGATCACCCGTCCGTAGGCCCGCAGCAGGGCCTCGCTGCGAACCTCGGCCGGGTCACCGATGATCACGGCCTTGCCACCGCCGTGGTCGATGCCCGCGCACGCGCTCTTGAGCGTCATCGCCTGCGACAGGCGCAGGACATCGGTGAGCGCGTCGTCCTCGGAGGCGTACGGCCGGAACCGCGTGCCCCCCAACGACGGCCCGAGCCGCGTCGAATGGATCGCGATGATGCAGGTCAGACCGACCTCGTCGTCACGTGCGAACACGACCTGCTCATGGCCATCGAACCGGGCGAAGGGTGCCGCCACCACGTGTGCCTCCCAACCGGCATCCGGGTCTCGATCCCGCGGAGGTCGAGACTAATGGGTCCACCCGGGGCGCGGACGCCGGCCGACCTCGTTGCGGTGGCCGGACGGTCACTCCGGCGTAGTTGCACGGATGTGGTTCGTCTGCGAGGCTTGTCGTCGAGCAGGAGAGCAGCGATGTCCCTCACGGAGAACCTCACCCCGAACGCCGCACCCGGCCCCGACGCATCCGTCGATGCACCGGTCGACGTGGCGACCGCGGAGCCGCAGGCCGAGCTCGACGAGCGGTCACGTCGCATCCTCGACTTCGAACGCGAGTGGTGGAAGTACGCGGGCGCCAAGGAACAGGCCGTCCGCGAACGGTTCGACGTCTCGCCGACCCGCTACTACCAGCTGCTCAACCGCGTCATCGACGATGAGGTCGCGCTCGCCCACGACCCCATGCTGGTCAAGCGGCTCCGCCGCCTCCGAGCCTCCCGTCAGCGGCAGCGTGCCGCCAAGCGGCTGGGCGCCGACGCGCGCTGAGCGGTCGTGGCTGACGCGGAGCACACCCCACCTCAGGACCCGAGCTTCCGGCGCTCCGTCCTCCGCAACCTCGCGGGAGCGGTGGGACTGGTCGTGCTCGTCGCCGGCATCTTCGGGGTGCTCGGTCTGATCGGTCGTGAGGACGCGGACGATCCCGACCTTGCGATCGATGACGTCCCGTCCGAGGAGGAGCCGGCCGACGGGGTTGACGGGGACGTCGATGGGTCCGAACCGGTCGAGGAGCCCGACCCGACCGACGACGCCGGCGACGACGGGGACGCCGACGATCCGGACGCCGGGGATCCCGATCCTGGCACCGAGGGCGAGCCTGAGGCCGACGAGCCTTCGCCCGACGAGCCGGCGTCCGACCCCGAGGGTGAGGATGCGACGGATGAGGCAGAGCCCGAACCCGCACCTGACCCGCCGGCGGCGATCGATCCGAGCGGGATCTCGGTGCAGGTCCTGGACGGGTTCCGGACCGACGGTGGCACGGCTGCGGGCGCGGTCAGCGAACAACTCGAGCAGGCCGGCTACGACATCGTCGCCCGCAACCCCGCGATCGCCTACGAGGTGACCACGGTGCTCTGGACCGACGGCTTCGAGGCGGAGGCCCGGCAGGTCGCGGCCGAGATCGATGCGGCCGAGGTCCGGGAGCAACCCGGCAACCTGTCGACGGACGTCAACGTGCACGTCGTGGTCGGCGCCGACCGGGGCTGAATACCCCGCCGGAGCGGGTCAGGGGTTCTGCAGGAGCTGCAGCTTCTCCAGGATCATCTGGCGGCGACGCTCTTCGTCGGCGGCGTCGGTGGCCAGCACATCCTGCAGGACCTGGGAGAGCGCCAGCGGCGAGAAGGGCTTGGTGATGTAGTCCGCAGCGCCTTCCGACCAGCCACGGATCTGATCCTGGTCCTGGACCTTGGCCGTGAGCATGACGACCGGGATCGATCGGAGCTCCTCATCGGCCTTGATCGCCTGGAGGACCTGCCACCCGTCCATCCGGGGCATCATGACGTCGAGCAGCACGACGTCCGGTCGCTCCGCGCGGACCTGCTCCATCGCCGCTTCGCCATCCGCGGCCTCGATGACCTCGTAGCCCTCGAACTCCAGGTTGACCCGGCACAACAGCAGGACATCGGGCTCGTCGTCCACGACGAGCACCTTGCGGCTCGCGCTCATGCTCGCCCCTTCTTCAACCAGCTTGAGGATTCCCAGACGATCCAGGGCGGCCTCCGGGGTGACCGGCGGCCCCGAACGGTCGGTCTTCGGTCGCGCAACCGTACCTTGGTTGTGCATCGGCGGACACCGGTTCAGCTTGAGTGTTGGGACCGCCACACCCGCAACGGTGGCCGCTCAGCGACCACGACCTCGCTACTGCGCAGCTGCAGCTCACCCCGCTGATCACGGTGCGGCTGAAGCAGTGTTGTCGACAGGGGATCGGTCAGCACGAGTCGGCCCTGGCGGGACAGGCGGTCGGTGGCGACGTGAAGGATCTCGGCCGACATCCGGCCGAGGGCCCCCAGACTCTGATGGTCGTGGGTGCGTCGACCGAGGTCGACCTGGGTGATCACGTCGGGGCCGTGGGCCGCGAGGATGTCGACGAGCATCGCCAACTCGATCCCGTAGCCCTGGACGAACGGCAGGGACTCGAGCAGGTCACGGTCCCCGGCGTACTCGCCCGACAGCGGTTGCGCAAGCCAGGCGAGTTCCGGCCAGAACGCGGCGATGATCGGGCGCGCGAGCAGTTCCGTGACCCGTCCGCCACCGGAGGAGCGCACCTCATCGCCCAGTCGCAGCGGCCGGTCGTAGGTCGCCTTGGTGAACCGCACCCCCTCGTCGAGAAGCAGCGGTCCGAGCAGGCCGAGCACGAAGCGTGGACCGATGTCGTGGATGTCCGCGTCCACGAAGGCCACCAGATCGCCGGACGATGCGGCCAGGCCCTTCCAGAGCGCCTCTCCCTTGCCGAGGGTGGTCCCGGCCTGCGGCAGGACGTCCGATTGGCGCACGACCCGAGCGCCGGCCGCTCGTGCGACGGCGCCGGTCCCGTCGGTGGAGTCCGCGTCGACAACGAGCACCTCGTCGAGCAGTCCGGCGTCCGTCGACAGCGCGCGACACAGGGTGCCGGCGACCTCCCCGACGGTCGGTGCCTCGTTGCGTGCCGGGATGACCACCGACAGGGTCAGGCCGCGAGCACGCTTGGCCGCCAGCAGCGCATCGACCGTGTACTGCGCGTGGTGGCGGGTTCTCGCGGCGAACCGATCCGTGAGTCCTTCGGGCGGCACGTGGCATCCTTCACGTCGTGGCCGCGGTGCGAGCCGGCCGGGTCGCGGTGATCGGAGCGCGGGGCGGTGACCGGCACGCATCCTGCCCGACCACGTCCAGCGGCGCGAACCTCACGCGGAGCCCCGAGCTTCGGAGCGCGGGACGCGGCTGGACCAGCGGTCGCCCGCGGCCCGTCCGGTTGGCCCTTCGCACGGGGTGATGGCATGCTGCGACGACTGGTTGCTCATCCAGAGAGGCGGAGGGCTCGGGCCCGACGAAACCTCGGCAACCCCCACGTCGACGCGAGTCGGCGCGGGAAGGTGCCAAACCCGGACCCGTCGGAGACGGCGCGGTCGATGAGCGTGGCGCTTGGCGTGTCCACTCATCGCCCCGACGTCCTCGATGGTGAGGCTGCCGCTTCCGCGGTGGTCTCTCACCAAGCCGTCCGACCGCCGTAGCCGGCGGCCGGCGGGGGACGATGAGGACAGGAGAACGCATGCGTGCGTCAGCCACGATGGATCGCCCGGACCTCCGGGTGAACGTCACCCACCTGCGCTGTCGGGTCTGTGGTGAAACCGAACCCGTCAGCGCCTCCCACGTCTGCGGGATGTGCTTCGGACCCCTCGAGGTCGCCTACGACGACGAGCTCGTTGACCGACGGGTCTCCCGGGCCGCGATCGAGGCGGGGCCGGCGTCGCTGTGGCGCTACCAGGACCTGCTCCCGGTCCTGTCCGAGGACCCGGACCTGCGGGTCGACCTCGGAACGGGATGGTCGCCGCTCCGCCCCGCTCCACGGCTGGCGCAGCGGCTGGGCCTCGCCGAGCTGTGGCTCAAGGACGACACCCGCAACCCGTCCGGATCGTTCAAGGACCGGGTGGTCACGATCGCGCTGTCGGCCGCGCGTGCCATGGGCATCGACACGATCGCCTGCGCGTCCACCGGGAACCTCGCCGGTGCGGTCTCCGCGCATGCCGCTGCGGTCGGGATGCCCGCGTACGTGTTCGTCCCCCGGTCGCTCGAGCAGGCCAAGATCGTCGGCGCCGCCGTCTACGGTGCCAACGTCGTGGCGGTCGACGGGACCTACGACGACGTCAACCGCCTGTGTGCCGAGGTGGCGGACCGTCAGGGCTGGGGATTCGTCAACGTCAACCTGCGAGCTTTCTACGCCGAGGGCTCGAAGACGATCGGCTACGAGATCGCCGAGCAGCTCGGCTGGGAGTTCCCCGACCATGTGGTCGCGCCGATCGCCTCGGGAGCGATGTTCGTGAAGATCCGCAAGGCCTTCGGCGACCTCCAACGACACGGACTGGTGGCCGGGAGCATCCCCCGCATGAGCGGCGCGCAGGCGACCGGGTGCTCGCCGGTCGCGACCGCCTTCGACGCGGGCACGCTCGACATCGTCCCGCAACGACCCGACACGATCGCGCGGTCCCTGGCCATCGGCAACCCGGCGGACGGGTACTTCGCGCTGCAGGTCGCCGCCGAGACCGACGGCCGGATCGGCCATGTCCCGGATGACGAGGTGGTCGCCGGCATCCGGCTGCTCGCCGAGGCCGAGGGTCTGTTCGCGGAGACCGCGGGAGGGGTCACGATCGCCAACCTCGCGCGGTTCGCCGCCGACGGCCGGATCGGTCGTGACGAGCGGGTCGTCGCCGTGATCTCGGGCAACGGGTACAAGACGCTCGATGCCGTGGCCCCCACGGTCGGACCCTCCTTCGAGGTGTCGCCGTCGCTGGACGATTTCCAGGCGCAATTGGCCGCACGCTCCGCCTAGCTCATCCCCGTCGGTCCTGCCGACACCCACGACGAAGGACAGTGTCATGCCAACGGTCCGTATCCCGACCCCCCTGCGCAAGCTCACCGGCGGCGAGTCCGAGGTGGCCGTCGACGGCGCGGATCTGCGCACCGTCGTGGCGAACCTCGATGCGGCCCATCCGGGCTTCGGCGAGCGTGTGCTCGACGGGTCGGGAGAGCTGCGTCGGTTCGTCAACGTCTTCGTCCGCGACGAGGACGTCCGCTTCCAGGACGGCCTGGACACCGAACTCGGCGAGGACGATGTCGTGTCCATCGTGCCGGCCGTCGCCGGCGGCGCCAGCTGACACACCTGGCATCGCCCGGCGGGGTCCGACCCGTGGGAGGCGTTCGATCGGGTCAGGCGTCGACCCGGGGGCGCACGACCGCATCGATGAACCGGCCGACGAGTGCGCGCCCGATGGGCACGATCGACCGGTCGCGCCGGGTGGCTTCCTCACCGAGCGCGGCACCGTCCACACCGGCAGCCTCCAGCAGGGGCGTGAGCGCGTCGAGCTCCAACCACCCGTGCACCTGCTCGGCATCCACCTCGGGGTGGAACTGCACCGCCCAGGCGTCACCCACCCGCCATGCGGCGGTCGCGTCGCTGCCGCTGAGCAGGCTCACCGCGCCGGGCGGCAGCGTGGTGACCTCGTCCTCGTGGAGGAACAGCGGCGCCGCGCCGTCCTGCCACCCGCCGACCACGGGATCGCCGGCACCGTCGGCGGTGCGGGTCAGCGGGAGGTAGCCGATCTCCGGCGTCGTGCGACGCTCGACGGTCCCCCCGAGCGCGGTACCGAGCAGCTGCGCACCCAGACACACGCCGAGCACGGGGATCTCCCGATCGGCGGCCGTGCGCAGCAGGTCGAGCTCCGCGGGCATCCACGGCACATCCTCCGGCGAGGTCGCGCTCATCGTGCCGCCCATGACGATGATGGCGGTGACGTCGTCGAGGTCGGTGGGGACATCCGCCTCGTCGGCGACGTGGATGAGGTGCCACGGGGCGATCGCCGTGCGGCTGTCGAGGACCTCCGTGAAACAGGACGGTCCAGCAGCAGCCGTGTGCTGGAGGACGAGGATCTCTGCCACTGCGGGACGCTCCTGGTCGACGGACGACCGGATGCTACTCGCCGCCTGGCTGGCCCCGGTGGCGCCGTCGGGCAGCGCCCTGCCCGGCGCTCGCGCCCCGCCGGCGCCAGCGCCCCGCCGGCGCCAGCGCCCCTCTACAGACCGAGGAACGGCACGGCCACGAGGTAGGCGACCAGCAGCACGATCCCCTCCGAGCGGGCGACCCGCGTGCCGGAGATCATGAAGACCATCGCGACGAACCCGATCCCCACCATCAGGAGCGCGGCCGGCCCGACCAGCGACGGATCCAGCGCGACCGAGGGTCCGGCGAAGGCCACGATGCTGCCGACCGCGCCGGCGTTGAACAGGTTGCTGCCGAGCAGGTTGCCGATGATCAGGTCGGTCTCCCGGCGGCGCGCGGCCTGGACGGCCGTGGCGAGTTCAGGCAGCGAGGTGCCGATCGCCACGATCGTCACCCCCACGAAACCCTCGGCGAGGCCGAGCGTCTGGGCGATCTCGGTGGCGGAGATCACCAGCACCTGTGCGGCGACGATGACGGCGATCAGCGCGATCACCGTGCGGGTGAGCTCGCGCCGCAGCGGGGGTCTGGCTTCGGTGAGATACTCGGCCACCTCGCCGGCGAGCGCCGGGTCGCCGCCACGCGCCGACACCAGGATGATGGCCAGGGACCCGACCAGGACGACCGCGAGGATGATCCCGTCGATGACGCCGAGGCCGCCCTGGATCAGGATCGCGAAGGTGATCACGGCCGCGAGCGAGAGCGGTGCCTCGCGCTTCAGGGTGCTCGACCGCACCGCGATCGGCGCGACGAGCGCGGCCACGCCGAGCACCAACGTGAGGTTGGCGATGTTCGAACCGATGATGTTGCCGACCGCGAGGTCGACCTGGCCCCGTCCGGCGGCAAGCCCGGACACCACGATCTCCGGGGCCGAGGTCCCGAAGCCGATGACCACCGCGCCGATCACGATCGCGGAGATCCGCAGCGCGGCCGCCACCCGGGCGGCACCGACCACGAACTGGTCCGACGCGTAGGTCAGCAGGATGAGGCCGAGGACGACACCGGCGATCGCGAGCAGCATGGACCGTGACGCTATCCGGTCACGTGGACGCCGCCGAGCCGATCGGCCCGCCCGGGAGGCGGGAACGGCCACGCGAACGTCGTGGCTACCCTCGCCCGGGCGGACGGAAGGCACGAGGTGGTGGGCAGCACGGGCGGGGCGCTCCGGGGGCGTCGGTGGCCTGCGATCCTGAGCGCAGCCGCCGTCGCGCTCCTGGTCGCGGCCTGTAGCCCCCCCGAGGGGTCCGTGGATGACGGAGCGGCGCCGTCCGAGGAGACGTCCGGGGAGCTCGACCTCGCCACCAAGCCTGACCTGACCACGGTGCTGACCGATGACCGGGGGGAACCGCCAGCCTCGCTCCGGGTGACCGATGTGGTCGAGGGAGAGGGGGATGTCGCGGAGGACGGCGACACCTTGACCGTGCACTACGTCGGCGCGGCGTGGTCGTCGGGAGCACAGTTCGATGCCACGTGGGACCGCAGCCAGCCCTACACGTTCACCCTCGGCAGCGGTGACACCATCGCCGGGTGGGAAGAGGGCCTGCCCGGCATGCGGGTCGGCGGTCGCCGGGTGCTGGTCATCCCACCGGACCTCGCCTACGGCGATCGCGGGGCGGGGAGCGACATCGCCCCCGGTGAGACCATCGCGTTCATCATCGACCTCGTGGACGTGCAGTGATCGACAGCAAGGACGAGCCATGAACCCCGAGCCCGCGCGATGAACCTGCATCCGAACCTCGCTCCGCTGGCGTCGCTCCTGGGCACCTGGGAGGGTGACGGTGCGGGCGACTACCCCACGATCGATGCCTTCCGCTACCGCGAGCAGGTCACCTTCGGCCACGTCGGCAAGCCGTTCCTGAGCTACGGGCAGCGCACCTGGCACCCGGAACAGGGCACCCCCATGCACGCGGAGACCGGCTACCTGCGGGCCGTGTCGGCACCACCCGACCCCGCCGGCCCGGTCGACGTCGAGCTCGTCCTCGCCCACCCGACGGGGATCGTCGAGGTGGAGGAGGGCAACCTCGAGGCAGGTGTGCTGCGCCTGGCCACGACATCGATCGGGCTGAGCGCGACGGCCAAGGATGTGGTGTCGCTCCGGCGGGAGTTCCGGTTCGCCGACGGGGAGCTGTCCTACGACCTGTGGATGGCCTACGCGGACGTCCCGGAGACCCACCACCTGCACGCGAGCCTGCGCCGCACCTCGTAGCGTTGGCGGCGCGCACGACCCATCTGATCCACTGACCCACCCACCGACCGGCTCCGGAGTTCCCCGATGGATGTGACCACCGCGAAGGACCAGCAGGACCAGCATGCGCTGCTCGACGTCCGTGAGCAGCCGGAGTGGGACGCGGGCCACATCGCGGGCGCCGTGCACATCCCGATGACCGAGCTGAACACCCGTCAGCAGGAGATCCCGTCCGACCGCCCGATCGTGTGCGTGTGCCGGTCCGGACAGCGCAGCGCGATGGTGACCCAGGCGCTCGTCGGCGCCGGCTACGACGCACACAACCTGGAGGGCGGGATGCTGGCCTGGGCTGAGGCGAAGGAGCCGATCGTCACCGACGACGGGGACCCGGGCACGGTCGTCTGAGACCCCACGACCGCAGCAACCGACCGCAGCAACCGACCGCAGCAACCTCGAGGCAGCGACCCAGGGAGGCAGCCGATGACCGAACGGCTCGTGGTGATCGGCGGAGATGCGGCGGGGATGTCGGCGGCGTCCCAGGCCCGACGCCTGCGTGGTGCGGACGAGCTGGAGATCGTCGCCTTCGAACGCGGCGGGTTCACCTCCTACGCGGCGTGCGGGATCCCGTACTGGATCAGCGGACTCGTCGAGGAACGCGGCGACCTCATCGCCCGGACCCCCGAGGTCTTCCGGGAGCGTCACGACATCGACGTGCGGACCCACCACGAGGTCACCGCGATCGACACCGAAGCGCGCACGGTCCGCGTGACCGACCTGGACACCGGTGAGCAGGCAGATCACGACTACGACCAGCTGCTGATCGCCACGGGCGCGACCCCGGTCCGTCCCCCGGTCCCGGGGATCGACGCGGACGGGGTCCTCGGGGTGCAGACCCTGGTCGATGGCCAGCGCGTCCTCGACGCGTTGGAGCAGCGTTCGCCGCGCCGGGCGGTGGTGATCGGCGCGGGCTACATCGGCCTGGAGATGGCTGAGGCGATGTGCCTGCGCGATATCGAGGTCCACGTGGTGGAGATGGCGCCGCGTCCGATGGCGACCATGGATCCGGAGTTCGGGGACCGGATCACCGAGGCGATGCGTGGCATGGGGATGCAGCTGCACCTCGGGGTCGCCGTCGAGGGCATCGAGACCGGCGAGGATGGCTTCGTCCGCGCGGTCCGGACCTCGGAGGGCGGCATCGATGCCGACCTGGTGGTGCTCGGCACGGGCGCACGTCCACTGACCGAACCGGCACGGTCCGCCGGGATCCCGATCGGTCCGAGCGGTGGGATCGTGACCGACCGCCGGCAGCGCACCCCGGTCGACGGTGTCTGGGCGGCCGGCGACTGCACACAGACCTTCCACCGTATCTCTGAGCGGCCGGTGGCGATCGCCCTCGGAACGATCGCGAACAAGCAGGGTCGGATCGCGGGGCTGAACCTCGGCGGGGCGTACGGCGCGTTCCCGGGTGTGCTCGGGACCGCCGTCACCAAGGTCTGCCACCTCGAGATCGCACGGACGGGACTCGGCGAGCAGGCGGCCGTCGACGCCGGGTTCGCGGTCGCGACCAGTGTCATCGAGGCGTCGACGCGGGCCGCGTACTACCCGGACGCCAAGCCCATCACCATCAAGACGATCGCGGAACAGGTGACCGGCCGGCTGCTCGGGGCCCAGATCGTCGGCGAGGAAGGTGCGGCCAAACGGATCGACGTGTTCGCGACCGCGTTGTGGAACGAGATGACGGTCGGGGACCTGCTCAACGTCGACCTGTCCTACGCGCCACCGTTCTCGCCGGTCTGGGACCCGGTGCTCATCGCGGCGCGACAGGCCGACGGAGCCGTCCGGGACGCATCGGGCTGATCGCCGGACGCCGAGCGTGTCGCGCTGAGCTGGCCGGTCAGGCCTTGCGCCGCGCCCGGGTGGTGGCCTTGGCGTCGGCGTTGGCCTCGATGTGCTCGATGACCTTGCCGGCCACGTCGATCTTGGTCGCCGTTTCGATCCCCTCGAGTCCCGGGGAGGAGTTGACCTCCAGCACGACCGGACCGTGGTTCGACCGCATGAGGTCGACTCCCGCGACGCTCAGGCCGAGGATCTTCGCGGCGCGCTTCGCGGTGGCGCGCTCCTCGGGGGTGAGCTTCACGCGCCGGGCCTCGCCTCCGCGGTGGACGTTCGAGCGGAAGTCCCCGGGTGCGGCGGTGCGCTCCATCGCAGCGACCACCCGGTTGCCGACGACGAACGCGCGGATGTCGCTGCCACCGGCCTCCTTGATGAACTCCTGGACGAGGATGTTGGCATCGAGCTGCATGAACGCGCCGATCACGGACTCGGCGGCCTTCTTGGTCTCGGCGAGCACGACCCCCATGCCCTGCGTCCCCTCCAGCAGCTTGACGACGAGTGGCGCGTTACCCACGAGGGAGATGAGGCCGTCGATGTCCTTGGTCGAGTGGGCGAACGAGGTGACCGGCAGTCCCACACCCTCGGCGGCCAACAGCTGCAGTGCACGGAGCTTGTCGCGGGACCGTGAGATCGCCTGGGAGGCCACGGCGGGGTAGACGCCCATCATCTCGAACTGCCGTACCACCGCGGTGCCGTAGAAGGTCCGGGTGGCGCCGATCCGCGGGATCACGGCATCGAGGCTCTCCAGCTGGCTCCCGCCGTAGGTGATCGCCGGGCGATGTGAGGTGATGTCGATCACGCAACGCAGGTAGTCGATGACCCGGACCTCGTGGCCGCGCTCCTCGGCGGCCTCGACCAGCCGACGCGTCGAGTACAGCTTCGCGTTCCGGGACAGGATGGCCAGCTTCATGGGCGGTCCGAACGGTGGATGGGCGATGCGGGAAGGCTCGTTCGAGCGGGAGGGGTGTCCTCAGAGCGAGAAGGTAGTTGCCTACGGGGCGTGCTGTCCCGCGCGGTACCGTCCCGGCACGACCCGATCCCGGCGACCCGTCAGGCCACCCGCATGTTGACGATCCCGATGGTGCTGATCGCTGTGTTGGTGCTCGCCGCCGTGCCCGTGTGGCCCTGGAGCCGCGGCTGGGGATGGGCCCCGGCCGGGATGCTGGCGATGGGCCTGGCCACGATGGTGGTGTTCTCGTTGTCGGTCGTGCCCGAGTAGCTCCGACGGCCGAGCTGCGACGGTCGAGCTGCGACGACCGATCGGATGGGTCAGGACGCGGCGGCCTTCTTCGCCGCCTTCTGAGCCTGCTTGAACTCGCGGACCTTCGCGAGGGTCTCCTCGCTCGTGACGTCGGCGATCGAACGGTAGCCATCGAGGCCGTAATCGCCTGCGGCCTGCTGCCAGCCGTCCGGAGCCACGCCGAACTGCTTGCCGAGCAATGCGAGGAAGATCCGGGCCTTCTGCTCACCGAAGCCTGGCAGCGCCTTCAGGCGCCTGAGGAGGTCGGCACCTGATGCCGCGTCGTCCCAGACGCTGTCGGCGTCACCGTCGTGTTCCTCGACGAGGTGGACCGCCAGGGCATGGACCCGCTTGGCCATCGCGCCCGGGTAGCGGTGCAGGGCCGGCTTCTCGCGGAAGAGGGGCTCGAGGTCCTCGGGGGACATCGCTGCGATCGCCGCCGGCGTCAGGGGGCCGTGCACGCGTTGGTCGAGGCGATGTGGCCCCACGAACGCCAACTCCATCGCGATCTGCTGGTCGAGCAGCATCCCGATCAACAGCGCGAAACCGTTGTCGGACAGCAGGGCATCGGCGTCGGTGTCGCCGGTCAGGGTCAGGGTGGGCATGGCGTGAACCTCGGCAGGGTCGTTGCACGCCAACGGTACCCGGACCCCCACACCCCCCGTCCCGCGCAACGGTGCCGCCGGGTGGGACCCGGTCAGCCACCGGGTGGGACCCCGGTCAGCCGTCGGCTGCGTCGTCGTCGGGCGGTTGCTCACCGTCCTGGTCCTGGGCATCGTCCGCCCCGTCGTCCGCTGCCTCGGCGTTGTTCTCCTCCTGTTCGGCGGCGCGTTCTGCCGCGATCCGCCGTTGATCCACGAGTTCCTGGACGAACCGTGCGGCGATGGGACCGGCGACCTCGCCACCGGCGCCGCCGTCCTCGACGATGATCGCGAAGCCGACGCCGTCGGCGGCGCCGATGAACCAGGCGTGCTCGAGGCCGCCGGTGGCCTGCGCGGTGCCGGTCTTGCCGAACACCTCCTGGCCCGCGACGGCTGCCGAGGTCCCGGTGCCATCCGTGACGACGGCGCGCAACAACTCGCGGAGGGCGTCGATGACGCCGGGGGAGAGTTCGCGCTGCTCGGTCGCCGCATCCTCCTCGAGCAGGTAGGGCTGGTGCCAGGTGCCGGTCGTGGCCGCCGCGGCGACGCTGGCCATGTGGAGCACCGACGCTTCGACCCGGGCCTGGCCGAACGCGGCCGCCCCCGCCTCGGCGGTGTCCTCGGGCGTCGGGAACGATCCGCCGAACGCGGTCAGCGGGAGGTCGGGCTCCAGGCCGAACCCGAAGCGCTCAGCAGCGGCGACCAGCTCATCGGCACCGAGGTCCGCCCCCAGCCGGGCGAACGTGGTGTTGCAGGAGAGCGCGAACGCCTCCCGGAACGGGATCGTGCCGCGCCCCGTGTCCCCCGCGTTCGGGACGCGCAGGCCACCGATCGTGGTCTCGGCGGGACATTCGGTGGGATCATCGGGCGCCAGACCGGAGGCCAGGAGCGCCTCGGCGGTCACCGTCTTGAACGTCGAACCGGGTGGGAACCGGCCGGCGAAGGCACGGTTGTAGCTCGTCAGGGGGCGACTGGCGGTGCCCAGGATCGCGCCGTTGGAGGCGTCGACCGCGACGATACCGACCTCGCCGCTGGTGCCGACGAGCGCGTTCTCGATCGCCCGCTG
Organism: Nitriliruptoraceae bacterium; assembly: GCA_041685735.1. GTDB lineage: Bacteria > Actinomycetota > Nitriliruptoria > Nitriliruptorales > Nitriliruptoraceae > CSSed11-175R1. The sequence continues at coordinate 27,127 of JAWLFE010000023.1, forward strand.
GACCTGGATGTCAAGGGTCGTGGTGACGTCGCTCGACGGGTCCGCCTGGGTCTCGGCGATGACCACCCGCAGCGGAGCGTCTGCGACCTGGTCGCCTTCGAGCAGGCCTGCGCGCACGATGTCGCTGCCGGTCAACCGGTCCTCGAAGGCGCGCTCGAGCCCGAACTGGCCGATCTCCAGCCCCGGTTCTGCTCCCCCGAGCTCCTCGAGTTGTTCCGCGGTCGCCTCGGCGTAGATGCCGACGACGTGCTGGGCGAAGCCGTCGTCGAAGAGGGCCCGGCCGTCGTCGGTCTGGCGCAGCACGCCGGAGACCTCGCGCAACCTCGGCGCAGCATCATCGGCCTGCTCCTCCGACACCGTCACGATCGGGTAGAACCAGCCGTCGACGAGGTTGGTCCGGTTCAGTTCACGCTCCGCGTCCGACTCGCTGCCGGGGATGGCGTCGGCGAAGGCTTCGACGACGGCGTCGACGTCCTCGACCGCGGTCGGTTCGAAACCGAACGTGACGAGCGTGCTCTCGCCGGACAGGACGGTGCCGTCCGCCGCGAGGATGTCCTTGCGGCCGACCGCTTCGCGTTCCGTGCCGAACTCCCACGACTCCCGCAGCTCGGGGTGGATCGTGGTGAGCGACCACACCACCCCCCAGTTCCCACGGTCGCGCACCAGGTCGAGCTCGGTCTCCCAGGTCAGTGGTTCCGCCGCGTACGGGACCTCCAACTGAACGGTCACGGGGAAGGCGGCCTGACCATCGACGTCGCTCTCCATCGCTCCCGGGGTCATGGTGGCTGCGCTGACCTCCAGGCCGTTGCGCATCTGGGTGTGCCGTGCCACGAAGTCGTTGGGTGGGTCGCGGACCAGGTCACGCATGGCGAGGTGGTCACCGGCTGCCCAGGCGTCGAGGTACTCGCGTGCCGTGATCTCTGCGGGATCGGGTGGGGGTTCGGCGGTGGGGGTCGTGCCGGGCTCACTCGGCTCGTTGACCCACGACCACACGCCATAGCCGACACCGGCGGCGATGACCAGGCCCAGCACGAGTGACACCAGGTCCCTGAACCGCATGGTCACCGCCCTCCTGCCGGGTCAGCGGCGACGGTACCGCTCAGCTCACAGGCACCGCTCGGTGGAAAGGCGCTGCTCGGTCGACGGCTCCCGCCCTGCGAGCGGGGGCTCTTCGGTTGACGGGCGCCGTTCGGTTGTCGGATGCGGCTCAACCGGCCGGCGTGGTCGGTGGTTCGGACGACCGGGTCGGTGGTGGTGGGGTGCTGCGCTCCCGCGGCGGCCGGTTCCGGCTGCGCTGCCGAGACCAGCGCACCAGCAGCACGATGAGCACGACCGGCACGATCAGGATCGTCAGGGTGACCGGTAGGGCGGTCACCACCAGCCAGATGGCGCCGTCGGCGATGGTGGCCAGCGCGCGGCCCGTAGCCGCCAGGGCCTCCCGGAAGGTCTCGCCGGGCGCCCAGCCGGTATCGGTGAAGGTCTCCGGCTGCTCGGTCGGTCGGAGCGTGACGCGGACGGTCGACAGGGCCACCTGCTCGTCGATGCTGGCCAGGCGACCCTCCATGACGTCGATCTCCTCCCGCACGCTGCGGATGCGTTCGAAGATCGTCAGCAGGTCCTCGGGACGACTGGTCTCCTCGCGCACGTCGGCCAGCAGCCCGGTCAACTCGCGCTCGTAGGCGGTGAGGTTGTCGATCCGGGCCCGAAGGTCGGCGGATTCCGTGGTGACGTCGCGCTCGTCGATGCGGTTGACGGGGACCGCGTCGCCGATGGCCTCCAGTTCCTCGACGACCGGGTTGAGTTCCTCGGAGGGAACCCGCAGCGTGATCGTGCCGCGGACCACGCCGTCGACGTCGCGTTGCAGATCCGAGGTGGCGGCGAACCCACCCACCCGCTCAGCCGTCGCGATCACCTCGTCCAGTGCGGCTGCGGTGTCCTCGACCTCCAGCGTCAGCTCCGCCGTGCGGATCACGCGTCGGTTGGTCTGCGAGATCGTCGCGGCCGGCGGTGTGGCGGATGCGTCCGCATCCCCGCCGGCATCGCGTTCCGACTCCGATGCCGGTGCCTCGGCGTCCTCCATGACCTCGGGCTCGGCGGCCTCGTCTGCCGACGAGGTCCCGGCATCCGTGGACGTCATCGAGGCGCTGTCATCGCCGGAACAGGCGATGAGGACGGCACTGACGGCCAGCACGGTGGTGATCGTTCGCAACCTCGTCATCGTCGGCTCCAGGTCGGGGTCGGGGCTCCGGACACCGGGTCGCTCGCGGGCGGTCGTTCAGCGGTGGTGCAGCGATGGTGAGCATGGTGTCCGGTCGGTGGGACGTTGCGCTGCACGCACGGGTTCCCGGCATCTGGGATGCGTGGTCGCTGGCAGCCGACGTCCCGGCAGGTAGGTTCGTGCAACCACCCGTGACGTCGCTGCCGGGCCGCCACCCTCGACGGTCGGCGTCCGCCACCTCCGACGGCCTACCCTGTCGAGACCGTCCCCTCGCTCAGGACTCGTCACCGATGGCCAATCGACCGCAGGATTCGTCTCCGTCGTCGCGTTCCGAACTCAACGCATGGCTCGTCGAGGAGATGTACGAACAGTTCCGCGAGGATCCGGACGCCCTGTCGAAGGGCTGGCAGGAGTTCTTCGCGGACTACCGCCCCGACGAAGGGTCGACGACCAACGGGTCGACGGACGCCACGACGGCGGCCTCGGCGCCCCGCAAGGCGGCCGCCACCGTGCCGGAGGACGGGCCGGATCCGGAACGCATCCGCGGCGTCGCGGCCCGGATCGTCGAGAACATGGAGACCTCGCTCGGGGTCCCCACGGCCACCTCCGTGCGCGATGTGCCCGCCAAGCTGCTGGAGGTCAACCGGCGCATCATCAACAACTACCTGCGGCGCACGCGCGGCGGGAAGGTGTCGTTCACCCACCTGATCGCCTACGCGATGGTCAAGGCGGTCGAGACCGTCCCGGCGATGAAGAACACCTTCGCCGAGACCGAGGACGGCAAGCCCGGTCTGCTCCGACCTGACAGCTTCGGGCTGGGGTTGGCCGTCGACATCGAGAACGACGATGGCAGCCGCACCCTGATGGTCCCCGTCATCAAGGACGCGGACACGTTGAGCTTCGAGGGGTTCCTGCGGGCCTACGAGGACGTGATCCGCAAGATCCGCTTGAAGAAGCTGGACCCGGCGATGTTCTCTGGCGGCACGATCACGCTGACCAACCCCGGGACGATCGGCACGGTGCACTCCGTCCCGCGCCTGATGAGCGGGCAGGCCGCGATCCTGGGGGTCGGTGCCATCAACTTCCCGGCGGAGTACCAGGCCGCCGATGCGCGCACGCTCGCCAAGCTCGGGGTCGGCAAGGTCATCACGCTGACCTCCACCTACGACCACCGGGTGATCCAGGGCGCGGAATCCGGGATGTACCTCTCCCAGGTGCACGAACTGCTGATCGGGGAGGACGGCTTCTACGACGAGGTGTTCGCGTCGCTCGGGCTGCCCTACGAGCCGGCCCGGTGGCGGACCGATTCGACCGATGTGGACAGCCACACCGATCTGCTGTCCAAGCAGATGAAGGTCGGGCAACTCGCCAACATGTACCGCGTGCGCGGTCACCTCATCGCGGACCTCGATCCGTTGCGTCAGCGCCCGCCCGAGATGCACCCGGAGCTCGATCCGACCTACTACGGCCTGTCGATCTGGGACCTGGACCGCGACTTCCTCACCGACGTCGGTGGCTCGACCAAGAAGATGGCGCTGGGCGACATCCTCGGGGTGCTGCGCGATGCCTACTGCCGCACGATCGGCATCGAATACGGTCACGTGCTCGACCCTGAGGAGAAGGCCTGGATCCGTGAGCAGGTCGAGGGTATCGACGAGGATGTCCCGCCGGAGGATCAGCTGTGGATCCTCGAACGGCTGAACGCTGCCGAAGCCTTCGAGTCGTTCCTGCACACCAAGTACGTCGGGCAGAAGCGGTTCGGGTTGGAAGGCGCGGAGTCGCTGATCCCGCTGCTGGACGCCGTCTGCGAAGCCGCTGCGGACAGCGGCATCAACGACATCGTGATGGGTATGGCCCACCGTGGGCGGCTCAACGTGCTGTCCAACATCCTGAAGAAGTCCCACCGGCAGATCTTCGGGGAGTTCGAGGGCCACATCGACCCGGACACCGTCCAGGGATCGGGTGACGTCAAGTACCACCTCGGGACCCGCGGCTCCTACGAGACGCGTGCCGGCAACACCACCGAACTGCACCTGCCGCCGAACCCGTCGCACCTCGAAGCGGTCAACCCGGTCGTCGAGGGCATCTCGCGTGCGATGCAGGACCGGTACGACCAGGGCGACGAAGGGGTCTATCCGGTCCTGCCGCTGCTGATGCACGGTGACGCGGCGTTCGCGGGACAGGGGGTCGTGGTCGAGACGCTGAACCTCTCGCAGCTCCGTGGCTACCGGACCGGCGGGACCGTGCACGTCGTGATCAACAACCAGGTCGGGTTCACCACCTCGCCGGAGGAGTCGAGGTCGTCGTTCTACGCCACGGACGTCGCCAAGACCGTGCAGGCGCCCATCCTGCACGTCAACGGCGACGACCCGGAGGCGGTCGTGCGGGTCGCCCGCCTGGCGTTCGACTACCGGCAGAAGTTCCAGCGCGACATCGTGATCGACCTGGTCTGCTACCGGCGCCACGGGCACAACGAAGCCGACGACCCGTCGTTCACGCAGCCGCAGATGTACGAGCTGATCGACAACAACCGGTCCGCCCGCAAGCTCTACACCGAGCGGCTCGTCCGACGCGGTGACATCTCCATCGAGCAGGCGGAGAGCTTCCTCGAGGACTTCGAGGGGCGCCTGGAATCGGCCTTCGAGGAGACCAAGCAGGCCGCCCCGCCGGAGCCGCCGCAGGCGGTGCGGCCCGAACCGTCCACCGAGTTGGAGGACGCGGTCGACACGGGCGTGGCCAAGGAGTCGCTCGACCGCATCGCCGATGTCCAGTTCAACCAGCACGACGGGTTCACCCGCCACCCGAAGCTCGACCGCATCTTCAAGAAGGCCCGGGAACGCTACGAGACCGGCACGATCGACTGGGCGCTCGGCGAGACGCTGGCGTTCGGATCGCTGTTGCTCGAAGGCACGACGGTTCGGCTGGCCGGCCAGGACTCGCGTCGGGGGACCTTCTCGCAGCGGCACGCCGTGCAGGTCGACTTCAAGACCGGTGACGAGTACCTACCGCTGGCCAACCTCGATGAGGAGCAGGGCCGGTGGTTCATCTACGACTCGCTGCTGAGCGAGTACGCCGCGGTCGGGTTCGAGTACGGCTACTCGGTGGAGGACAAGTCCGCGCTGGTCGCTTGGGAGGCGCAGTTCGGCGACTTCGTCAACGGAGCGCAGATCACGATCGACCAGTTCATCGTCGCCGCCGAGGACAAGTGGGACGAGACCTCCGGGCTGGTGATGCTGCTCCCACACGGCTACGAGGGGCAGGGTCCCGAACACAGCTCCGCCCGGATCGAACGCTTCCTGGTGCTGTGCGCCGAGGACAACATCCAGGTGGTCAACGCCACCACCGCGGCGCAGTACTTCCACGTCCTGCGTCGGCAGATGCACCGCGAGATCCGCAAGCCGTTGATCATCTTCACGCCGAAGTCGCTGCTGCGCTCCCCCAACGCGTTCTCCGACATCTCCGAGTTCACCGCCGGGTCGTTCCGCGAGACCATGGACGATCCCGCGTGGGCATCCGGTGACCGCGACCGCGGTGCGGTCAAGACCGTCGTGCTGTGTTCGGGGAAGGTCGCCTACGACGTCATTGGCGAGCGTGATGAGCGCGAACTGGACGTCCCGGTCGTGCGGGTCGAGCAGCTCTACCCGTTCCCGTCCGCGCAGATCCGCGACATCCTCGCGACCTACCCGGAGGCGACCGACATCTGCTGGGTGCAGGAGGAGCCGGAGAACATGGGGCCCTGGGGCTTCGTGGACGGTCGGCTGTGGAACCTGCTGGAGGAACTCGACGACGGGCGCGAGCTGCGTCGCGCATCGCGCGTGCCGTCCGCCTCGCCGGCCGCCGGCCAGCACGTGGTCCACGATCAGGAACTCGAGCAACTGCTCGACGACACCCTCGGCCCCGTGGAGGCGTGACCCACCGCTGGCCCGCGCGGCTCCGACGCTCCCGCGCCTCCCGCGCGGCCGTCCGGCTTCGCACCGTGACCGGCCGGTAACCCGCCCGGCCCGATCTTCGGCCCCAGAACCTGGGTGGTGGCCCAGTTTCTGGTGGGTCGGTGGGCTGGTGGGGCGTCGGGTGGGGCAGAAGCTGGGTGGTGGCCCAGTTTCTGGTGGGTTGGCGGGCTGGTGAGGCGTCGGGTGGGGCGGCGCTGCAGGGGCGTGGAGCACGCCGTCATCCACAGGCGGCCCGACACCCCGGGCCGCCACTGGTCGATCGTCTGCCAGAGTGCGCGCATGCTCCCGTCCACACTCGCCACGCTCGCCGAGCAGCAGTTCGGCCTGATCAGCCGTCGGCAGGCCCGTCGGTGCTCGTCACCGATGGTCGCCGATGACCTGTTGCGCTGCGGTTCCTTCCAGCGCGTTGCCAGAGGCGTGTACCGACTGAAGGGAACGCCGCTGCTCGCCGTGCAGCCGGCGCTGGCCGCCGCGCTGCGGGTCGGCCCCACGGCCACGCTGACGGGCCCGGCGGTGTTGGCGTTGTACGAGGTGGATGGCTTCCGAGTCCTGGGCGACGAGTTGCCCTTCGAGGTGCTGCTCCCGCACGGCCGCTCGGTCACCGGTGTGGCCTTCCCGGTCCGACGCGACCCCGCTCCGACCCGCGCGGTTGCCACTCGTGGGGAGATCCGGATCGCTGGACCGGTCGACGCGCTGATCGACAGCGCGGTATTCGTCGACACGGTCGGAGCGCGGTGGCTGCGGCTCGCGCACGACGTGCTGCGGTGGCGTGGCATGTTGAAGCCAGGCCGTCTCCAGGAGCGCATCGCGGAGCTTGGCGCGGGCGCGCCGGGTGGCGCGGCGCTGGCCGGACTGCTCGAGCTCGACGACCAGACCGCCACCGGTGACGGTGAGCGCCGCCTCGGGTGGCTGCTCGGCCGGTTCGACCCACCTCCGGAGCCGCAGGTCTGGGTGCGCCCTGATCGGCGTCTGGACTGGTTCTTCCGCAGACTGCGCTACGGCTGGGAGTACCAGGGAAGCGTCGACCATGGCACCGTCACGGGGCGACAGGCCGACGTGGTCCGTGACGCGGAGCTGCGTCGGGAGGGCGTGCGCATCGGCTACGTGACCGACGCCGACCTCGCTGACGAGGCGACCTTCCTGGCAACGGCCGCTGGCGCGCTGACCGCCCGCGCCCACGAGTTGGGTGTCGACGCGCCGCGGCTCCGGGCCGGAGCGTGAGCGTCTGGTGCTCCATCCGACGGAGAGCTGGCAGACATGCCGCTCTCCGGCGACGGCGGGACCGGTCAACTTGGTCGTGACGCTGGCAGCTGGCACAGCGGTCGCCGCGAGTGGGCAGGCGCCGGCGAGGCGGCGGGTCGAGGTGGCGCGGGCGTCGACGCCACCATGGTTAGGCGGGCAGGCTCTCGAGGAAGGTGCGGATCGGCGGGTTGACGAGATCCGGGTGGGTGAGGTTGGACGCGTGGCTCGCGCCGTCGACCTCGATGACGCCACGGCAGTCGTCGACGGCCTCGCAGATCTCGTGGGCGCGGGACACCGGGATCGCACTGTCCTGGGTGCCGTGCAGCAGCAGGACCGGCATGGCCAGCTCCGGGAGGCGATCGGAGATGTCGTCGCGGTCGAGCAGGGCGCCGCCGGCCGCTTCCAACCGTGATGGATCCCACGACCGCCACTTCGCCTTCCAGTGGGGCTCGATGTCGGGGTCGCCGATGATCAGACCGGCCACGACCGAGGCCAGTTCCTCGAGGTAGCCGTTGCCGACCCAGGTGTCGACCATGACCCGGTACTCCTCGATCTTGTCGGGGGCTTCGGGTGGCGCCTGGGTGTCGATCAGGACCAGCGCACGGACGCGGTCGGGGTGCAGCAGTGCGGCACGCAGGGAGAGGTAGCCGCCCTGGGACATGCCACCGAACACGGCACGTTCGATGCCGAGGTGGTCGAGCAGACCGAACGCGTCCCGCGCCGAGTCCCAGTAGGTGAACGGTTGGCCGTCGAACTCGGTCGCGCCGAAGCCACGCTCGTCCCAGGTGATGACCCGGTAGACGTCGGAGAGGTCGGCGACCTGAGGAGCGAACATCTCGTGATCCATCAGGAAGCCATGGCTCAACAGCACCGGGGGGCCATCCCCGCCCGAGTCCTCGTAGTACAGCCGTTGGCCGTTGACGTCCGCGTCTGGCATCTGGGGTCCTCCCTCCCGGCGACGGTGAGCGCACCGGCCGTGGGTCCGTGGGTCAGCTGTCGCTCTCGCCGGGCTCCGGGTCGTTGTCCTCGCCGTTGTCGTCGCCGTTGTCTGCGTTGTCGTCCGGGCCGTCATCCGAGCTGTCGTCCGGGCTCTCCCGCTCCGGTGGTGCGAGCATGGCGTCCGTTGTATAGCGCACCGAGGAGTCCCACAGCAGCCATTCGTCGATCCCCGCGTCGTAGGTCGCCTGGATCTGCTCGCGCACGTAGCGCGCGCGATCTGGGAAGCCCAACCGCACGGGCCAGTTCGAGTCCTCCAGCCAGGGAGCGACGCGTGCGCGTCGGCCGTCGGTGGCTTCCTTCCAGACGACGAGCGTCTCCGTGATGATGTCGTAGGGCTGCATCAACGGGTCGGCGACGCCGTACTCCCCGGGCCCCCAGTGGCTCGGGTAGATCATCGGCGCGACGTAGTCCAGCACGTCGGCGAGTCGCGCCACGTCCTGGCCGACATCCCCGGGCCGGTCCGCCGACACGCCGTAGAGCGATGCGCCGTGCTGGATGCCGTAGGGGGCCAGGCGCTCATCGGCGCGCCGGGTGAACTCGTAGATCTCGTCCTCGACGCTGCCCTCGAGCCCCGGGATCAGCATGTTGTCGACCGAGCCGTCCGGCTTGCGCAGGTAGTCCCAGAGGATGTGGTCGACGCCCATCGCGGCGGCCTCCTCCGCGATGGCGATGTTGTACTCCTGCACCTCGGGGTTGGCGAAGTTGGCGAAGCCGGCGTACCGGCCGGTATAGATCGCGTTGCCGCCGGGTTCCTGGATCGCGAGGTCGCGCTCCCCGTTCTCCCAGGCCCACGGTGCCATCACCGGATCGGCGAAGGCGACGATGCGCCCGATGACCGGGACGCCCAGCGCGTGGAGCTCGGCGACCGCTGCCTCGAGGTCGATGCGACAGTCGGGTGTGTCGGCACCGATACGGGCCGCGAACTCGTTCTCGGTCGCGAAGCCGACCTTGCCCGTCTCGTCCTTCAGGTCCAGTTGGACCGCGTTGATGCGGCCGGCCTCGATGTCGGCCATGACCGGATCCTTCAGGGACGACGATGCCCAGCCGCAGAAGGACACGTGCACGGAGCGCATCTGGTCCACCGTTGCTCGCGAGGGCACGGTCACCAGGCGCAGATCGTCGTCCGAGACGTTGCCTGCCCGGTCCGTCGCGACGATGGTCAGCGTGCCGTCGGAGACGGCGTCGAGTTCGACCTCGAAGCTGCCGTCGTCGTCGACGGTCGTCGAGGTGCCCTGGACCTCGACGGTGGCTCCCGGTTCGGAGGTGCCGGCGATCGTGACCGGCTCGCCGGCCACGACCGCGCCGTCGGGTCCGGTGACATCGATCTGCGGCGCTGTGGCGTCCACCTCGAAGGCCCACTCATGCAGGACGTCGGGTTCCGGCGCTGGCTCATCGGTGCCATCGGTGGCGTCGGTGCCGTCGGTGCCGTCCGTGTCGCCCGCCTCCTGCGCGGCCACGGCGCCATCGGGCAGTTGCAGCACCGTGACGACGTAGTCGCCGTCGGCGAGCTCGCCGGGTTCCAGCAGCAGGCTGGTGTCGTCGGCCTGCGCGGCCTGTGACATCGTGGGCTGGTCGGCGCCCTGCGTGGACAGCTCGAGCAGGATGTCGTCGAGGTGGGGCTCGTCGCCGGTCGCGGTCACCTCGAACGTGGCGGCCGCCAGGTCATCGGCGTTGAGCAGGTCGGCGTCGGGGCCCTCGAAGGCCAGTGTTCGGCCGGGTCCGGCCTCCACCGTGCCGTTCTCCGGCTCCTCGCTGACGTCATCGCCTGCGGAGTTGCAGGCTGCGAGCAGCGCCGTGGCGAGCACCAGCGCCACGGTCGTCCGGGTCCCTACCGACCGGGCGTCGCGTCGGATGCCGGCGCGTGGTCGACGGGGATCGCGGAGGTTGCGGAGGTTGCGATGCACGGCGTCACCTGGTGTGGTCTCGTCGGGACGGACGGCGGCGCCTGCAACGTGCCCTTCCCACCCGTTGACTTGCGATGTCCTGCTCGGTCGCGTTGTCTGACGACCCGCGGGCGACCGTGTCTGCTGGCCTCGTGGTCCTCTCCGGGACGTGCCCGGACGTGCAGGGTCGCGCGACCTCGCCCGGCGAGACGACGGTACCGTGGAAGGTTCGAGCCGTCGTCCTCCGTGGAGCCATATGCCCGCCCATCGCTCACGCCGACGCGGCCCCTTCGTCCGCCCCCGGCGACGCGGCGCCGTCGTGGTGGCGCTGGCCACCACGTTGGCGCTCGTGCTGGCCGCCTGCGCGTCCGGCGACGCCGACCTCGAGGCATCGACGCCGTCGCCGGAGCAGGGATCGGAGGAGGGTCGGGAGGACCCTGCCGCGCCCGACGAGAGCGAGCCGGCGTCCGACGGTTCTGCGTCCGAGGACCCTGACCCCGACGAGCCCGACGAGCCCGACGAGTCTGACGAGTCTGACGAGGCCGACGAGGTCGAACCGCGGGAGCCCGACGTCGATCCGGCCGAGGTCGGCGCCGACGAACTGGGGGTCGTGCCGGTCCTGATGTACCACCAGCTGCGGGATGGCGGTGGCAGCGCCTGGGACATGAGCGAGGAGGAGTTCCGCGCGGAACTCGTCTGGCTCTTCGACCACGACTACGTGCCGATCACCACCGCCGCGTTCGCCCGGGGCGAGATCGACGTGCCCGCCGGCTACCGCCCGGTCGTCCTGACCTTCGACGATTCGACCCGCAGTCAGGCCCACCTGGACGAGGACGGTGGGTTCGCGCCGGACACCTCGATGGGGATCCTGATCGATGTCGCTGCCGACTACGACCATGTGGAGCCGGTCGCGTCGCTGTACGTGATCACGAGTTCACTCTTCGGCGGCGGGGCCGATGGTCCCGCCATCGTCGCGGCGCTGCACGACGCGGGCATGGAGATCGGCAACCACAGCCACACGCACGCCAACCTCCGGTCCCTGGATGCGTCCGGGGTGCAGACGGAGCTGGCACAGAACGTCGCGATGGTCCGGAACCTCGTTCCCGGCGCCGAGGTGACGACCCTGTCGCTGCCGCTCGGGATCTACCCGGAGGACGCAGGGTTGGCGGTGCGCGGGAGCGCCGATGGAGTCGAGTACGAGCACGATGCGGTCCTGCAGGTCGGCTACACCCCGGCTGTCTCGCCGTTCCACGCGGGCTTCGACGGTGCCTCGGTCGCCCGGATCCAGACCCACCCGGACCCGGACTTCGAGTTCGGGTCCACCTGGTGGCTCGAGCAGATGGAGGCCGGAGGCAGCTGGAGTCCCTACGTCTCCGATGGCAACCCGGCCACCATCTCCTTCCCCGCCGAACGGGCCGATGACCTCCATCCCGACCTGAGGGAACGCGCCAACCCGTATTGATCCACCCGAACCGCACCGACCTGGCTGACCCGCCGGCCTCCACCCCCGCCGATCCGACACCGTGAGGAGCACGCCCGTGCGTGACGACACCGACCGCCTGCTGCCGGCCACGCCGGTCACATCCCTGGAGCAACACCTCGAGGCAGGTGGCGGCACGGGCCTGGAACGCGCCCGGTCGCTGTCGCCGGATGAGGTCACCGCGGAGGTGGACGCGGCGGGACTGCGCGGTCGCGGCGGCGCGGGCTTCCCGACCGCGACCAAGTGGCGCGGGGTCCGGGAGACCGCGGAGCACGCCGGCGGCCGGCTCAGCATCGTCGCCAACGCCGCCGAGGGTGAACCCGGCACCTACAAGGACCGCACCCTGATCGAGCAGCAGCCCTACGCGTTCCTCGAGGGGATCTGCATCGCGCTGCACGCCTCCGGTGCGGACGACGCGCACATCGGGATCAAGGCGAGCTTCACCCGCCCGCTCGAGCGTCTGCAGCACGCGCTGGACGAGGTCGTCGCGGCCGGATGGGCAGGGGCCGACCGGATCGCGATCGTCCCGGGTCCGGACCTCTACCTGTTCGGTGAGGAGACGGGCATGCTGGAGGTCATCGAGGGCAAGCTGCCCATGCCGCGACTGGTCCGACCGTTCGAGGCCGGCCTGAACGCGACGACCACGATGCCGAACCCGACGATCGTCAACAACGTCGAGACCTTCAGCCACGTCGCGCGGATCCTGGCCAACGGCGCCGACTGGTTCCGCGAAGCCGGGACGGAGGCCTCACCCGGCACGATGGTGTTCACGGTCGTCGGTGACGTGCCGAACCCGGGGGTCTACGAGCTCGCGCTCGGTACGCCCCTGCGGGTCCTGCTGGAGGACATCGCGGGGGCCACCGACATCAAGGCCGTCTACAGCGGCGTGTCGAACGCGGTCATCCTCGAGGAACACCTGGACACCCCGCTGTGCTTCGACGCGATGAGTGACGCCGGTGTCGGCATGGGGTCGGGCGGGTTCATCGTCTATAACCGTGACCGATCGATCCTGGATGTCCTGAGCGTGCTGGTGAACTTCCTGTCGGTCGAGTCCTGCGGTCAGTGCAACGCCTGCAAGCTCGGCAACGGGGCGATGGCCGAGACCCTGGCCAACCTGCAGGCCGGTCTCGGCAGCCGTACCGACCTCGAAGCCCTGCTGCGTCGCGCCGCGACGGTGACCGACCAGAACCGGTGCTACCTGCCGGTCGGCAGCCAACTGCTGGTCGGTTCGACGGTCGCCGCCTTCGAGGACGAACTCATCGAGACCGTGGAGGCGGGGACCCAGACACCCGCGGATCTGCCGACCCCGTTGATCGTCGACATCGACGAGGACGAGGGCGTCGTGCACTACCACGACCGGTACCACCTGCGACAGGTCGACTGGTCCTACGCGGACGAGGATCCCACCGCCGAGCGGCTCGAGGCGATCCGGCGCACCGACTAGCGCAGCCGGAGCCCGCGTAGCCGGATCCAGTTCAGCCGTCGACGCCACCCGAGGTATCGACCTCGGCGGCGCTCGGTGGGTCCGACCCGGCGCGGGTGCAGGTGATGGCCGCGACCCGGATCGCGAACCGGATCGCGGCGTCCAGGTCGTCGGCACCCATCGACGCGAGCGTGTCCGGTGACGACAGGTTCCCGGCCCGGTCCAGTGCCGCCAACAGCCCCGAGGTGAACGCGTCCCCGGCCCCGACGGTGTCCACGACCTCCACCTCGATGCCGTTGATGTGCCGGCGGCCACCGGCCGCGTCGAACGCGACCGCACCGTCGGGCCCGCGGGTGACCACCACCCGGGCGGGGCCGGACCTCGCCCACCGGGCCGCGGTGTCCAGCGGATCGACACCGGGATGGAGCAGCTCCAGATCCTCGTCGCTGACCTTGACGAGATCGCAGGTGGTCACCAGCTGATCCATCCGCTGTGCGTAGGCGGACATGTCGACGATCACGTTGGCGCGGACGTTGGGGTCCAACGTGCGGACCCGCTGCCTCCTGCCGTTCGCGATGAGCTCGGCGAGCGCCGTGCCGGCCGGATCGTCGAGGGTGATCGCACCGAACGAGACGTGCAGTGGCGCGGCTCGGGGGAGCGAGGGGAGTCGGTCGATGTCGTCGTCGGTCAGCCCGGTCGTCGAGGTGCCCTGCAGGTAGAAGCCGTAGGACGCGCGCGCCTGTTCATCGAGGTGGACGACCGCCAGCGTGGTGGGCTCGTCGGTGGTCACGACGTAGGCGGTGCCTCCGCCTTCGCTCCGGAGTCGGTCCAGGAGCCGCTGCCCGAACCCGTCGGTCGAGACCCGACCCAGGTACTCGCCGTCGCGGCCCAGCCGGGCGAGCCCGATCGCGACGTTGTAGGGCGACCCGCCGGGGAGCGGAAGCAGCAGCTCGCCACGGGGGGCGAGGTCGATCAGGGCCTCACCGGCCACCACGATGGTCATGCGTCCTGCCCTTCCGTTCCGGTGTCCAGCTCGATGATGGCGGCGGTGTCCTCGGGCAAGAGCAGACGGCCGTCGTCCAACAGGACGACCTCGGCGGCGCTGGCGTAGACCAGCCGACATCCCTCCGGCAGCTCGAGCTCTGCGCCGCCGTCACCGTCGCCGACGTGCAGCGCGACCACCAGCTGATCGCCGCGCTCGATCGCGACGACCGCACCCTGCTCGGTGAGCCATGCGATGTCGTCGGATGACAGCTGCGGCGCCAGGTCGTGGCGTACCTGTAGGAGTTCGCGGGTGCGTTCGAGCGACGAGGCGGGGTCCCCGACCTGGGCGAGCATCGTGTGGTCGTCACGACGGTTGGCGCCGAAGGGCAGCCAGGGCTCGCCGGTCGTGAAGCCGAACCCCGGCCCGGGCTGCCACGGCATCGGTGTGCGGACCGGATCGCGACCGGCCACGCCAGGGTTGCGCACCGCGATGGGATCCTGCGCGCTCGACGGGTCCAGGCTGCCGTCCTCGAGCCCCAGTTCGTCGCCCTGGTAGAGGAACGGCACACCCGGCAGACAGGCCAGCAGGGTCAGGTACGCGAGCGCTCGCTCCGCCCCGAGCGACCCTCCCCCGAAGCGGGTCGCAGCGTGGGGATCGTCGTGGCTGGACAGCGGCCAGGCCAGCGCGTCGCCGCTCGCCTCGACGTGGGCGCGCAGGGTGTCGCGGATCTCGTCGGCATCCCAGGCCACCTTCAGCGCGGCGAAACAGAACCCGGCGTGCAGGCCGTCACCTGCGAGGTAGCGCCCGAGCCGCACCGGATCCAGCACGAAGACCTCGCCGAGCAGGACCGCGTCATGCGCGTCCGCGATCGACCGCCAGGAGCGGTAGATGTCGAGCACCCCGTCCTGGTCGAGGTCGTGGATGTGGGCGAACCGATCGAAGATCAACTGCATCGAGGTGGTGTCGGTCAGCGGTTGCTCCGGCGCGGGATTGTCCCGGAAGTACGGATCCTCGACCAACGAGTGGGCCACATCGATGCGGACCCCATCGACGCCCCGTTCGAACCAGGTCGTCAGGATCCGCTCGAACGCCGCGTGCACGGCGGGGTTGGCCCAGTTCAGGTCGGGCTGCTCGGGCAGGAACAGGTGCATGTAGTACTGCCCGGTGGCCTCGTCCAGCGTCCAGGCAGGCCCGCCGAAGTGGCTCACCCAGTTGTTGGGCGGCCCACCGTCGGGGGCCGGATCCTTCCAGACGTAGAAGTCACGGTGGTCGGCATGGACGGCCGACCGGGCGTCCTGGAACCACGGATGCTGGTCGGAGGTGTGGTTGGGCACGAGGTCGATCACGACCCGCAGGTCCAGCCCGTGGGCGTCCTCGATGAGCCCCTGGAGGTCGGCGAGCGACCCGAAGACCGGGTCGACGTCGAGGTAGTCGGCGACGTCGTAGCCGTGGTCCGCCTGGGGCGAGGGGTAGAACGGAGTGAGCCAGACCACATCCACGCCCAGCTCTGCCAGGTAGGGCAGACGACCGCGGGCCCCCGGCAGGTCCCCGACCCCGTCGCCGGTCGCATCGGCGAAGGAGCGGACGTAGACCTCGTAGCCGATGGCGCCGCTCCACCAGGTTGGCATGGCTCTCCCGATCGATGCCGCAGCCGGGGACGGGCTGCTCCCGGATCCGCCGATCCGGCCTGGCAACCTAGCGCGGTCCCGGCGGACGTTGATGGAAGCGTTTGCACAGGTTACGGTTCATGTCGGAGCCGATCGTCGGGAGAGGGCGACGACTCCCACCCAGCTGGTGCACGGAGGCAGACGCGCGGGTCGAGTTGGGACCTGCGCGTCGTCTACGGCAGGATCGGTCGGGTGACGAGCAGCGCCGACGACCGACGATGGCTGCGGGTGCGGCCACCGGATGACCTTCGGCGTGCGATGGGGAGAAGCTGGCGGTGGCGGGTTGAGTGCGACGATCGAGGATGTGGCGGACCGGGCACAGGTGTCGGTAGCCACCGTCTCGCGCGCGCTGCGGGGCCTGCCCAACGTTGCCCCGTCGACCCGGCAGCGGGTGCTCGAGGCGGCGGAACAGCTGGCCTACATCGCTGACCCATCGGCCTCGCGGCTCGCCAGCGGGCACAGTCGCACGATCGGACTGGCCGTGCCGATGCTCGGTCAGTGGGTCTACTCGAAGATCTTCTCCGGGGTGGAGGCCGTCGTCGCCGCGTCCGGCTACGACGTGCTGCCGTTCAGCATGTCCGGCCCGGGAGGCGTCGCACGCTTCGTCGAGGACCTGCCGTTCCGCAAGCGCGTGGACGGTCTGCTGTTGGTCGACGCGCCGCTCGATCCCCCGCAGTTGGAGCGCATCCGGGCATCCGAGGTGGCGATGGTCACGGTGGGGCTGGTGGCCGAGGACGCCTCATCGCTGGTGGTGGACAACGTGGCCGCGGCGCGGCTGGCCGTCGGACACCTGACGGGCCTCGGGCACCAGCGGATCGCCCTGATCGGTGGTGTCGAGGACGATCCGTACCGGTTCTCCGTCCCGGTCGACCGCTACAACGGCTACCTCGAGGCGTTGACGACCGCCGGGCTGCAGGCCGATCCCCGTCTGGCGGTTCCGGGGAACTTCTCACTCGAAGGCGGGGCCGAGGCGATGCACGAACTCCTCGGGCTGAGTGAGCCCCCGACGGCGGTGTTCTGCTGCTCCGACGAGATGGCCATCGGCGCGATGCAGGTGGCGCGGGATGCCGGGCTCCGGGTTCCGGAGGACCTGTCGATCGTCGGATTCGATGACCACGACGTCTCCGAGTACCTCGGCCTGACGACGATCCGTCAGGATGTCATCGGGCTCGGAGAGCGCGGTGCGGCACTCCTGCTCGCCCGACTGGGCGATCCCGCGTGTGGTCCGGTGCACGAGCGTCACCCGACGCGCCTGGTGGTACGCCACACCACCGGCCCGCCACCCGCCGGGCTGGAGTACCGCTGGTAGCTCGCGACGGGCCCGGCACCCCATCGTCCGGGTCGCTGCGCACCACCGCCGAGACGCCGGCAGAAGAAAGCGTTTGCAGTCCGCGGCTCCGACCGTCATAGTGGGGGCGGAGAGAACGTCGACAAGGCTGGGTCACGGGTGCTGGCGCCCCGGGCCGTCAACCGAACGTACGAGGGAGTGTTCGATGGCGAAGGTGGTTCTTGACGGGTTGGACAAGGTGTATCCGGATGGGACCCAGGCGATCTTTGGGTTGGATCTGGAGAT
>JAWLFE010000239.1:0-3010 GCA_041685735.1 Nitriliruptoraceae bacterium
CACGACGAAGGCCGCGTGGAGTTCGACGGACGTCCCATCTACCGCCGGGGACGCGTGGACCGGGAGATCTGGAAGCGGGTCCAGATGATCTTCCAGGACCCGTACGAGTCCCTCAACCCGGCTATGGACGTCGGGACCATCGTCGGCGAACCGCTGCTCTTCTGGCGCGGGCTGTCCTCCTCGCAGGCCCGGACACGGGTGGCGGAGCTCCTCGAAGGCGTCGGTCTGGCCCCGACGGTCGCGAAGGCGTCTCCGGAGGAGCTCTCGGGTGGTCAGCGCCAGCGGGTCTCGATCGCCCGGGCGATGGCTGCGGAACCGGAGCTGATCATCTGCGACGAACCGGTGGCGGCACTCGACGTCTCCGTGCAGGCGCAGATCCTCGCGTTGATGAACGAACTCCGGGAACGACAGGGCGTCGCCTACGTCTTCATCTCCCACGACATCGGCGTCGTCCAGCTGATGTGTGATCGCATCGCCGTGATGAACGCCGGCAAGGTCGTCGAGGAGCTCGACTCCGTGGACATGTCGGTCGATCGCGCCACCGATCCCTACACACGCCGACTGCTCGCCTCGGTCCCCACGCTGCCGCACGTCGACCACCCGGAACAGCGGCCCGGGTGATCCCGGCGCCGTCCACCCGACCGACCAGACCCAGCCAGCCTGAACGCCCCGGTAGGTGACGGGGAAGAGTCAAGGAGAGATGCAGTGCCCACGAAACAGGAGATCGACACCCTCTACCTCCACGGCAACGTGGTCACCATGGACGATGCCAACCCGCGTGCGGACGCCGTCGCGACCGCGGGTGAGCGCATCGTCGCGGTGGGGAACGCCTCTCAGCTCCGCGAGCTCAGCGGGCCGGAGACACGAGTGGTGGATCTTGGCGGCCGGACGATGCTCCCGGGGTTCGTCGAGCCGCACACCCACGGCCCCATCTACTCCCAGGAGGTCTTCGACTCCGTGAACCTGCGGTGCCCGCCGCTCGGGGTGGTGGACCGCTTCAGCACGCTTCTCGAGCGTCTACGCGAGCGGGCCGAGCAGACCCCTGCAGGGGAGTGGATCATCGGGGCCCGGTTCGACGAGCACTCCTTCACCGACGACCCGCGCCTGCCGACCCGCTGGGACCTCGATGAGGTCTCGACCGACCACCCGATCTTCGTGACCCACCGCTCGGGGCACTCAGCCGCGGCGAACTCCCACGCGTTGCGTCTGGCCGGCATCGATGGGAACACGCCGGATCCGCGCGGCGGGAGCCTCGATCGCGAGGCGGGATCCCAGGAGCCGAACGGGATCCTGCGTGGCAAGGGTGCCGTCTTCCAGGTCTGGGGGCTGATCCCCGAGCCCGATGACGACGCTGCGCTGGCGAAGCTGTCGATCTCCCAGAACGACTACCTGCTGTCGGGGATCACCTCGACCCACGATGCCTACATCCTCCCGGGCTGGGCCCGCCTCTACCAGAAGGCGCTCGCGCGCGACCTGCTCCCGGTTCGCACCACGATGTTCCTGGATGCCGGGGTCGCGTTCAACGCCAACGGCCAGGCATCGTTCGTGTCGGGCTTCGGCAACGACAACCTGCGGATCGGCGCGGTCAAGCTGTTCGCCGATGGCTCGGTGCCGGGCTTCACGGGGTGGCTCACCGAGCCGTACCTCACCCCGGTCAACGGCAACGCACAGCACGTCGGTGGCCCGACCACACCGCCGGATGCCCTCGCCGAGCTGGTGCTGCGCGCGCACAGCCAGGGCTTGCAGGTCGCGATCCATGCGGGTGGGGACGCCGGCATCGACTCCGCGATCGACGCGATCCGCAAGGCGCAGGAGTCCGACGGCCGCACCGACGCACGTCACCGCATCGAGCACGCTCACTGCACCCGTGAGGACCAGCTGGAGGCGATGGCCGAACTTGGCATCACGCCCTCGTTCTTCATCGGCCACGTCTACTACTGGGGCGACCGCTACGTCGAGCACATCCTCGGGCAGGAGCGTGCTGAGCGGATCAGCCCGCTGCGATCGGCGATCGACCATGGCCTGCGGTTCAGCGTCCACTCCGACTCCCCGCACGTGCCGGCGGATCCCCTGCGTGATCTGTACTCGTGTGTGACGCGGGAGACCAGCGGAGGTCGTGTGCTCGGTGCCGCCCAGCAGATCGACGTACAGCAGGCGCTGCGAGCCGTCACGATCGATGCAGCCTGGCAGTCATTCACCGAGCAGGACGTCGGATCGATCGAGCCGGGGAAGTTCGCCGACCTGACGATCCTCGACGAGGACCCCTTGACCGCGCCGGCAGAGCATCTACGCGACATCGGCGTCGCCGAGGTGATCATCGGTGGACGCACGCGCTACGACCGGGAGACCAGCGACAAGGCCAAGACCTTCGTCGATGTCAGCTGACCCACCGTCGTCTCCGAGGGTGCGACCATGGAGCTCGAGGCTGTCGTCGCCCTGGGGCGCACCGGGTCGCTGCCGGACGCGGTGGTCATCGATCTCGATGGCGTCGCTGGACGCTCCGCCGCCGAGATGCTCTCGGCAGCGGAACTGCTGGCAGCGCATCCCGGGCTGACCGTCGGGGTGGCCAGCGAGCCACTGACACCCCAGGGTCGGCAGGTGGCGCACGCGCTCGTCACCACCGTCGCGCCGTCTGACCCGGGGCCCGTCGGGGTCCGGGTCGCCGATGTCGACGCGTCGACAGCTGAACTGCTGGAAGCGTTCAGCCGACAGCCCGAGGCGGTCCGCCTCCTCGTCCAGACCCTGCGGATCACCGCGGAGCTCGACGATCACCACGGGCTGTGGGCGGAGTCGATGGCGTACTCGACGTTGCTGGGGGGCGGTGGGTTCGCTGCCTGGCGCCGGAGCCGGCCAAGGCGGCACCGTCCGCCCTCGGTCGACGCCGTGCGGCTCGAGCGGCGTGGCCAGGTGCTGCACGTCGTCCTCGATCGGCCGTGCTGCCGCAACGCCCTGGACGCGTCCGCGCGGGCGGCGCTGTCGGCCGCGTTGGATGTCGCCATCGCCGATCCGC
>JAWLFE010000240.1:0-2966 GCA_041685735.1 Nitriliruptoraceae bacterium
GATAGGTGACCCCCCGAGTGGGGACGTTGGTATGGGACGGAGCACGGACTGGTGCCCGGGTGCCGTGACTCGCGCGACCTCTCGCCCGACAGGAAGAGGCCCATCGTGCCAACCGACATCTCCAGTCCGATCCGCCGCACGCTCACCGCCACCATCGTCGCGGCCGTCGCACTCGGCATCGCGCTGCCGGCTGCGGCCGAACCCACCACGGCCACCTTGGAGATCACCGGCGGCTCGCTGTCGATCTCCGCGCCCGCGGAGGCCGGCTCCCTGGGCACCACCGCCAACACCGTGGCGGGCACGGCCATCAGCGGCCCGCTGGGCCAGGTGCAGGTGAACGACGCCCGCAGCGCAGCAGCCGGGTCCGGTTGGGTCGCGAGCGTCATCTCGACGGCGTTCACCCCGTCGGCGGGCCCCACGATCCCGGCCAGCGCCGTCGGCTACACCGTCGGAACGATCGTGCAGGTCGGGACGGCCACCTACACGGCCAACGATCCGGCCGACCTCACGGGCGCCAGCCCCGCTGTGACCGCCACCGGGATCACCGGCGACAACTCCGCCACCTGGAACCCGACGATCAACGTCGCCGTCCCCGGCGGCATGGCCGCCAACTCGTACCTCGCCACCATCACCCACTCGGTGCTGTGATCGATCGCTGCGAGCCTGCCAGCCACCGCGACGAGGTGGTCCGACCGGCGGTGATGCCGCTTCGCTGGTTCCTGCTCGTCCCCCTGATCGCGGTCGTGAGTCTGCTTCCGGCGCCTGGGATCGCCCGTGCCGAGGCTCCCGCCGACGCGAGCCCCGGTGGGATCGGCGTCCGGCTGCTCGACGCCCCCGCAGCCACTGCCGGCGACCCGCGCGCAGCGCTGTACATCATCGATCATCTCGTACCGGGCACGACGATCGCGCGTCGCATCGAGGTCACCAACACCACCGCGGCACCTGCCGTGGTCAGGATGTACGCGGCGGGCGCGTCGATCGTCGACGGCACGTTCGTGGGTGACGCCAGCGACTCCGCGAGCGAGCTCTCGACCTGGAACACCGTCACGCCGCACACCCTGACACTGGACGCCGACGGGCACGCGGACGTCACCGTGACGATCGCCGTCCCCGAGGACGCCGCACCGGGTGAGCGCTACGCCGTGGTGTGGGCGGAGATCCGGTCAGGCACCGCACCCGATGGCGGGGTCGAGCAGGTCAACCGGGTCGGTATCCGCCAGTACCTCTCGGTCGGGCCGGGCGGACCACCTGCTGCCGACTTCACCATCGACTCGTTGACGGCAGCACGCGCCGCCGACGGTGGGCCGCTGGTCCTGGCGACCGTGCAGAACACCGGCGGACGTGCGCTGGACATGGCCGGCGAGCTCGAACTCCTCGCGGGCCCGGGCGGGCTGCGCGCGGGCCCGTTCCCCGCGGATCTGGGTTCCACTCTCGCGATCGGCGCGAGCGGCCAGGTGATCGTTGCGCTCGACGACCAGCTTCCCGATGGGCCCTGGGACGCGATGATCGTCCTGCGCAGTGGCCTGACCGAACGAAGCGCACAGGCGACCCTCATGTTCCCAGGGACTGGTTCGGCACCCTCCGTCCTGGTCGAACCCGTCGACGACAGGTGGCCCGTGCTCGCGGTGGTCGGGCTGCTCCTCGTCCTGCTCTTGGTTGTCCTGCTGTGGGCGATCACTCGTCGGCGACGCAGCAGCCGACTGGAGCACGATCCCGCGTCCAGCAGTCGATTCGCTGCGGCCGGGCATACCGGGCCCTGAGCCGGGGCCGCGGACGGTGTCCGGTCGTACTCAAGCCGTCCCTGCGTCAGTCGATAGGCGGAGTGAAGCCTCTCCCGTCGGCCCCTCGCCCCTGGGTCGGCAACGCGGCGGCGGTTCGTCCGAACCGTTCTCCGGCGCCCCCTGCCTGCTGTGACCTGGCCGGGACGTCCCCTTCTCAGCCTCAGCGCAGGCGCCCGCCTGCCGGAGTCCACGCATGCTCAGCTTCTTCACCACCTCCTTCGCGGTCTTCGTCCGCCCGGCCCAACCGATGCGCTCGCTGTCGCTGCGGGTACGGACCTCCCAACGGCGCACGTGTGCAGCCGCCCGTCGTCTGCAACTCGCGCTCGGACTGCTCGGCGTCGGGGCCGGTGTCGGCATGATCATCCAGGCCGGACTCGGGGCCGCGGCCTGGGACGTCCTCAATATCGCGCTCGCGCAGCGCTCCGGCGTACCCCTCGGGGCCACCGCGATGATGGTCGGGCTGACCGCGGGTTCCCTGGCTGTGCTGTGCGGTGCTCGGCCGGGCTGGCGTTCGATGGTGCCGATCGTCGTGGTCGCGCCGCTGCTCGAGCTGACCGTCCGCACGGTGAGCACGCCTGAGGATCTCGTCGGGCAGTTGGCGATGCTGCTCGCCGGCATGGTGCTCCTCGCGCTCGGCGTCGGTGCCTACATCGGCTCGGAGAACGGCGCGGGACCAGCCGACCTGCTGTTCCTGCAATTGGCGAAGACGCGCCTGCCGGTCTGGGCGGCCCGAGCCGTGCTCGACGGCTCGGTACTGCTGTTCGGCTGGTCGCTGGGTGGTCCGGTGGGTCCGGGCACGGTCATCGTCACCGCCGGGATGGGGCCACTGGTCGCCCTGAGCCTCTCCTGGTTCGACCTCGCCGCCGCGCACGCCAACACCAGCAGTGACCGGCAACCGGCACTGGCGTGAAGGCACGCATCGACGACGTCATCCTCGACGTCACCGGCGCGGTCGCAGCCGCGTGGGTCGCCTCGCTGCTCCTCCGGCGCGACGGATCCGCCCCGCAACGCTCGAGTTCGGGGCGTTGATCCGGCTCTCCGTCGACCCCGAAGACGTCGGTGAACCGTTCGTCGGCGAGGCGAGCGCCCTCCTCGGTGAGCGCCACCGATTGGGCCTTCGAGCGAGGATCCGCGATGAGACCTCGCTCGTGCAGTCCGTCGGTGGCCTCCCAGGGGAAGCTCCTC
>JAWLFE010000080.1:0-12263 GCA_041685735.1 Nitriliruptoraceae bacterium
TGGACGACCTGCGGGCGCAGGCACCGGAGCTGAGCATCGGGGGCGTTTCCTCGGCAGACTGGATCGAGTCGGCCCAGTTCTGATCCGACCCGGGAGGGGGCGGGGCCGCGGTACGTCTCGCGGCTCCGCCCCCTCGTGCCGCACCACCGGTGTGCGGCACGAGGACGTCAGCATTGGATGCAGCGATGAGCTCATCGACCGACCCCACGACCCCGGACCTGGCGAGCAGCGAAGGACCTCAGCCTCCGCCCGCGCCGGTCCTCGAGCTGCAGGGGATCACGAAGTCCTTCGGCGCCAACGAGGTCCTCAGGGGCGTGACGATGGCCCTGCGGCCCGGTCGGGTCACCGCCCTGCTCGGCGCCAACGGCGCCGGCAAGTCGACCCTCATCAAGATCCTCTCCGGCGTACATCCCGACCACGGCGGCGTCGCGAGGATCGACGGTGTCGAGCGTCCGATGACCACGCCGTCGGAGGCGGCCGACCACGGCATCCAGACGGTGCATCAGCGCATCGACGAGTCCATCGTCCCCGGCCTGACAGTGGCCGAGAACCTCGTCTTCGAGGAGCTGATCCGAGGCCAGCTGACGGCGATCGGGTCCATCCGCCGACTGCTGCCCCGGGCGCGGGAGATCGCGGACACGCTGGCGCTCGACTGGTCCGACGCCGTGCTGCGCAGCGACGTGTTCGAGTTCGGGATCGCCGACAGTCAGATGCTCCTGCTCGCACGCGCGCTCAGCCGCGAGCCCAAGGTCCTGATCCTCGACGAGCCGACATCGACGCTGTCCAGCAGCGAGGCCGAGCGGCTCTTCGAGCTCATCCGACGCCTGCGCGACCGCGGGGTCGCCATCCTCTACGTGTCCCACCGGCTGAGCGAGGTGCGGTCCCTGGCGGACGAGCTCGTGGTGCTGCGTGACGGCCGCGTGACCGAGGAGCAGCAACGCCCCTTCGACATGCCCGCCGCCGTCCGCGCCATGCTCGCCGAGGGCACGGCCACCGGGACGACGACCGTCGACGAGCTCCGCGGGACGCGGACCATGGTCGAACTGCGCGGCCTGCGATTGCTGCCGCGCGCCGAACCCGTCGACCTCGATCTGCGTTCGGGGGAGGTCACGGGGGTGCTCGGACTGATCGGCGCGGGCAAGTCGGAACTGGCACGGCAGGTCTTCGGCGCCGACCGGCTCGACGAGGGGGCGATGAGGGTGGACGGCGAGCCATACCAACCGGCCCATCCGCGTGACGCCGTAGCGGCCGGCGTGTACCTCGTCCCGGAGGATCGGACGGCGGATGCGATGTTCCCGGCGTGGTCGGTCGCGAGTACGGTGACGTTGCCTTTCCTCGGCCGGGTCAGCAGCAGCGGCGTCCTGCGCAGCGCCTGGGAGCGACGCGCCGGCACCCGGATCATCGACACCTACGGCGTCCTGAGCGAGGGGCCGGAGCAGTCCGTCGACGCCCTGTCCGGGGGGAACCAGCAGAAGGTCGTGGTCGGGCGGTGGATGGATGCCGAGCCCAACGTCCTGCTGCTCGACGAGCCGTTCCGCGGCGTGGACATCGGCGCTCGTGCCGAGCTGTCCCGACGCGCACGCGACCAGGCCCGGGCGGGTGCCTGCGTGGTGGTGTTCGCGAGCGATGTGGAGGAGATCCGCGGGGTCGCCGATCGCATTGTGGTCCTCGTCGAGGGGGCCATCCACCTCGACGCGTACACGACGGAGGTCGACGACGACGCCATCGTCACGGCCATGTCCGAGGAGAACTGACATGTTGCTACCGACAACCGGCGACGACCTCCAGGGCCGCGTGCAGGACGCGATCGTCAAGTACGGCTTCATCGTCCTGACGGCGGTGCTGTTCATCTACTTCGCCGCCGCGATCCCGGCGTTCGCCACCAGCGGGACGTTGTTCTCGATGCTGAAGTTCGCCTCCGTGACGGCGATCCTGGGGCTCGGGGTCACCTTCACGATGGTGGTGGGCGGTCTGGACCTGTCGGTGGGGTCGGTCGCCGGCCTATCGGTGCAGCTCGCGGCGATGACCATGGTGTTCTACAACCTGACCGGTACGACGGCCGTCGTCGTCGTGCTGATCGGCGGGGTCCTGGTGGGCCTGATGAACGCCTTCCTCATCGTCGTTTGCCGCATCCCCGATCTGCTGGCGACGCTGGGGATTATGTTCGTGATCCAGGGGGCGAAGCTCATCCCGGTGTCCGGGCAGTCCGTGTCCTCCGGCATGGTCCTGCCGGACGGGACCCCGGCCCCCGGCCGCTTCACCGACGGGTTCCGGATGATCGACCGCGGCTTCCTCGGGCCGGTCCCGATCCCCGTGGTCATCATGCTGGTGCTGGTCATCGCGTCCTGGTTCGTCCTGAGCCGGACCGCCTACGGCCGCGTGATGTACGCGATCGGCGCGAACCCGAACGCGGCGAGGCTGGCCGGGGTCCGGGTCGGGCTGTACCGCGCCTCCGCGTACGTCATCTCCGCGGTCCTGGCGTCTGTCGGCGGCATGATCCTGGTCTCGCGGATCGGGCAGGGTGACGTGAACGCCGGCACCTCGAGCCTGCTCGAGGCCGTCGCCGTCGCGCTGGTCGGGACCTCGGTGCTCGGGCAGGGGAAGCCCAACGCCTGGGGCACGCTGCTCGGTGCCCTGCTGATCGGCATCGTGCTGACCGGTCTGACGATGTTCGGCTTCCAGTACTACATCCAGGACACCGCCAAGGGGCTGGTGGTGATCGTCGCGCTGCTGTTCTCGTTCACGCTCTCGCGCCGCAAGTTGCGCTACCAACCCGCGACCTAATGCCCGGCCCAGCAACCCGAACGTCCGGCCACCCGGCCACACCCGATCGAGAAGGTGCACCCATGCTCCGAGGTATCGACCCGCTCATCACGCCGGAGCTGCTTGGCACGCTCGCCCGACTCGGGCACGGTGATCGGATCGTCGTGGTCGACCGCAACTTCCCGGCCTACCAGACCGTCGGCACTGTCCACGAGATCGCTGGGGCGGACACGGTCGAGGTCCTGCGCGCGATCTGGTCACTGTTGCCTATCGACACGTTCCAGGAGCCCGCCGTCTGGCAGATGGTCAGCGACGGTGCGGCCGAACCCGGCCCGGTTGGCGTCGAGGTGGAACGGCTGCTCACCGAGGTGCCCGACGGGCCCTTCCCGCTCGGGCGCATCGAGCGGACGGACTTCTACGGTCACGCTCGGGAGGCGGTCGCCGCGGTGCGCACCACCGATGCGCGTCCCTACGCCTGCTTCCTGTTGGCCACCGGCGTGGTGTGAGCGGCGAACCGCGGCGGTCGTTGACACGGGGAGGGGCACGACCTACGGTACCCGCTAAGTTGTATGACAACCTACGACTCAGGTCGGAGGGCTGTGTCGGCCCTCCCGCTGGCGCTGCCGCCACCGTGTCCTGGTCGAGACATCGGGAGGGTTTCGCATGGCTGACGATGAGCTGCGGGCGATCACGTGGGTGGATGGCAGGGTCCGTCTGATCGATCAGACGCGCCTGCCGGGGGAGCTGGCCTTCCTCGACATCGACGACGTCGACGCGATGGTCGACGCCATCGCGCGGCTGGCCGTGCGGGGGGCGCCGGCACTCGGCGCCGCCGGCGGTCTGGGCGTCGTCATCGCGCTGCAACAGGCGGAGCGCGAAGGGTGGGACGCGGCGACCCGGGATGCGGCGATCCAACGCGTCCGCAACGCGCGTCCGACCGCGGTCAACCTCGCCTGGGGCGTCGACCGGGTCGTCGAGTACCTGCCGCAGGGCCGCGACGCGGTGCTCGCGGACGCCCTCGAGCTCATCCGTGAGGACGAGGAGGCCAACCGGGCCCTCGGCCGGGCCGGCGCTGACTGGATCCAGGAGCGCGTGCCCGACCGCCGGGTGCGGGTGCTGACCCACTGCAACACCGGCATGCTCGCCACGACCGCGTGGGGGACGGCGCTCGGCATCGTGCGTGAACTCGCGGCGCGGGATGCCATCGAGCTCGTGTACGTGGACGAGAGCCGTCCGCTGCTGCAGGGCGCCCGGCTGACGGCATGGGAGTTGGTGCAGGAGGGGATCGCCCACCGCATCCAGGCCGACGGCGCGGCGGCCAGCACGATCCTGCGCGGCCTGGTGGATGTCGCCATCATCGGTGCCGACCGCATCGCCGCGAACGGCGACACCGCTAACAAGATCGGCAGTGTCGGGGTCGCGCTGGCCTGCGCCGACGCCGGTGTGCCCTTCGTGGTGGCTGCGCCCGCTTCGACGGTCGACCCCGCGACCCAGAGCGGCGACGACATCGAGATCGAGGAGCGTGCCGCCGAGGAGGTCACCTTCTTCGGGGGACAGCGCACTGCGCCGGAGGCCAGTCCGGCCTTCAACCCCGCGTTCGACGTCACCCCGGCGCGGTTGATCTCGGCCATCGTCACCGAGGTCGGGGCCGAGACGCCGGCGCAGCTGGAGTCCCGTCTACAGGCGGCGATGGCCGCCACCGCCTGAGCGGCGTCCGAGACCACCGCGAGAGGAGCCAGCATGTCCGAACAGTCCGCCGAGCAGCTCACCCCGGAATCCGTCGGTCGCTACCTCGCGTCGGTGGCGGCGGTGGTCGATCACCTCGACGTCGACCGGATCGACACGGTCGAGGAGATCGGGGACGGCAACCTCAACCTGGTCTTCATCGTGACCGACCACGACGGTCGTGGGGTCGTGGTCAAGCAGGCCCTGCCCTACGTGCGCCTGGTCGGGCCGGAGTGGCCGATGACCGAGGACCGCATCCGCCACGAAGCCGAAGCGCTGCGCGCGCACGCGGCGCTGTCGCCGGAACACGTCCCTGCCGTCTACCACTTCGACGAGCCCGCACACATCATCGTGATGGAGGATCTCAGCGACCACCGGGTATGGCGCGGGGCGATGAACGAGGCGCAGCAGCACGAGGGCGCCGCCGCCGACATGGGCGTGTACGTGGCCCGGGTCGCCTTCGGGACCTCGGTGTTCGGGATGCATCACCAGGAGCAGAAGCTCGCGGTCGCCCGCTCGGTCAACCCGGAGCTGTGCGAGATCACCGAGGACCTCGTCTTCACCGAGCCCTACGTCGACGCCGGCCGCAACTCGGTCATCCCGGCCAACGAGGTCGACGCGCGGGAACTGGCCGAGGATGCCGAGATGGTCGCGGAAGCCGGGGCGCTGAAATGGCGCTTCATGACGGCGGCCCAGGCGCTCATCCACGGCGACCTGCACACCGGCAGCGTCATGGTCCGCGCCGCCGAGGGTGGTCGGCCCCGCTCCACCAAGGCATTCGACAGCGAGTTCTCCTTCTACGGCCCGATCGGGTTCGACCTCGGTGCCTTGTGGGGCAACTACCTGATCGCCGCCGCGCGCGCCTTCGCGCTCGGCGACGACGACCGGGCCGAATGGACGCTCGGGCTGCTCGACGAGACCTGGCGCTTCTTCGAGCAGGAGTTCCGCGTACGGTGGCCGGAGCGGCTCGACCCGCGGGTGTTCACCGACCGGATGCTCGAGCGGTTCCTGGCGGAACTGCAGGTCGACGCGGCCGGCTTCGCCGCGGCGAAGATGGCCCGTCGCATCGTTGGCCTGGCGAAGAACGCCGACATCGAGACGCTGCCCGAAGAGCTGCGCGAAGGTGCGGCCCGCGGCGTGTTGCGCTCCGCTCGGCGCATCGCACGCGAGCGGCACGTCGATCCATCGGGGGCGCACCTGGCCGCGTTGACCGGTGAGATCCTCGTGTCGACCCGGACCAGTTGAACGGTCGCTGAGGGTCGACGGAGGAGGGTGTGCGTTCGCGGGAGTTCCGGGCGGGCGCCCGCGCCCCCGACCGCGGGACCCGCACAGCGCCGCGGCGCTAGAGCGACTCGGCGTTGACACCCGCGACGCCGATGTCAGCGGCGTCGAGTGCGTCCTCGTCGATCCTGAGATCGACCGCCATCTCGGACTCGATGGCGCGGACCAGCGCGGCGGCGTCCAGGCCGTACTCCCGGAGCAGGTACGCCTTGCTCGCGCCGTGGGCGTAGGTGTCGCGCAGCCCCAGGCGCACGACCTTGCGGCCGATGCCGCGATCGGTGACGTACTCGGACACGGCGGAGCCGAGTCCCCCGATGGTGGAGTGGTTCTCGAGCGTCAGCACGGGACCGTGCCCGTTGCGCAGGGCCTCCTCGATGATCTCGTCGCCGAAGGGCTTGTGCGTAGAGACGTGGACGTGGGTGATCTCGATACCCGCATCCGCGAGGGCGGCGCCGGCGCGCAGGGCCTCCTCGGTCGCGATGCCGGCCGTCAGGACCGTGGCGTGGTCGCCACGCCGCAACAGCCGCGACCGACCGAGCACCATCGGCTCGTCGCGCGGGAAGAGCCGAGGCAGCGCACCACGCAGCATCCGGATGTAGACCGGCCCGTCGACGCCGGCGGCGACATCGAGGACCGATTCCACCTCCGTGGCATCCCCGGTCTCCAGGATGGTCATGTTGGGCGTCGCCCGCATGATGGCGACGTCTTCGATCGCCTGATGGGTCACGCCACCCGGGGTGACGATGCCGGGCAGGAAGCCCACGAACCTGACCGGCAGGTTGGGGTAGGCGATCGACATGGCGAGTTGGTCGTAGGGGCGGCGGTAGATGAACACCGCGAAGGTGTGGATCCACGGCTGGAAGCCCTCACGGGCGAGCCCTGCGGCCACGCCCATCATGTTCTGCTCGGCCATGCCGGCGGAGATGAAGCGCTCCGGGTAGGTGTCGCGCCAGCGACCCACCTCACACGAGTTGGTGAGATCGGCGCTGAGGACGAGCACCTCCGGCCGATCGGCGGACCAGTCGATGAAGTTCTGGACATGCGGTCGCGTGACGATCTCCATCAGTGGGCCTCCGCTATCTGCTGGTATGCGGCTTCGTAGTCGGCTTTCTCCTCATCGGAGCTGAACCGCAGCGTGTGCAACAGCGGCGCCTTGTGCTCGAAGATCGGGACGCCCTGGGTCGGGTTGGTGCGGCCGATGACGACGAGCGGCCGGTCGCTCGGCGCGGTCATCGCCCCGTGGAGGGCATCGAGGTCGTGGCCGTCGACCTCGCGCGCTTCGCATCCGAAGGCGGTGATGCGTTCTGCGAGCGGCTCGATGTTCGCGACCGATCCGATGCGGCCGTCGCACTGCTGGCCGTTCGCATCGACGACGACCTTGAGCCGGTCCAGCCCCATGTGGGAGGCGAAGGACAGCGCCTCCCAGGTCTGGCCTTCCTCGAACTCGCCGTCGGACATCATCACCCAGGTCGCGCCGGTCTCGCCCTTCATCCGTCGCCCCAGCGCGATCCCTGCCGCCTGACTGATCGCCTGTGCCAGGGACCCGGTGGTCGTCTCCACACCGGGCGAGTGCTCCGCGCCGATCATCTCAAGGGTGGAGCCGTCCACGTTGAAGTCGCGCAGTGCGGCCTCTTCGAGCCGATCGACCTCGATCAGCGCGGCGTAGAGGACGAGGGCGTAGTGCGCGGGGGAGAAGATCAGCCGGTCACGATCGGCAGCGGGCGCGCCATTGAAGCGGGCACCACTGCGGTAGCGGTCGTTGCTCGGACCGGGAACGCCGTCGAAGGGTCCCGGCGTCGTCGGTCCGTCCACCGGGCCGAGCTGCAGCACGGGGCCGTAGAGCAGCGCGAAGATCTCCGCCGAGGACAGGGCCTGACTGAGGTAGCCCTCGTCGTTGCGGAGCACGTGCTCGAACACCCGCAGCCGGATGCCCCGTGCGGTTGCCTGGGCCTGGTCGCGCCAATCGGTCATGCTCGTGACTCCTGGATCGTCTGGACCATGCGTCGGGTCCGGGTGGGGATGTCGCCACGGTAGAGGTCGCCCCCGATGAGCAGGCAGACATCCTCGCCGTAGAAACGGATCATCTCGCCGACGCGCTCGAGCGACATCCCCCCGCCCGGCGCGGGCCAGCACGGCAGGATCGTGCCGAGCTCGGCACGGCAGGCCGTGGCGATCTGCGTGCAGGTCTCCGGGGTGAAGCTGAAGCGGCCACCGTGGTTCGGGAAGATCGACACGTCCGCGCCGCACAGCCGTGCGAACGTCCCGAGGAGCAGGCCGGCACTGAACCCGGCGGTCGGGTCGGTCACCAGGCTCCCGATGAAGGAGGGGTGCGCCATGACGACCATGTCGTCGGGAAGCGTGTCGGCGATGGCGCGCATGCGGTCGTGGCTGATCAGGCCGGGCAGCAGCAGCAGGCCGCCGGCCCCGGCCTCGACCGCGAGCTCGACACCGGCATCGAGGTCCTCCGAGCGCAGGTTGAGCGCGGGGAGGTAGATGGAGCTGGCTTCGCCCCGCTCGTCGTTGGCTTGCCGGATGGCCTCCGCCAGCACGGGGACCCGTTGCCGGAAGGTGGAGAAGGGCTGGTTGCCGAACGAGTGGTCGTCCTTGACGAGGTGGATCCCGCCCGCGGCGAGGTCGCGAGCCATGGCGGCGAGGTCCGCGACCGGCGTGCCCATCGGCTTCAGCGCGGTCGCGAGCAGAGGCCCCCCGTGCGGAACGAACCGTCGCCGCAGCCCGTCCAGGCTGTGGCGGGGCCCGGGGAAGGTGGCGAGCAGGGACTCCGGGAGTGCGATGTCGACGAGCCGCACGCCCGGGACCAGGGAGATGTTGCCGAACAGCACGTTGACCAGCTGTGGGAGCTGGCCACCCGCGAGCTCGGCGGCGTAGCTGACCACGGCCCGCGTGGTCGTCTCGTCGAGGTGGTCGAGCTGCTCCACCGTGGCGATGATGTGCTGCTTGATGTCGTCATCGGGAACGAGGTCGGCCGGGAACTCGATCGTCTGCTCCACGAGCAACTGATCGAGCACGGCGCGCGCGCGATCCGCGGTGCCATGGACGTCGTAGGTCGCAAGGATGCGTTCGCCGGACAGGTCGAGACGGACGGGGCGGAGCGGGGATGCGTTCATGCCCGGGAGGCTAGCAGGAAAGTGAACAGAGGTGCAATAGGTGAACTATTGTTCATGCTGTAGCGGGTTGGAAGTTGTGGGGTCGAGCTCATCGACCAGCCGCTCGGCCGTCACGACATCCGTGACGAGCGCGGTGAGGTGCCCGCCTCGGATCGCTCCCGCCAACGCCGCACGCTTCGACGGGCTCCCGGCGATCCCGAGACGGACGGGTATGGCTCGCAGTTCCGCGAGGCTCAGACCGATGATGCGCCGCGACAGGCGGGTTTCGATCGGTCGGCCCACGGCGTCGTGGAAGCTCGCCACGATGCCGCCGACCGCACCGGCGGCGATCAGTTCGTCGACGGTTCCCTCGGGCAGGTTCGCATCGAGGAGCAGGCTGCTGCCGGCGGTCACGCCGCCGATGCCGACGACGGCGAGATCGGCTCGTCGTGCCCGCTCCAGGGCATCACGGACGGCGGGTTCCCGGCGGTAGTGCGTCGCGGCCTGCTCGCTCGCGGCCAACACGGGGGCGGGGAGCGAGGAACTGCGGCCCTTCACCGCACGTGCGAGGGCCGCAGCCACGTCTTCGTGCTGCGGTGTGCCGTCACCCGATACCCAGGTGCCGGTCGCGGGGACGAAGCGGGCATCGGTGCTTTCGAGGCCGCGCAGGTGTCGTGCGGTGGCAGCCACCGAGGCGGAGAGCCCGACGGCGACCGTGGCGTTGCCCTCGAGCAGACGCACCAGCAGCCGGGCACCGACCGCGCCCAGCGCGTCGTGCTGTGCATCCTCGTCGGCCATCGTGGGTGCGATCGCCACATGGTCGAGTCCGGCACGCGCGGCCAGCTGGAGTTCCAGCTCCGTGAACAGCGGCTCGTCGCTGTGCACCCGGATCTCCACGACACCAGCCCGGCGGGCCTGCGCGAGCAACCGGGTCACCTTGACGCGGGACACCCCGAGGAGATCGGCGATCTGCTGATGGGTAAGGCCGTGCTCGTAGTGCAGGCGCGCGACGCGACCGATCATGGCAGCTCCTTGGGCCGGTCGGTCGCTCACGCGCCACGGATGTCGATGACCGACCCATGGGACTGCGATCGGTCAGCGACGATGCGCCAGGCTGCCCGCGCGGCGGCGTTCGGGCCGGCCACCGCGCAGTTGTCGTGGAGATACTGGAACGTCTCGAACTGTGGGAGCGCCGCTGGCTCGGCAGCGCGTTCGCTCGACTGCGTCATGGTCGCCTCCGTCCCCGACGTGATCGAGCGCGCATCGATCGTCCCGGACGTCTGGACGTCGATGATGTCGTCCCAGAACGCGTCGTTGATCAGTTCCTGCAACGCTCGACCGGTCGCGGGGCCGGCCGACGGCCGTCCAAGATCCCCGAAGAGCTCCTGGTCGGCCTCCTGCGATGGACCGGAGCGTGACACGCAGAGGCGCATGCCCGGGCGGGGCGTGGTCCGCAGGATCGCGCGCGATCGGCGGCTCGATCCTCGGGTCACGATCGCCATGCTCGACATCCGAGCCGCTCCTGAGCAGGGGCTTGGGTGGGGACAGCTGAAGGCTAGCCCGAGTTTCCTGGCTAGCGGTGGTTGGGGCGGCATCGTCGCAGGTCAGATGGGTTTTCGGGTGGTGGCTGCTGTATGACCTAAGTGGTGGGGGTGTAGCGGTCGAGGTTGAACAGGTCGTGGAGGCGCTGCTGGGTGGGGGTCATGTCGGTGAGCATGTGTCGGGCTTTGGGCCGGCCGCCGGTTGAGGGATAGATCAGCACGGTTTCTTGGATGCTGGACAGTTCGGCGAGCAGTCCACGGACCGACAGCTCGAGGCCGGCCTGGTGGGCCTCGCGGCGCATGAGGTGGGCGATCTGCAGGGCGAGGACGCAGTAGAAGGCGTGGACTTTGATCTTCTGTTCGGTCCAGTGGTGCATCGGGGAGAACGACACCACGTGGGGGTCTTTGAGCTGCCGGAACGAGCTCTCGACGTCGGGTTGGGTGCGGTAGGCCGCGACGACATCGGCCACGGGCCAGTGGTTGCGGTTGGTGAACAGGATCCGTTTGCCGAAGATCTCGTCTTCGAGCCGTCGGCGGGCGCGGGCATCGGTCCGCCAGCGCAGCTGATGGGTGGCAGGGGTGTCGCCGGTCAATGTCGTGGTGATGACCCGTTTGAGCCAGCGTGGCGAGAGGATGCTGTCGATCTCGGTCTGGACGGCGGCAGTGGTCTTGCGGGTGCGTCCACGTGCGAGCCGGGCCTGCAGTTCGGCGAGTTGCCGGCGGGCTTTGGCCAGGGTCTGATCGAACCCGCGGGCTTGACGTTGATGGAAGCTCTCGGAGTGGGTGATGATCGCTCGGCGGGTGACCCCGAGCGCGTCGACGACGGTGTCGTGGGCGGTGACGCCCTCGTAGCGCTCGGCATCGACGACGTCGAACTCATCGTGGCCGATGGCGAGCAGCTCGGGGTGATCCGAGGGCGGCAGCGAGGTGACATAGCCAAGGCCGAGCCCCTCGATGTGGGTGTGGTTGTCGTTGGAGTTCTGGCCGGAGTCGTAGGTCACGGTCAGCTCACCCGGATCGCCGCCCAGGCCGGCCCAACGGGAGACGATCTCGTCGAGCAGGCCGGTGAACTGGGTCGAGTCGTGCCGGTTGCCCGGATACGGGTGCGAGAGGACCGGGATCGCGCCGTCGTGGGTGACCACCAGCGCGAGGCCGACCAGGCGCAAGTCATGACGTTTCTGCTTTGCCTTGCCACGCTTGGCGATCGGAGCACGGTCGTTGGCCGTGTCGATGAAGGTCGCGAAGTTGGTCATGTCCAGCACCAGCCCGGACAGGTCCAGATCGAACCGTTCGACCGCACGCAACGACAACCGCCGCTCGATCTCTTTGAGCTGCGGTTCGCTGAGGGTGTCCATCGCGTCCCAGAACCGGCGGTGATCGGTCGCGCCTGCGGGTAGCCGGGGCCGCACGAACCGCGGCCCGGCGGTGGTCTCCCACCAGTCGGCGAACGCCCGCTTCGAACATGGATCCACGATCCGGTTGACGGTCGCCAACGCCAGATATGTCCCCACCGACGCGGACGCATCGCTGCGACGCTCACCGACCACTTCATCGATGATGTCGGCCACCCCCAGCTGCTGACACATGCCCCACACCGCAGCCACATCCCCGAACCGGCGGTGACTGGTGCGCTCAGGCAACGACGCCGCGCCGTCCATCGCCGCGACGATGTCGTCCGCCTTTCCCAGATACCGCTGCGACACGACCTTCGGCTTGCCGTCCACCCGCGCGACCTCGCGCAGGTAGTAGTAGGTCTGCCCACCGATCTGCTTGCCATGTATGCTCGCCATACTTTAGGTCATACACTAAGTGACGACTGAAACCAAACACCCTCGACCGGCAAACGTGC
>JAWLFE010000024.1:0-43598 GCA_041685735.1 Nitriliruptoraceae bacterium
GAGGAAGCGAGGTTGCGTGGCGTGACCCTCACGGTCGCTCACGTGGTGCCGGTTCCGTTCGATCTCTCGGCTCCCCTCCTGGAACATCAGCCGTCCGAGCATGAGCTCCGCTCGCTGGCCCTCGCGGTGATCGACGAGACGCTCCGGGATCTCGAGGCCGAAGACCTGGCCGTCGAGCGGGTCACACCGATCGGACACGCTGCGTCCGAGCTGTGCGAGGCGGCACGAGGTGCCGACCTCCTGGTGATCGGCTCCCGAGGGCTCGGGGGATTCCGCGGACTGCTCGTGGGCTCGGTGACCCAACAGGTCGTGGCGCACGCGCCATGCCCGATCGTGGTGGTCGTGCCTCCGGACCGTTGATCCGCTGCCCCACGGGCGGGTCGTCCGGGGCCGGGGCACGCGATCCGCTGACCGGTGGATCACGCCGGTTCGGGTCGCACGATGGTGACAGGGCATCCGGCATGCGTCGCGCACTGTTGACTGACCGACCCGAGCAGCAGCCCGGCGAAGCCACCGCGCCCTCGGGAGCCGACGACGAGCAGATCGGCGTCCGCTGACAACCTCACGAGTTCCTGTGCCGGACGATGACCTTCGACGACGACGGATTCGGTCGGGATGCGATCGTCTATCTCGGCGTCACGGAGCGTGCGGTCCACCACCGCGTGGGCGTGCGCCCGAGCCTGGTCGGCCGCATCCTGCATGCGCTGACGTACCGCTTCGAGCTCTGTGGCGCTCATCGTCTCGCCGTACGCGTACGCCTGCCATGAGGGGTGGGTCTCGTAGACGTACACGGCCACGAGCGTGGAGCCATGGGCTGCCGCTTCGTGGGCCGCCCACGCAAGGGCGCGCTGGGCATGCTCCGAGCCGTCGATACCCACGATGATCCGTCCCATCAGGAGGTCCTGTCTGCCGGTGGTCGACATGCCACGAAGGAAGGTCGAGTCGTGGGACGTCACCGAGGTCACCGCGTTCCCGAGGTCACCGTCCCCTTCGATGCTAGACGTCGATGACGCGTCGAACGAGGGCCCAACGGCCCACGTCGGATCGGGCCCGGGATCCGGGCCGCTCGCTGGCCCGAACCGGCTTCCTCCGAAAAACCTCAGGTATCCGGCGGAGGAGCTACGGCGAGGGCACTCGAAGCTCCTGGGAGCCGGGTTCCCCGACGTAGGAGAGGACTCGTGGGCGTCGCGCTGTGAAGGCGTCGCAGCGATGGAACCGAAGTTGCCTGCCGCGAAGGGGAGGAGCCAGGTGATCTCGAGGGTGCCGGAGAGTGCGTAGGCGACCCATCCTCCGCTCAGGAACGTCACGGCCCAGGCGACGTGGAAGTCGCGCACGGTGTGGGTCCGCTCGGAGCAACCGGCCGCCGAGCGGGTCCGACCAGGCCGGATGCCTGGTCACTCGACGATCGGTGCCATCACGACCGTCCCTCCCGTGAGGAGCGTGGCGGGACCGGTCACCACGGACTCGCGCCGGCTCCCGGCTGGGAACGTGACCGATGGCCGCTCGGCCACGAGGGGGTCGATGACAACGGGCACGTGCAGGAGCGATGTGAGCGGTGGTACCGCTCCAAGCTCGAACTCGGGGAAGAAGCGCTCGATCTCTGCTTCCTCGGCGAGGCGCACACTCTCGGATTCCAGCGCACGGCCCGCTTCTCCGAGCTTGAGACGCGCGCTGGCAGGAACGACGGCGAGCGCCGGGCCGGTGTCGATGATGAGGACCACCACCTTGGCGATCTGTTCCGGCGGCAGGTGGGTGGCGCGCGCTTCGGCCAGCGACGTCTCCACCTGCCGGTGCGGGAGCACCACGAAGAGGGCTCCCCGACGTTCGAGGTGTTCGGTGACGAGAGTCACGGCAGAACCTCCTGTGCCAGATCATCCATTCTGCGCCACGGTGCTTCGCCGCGGCAGGGGCGAAGGACCCGTGGTTCCCGTAGCCTGATCCTGGGGCGCGCGTCCGGCTTCGACGGCATCCTCATGCCGGTGCCCTGGCAGCCGTCGGATGGTGAACGAACCAGTCTCTCGCGAGGTCGGCGACCCGCTCCAGGGTGCCGCGCTCTTCGAACCGATGGGTCGCTCCCTGGACCACCGCGAGCTGGTTGGGGCAGCGCAGCTGACGCCGGCGGCGACGAGCCACGCCCTGCGCCGCCCCCGCCGATGACGCCCGCGACCGGTGCGCACACCCCGACAACCACCCCCCAACACACCTGGGAGGACTCACGGTTCCACCGGTTGCTCCACCTCGAGAAGCGCTGCGGCGATCCCGTCGGCCCACGCCTCGATCACCGGCCAGTCGCGGAAGTCGCCGGCCGGGAGCGCGTCGCGACTGGCGGGCACCAACCTCATCATCCGCTCGGCGATCCCGACCGGCGGCGCCTCGGGGTCCCACCGGCCGACGGGCGAACAGGCCCTCGTTCTGCATGACGAACCTCATCGCCGGCTTCAGCCAGTGGTACATGTACGCCGCTCCGCCGATGACGTACGCGTCGTAGATGGCAGGGTCCTCGACCTCGCCGACATCCATGGCCACCGCCTCGAGCCCTGCCGAGCTGAGCCGTTCGGCGATGCGTTCGGCGATCTGAGCGGTCGAGCCATGGCGGCTCGCATGAGCGACGAGGACCTTCGGTGGTGGACGGGTGGTGCGGGGGACGGGCGGCATGGCGGTCTCCTGCTGTGTTGAAGGCGCTGGTGTTCTGGTCCCGGCGCGGGGCGCCGTTACGGGTCAGTCGCTGTCCTGCGAACCGGCGAGCAGCTTGACGAGGTTGACGATGATCGCGATGCCGGTCGCAACGATCCCGATGATGAGGGCGACGTTCACGAACCCCGACCAGTCGGTCGCGTACCCGGTGAAGTCGAAGGGGAAGACCTCCCACATCCGCACGCCGACGGCCAGCGAGAACGCGGCGGTCACCATGTCGGCGAGCGCGCGGATCCGCCCTCGGTGGTGGACGGCCAGGACCAGGTTCGCCACGATGCCTGCGATCAACGAGGCCGTCACCAGCCCGAGGACCAGCTCGAAGTCGTCGGTCAGGAAGCTCGGCCAGCCCCAGTCGAGCACCTGGTGGACCACCCACAGCAGCACGCCGTTCGTGGTCGCTGCGACGACGTAGCCGAACCGCTTGGCGGGCGTCGGGATGCGACGTTGCGGCCGTTCCGACGGGGCCGCGGGACGCTCGTGCACGGAGGACATGGTCACCTCCCGGGGTCGACGTTTCCAGTGTGTGGGAGATGACGTGGCCCGACCAGTGGCCAAGGTCCCGGTCGGACCTTCGCCCTGACCTGATCCGTGGGGGATGCCGGATGATCACCTCACGGGTCGCCGAACCACGAGGTGGACGATGATGAAGGTGGATGAGCTGGTCGAGCGGGCACAGGAGACGCTCTCGGGGCGACGGGTCTTCGGAGAGACGATCCGCCAGGACGGTGTGACCGCGATCCGCGCGCGCCGCTGCCCGCGCCACCTCGCCAGCCACACCTCCGGAGCAGTGGCGGGCTCAGACCCCGGGCCCCCCATCGCCGACCAACTCGCGGTCACCGCGCGCCCAGGGACGGTCCGCACCCGCTGTCGCAGGCATGTCATCGTAGGCTCGGGGGTAGCGAGGGAAGGTGGCGTGTATGACGGACAGGCAGACGACCGAGACCGTCGGGATGTGGCTGGCGATGCTCGACGAGCTGTACCCACCCGGGCACGCTGCCACATGGGATCAGGTCGGTCTGCAGGTTGGTGATCCGGACTGGCCGGTGGCACGGGTGCTCACGAGCCTGGACGTCACCGGTGCCGTGCTCGACGAGGCCGCTGCGGTCCCGGACACGCTGGTGCTGGCTCACCATCCGCTGCTGTTCCGGCCGCTGGAGCGTCTGACACCAGCGACCGCGGCCGGGCGCCTGGCCCTGCGTGCCGCGACGTCCCGGACCGCCGTCGCGGCCGCGCACACCAACCTCGACGTCGCCCGGGACGGCGCCGGAACCTCACAGCCCGTCGCCGACGTCCTCGGGTTGACCGCCACCCGGCCCCTGACCACCGAGGTGACCGAGGGCCGCCGGTGCAAGCTGGTGACGTTCGTGCCGCCGGAGGCGCTCGACGCGGTCATCGACGGGGTCGCCGCGGCCGGGGCGGGCCGGATCGGCGAGTACGAACGGTGCACCTTCCGGGTGCGGGGGACCGGCACGTTCCGCCCCCTCGAGGGTGCCGATCCCTACAGCGGAACGATCGGTCAGGATGCGGCCGAACAGGAGGACCGGCTGGAGGTCGAGCTGCCGACCCGCCGGATCGGTGCCGTGGTCCGTGCGCTCACCGCCGCCCATCCCTACGACGAGGTCGCCTACGACCTGTTCCCGCTCGTCGATGGGGCGGACGTGGGTTTCGGCCTGGTGGGGGACCTGCCCGAGCCGCTGCCGCTGGGGCAGGTCGCGGCGCGGATCCGCTCGGAGCTCCCGGCCCCGCATCTGCGGTTCGCTGGTGATCCGGAGCACCTCATCACGACCGTTGCGACGGTCGGTGGGGCCGGCGACAGCCTGATCGGCGCGGCTGCAGCATCCGGCGCGGACGTCTACGTCACCGGGGACCTGCGGCACCACGTGACGCTCGACGCGCTCGAACAGGGCCTCGCCCTGATCGACGCCGGCCATCACGCGACCGAGGTCGCCGCGATCCCGGCATGGACCGAACGCCTGCACAGCATGGCGCAGCGTGAGGGGCTGGTTGCGCCGGTGCTAGCGTCACGGACCCCGACCGTGCCGTGGAGTTGAGCGTGGCTGAGTACACCCCGGAGCAGCTCGACCTGCTGCTCGCGCTCCAGGACACCGACAGCCGGATCCGGCGCCTGGAGCACCAGCGCGAGACGTTGCCGGAGCAGCAGCAGCTGGAACAGACCGACGCGCGCATCGAGGAGCTCGTCCGGCAGCAGGACGACCTCCGGCTGGACCTCGACAAGGCCACGGCGGAACAGCGGCAACTCGAACGTGAGACCGACGTGCTGACCGAGCGACGGGATGCGGAACGGCTCCGTCTGTACGACGGCACCGTCACCAACGCGCGGGAGATGAAGTCGGTCGAGGCTGAGGTCGAGTCGACCACCCGGCGGATCAGCGAGCAGGAGGACCTGCTGCTCGAGTCGCTGGAACAGGTCGAGGGTCTGGAGGCCCGGATCGCCGCGTTGGAGGCCGAGGCCACCGCCGAACGCGAGCGCGCCGCCGACCTCACCGTGGCCCGGGACGAGGCGGCGCAGAGCATCCTGGCCGAACTCGGGGAGGCCGGCGTGCTCCGCGATCAGCAGGCCGCCGAGCTGCCTGCGGACCTGCTGGAGCGCTACGACGCGGTCGTGCAGCGCACCGGCGGTGTCGCGGTCGGGCAGTTGGAGAGCAACACCTGCACGGCCTGTCGGATCGGGCTGTCCATGGCCGACGTCGGGGACCTCTTGGCTGGGCCGCCCCTGACGACCTGCCCCGAATGCCGTCGGCTGCTCGTGGTGCCCGCCTGACGAGCTGATCGTCGGGCGGCTGCGGCGCCCCGTTCGGGTCTGATGACGACCGGATCAGATGACGTCGCCCTCGGCGGTGCCGACCCGGTCCATACCGGCCGCCTTGGCCCGTTCCTTGGCGCGGTCCGCGGCCCGCAGGATCGCGACCTCGTCGTCGCCATCCTCGGGGTAGCGGGCGATGCCGTAGGCAGCGTGGATCTCGAACCGGTCGCCGTCGGGCAGGCTGACCTGTTCCTCGTGGAGCCGGGAGACGATGTCGGCGACCAGCGCCCGACAGCGGGTCCGGTCCTGACCGACCAGGGCGATCGCGACCTCGTCGCTGCCGAGCCGCGAGGCGACCACATCCGGTCCGGCGCACCGGCGCAGCACGTGGGCCAGGGCGCGCATGGCCTCGGTGCCGGTCGGGTGGCCGTAGCGCTCGTTGAGGGCCCGCATACCGCGGATGTCCGCCAGCAGGATCGTGAACGGCACGTCGTCGTCACGGAACCGACCGAGGGCGT
Organism: Nitriliruptoraceae bacterium; assembly: GCA_041685735.1. GTDB lineage: Bacteria > Actinomycetota > Nitriliruptoria > Nitriliruptorales > Nitriliruptoraceae > CSSed11-175R1. The sequence continues at coordinate 5,977 of JAWLFE010000024.1, forward strand.
CGTAGAACGCACGCACGTTCAACAGGCCGGTGATGGGATCCTCACTGATCACCCGTTGGAGCGCTGACTCGCGCTGCTGCTCGCCCTTCGCGCCGGCCGTGCCGACCAGGCCGATGCCAACCAGCACGATGCCCCGCAGGACCATGCCGGGAACCGGAGCGAGCCGCAGGTCGCTCGACAGGTCGATGGCGGTGTGACCGACCGCGGCGACCAGGGCGACCGCGATCGCCACCTTGACCCCGCCGGTCAGTCCGGCGATCAGGGCGATCGGAGCGGAGAGCCAGGCCACCTGCGGATCATCGATGACCAGGTGCAGCACCAGTGAGACCACCAGGCCGACGGTCAGCACCGACGTGCGGCGGGCCGGTGTCTGCAGACGGTCGCTGACCTCGACCAACAGACCCCGCGTCTGGCTGGGGAGACCCTGGCGTGACACGTCAGTGCGCCGTCGGCGCGTGGCCGAGCAGGTCGAGCAGCGCCACCACGGCCTGCGGATCCGCCACCCGTGCGTTGGCGGCGGTGTCCCGGTCGTCGGTGGCGACCAGGACCGCGTGGCCCCCGCGCGTCCGGGCGCTGGTGAACGCATCCTCGTCCGTGAGGTCATCCCCGATCATCACCGGCAGCAGATCGGGGACCTGTCCCGCGATGCGGTCGAGGGCCTTGCCCTTGTCGATGCTCCGCGGCCTGATCTCCAGCACCGACTTGCCCGCCACGACCTCGAAGCCGGGGTCGTCGCCGTGGTGCTGTTCGAGCACGGCCCGGACCCGGGGAAGTCGCTCGTCCTCCTCCGGCTCGGGGACCAGCCGGTGATGGACCGCCAGCGAGGTCGGCTTGCGCTCGACGAACCAGCCGATCCGGTCATCGACGAGCTGTTCCACCGCCGCCTGCGTGGCGTCCAGGGTCGCGGTCACGGTGGCGACATCGACGAGGTCCAGGACATGGCCGTCGACCGCCCGGATCTGGGCGCCGTGACCACCGGCGAGGATCAGTGGCAGGTCGGGCAGGCGTGCCTGCAGGTCGTCCACCGAGCGACCGGACAGCATCGCCACCGTGGTGCGCACCGCGAGGCGGCGCAGGGCCTCCGTCGCCCCGGGGGCGGGCCGTGCGGCGTCGGGTCGATCGACGATCGGCGCCACCGTGCCGTCGAAATCGAGCACGATGAGCAGGGCCTCAGCGGGTCCGAGCTCCGCAGCCAGGGCTGCGGGCTCGCTCAGCGGGACGCTCACGGGCGATCGGTTCCTTCGTCGGCGGCAGCGAGCTGGTGGCGCACCCAACCGTAGACGTCGTGGTCCCGCACCACGTTTCCCAGCCGCTGGATCCGTGCCCGGCGGTCATCCGGATCGAGCTCCAGCGCCGACTCCATGAGCAGGCTCGTGCCTTCCACGTCGAACGGGTTGCAGCGCACGGGGTCGTTGCCGAACTCGATCTCGGCACCGCAGAACTCGCTCAGGAGCAACACCCCGTCGCCATCGGTCGCAGCCTGCACGGTGACGAACTCCTTGGCCACGAGGTTCATCCCATCCTTGAGGGGGGTGACGCACATTACGTCCGCCAGACGGTAGTACGCCACGAGCGCCTCACGTGGCACGGCCCGGAACAGGTAGTGCACGGGGACGTCGTGGCCGGGGTCGGTGAACCGGCCGTTGATACGGCCGACCTCGGTCTCGACCTGGGTCCGCAACTGGCGGTACTCCTTGACGTCGTCACGGCTGGGCACCGCGATCTGGACGAAGGCGAACCGGCCGCGGAGGTCAGGGCGACGGTCTAGCAGCAGTTCGATCGCGTCCAGGCGGTGGCGGATGCCCTTGGTGTAGTCCAACCGGTCGACGCCGAGGAACACCTGACGATCCTCGAACTGTGCGCGCAGGCCAGCGAGTTCCGCCTCGGTCTCGTCGGAGCGGGCGAGCTGGGTGAACTCGGCCACATCGATGGAGATCGGATGGGCGACGGCGCGGACCCGCCGGCCATCGGGCAGGGCCAGGACATCGCCGTCGATGCGTACCTCCGGCTTGACGCGTGCGACCGAGCGGAGGAAGTTGTCACGGAACCGGGACGTGTGGAAGCCGACACTGTCCGCAGCCAGCATCCCGGACAGCAACTGGTCACGCCACGGCAGCCGGGCGATCAGCTCGGGAGGAGGGAACGGGATGTGCAGGAAGAACCCGATCCGCGCGTCGGGTAGCCGCTCCCGCAGCATCCCGGGCAACAGCAGCAGGTGGTAGTCCTGGACCCAGATGGTGGGTGCCGGGTCGGTCTCGGCGGCGACCTCCGCGGTGACCTCCGCGAACGCCTCGTTGGCCGTGTGGTAGCGGTCCCACAGGTCACGGTCGATCACCGGCGGGGCCAGCAGGTCGTGGAACAACGGCCACAACGTGCGGTTGGCGAACCCGTGGTAGTAGCCACGGACCACCGCCCGCGACAGCTTCACGGCGTGCAGGTCGCACCCCAGGCCATCCACCCGTTTCGGGACGGCGTCCGCGTCGTCATCCCAGCCGATCCACGCGCCGCCGACCTCGTCCATGACCGGACGGAGCGCGGTCACGAGTCCGCCCGCGGACGTCGTCCACCCGTCGTCGCCGTGCGAAACCGGCAGTCGGTTGGCAACCACGATCAACGGTCGGCGGGCAGGCATGCTGACTCCTCGAGCGGTTCGCTGCGAACGGTCCGCTTCGAACGTAGCGACCACGCTGCGGGTGGGGCAGGTCGGGCGGGTGTGGTCTACGGCAGCGGGTCCAGCGAGGAGGCGATGTGGGCCTCGAAGCGCTCGGCCACGGCCCGCGTGACGGGCCCGGGCGCGTCCAGCTTCCGGTCATCGGCGTCGGATCGAAGGCGATGGACGGGGAGCACCGGTCGGGTCGCCGACACGACGAACAGCTCATCAGCGTCCCAGGCCTGCTCGATCGTTGGCGTGGCCGGCACCACCTCGACGACCGAGCGCAGTGCCTCGACGGTCACCGAGGCCAGGATCGGCAGCTGTGTGGGATCCGGTGTGCTGATCGTGCCATCCCGGACGAGGCAGATCGAGCCCGTCGGTAGCTCCAGGACGTAGCCGGCGTCGACGATCAGGGCATCGTCCGCACCCTGAGCCTGGGCGGCGCGGATCGCCCACTGGTTCAGGGCATAGGACAGGGTCTTGACCCCCGACAGTGCACTGCGCCAGGGCGTGTCGATCACCTCGAGCGCCAGTGTCGTCGGCCAGGATCCCGAGGTCACCGTGCCCCGGACGGTGCCGTCCCTCGTCACGATCAGCTTGAGGGTGCCATCGTTGGTGCCCCAGGCGGCCAGCAGGTCGGTGATCACCTGGCGCAGGACCGGCACCCGAAGGTCAAGCGCCTGGGCGGACGAGCGGAGCCGCGCCAGGTGGGGTTCCACTGCGTGCGTCCGTCCGCCACGCACCATGACGGCCTCGAAGACCGCATCACCGCGGAGGAACCCGTCGTCCATGAGTGGCACCGTGGCGTCATGCGCGGGCACGATCCGCCCATCGACCCACGCGATGGCACGTGGGGTCGGGGTCGCCGTGAGCTCGGAGCCGGCGGGGTGGGGTCGGGACGGTGGAGTGGCCATCGGCCCATCCTGCCAGACGGACGGCGATCGTGTGGTCCCACCACGTCCTGGCCTGCGTGTGTGGTCCGCGTCGCGGTCGGTGTCCGGCTGGCTAGGTTCCCCTCTGACACACGCGACCCGACGCGACCGAGGGGCAGGGATGGAGACCTCCGACGACGACCCGCTGTTCGCCGGCCTGCGGCAATTGGGTGACGGGCTGCCCTTCAACCGACACCTCGGAGTCGAGGTGGTGACCATCGAGCCGGGACGCGTCACCACACGCCTCCCGGCGGATGACCGGATCACCAACCACCTCGGCGGGGTGCACGCGATCGCCGAACTGGCGCCGGTCGAGCTGGCCGGGGCCCTGGCAGCCTCCAGTCGGCTCCGATCGTTGCTCGAGCGAGGCTTCGTGCCCGTGGTCGGCTCACTGAGCGTCCGGTACGTCGCACCTGCGGAGGGCGAGCTGACGGCGCTCGGCATCGTCGGAGATGAGGCGGTCGCCCCGGCCGTCGCGGCGGCCGACGCGGGCGAGCGTCCCCGGGTCGTCGCCGACGTCGAGGTCACCGACAGCCAGGGCACGACCGTCGTGGTCGCCGAACTGACCTTCGTCTACCTCGACCTGTCGGGAGTGGACGGAGAGGCAACGGTGACCATCTGAGGCGGGGCGGGCCGCCCGGGTGTGCGACCAGTACGCTGGTCCCGCTGGGAGGAGTCGGCCAGGCGGCCGCGCTGCGCACCACCGCGGGATCGATGTCCGCGCGGTGCGTGGTGAGGAAAGTCCGGACTCCATCGGGCAGGGTGCTGGGTAACTCCCAGGCGTGGTGACACGTGGCAAGCGCAACAGAGAGCAGACCGCCCGGGGTACCCGGGTAAGGGTGAAACGGTGAGGTAAGAGCTCACCAGCGTGGCGGGTGACCGTCGCGGCTAGGTATGCCCCACCCGGAGCAAGGCCAAGCAGGGAGAGGGCGGCCCGTCCGCTCCCGGATCATCGGTCCGGGGACACTCCCAGGTAGGCCGCGCGAGGCACCGGGTAACCGGTGTCCCAGAGAGATGGTCGCCACCCGTGGCCGGGCAACCAGCCACGGGAACAGGATCCGGCTTATCGGCTGGCTCCTCCCAGCACCCCATCCCGTGGGAAGGACCGTGCCCCGATCCCGTCCCGGAAGCGACGGCGGGTACCGTGCCCGGCCCATCCGTGACCGTGCGAGGTTGCCGACCGTGCCCGATCCCGACGCCGTGCGCGCCCGTCATGCCGACGGACCCTTCCTGCGCGCGTGCCGTGGGCTGCCGCACGACACCGTCCCGGTCTGGTTCATGCGCCAGGCTGGCCGTGCCCTGGCCGAGTACCGCGCCATCCGTGACGACCACACCTTCGAGCAGGTGGTCCACACACCGGAGCTCGCGGCCGAGGTCACCCTCCAGCCCGTCCGGCGATACGGGGTCGATGCCTCGATCCTGTTCTCCGACATCGTCACCCCGGTCCAGGCCCTCGGGATCGGCGTCACGATCCAGCCCGGTGTCGGACCGGTCATCGAGCAGCCGTTCCGCACGGCGGCGGACCTCGATCGGCTGCGGCCGCTGGAGGCCGAGTCGGACCTGTCCTTCGTGATGCAGACGGTGGACCTCCTGGTCCGGGAACTGCCGGTCCCGCTGATCGGGTTCGCGGGTGCACCGTTCACGCTGGCGAGCTACCTCGTCGAAGGCGGACCGTCGAAGTCCTACGCGCGGACCAAGGCGATGATGTTCGGCGACGAGCTCACCTGGCACCGGTTGATGGACAAGCTCGCCGGCATCACGCTGGCGAGCCTGCGTGCCCAGGTCGCCCACGGCGCATCGGCCGTGCAGCTGTTCGACTCCTGGGCCGGTGCCCTGAACCCCGTCGACTACCAGCGCTACGTGCTGCCACACAGTGAGCGCATCCTCGACGGCCTCAGCGACCTCGAGGTACCACGCATCCACTTCGGCGTCGCGACCGGTGAGTTGCTCACCCTCATGGCGCAGGCCGGTGCCGACGTGGTCGGTGTCGACTGGCGGGTCCCGCTCGACGAGGGGCGACGGCGGATCCCGGACGGTGTCGGGTTCCAGGGCAACCTCGAACCGGCCGTGTGCCTCGGCCCCTGGGAGGTCGTCGAGCAGCGCGTCCGGGACGTCCTGGACCGTGCGAACGGGGCGGTCGACCACATCTTCAACCTGGGGCATGGGGTCCTGCCGGCCACCGATCCCGCGATCCTTGAGCAGGTGGTCGATCTCGTCCACCGCGATGGTGTGGTGCAGGCCCAGGCTGGTGGGGACGCGGCATGACCGACGGATCCTCGGGTGGCCCGGCCGCCGCGGACACGTTCGCGGTCGCGCTGCTGGCCGACCCCCGTCTGGCCGACGCCCTGGCCGCTCGCCTGGGCGTGCGGGTCCGAGCCACGACCGAGGACGACCACCTCGAGGTGGCGGCGGAACTGGCCGCTGATGGCACGTTGGTGGTGGGTCTGGCCGGTGTCCCCTGGCCGGTGGCCGAGGACCTGCACGCGGAGTGTTCGGCGACGCTCGGGACCTACACGGGGGTCGTGTCCTGGCACGCCCTGCCGTCACTGCACCAGCGTTTGGCGGACGCCGTGGCTCCGGGCGTGCGTGGCGGCGCGCACCTGCTGATCACCGCGCCGGACCCGGGACCGGCCACCGATCCGTCGGACGTGCTGTTCCTCCGCGAGGTGGCCGAAGGCATCGCCAGCCGGGTCGAGGTGGCCTCGCGCTCGATCGCCTGGCGCGGATCGACGCGGACCCCGACCGCCGTCGATGCGCTGACCAGCGTCGTCGAGGCCCACGGCCACACCGACATCGTCGAGTGTCCGGTGGCTCCGGGGCTGACGGCCGATCCCGACCTGACCGCAACGGCCGCCGAGCTGGGGGTACGCCTGACGTGCGTGGATCTCGGTGGGGGCAGCCGGGTCGATCTGTTGACCGAGGTCGTGCGAACCGTCACCGGTCATGAGGGCGTTGCGTGACCGCCGCAGGGCACGGTCGCTCCCTGCGCCGGGTGGTGGTGATCGGCGGCGGCCTGACCGGTCTGGCGGCCGCCTGGCACGTGCGGGACGAGGTCGACGTCTCCGTGCTGGAGTCCTCGACCGATCCCGGCGGTCAGGTCCGGTCCGTGCCGTTCGCCGGGACACGGATCGACGTGGGTGCGGATGCCTTCCTGGCCCGGCAGCCGGAGGCGGAACGCCTGGTGCGCTCCGCAGGTTTCGGGGACGATGAGCTGGTGGCGCCCGCGACCGGTCAGGTCTACCTGTGGGTCGGGGGACGCCGACGGCCCCTGCCGGCGGGGACCGTGTTCGGAGCGCCCGCCGATCCGGTGGCGCTCGCACGTTCCGGTGTGCTCGGGCCCGCGGCGATGGTGCGTGCCGCTCTCGAGCCCGTCGTGCGACGGCGCCGGGTCGTGGGGGACCGCAGTGTGGCGGATCTGGTGGGGGAGCGGTTCGGGCATGAGGTCGTGGACCGGTTGGTCGAGCCACTGCTCGGTGGGGTCTACGCGGGATCCGTCGACCGCCTCAGTGCACAGGCGACGCTGCCGCCGGTGTGGGCTGCGGCCGAGCGGCACCGGTCCCTGCTGCTCGGACTCCGTGAGCACCGGGCACGGGCCGCCGCCGACGATTCGCCGGTGTTCCTGACCATCCGCGGCGGCTTGGGCCGCGTCATCGACCGGTTCGCCGCGGACCTCGGGACGCGGGTGCGGACGGGCACGACGGTGACCTCCCTGACCCGCTCGCAGGATGACGGCACCTGGAGGATCACGACCAGCCGCGGTGAGCACCAGGTCGCCGACGGGGTGATCCTGGCGGTCCCGGCGGCTGTCGCGTCCAGACTGTTGGCCGTGCCGTCGCCGGCTGCGGCGCGTGAACTGGCGGCGATCCGCACCGCGTCGGTCGGGGTGGTCGCGATGGCCTACGCCCCCGAGCACGTCGCCGGCGTCCCGGCCGGCAGCGGGATCCTCGTCCCCCGCACCGAGGGCCGACTGGTGAAGGCCGTGACGTTCTCGTCACGCAAGTGGCCACATCACGCCGGCCACGACCACTTCCTGCTCCGCGCGAGTGTTGGCCGTGTCGATGACGCCGCGCCCGTCGATCCCGACGATGCCCGGCTGGTGGCAGCGGTGGACCGGGAGGTTCGGGAACTCGCCGGCATCGATGGTCGAGCGGAGGAGGCGTTGGTGCAGCGGTGGCCGGACAGCCTGCCGCAGTACGACGTCGGCCACCTGGCACGCGTCGACCGGCTCCGAGCCGCCCTCCGGCAGGACGCGCCCGGCTTGCACATCGGGGGCGCGTCGCTCGATGGCGTCGGCCTGGCCGCCCGCGCACGGGATGCTGAACGGCTCGCCCACGAGATCCGCTGGGACGCCGGGCTGATCGACTAGCGCCCGTTGCCGGGCCGCATCAGGGCCTGGTCGGGCCGTCGATCAACCGTCGACCGTGCCGGGGTCGAGCAGCTCCGGGCCGTCGTTGCGCACGTTGTTGACCCGGTCGCTGATCTCGGTCGCGACCAGGTTCGGCGGGGCGAGCGCAGCGACCGTCTCCACCAGGTGCGGGGCGTCGTCCGCGTCCGCGGTCAGCCAGTCGGACCAGAGCGATGCAGGCAGCATCACCGGCATGCGGTGGTGGATCCGTTCCATCTCGCCCCGCGCGTCGGTCGTGATGATCGCGGCGCTGGAGAGCGGGTCTGCGTCCTGCCCGGCCTCCTGGTCACGCCACACCGACCAGATGCCTGCGAACGCCAGCGGCTGACCATCGGGGTCGGCGATGTGGAAGGGTTGCTTGCGGCGTCCCTCGCCCCGGTCCTGCCACTCGTAGAAACCATCGGCGGGGAGCAGGCAGCGTTGCCGGGCGAACGCCCGGGCGAACATCTTGTTGGTCGCGACCGACTCGATGCGGGCGTTGATCGGCTGGGGGCTGCCCTTGAGTTGCTTCGCCCAGTGGGGCACGAACCCCCACCGCAGGGAGCCGAGTCGACGGGTGCCGTCCCGTTCGATGACCGCCGGCACCGGGGTGCTCGGCGCCACGTTGTAGCGGGGCGGACCGGCATCGAGCTTGATCTCGTCAACGGCGAAGCGCTCCGCGAGCGCATCGGGAGAGGACAGGGCGAGGTAGCGGCCGCACATGGGATCAGGCTACCGCTGGCCGCCCGGGCGGAGGTGGCGTGTGCCGCCGCCGCGTACGATCGCCGGGTACGTCGGCCGAGTCCCCGCGCCGCCCGTCCAGGAGTCCGCCGTCCATGCATGATGACGAGAACGCGCGGGACGTCGCGCGCCGCCTCGTCCAGGAGGCCGTCAGCAGTGCCGACGGAACGCTGCCTCCCGCGGCCGAACCGCGGCCGGCGCCATCCGTGGCCACGGACGCCGGCCCACCGGCCACAGAAGCCCAACGCATCGCCCACCGTGTCGTCCTCGAGGCGCTGTCGACGGAGACCCAGACCGGCGAGACGGCGACGGAGCGTGCTGCACGGCGGCGTGGCGCCGGTGTCCTGGCCCGGCCGACGGTCGCCGGTCCGCCGGTGCTCGCCACCGCGCCGGAGCCCGAACCGACGCCGGACCCGGAGCCCGAACCGACGCCTGAGCCTGAGCCCGCGCCTGAGCCTGAGCCTGCGCCTGAGCCCGCGCCGGATCCGGAGCCTGCGCCTACGCCCGCCACGGTCCTCGTGGACGACCCGCCGTCGCCGCTGGCGGAGCCGCTTCCTCCGGAACCGGCCGGACCAACGACGCCAGCCGTCTCGCCCGCGTCCGTGGACGCCGCCCGGCGGATCGTGGCTGCCGCCATCGCCGCACGGGCCACACCGGTCGAGCCCAGCCCTGCCGCTGGCGTGTCGGATGATCCCGACGGATCGGTCTGGCCCGATGCGTCGGTCAACCTGTTCCCGGCCGACGATCCGTCACCGGCTGAGCCTGCCACGGGCGCGGCACTCCCCGCCGAGCCGTCTCGGGGATCGACCGAGGCGGCGGAGACCGGGTCGGTGGCGGAGGTTCCTCCCACCGCAGGGTGGTCCTGGGCTCCCGACCTGGCGGCTGCCGGGTCCCCACCGGTCTTCCCCACGATCGGGGAGCCTGGCACGGGGGGGTCGTTGTTGGATCAACCCGCCGGCCAACCGATCCGCGACGTCCCAGAGGAGGTGCCGGCCGGTCAGGTGCCGGCAACGCCGCGCCTGACACCGCTCGACCGGTGGCGTGCCCGCCGCCATCGCAAGCGGTTGGCCGCGCAGTGGGCCCCGGGGGCCACGCCGCAACCTCGACGTACCTGGAGATGGGTGCTGGCGACGGTCATCGTGGCGGTGGCTCTCGGCGTGCTGTTCCCGCTGACCGTCGCCGCGTTCCGTTCCCTGGTCGCCCTCTAGGTCACGCCACCCGTGCACCCGCACCGTTCTTGCGTCCCGTCCGACCGACAGATAAGTAGGGTCCCTATCGATCAGCGTTGGGCCGTCGTCGAGGAGCTTCGCCGTGGTCAGCATCCGTCAGATCGAGACCTTCGTCGTCGATGTCCCGCTCGAGCGGGCGTTCCTCGGTGCCACGCTGCCACTCGAACGGATCGGCGAGGTCATCGTCAAGGTGCAGACCGATGCGGGCATCACCGGCATCGGCACCTCGCACGGATCGCCCCTCCAAGAGGTCGCACGCCTGATCCATCGGGATCTGGCTCCGTTGTTGGTGGGGGAGGACCCACGGGCGATCGAGCGGCTGTGGCAGCGGATGTTCTCGACCTCGATGGGGCGGGCGAGCCAGCAGGTCGCCGGCTCCGCGGGAAGCCTGCCGAAAGGCACCGGGAAGGCGCAACTGATGGCGGCGATCGGCGGGATCGACATCGCACTGTGGGACATCCTCGGTCAGGTGTCCGGTCTTCCGGTCTGGCGCCTGCTCGGTGGGTATCGGTCTCGCGTCCCCGCGTACGCCACTGGCGGGTACTACCGGGCCGACGGCGAACCGGAGGACCTCGAGGCGGAGTTCGGTGGCTACGTCGACCAGGGGTTCCGGGCGGTCAAGCTGAAGGCCGGAGGCCTGCGTCCTGCCGAGGATGTGGCGCGGGCGAGGATCGTCCGTGAGGCCATCGGTCCGGATGTCGTGCTCTACATCGATGCGACCCGTGGGTGGGCCGTCGATGACGCCGTCGTGGCCGGCAGGCTGTACGAGGAACTCGACGTCGCCTGGTTCGAAGAGCCGGTGCCCTGGTACGACGACATCGAAGGGCTGGCACAGGTCGTCGACCAGGTACGGATCCCGATCGTCGCAGGTGAGAGTGAGTACACCAAGCAGGGTGTCCGGGATCTCATCGTCCGTGGTCGGCTACGCATCATCAACCTGGACGCCACGAAGGGTGGTGGCCTGACGGACGGCCGCAAGCTCGCCGCGTTCTCCGAGCTCCACAACGTCGCCGTCGCTCCCCACCATGCCGCCCAGGTGCATGCGCACCTGGTCGCGGGGACACCGAACGGGATGAACGTGGAACTCCATCCCGATCCGGTTCGGGATCCGCTCTGGGAGGCGCTCTACGCGAAGAAGCCCGAGCTGGAGGCGGGTGAGTTCGTCCTCGACGAGACGCCGGGACTCGGCTACGAGCTGGACGAGCGCGCGTTGTCTCGGCTCGCCCAGCCGTACCCGTGACCGACGGGCTGCGCGGAGCCGGCGGGGGTCTGGAAGCACACAGGGTGGCCGCGGTCATCCGGCCACGTGGTCATTCCCGGCGCTCGTAGGCCGCCGGGGTGAAGGTCGACCCCGGGTTCCACATCAGCCACTCGTCGATGCCGTGGTCCCGCGCGGCCCGGATCTGTTCCCGGATCTGGAGCGGACGGTCCCAGGCGCGGTAGGGCGTGTCCTCGAACCAGGGCACGATGCGGGCCCGTGAGCCTTCGGTCGCCTCGTCCCAGACCTCCAGGGTGGCCCGGATGATGTCGTAGGGCTGCCGGTTGGGGTCGTTGACCCCGTACTCGCCGGGGCCCCAGTGGGAGGGGTAGAGCATCGGTGCGACGTAGTCGAGGTGCTGCGCCATCGCCGGGATGTCCTGCCCGATCTGCTGCGGTCGGTCGGCCGCGATGCCGTACACCGACGCACCATGCTGGATGCCGTAGGGAGCCAGTCGCTCATCCGCGAGGCGGGTGAACTCGGCGATCGCTTCCTCCGGGGTGGTCGTCAGTCCGGGGACCGTGTAGTTGTCCGTGCCCTCGGGACGACGGATGTAGTCCCACAGGATCTGGTCGACACCGGCCCTGGCGGCCTCCTCCGCGAGGTCGAGGTTGTAGGCGATGACGTCCTCGTGGGTGTAGTTCGAGAACCCGGCGTACGAGCCGCGGTAGAAGTCGTTGCCGTCGTTGTCCTGGATGACCATGTCGCGCCGGCCGTTCTCCCAGGCCCAGGAGGCCAGGGTCGGGTCGGCGAAGGCCACGATCCGACCGATGACCGCCACGTCACGATCGTGCAGGTCCGCGACGGCCTGCTCCAGATCGAGGGGACCGATGTCGGCGCCGATCTCCTGGGCGAGCGGCACCTCGGAGGGGTAGCCGATCTGGCCGCCCTCGTCCTTGAGGTCGAGCTGGACCGCGTTGATCCGCCCGTCGTCGATCATCTCGATGATGGGTTCCCGCAGGGACGGGGTCGCCCACGCCCAGAACGTGGCGTGGACCGTGCGGACCTCATCGACCTCCACGCGGGAAGCCACGACGGCGAAGCTCTCGGTGAGTTCGGTGGTGTTGCCCGCCACGTCCGTGACCAGGATCGTTAGATCGCCGTCGACGCCGTCGAGGTCGACCTCGAAGCTGCCGTCCTGCTCCGCCGTCGTGGTGGTGCCGCCCACGGCCACGGTTGCGTCCGGCTCGGTGTTCCCGCTGACCGTGACGCTGGTGTCGGCCAGGATCGGGCCCTGCGGGGAGCTGAGCTCGATGGTGGGCGGCTCGGCCTTCACCTCGAACGACCAGGTGTGCAGGTGCTCGGGCTCGGCGGTCGCGTCGTCGTCGGCGACCGACGAACCATCGGCGACGACCACGGTCCGCTCGCCGTCCTCGAGGGTGTCGGGGGTGTAGGTCAGCGTGCCGTCTGCGCGGTCCGCCGCGGTCGTGACATCCTCCCCGTCGAGCAACACCCGGAGGTCGTCGAGGCCGCCCGGTTCGCCGGATGCGGTGAAGGCCAGGTCGGCGAGCTGGTCGGCGTTGATCAGCGCGCCCGACTCCGGCCCGTCGAAGGTGAGCTCGCCATCCCCGTCGTCGACCTCCTCCGAGGTCGTGTCGTCGGATCCTTCCGGGGTGCCGTCCGCAGCGCTCTGACCATCGGTATCCGAGCAGCCGGCCAGCAACGCGGTGGTCGCGGCGACGATGACGATCAGGCCGCGTGCGGGGGGAGAGACGAGCTGGCGTGCGTTCAAGATGTGTCCTGATGGGGTGCGGTGGTGGCCGGTCTTCGCCGACGGTGTCGTCGATCTGCACGGTGTCGTCTACCTGCCGTGGCCCTGCGGGACGCCGTCCCCCATGAGGCGATGGCGGACGGTATCCGCCGCTGAGGCCCTCGGTCATCGGTCGATCCGGCCGAACGGGCCCCGTCGCGGTCCGATCCTTCGGGTGTCAGGTGGCAGCAGCGGACGATGGACCCTTGACGTTGGTGTGCGAGGTCGGAACGATGCGTTGTTCCCCTACCGAAGGACACCCCATGGCGGAGAGCGTGTACAAGGTCATCGAACTCGTCGGCACCAGCACGGAGTCGTTCGAGCGGGCGGCGGCCGCGGCGGTGGAGCGAGCCGGCAGTTCGGTCCGCGACCTCCGCGTCGCGGAGGTCTCGCAACTCGACATGGTGCTCGAGGACGGCAACGTGGCCGCCTACCGCGCGAAGGTCAAGGTGTCCTTCAAGTACGAGGACGCCTGATCTGAGCGGACGCCTAGACGCGCGCCGGGTCACCTGAGCGCGCCGACGATCACCGGGCCCAGACGTCCTCGAACCAGGGCCGCTCGGCCGGGATCGGCCCCGACGCCGGGAACCGCTTCGGTGCCTCGTCGGTCAGATCGAGGGTGAAGACCACCCCGTCACCGCCCGGGAAGCGGACGTCCAGGTCCGGTCGTCTGACGAACCCGAACGCCTCATAGAGGCGATGTGCGCGGTGCATCCACGCCATCGAGGTGATGACCAGTCGATGGCAGCCGTGCTCACGGGCGAGGTCGAGGCTCGCGGTCACCAGCCGCCGTCCGATCCCATGCCCCTCCTGGCCGGGGGCGACCGCGAGGACGCGGAAGGCCGCGTCCCCCTCGGGAACCGGGCGACCCTCCCACTCCGGATCATCGGCCAGGACGAACGTGACGGTCCCGACGACCTGGCCGTCGACCTCGGCGACCAGCAGGGCGGTGGCGCCGTCGACGCGTCGGCACGGGTCGGCGAGGAAGTCGCGGTAGGGACCCTCGATGCGTCCGTACGCGTCGTAGGCGTTCATCGTCAGCCGCCCGACGGCGTACGCGTCAGTGTCGCGGAACGGCCGGACCGTGACCGGGTCCGCGCCAGGGTCGCCGCCGGGCGCCGTGCTCGGGTCCGTGGTGCTCACCGGTGCCTCACAACCCGTAGGTCTTGGCGATGATCTCCTTCATGATCTGATCCGTGCCGCCGCCGATCGGCCCCACCCGCGCATCGCGCCAGGCGCGCTGGATCGGGTACTCCATCATGTAGCCGGCGCCGCCATGCACCTGGACGCATTCGTCGGCGACGTCGAACGCAAGCCGCTGGGTCAAGAGCTTGGCCATCCCGACCGTGCGGACCACCTGCGTATCGTCGATGTCAGGATCACCCTCGGCCTGCGCAACCACCAGCCGCAGGGCCTGGTAGGTCAGCGCCCGGGCCGTCCGGATGCGTGTGTGCAGATCAGCGAAGCGGTGGCGCCACACCTGGAACGTCGCGATGGGTCGGCCGAAGGCTTCGCGATCCCGGGCGTGCGCGATCCCCACCTCCAGGGTGCGTTCCGCCGCGGCGACCGCTCCCAACGACATCGCCAGCCGCTCCCACGCGAACGCGGCGGTGATGTGCCCGAAGCCGCTGCCGACCTCGCCCAGGCGGCGGTCGTCGTCCAGCCGGACCTCCTCGAAGGTCACCTCCCCGGTGAACGAGGTCCGCCAGCCCATCATCGGCAGGCGACGGCGGCTGAACCCGTCGTCGTCCGCGCGGACGTGGAACAACGTGAGCTGCCCGTGGGGATCGTCGCTCGGCGCGCCGTCGTCGGCCGAGACCTTCGCCGCCACCACGATGTCGTCGGACCGGGCGGCGCCGGTGATGAACACCTTGGTCCCGTTCAGCCGCCACCCGTCCCCGTTGCGACGGGCACGCGTGGTGATCGCCGCGACATCGCTGCCGGCGTCGGGTTCGGTGATCGCCAGCGACCCCAGCCGCTCGCCGCGCAGCAGCGCGGGCAGGAGTGCCGCCCGCTGGTCGGCCGTGCCGGCCCGGTCGATGTAGACGGCCGCCAGGTCGGTGCTGGCCCCCAGGTCGGCCGCCACACCGCCGGACAGAGATCGCGCCAACTCCTCGACCCACACGGCCTGCGCCAGCAGATCCGGTCCGGAGCCCTCCACCTCGGCGTCGAACTTGAGCCCGAGGAAGCCGGCGGCGCCGGCGCTCGCGAACAGCTCGCGGGGGAAGGACCCGTCGCGTTCCCACGCTTCGACGTTGGGTGCGATCTCGCGCTCCACGAAGCTGCGGGCGCTGTCCCGCAGGGCGTCGTGTTCCTCGCGGAACAGCGGCATCGCGGGTTCGTCGGCCCGGGGGGCGGGGGTGAGGTTCACGGTGGACATCGTCTACAGCCCCATCAGTTTGGAGATGATCTCGCGCTGGACCTCGTCGGCACCGCCGCCGATGCGGGCCAGCCGGGAGTCGCGCCAGTTGCGTTCGACGTCGAACTCGCGCGAGTAGCCGTACCCGCCGTGCAGCTGCATCGAGGTGTCGGCGACCTTGAACGCCAGCTGTGCGGCGATCAGCTTGCACATCGCGACCCGCTCGACGTCGTACTCGCCGCGGTTCCAGGCGTCGCAGGCCTCGTAGACCAGCGCCTGCGCGGCCTCGATCTCCGTCGCCAGATCCACCAGGGTGTGGCGGGTGACCTGGAACCCGGCGATCGGCCGACCGAAGGCCTCGCGTTCGCGCGTGTAGGCCAGCGCGGTCTCCCACGTCCGCCAGGCACCCGCGACCCCACCGATCGCCCCGATCAGGCGCTCGCCCTGCAGCTGCCACATGATCTGCTTGAAGCCCTCGTGGACCGTGCCGAGCAGTGCATCGCCGGGCACGGGAACATCCTCGAGGTGGAGCAGCGCCGTGTCGGAGGCGCGCATGCCGACCTTGTCCAGCTTCGCGGCGACCTCGAACCCGGGCAGGTCGGTGTCGATCAGGAACAGCGAGATCCCGCCCCACGGATCGCCGGGATCGGCCTCCGCGGTCCGGACCACCATGGTGACGAAGTCCGCCCGCACCCCGTTGGTGATGTAGGTCTTGGACCCGTTGATGACCCACCCGTCGCCATCCGGTCGTGCCCGCGTGCGGATCGCCCGCACGTCGGACCCGGCGTCCGGTTCGCTGATGCCGATCGAGGCGATCTTCGTGCCCTGCATCGCGGGAACGAGGTAGTCCTGCTTCTGCTGTTCGGTGCCGAACTGCAGGATCGGCGGGGTGGCCATGTCGGTCTGCACCCCGATCGCCATCGGTAGCGATCCGGACCCGCAGCGGGTCAGTTCCTCCGCCAGCACGACCGTCGACCAGTAGTCGCCACCCTGGCCCCCGTACTCCTCCGGGACGCTCAGGCCGAGCAGGCCGAGCTCTCCCATGCGCGGCCAGACCCAGTCGGCGATCCAGCCATCGTCCTCCCACTGACGGGCGTGGGGCGCGAGCTCGTCCTCGACGAACCGGCGGATCGAGGCGCGCAGCGCGTCGTGTTCGGCGGTGAAGGGGGTCGTGCGCACGTGGCGGCTCCCGTCGGGCCAGAGGCGGTGACGGAACGATATCACCGGATCCGTTCTGCCCGCCCAGCGGCGGGGGACGGGCTATCCCTCGCGCAGACGGAACGTCAGGCTCGCTTCCAGATCGTCGAGCAGGGTGTCGGTCAGGCGCAGGCGCTCCTCCCAGTCCTCGGTCACGAGCACCCGTTGCGCGTCGAACGGGTTCAGCGGCGCGACCACGATGGTCTGCCAGCACGCCACCTCGGGGTCGTCGGACAGCTCGAAGGACGCGGGCACCGACTCCTCACCCAGCTCGGTGGTCATCGCCAGCACCCGGCGGACCTTGGGTTCGAGCGCCGGGAGCAGGCCCAGAGCCGCGTCGCCGGGACCGTCGTCGTCGAGGTCCACGACGTCCGCGCGTGGGTAGGGATCGTCGGGGAGCCAGGACTCGACCCGGAACCGGCGTGTTCCGACGGCGATGGACACCCACCGCCCGTCCTCGAGCTCCTCGGCCTGCAGGACGCGTGCGACGGTGCCGACGTCCGAACGGATGTCACCGCCGCCGACCTCGTGGCCGCGGGTGATCAGGGTCACGCCGAACTCGCGGTCGCCGTCGAGCACGTCGCTGATCAGGGCCCGGTAGCGCGGCTCGAAGATGTGCAGGGGCAGCGCCATGTGGGGGAACAGGACGGTGCCGAGTGGGAACATCGGCAGTTCCGGCACGCGGCTTCCTTGTATCGGGGGCGGGGGCACGGCGGGCAGGGGCGCCACCGGTTCGTCCGCGAGGTTCGCGGCCACTGGCGGCGCGGGTCGGTCCCTGGTACCCATGATGGACATGGATACCCTTGATGAGACCACCGTCCGCACCGCACTCGCCGACCTCGACGGCTGGGAGTCGACCGGGGAGTCGATCCGCCGCGACCTCAAGTTCGACGGCTTCCGCGACGCGATCGACTTCATCGTGCGTGTCGCCGACCTGGCCGACGAGGCCAACCACCACCCGGAACTGAAGAACGTCTACAACAACGTCGAGGTGGTGCTCACCAGTCATGACGCGGGTGGGATCACCCAGCGCGATCTGGACCTCGCGGCAGCCATCGACGGCGCCGTCGACGCCTGACGTCCGCGGACGATGGACGTCAGACTCGACGGTCGCGTCGCGCTGATCACCGGCGCCAGCCGTGGCATCGGTGAGGCGATCTGCCGCCAGCTGCTGGCCAGTGGTGTCGACGGCGTCGTGATCACCGGCCGCAAGGCCGAGACGTTGGAGCCGCTGGCCGACGAATTCGGCGAGCGGGTCGTCCCGGTCGTCGGCAACGCGACGGACCAGACCCATGCCGAACTGGCCGTCGCCACCGCGGTCGAGCGGTTCGGGTCCTGTGACCTGCTGGTCCTCAACGCCGGCACCAACCCCGGTGCCGGGCCCCTGATGGATGTCGACCTGGGTGCCATCGACAAGACCTGGGAGGTCAACCAACGGGCGCCACTGGTCTGGGCACGTGCGGCCTGGCACGGTTCCATGCGTGAACGCGGCGGCTCGATCGTGGCGCTCGGATCGGTCGGTGGGCTGGCCCCGGGCCCGTTCCTGGGTGCCTACAACGTCTCCAAGGCGGCCCTGCACCATCTGGTCCGCCAGCTCGCCCACGAGCTCGCACCGGACGTCCGCGTCAACGCCATCGCCGCGGCCGTGGTCAAGACGCGCCTGTCCGAGGCGTTGTGGGCCGACGACGAGCAGGCGGCGGCCCGCTCCCACCCGATGCAGCGCCTGGGCGAGCCGGAGGACGTCGCCCGTGCGGCCACGTTCCTGCTGTCGGATACCGCCAGCTGGATCACGGGGGTCATCCTCCCGGTCGATGGTGGGGTCACGGGCGCGGCCGGTTCCGGTCGCGGGTGATCCGGACCCGTTGGGTCGATCAGGGCTGTAGGCCGTGTCCCGGGTGAGCCGGGCTCTCCACCACAACGGGTCGGGGTGTCGGTACCTCGAGGCAGCCGTCGTTCGTTCCCACCATGGCCAGGCCGGCACGGTCACCCGGTCCCAGGGCAACGCGCCCCTCACCGGGCGACACCGCCATCAGCTCCTGCGGGTCCTGAACGTGGCCGAGGCCGAGCACGTGGAGCAGTTCGTGCAGGACGGTCGCGCCCCATGAGCCGCTCCGGTCCGCGTCTCCGACCTCCAGGTCATCGCGATCGGCGTTGAGGATGATCTGGCCGCTGACGTAGACCCGATCGCCGTCGGTGCCGACCGCGATCGGGATCCCGAGCCCCCGGTCGGTGTCGCGCATCGGGAGGTCGCCCCCGGGGGCGGCCCAGGCCACGAGCACGGGGGCCCACCGATCGCCGTAACGACGTGGCTGATGCGGCGACCGGTCCGCTCGCGGCGCCTCGTCCACCTCGTCGATGACGCGGAGCTGGAGGTCGGTCCCCTGGTGCACGATGTCGAGCGCAGCGTCGAGGTCGGTCCGCCACCCGGTGGGGGCCAGGTCATCGGCGACGACGATGTCGATCGGGGAGCAGGGGTCCCACCGCACCGGGGTGCCGTCCTCGTTGCGCTCCCACACGGTGAAGTCCGCGGTGTCCGAGGACGCACCGACCGACCTCGTGGCACCGACCTCCTCGCCGGGTGGGCCGCTGCCACCGGCGCCGCCGACCAGCCAGGCGATGGCCGTCAGCGCGACGACACCCAGCACCAGGACCGTCATCGCGCCCGCGAACAGGCGGATCACCGATCCGGGGCGGGCCATGGACGATCCTCTGGACGGTGCGCGCCTCTGGAGTGTGCGCGGACCTGGAGTGTGCGCGGACCACCACGGTAGCCAGGGGTCCGCGGTGATCAGCCGCAGTAGCGTGCGACCCGAGGTGGACCGCGATGGGAGCAGGGTGACGGGCGAGCACGGTGCGGTGGGCTGGCTCTCCACCGACGACGCGACCGGTGACGGCGCGTCGCCACGGTTGGCCACGCTCGCGTTGGGTGACCCCTCGGGTCCTCCGACCGTGCTGGTTCCCGGTCTCACCGATGGTCTCTACCCGGTCTTCGATCCGCAGGGCAGGGGACTGTTCGACGACGTCCCGGTCCCGATGGACCGGTGCCGGGGACTGGTGGTGTCCTACCGCCACCCACTGACCGGAGTGCGCTCCACCGCCGACCTGGCGGCGGACCTCGCAACGGTCCTGGATCGCAGGCTGGATCGACCCGCGGTCCTGATCTGCCACTCGATGGGCACCATGGTCGCGCAACATCTGGCGGCGACCCATCCTGAGCTGATCGCCGGCCTGGTGCTGTCAGCACCCCTGGTCGCGGTCGATGCTCGGCTGCGTCGGATCGTCGAGCGCTGGTCCGGGATGGTCCGTGGCGGTCGGTGGCACGACATGGCAGCGGACGCGCTGCGTGTCTCGTACACGGGTGCGGAACTCGATCGGCGTCGGGAGCTCATGGAACTGCTCGAGCCGTCCGCGGTCCGTGAGGAACTCGTCGAGCGCCACCTGCGTCTGAGCGAGGCGTGCCTCGCACACCGTCCTCCGGAACCGCTCGGTACCGGTGGCCTGCCGACGCTCGTGTTGGCCGGTGAGCTCGATCCGGTCGCGCCACCGGACCACGCCACCGCGTTGGCGGCGGCCAGCCCGGCCGCGCGCCTCCACGTCCTGCCGGGCCTGGCCCACGGCTTCCCCGAGCAGGCGCCCGCCGCCTTCGCCGCGTTCGTGACCAGCTTCCTCGGCGAGGTCGCCGGTGCCTGTGCGTCGTGGGTCGGCGGCCCCGGCGCCTAGGATCGGGGCATGGACATCCTCGTGATCGTGACCGGCGGGTCGTCGGGGCTGGGTCGGGCGCTGCTGGACACGGCACCCGCCGGCAGCACCCGTGTTGATATCAGCCGCTCCGGACACCCCGACGGTGACGTCACCCACGTCCGGGCTGATCTGTCGGATCCGGCGAGTTGGGCGGACGTTGGCGACCGGATCGCTGCCCTCGTGACCTCCCGGACCTGGGAGCGCATCACCTTCATCCACAACGCCGGCACGCTGGATCCGATCGGCTTCGTCGGGGAGACCGATGCCGACGCGGTCACCTCGAACGTGCTGCTCAACAGCGCGTCCGGGCAGGTGCTGGGGCACCGCTTCCTGGCCGCGGTCCGCGGGCTCGGTGGATGTCGCGAGCTGGTGATGATCTCGTCCGGTGCCGCGCAGAAGGCCGTCCCGGGCTGGTCGACCTACAGCGCTTCCAAGGCCGCACTCGACGCCTGGGTCGCGGGCGTCGGAGCCGAGCAGCAGCAACGCGGAGGTGTCCGCGTCCTGTCGGTCGCGCCCGGTGTGGTCGCGACCCCGATGCAGGCGGCGATCCGCCGGACCGATGAGCACGACTTCCCAGGCGTGCAGCGGTTCCGCGACCTCCACGACGACGGGCAACTGGTCGACCCGGCGGTCGCGGCGGGCAACCTGTGGGCGCTCCTGGATGGCGACACGGTGTCGACCGGCAGCCGCGTCGACCTCCGGGAGAGCTGAGTCATGCCGTCAGGCCCGCTGGTCGGGACCCGCATCGTCGAACTGGCCGCCATCGGGCCGGCCCCGTACGGCGTGATGCTGCTCGCCGACCTGGGCGCGGACGTGGTGCGTGTCGATCGCGTCTCTGCGGCGCAGGGGCAGCTGGGTGCGGAGGCATCGATGATCGGCCTCTCGCGCAACCGCCGCTCCATCGGTGCCGACCTCAAGACCCCGACGGGTGTGGAGGTGGTGCACCGCCTCGCCGCCCGCGCCGACGTCCTGGTCGAGGGGTTCCGCCCCGGGGTGGCGGAGCGCTTGGGGGTCGGGCCGGACGAGTTGCGCGCGGACCATCCCGCGCTCATCTACGCCCGCATGACCGGCTGGGGCCAGGAGGGACCCTTGGCACCGCGGGCAGGGCACGACATCGACTACGCCGCGATCGCCGGAGCACTGCACACCGTCGGTCGGCCCGGCGAGCCACCGGCGCCGCCGGTGAACTACCTCGCCGATTTCGGGGGCGGCGGCACCTTCCTGGCGATCGGCATCCTGGCCGCGCTGCTCGAACGTGGCACCTCCGGTCAGGGCCAGGTCGTCGATGCGGCGATGGTCGATGGCACCGCGTCGCTGACCGCGTTCCTCCATGGCCTGTTGCAGATGGGTGCCTGGTCCACCGAGCGGGGGACCAATCTGTTGGACGGCGGTGCGCCGTTCTACGACAGCTACCGGTGCGCCGATGGGGGCTTCGTGGCGGTCGGCGCCCTCGAACCGCCGTTCTACGCCGCACTGCTCGCCGGCCTCGGGCTCGCTCTCGAGGACTGGCCGCAGCACGACCGGTCCCGGTGGCCGCAGCTCCGCACGCGCCTGACCGAGATCTTCGCGACCGGTACCCGGGACCAGTGGGTCGAGGTGTTCGAGGGGACCGACGCCTGCGTCGCGCCGATCCTGGACCTCGAGGAGGCCCCGGACCACCCGCACAACCGCGCGCGGGAGACGTTCACCGAGGCGTTCGGCCGTATCCAGCCGGCTCCCGCGCCACGGTTCTCGCGGACCGCGGGCGCTATCGATCGGCCGGCACCGTCGCCGGGGCAGCACACCGATGAGGTGCTCGCGGACCTCGGCTACGGCAGCGACGAGGTGGCACGGCTACGCGCGGACGGTGTGGTCGCCTGACGCCGCAACGGTCCAGCGGGATCCTCAGCGGGCGAGTTCGAGCAGCACCTCGGCGACCGCAGCCGGTGCGTCCTCCTGGACGAAGTGCCCAGCGCCCTCGATCGTGCGGTGGGCCTGACCGGCGGCGCCCGGGATCCGATCGCGCATCGGCCGGTCACCGCCTCGGGTGATCGGGTCCTGGTCGCTGAAGGCCGTCACGAAGGGCAGCTCGAAGCCGGCCAGGGAGCTCCACGCCGCCCGGTTGGCGGCGGCCGCGGGATCGTCCGGTTCCGTGGGCACGAGCCGGGGCAGCACCCGAGCACCCGCCTGGTAGGAGTCATCGGGGAACGGTGCGTCGTAGGCTGCGATCTCGGCCTGCGAGAGCGACCGGAGTGTGCCGCCATCGACGATGCGTCCGGTCGGGAAGCTGGGCATGGTGATCGCCGCCTGCTGCCAGGACCGGAACTCCTCGGTCGCTCCCTGGTCGCCGGTGGGCAGGCCCGTGTTGGAGGCCACGACCGCGGCGAAGCGCTCGGTGTGTTCGGCCACGAGCCGCAACCCGATCAGCCCGCCCCAGTCCTGGCAGAACAGCACCACCTCAGACAGGTCCAGTCGATCGAACAGCGCCTCACCGACCCAGGCGACGTGCCGGGCGTAGGTGTGGTCCTCCTGGCGTGCGGGCTTGTCGCTCCGACCGAAACCGATCAGGTCGGGGGCCACCACCCGCAGCCCGGCATCGACGAGCGGCGGGATCACGTGCCGATAGAGGTAGCTCCACGTCGGCTCGCCGTGCAGGAGCACGACCGTCTGACCGGCCCGATCACCTTCGTCGACGACGTGCAGACGCACGCTGCCCCCGTCCGGATCGGACACCTCGACATCGTTCGGATCGAAGGGCCAGTCCGCGAGCGCATCGAAGCGCTCCTCGGGCGTCCGCAGGTTGTCCACGTCGAGCTCCTCAGTCGGTTGGTGTAGACGAACGGCGCCGCTGGCAGTTCCTCATCGAGCAGTCGCACCAGCTCGATCATCCCGTCACGGCCGCGGAAGATCCCGCGCCGTTCCGGGACGACACACTCCGGCGAGACGTTGCGCTCGATGTCCTCGTCGAAGCGATGTTCACCAGCGCGAGGTGGTCATCGAACGCCTCCAGCGTCGAACGCCGGCGCAGATCCTCGGTCATCGCTACTCCGCTGCGCGGCTGGTGCGCCGCTGTCGACGGGTACGGCCACGACCCTACGTGTCGGGGCCACCCGAGGTCGTCCCGGCGGTCTCGCCGCCACCCCGTGAACCGAAGTCGGGATCCTCGCCGTCGCCGTCCTCGCCGTCGCCGTCCTCGCCGTCCTCGCCGTCGTCGGTCGGCGGCTCCTCAGTGGGGGGTTGCTCGTCGGGATCGTCCGACGGCGGTTGCTCCGTGTCGTCGGTGTCGTCGGGCTCCGGTTCCTCCGGCTCGATCTCCGGCAGGACCTCGACACAGGGGCGGCCATCGGGGTCGCTCAGCTCGGGCAGGACCTCCGGGGTGCGCCCCGCCTCGTCCGGTTCGGTCGGCGGATCGGCGAAGACGTAGCCGTCGGGGCACTCGTCCGGCTCGGGCGCGATCTCCACGCACGGCCGGCCCTCGTCGTCGGTGAGATCGATGAGGACATCGGGGAAGAAACCGGTCTCGTCGGCCTCGGTCGGTGGGTCCGCGAACTCGTAGCCCTCCGGACAGACGTCCGGTTCGGCGTTGAGTTCCTCGAGGTCGGAGAGCGACGGTGCGACGAAGTCCTCGACCTCCAGTCCGTCGACCGCCTGCTCCATGTAGCGAGCCCACAGCGGGGCGGCCAGGCCGCCGCCCGTGGCGTTCTCCGCGTCGATCGGGGAGTTGTCGAGGTTGCCGAGCCAGACCGTGGTCGACAGCTGTGGGACGTAGCCGACGAACCACACGTCACGGGCATCGTTGGTGGTCCCCGTCTTGCCGGCGGCGGGGCGGCCGATGTCGGCGGCCGTGCCGCTGCCCCCGGTGATCACCCCGCGGAGCACCGAGGTGACCACGCGGCTGACGTTGAGTTCGACCTGCTGTTCGAGGTCGACGTTGGTGCGGTGCACCACCCGGCCGTCGGGATCGATGACCTCGGTCACCAGGTGCGGCGTCGCATGCACCCCTTCGGCGGCGTAGGTGCCGTACGCGCTCGCCATCTCCAGCGGGCTCGCGACATCCTGCCCGAGCGTCAGTCCCGCCAGGGGGCGCAGGGCCGGGCCGTCCTCGCGTTCCGTCGGGAACGCCTCGTCCGAGCGGTCACGCGGGAGGCCGGCCCGCCGGGCCGCCTCGATGACGGCCTCACGACCGACCTCCTCCTGCATCTGTACGTAGACCGTGTTGGTCGAGGAGGCGGTGGCCTGGGAGATCGTCTGCTCGCCGAACGTGGCGCCGCCGAAGTTGCGGATCGGGGTCTGCGCGTCCTCGATCTCCAGCTCAGCGGGCGCCGGGAACCGCGACTGGGGGGAGTAGCCGGCTTCGACGAACGCCTGCAGCGTGAAGGCCTTGAAGGTCGAGCCGGGCTGGCGCACGGAGCGCACCGCGGTGTTGAACGGTTGGGTCTCCACGTCCGGTCCACCCGCCAGGGCCAGGATGCCTCCCGTGCGCGGGTCGACGGTGACGATCGCGCCGGTGTCGGTCGGGCCTTCGCGCACGGCCTCCGCCAGGCTCGACTGGGCGGTGGCCTGCAGCCGCTGATCGAGTCGGGTGTGGATGCGCAGGCCCCGGAACAGCTCGCCCTCGGCGAAGGCCGGCAGGGCCGCGAGTTCCCGGCGGACCGCGTCGAGGTAGTACGCGTTGGGCCCCTGGGCGACCGTCTGTCGCTGGCTGACCTCCGGGAGACCGGCCGCGACCAGCCCGTCGTACTCCGCCGGTGTGAGGTAGCCCTCGCTCAGCATGCCGGAGAGCACGAACTGCCGGCGGTTCTCCGCGCCGGCCGGGTTCTCCTGCGGGTTGAATCCCTCCGGTGCGGCGATGATCCCCGCGAGCGTCGCCGCCTGGTTGACATCCAACTCCGCCGCCGGCCGGTCGAACGTCGTCTGGGCGGCAGCTTCGATGCCATAGGCACCACGGCCCCAGTAGATCGTGTTGAGGTAGAACGACAGGATCTCCTGCTTCGAGTACTCGCGTTCCAACTTGATCGCGAGTGCCGCCTCCTGGACCTTGCGGGTGTAGGTCTGCTCCGGGCTCAGCGCGGCGTTCTTGATGTACTGCTGTGTGATCGTCGACCCGCCCTGGGCCACGCCGCCGGCCCGGACGTTGGTGAACAGCGCCCGCGCGACCCCCCGGGCCGAGATGCCGCGGTGTTCGTAGAAGCCGCGGTCCTCGGCGGCGAGCACGGCGTGCTCGACGTGCGGGGGGAGCTCCGCGAGCTCCACGTCCTCCCGGGCGACCTCGGCCGCCAGCCCGCCGACCTCGTTGCCGTCGATGTCGTAGACGATCGATGAGCGGGCATCGATGTCATCGGGCAGTGGCACCGACTCGAAGATGATGTAGAACGCCAGGAGCCCGACCGCCGCCAGCGCGATGGCCGGGAAGACGAGCAGGACCATCCACCACCGCTGCCACCACCGGCGGGTGGCGCGACGACGCCTGCGCGCCTCGCGTCGGTTGGGCTTGTTCGTCCGCGGATCAGCCATCGAGGGTCCGGGTCCTTCCGGTCAGGTCGCGCGATCGCGTCCTCGGCGGGACGCGACGCGGCCGTCGGCGAGCAACAGACGGACGTTACCGCGCGCGGCGGCCGCTTCCGTTCATCCGTTGGACGCCGACGGCCGGTGTCCGGTTCCCCGGGTGGCCCGGTCACCGGGACGGGCCGGGCACCCCCCGAGGGTCGGGTCAGAAGGCCGTGGTCGACAGCTGCATCAGCGCGCCGTCCTCCTCCTCGGCGATGCGGCGGCGACGGCTGAGCTTGGGCAGCACGTTGCGCGCGAACCAGCGTGCCGAGGCGATCTTGCCCTCGTAGAAGGCCTGGTCGTCCTCGCGCAGGCCACTGGCCCCGGCGCCGTCGAGCTTGTCCTGTGCGACCTCGGCGTGGCGGAGCAGGAGCCACGCGATGGTGACCTCCGACAGCGAGTGCAGGAAGTCGGTGGAGTGCAGACCCGCCTTGTAGATCTCCTCCGCCTGTCCCTCCTGCGTGGACGCCATCGCGTGCGTCAGGAGCACGCCGAGGTGGGCCTGGGCATCGTCGAGGGCCGCGCCCAGCCGCTCCCGCTCGTCGCTGAACGGGTCGCTGTCGGTGCCACCCTTGACCATCTCGCGGATCTGGTCTGCCAACCAGGTCAGCGTCGCGCCCTGGTCCCGCACGATCTTGCGGAACAGCAGATCGAGTGCCTGGATCGCGGTCGTGCCCTCGTAGAGGGTGTCGATCTTGGCGTCGCGGATGTACTGCTCGATCGGATAGTCCTGCGTGTAGCCGGACCCGCCGAAGGTCTGCAGGCTCACGCCCAGCAGCTCGTAGGCCTTCTCCGAGCAGTAGCCCTTGACCAGCGGCAGCAACAGGTCCTCGCGGGCGATCCAGCGGTCGTGGCCGTCGACGTCTCCGTCGCCCGCACCCGGGGTGGACTCGTGCAGCGACAGCTGCGCCTGGTCCTGGACCCAACCGGCCCACATCACCAGGGCCCGCATGCCCTCGGCATGTGCCTTCTGCTCCATCAGCATCCGGCGAACGTCCGGGTGGGCGATGATCTCCACCTTCGGGGCCGTCTTGTCGGCTGCCTGGGTCAGGTCGGCGCCCTGGACGCGGACCTTGGCGTAGTCGAGCGCGTTCAGGTAGCCGGTCGACAGCGTGGACATCGCCTTGGTGCCGACCATCATCCGTGCGTACTCGATGACCCGGAACATCTGCTTGATGCCGTCGTGGACGTCACCGACGAGGTACCCGACGCAGGGCTCGCCATCCTGCCCGAGCGACAGTTCGCACGTGGCCGATGCCTTGATGCCCATCTTCTTCTCGAGGTTGGAGACCCGCACGCCGTTGCGTTCCCCGAAGGAGCCGTCGGCGTTGACATGGAGCTTGGGCACGATGAACAGGCTCAGACCCTTGGTGCCGGGACCGGCGCCCTCGGGCCGTGCCAGCACCAGGTGCACGGTGTTGGGGTGGGTCTGGGCGTCGGCGGAGGTGATGAAGCGCTTGATGCCCTCGAGGTGGTAGATCGACCCGAGGTCGTCGTCGCCCGCCGCCTCGACGAAGGTGGCCCTGGTGACCCCGGCGCCGACGTCGGAACCGGCGTCGGGCTCGGTCAGCACCATCGTGCCGCCCCAGCAGTCCTCGATCATCGGCCGGGCGAACCGTTGCTTCTGGCCCTCGGTCCCGATCGCGTCGACGATGCCGCCCATGAGCGAGCCGATCGGCCACAGCGACGCGGTCGCGTGCCCGCCGGCCAGCAGTTCGGTCCCGGCCCACCGGATCGTCGGGGGAGCGCCGTAGCCGCCGAGGTGCTCGGGCAGCGGCATCAGGTGCCACCCGGCCTCGTAGAACGCGCGCAGGGCCTGATCGAGTTCGTCGGGGATGGTGACGTCGCCCTCGGGGGACAGCTGCAGGGGGGTCCGATCCGCCGACGCGAACGACTCGGCCCAGATCGACTCACGGGCGAAGCGGTCGAGTTCGGACAGCAGCATGCGTGCCTGATCGGCGTCGACCGACGCGAACGGTCCCGTACCGAAGTACTCCTCGGCGCCGAGGACCTCGAAGAGGTTGAACTCCATGTCCCGGAGGTTGCTGCGATAGTGGCTCATGGTGGTACTCCCGTCGTCTGGTGCCGCGCGAAGGCGCGAGCCCGGATCGGTCGCTCCCGTGACCGTGCAGGGTTTCAGTGGCAGAGTTTGAGTGTCCGCTACATATTTGAGCGTACACTACATTTCTCTCTGTCGCGCCTCCGGGCATCCGCAGGGGGCGGGGCGCTACGGTCGGCGCTCCGGCGGCCGCGTGCACGACCGCGGACGACGTGGAGGTGGGTGATGGGTCGCTATCGGGTGGGTCTCGAGACGCGCGAGCGCATCCTGTCCGCGACCCGCCGGCTGCTCTCCGAGGTGGGTGTCGACGGGGTCACGCTGAAGGCGATCACCGATCAGGCACGCGTCGGGGCCGGCAGTTTCTACAACCTGTTCGCCTCCAAGGAGGAGGCCGTCTTCGAGGTGGTCCGTGAAGCCATCGAGGCGGTCGACCCCGACCCTGACGGTGCGGGCACCGACACCCTGGCGGATCTGGTCGATGCGTTCGTCACGTTCATGACCGGCTCGTCCCCGATCGCGCGGATCTACCTGCAGTTGGCCGTCGGGCGCGGGCTCACCGATCGGGCGATCGCCACGCGGGTCGTCCGGTCGCATCGCACGCGTGTCGATCGGTTCACGGATGCCTGGCTGCGGGAGGACCCCACCCTGACCCCCGAGGCGGCCGAACGCCGAGCGCAGACGATGCTCGCCGCGCTGACCGGGCTCGGCCTGTCGGTCCTCCTCGACGAGACCTTCGACATGCGGGCCCACGCGCTCGAGCTGCTGCCGTCCTCGGCGGTCAGCTCGACCTCTCCGTGAGGGGGCGTGCCCCGAGACCGGGCCGGGCCGGGGCCCTCGGCGTGGCCGCCGTCGTCTTCGAACGTGACGAGCCACCGGCGGCAGGCGCCGATCCGGTCGACGGCGCCGTGGTGGTGTCAGGGCCAGCGGAGGTCAGCCCCACGTGAACGGCATACTCGGAGTCCTGCTGGTCGCGGTGCTGATCGCTGCCAACGGTCTGTTCGTCGCGGCCGAGTTCGCGCTCGTGAGCGTGCGGCGTCCCGTCGTCGACGATCTGGCCGAGCAGGGCGATCGTCGTGCCCGGGCGGTGGTCCGGGAGCTCTCGGATCTGTCGTTCGCGCTGTCCTCCGCGCAGTTCGGCATCACGGCGACCTCGCTGTTGGTCGGCTATCTCGCCGACCGGACCATCGGTGACACACTGATCCGGCCGTTGCTGGAACTGGTCGGTGCGCCCGAGCAGGCTTCGCTGGGGGTGGCGGTCACCGCGACCCTGTTGCTGTCCACGGTCCTGCAGATGGTCCTCGGCGAGCTGTTCCCCAAGAACCTGGCGATCTCGCGACCACTCGGTATCGCGCTGTTCGTCACGCCGATCACCCGCCTGTTCGGCATCCTGTTCGGTCCGATCATCCGGATCTTCGACGGCTCGGCCCAGCGGATCACGCGGCTGGTGTTCCGCGTGGAGGTCCGCAGCGAGCTCGAGGGGGGCCACAGCCTGGATGAGCTCGCCCGGATCGTCACCGCCTCCGGCGAGGAGGGCAGCCTGAGCGATCAGCAGACCCAGCTGCTGACCCGGGCCATCGGCCTGGGCGACCGACGGGTCAGCGAGGTCATGGTCCCGCGGCCGGACGTGGTCTGGCTCTCCGCGGATGACACCCTCAGCGACCTGCGGGCACTGGCCCGCTCGACGGGCCACAGCCGGTTCCCGATCCGCGGGGACTCCGAGGACGAGGTCGTCGGCACCGTCCACGTCAAGGATCTGTTGGCCGTGCCCTCCGATCGCCACGACGCGACCTGCGTGCTGGAGGTGGCCGTGCCGATGCTGGCGGTGCCGGAGAGCGAGTCGTTGCGGCGGCTGCTCGGTGAACTGCGCCGCGACCACCGCACGTTCGCCCTGGCCGTCGACGAGTACGGAGGGACCGCCGGCCTGGTCACCGTCGAGGACGTGCTCGAGCAACTCGTGGGTGAGATCGAGGACGAGTTCGATCGCGAGGACGCACAGATCCGCCGTCTGGGGGTCGGCCGCTTCCTGGTGCGCGGCACGCTGCGGGCGCACCAGGTCGAGGAGCTGTTCGACATCCGGTTGCCGGAGGGGGAGTTCGAGACGGTCGCCGGGTTCGTCCTCGATCAGCTCGGCCACATCCCGGAACCCGGTGAACAGGTCGTCCACGAGCAACTGGAGTTCACGGTCATGGAGCTCGAGGCGGTGCGGATCACCCAGGTCGCGATCCGGGAACTGCCGACCACCCCGCCCGCGGCGGAGGTCGAGACATGACGTTGGCCGTCGCCGCCGATGGCATCCACGGCAGCTTCAGCGTCACCGCGCTGCTCGTCGGTCTCGTCCTGCTGGTCGCGAACGGGGCCTTCGTGGCCGCAGAGATCAGTCTGCTGGCCGCCCGACGGACCCGGTTCGAGGAGGCGGCCGAGGCAGGTGACCGCCGCGCGGGGCGGGCGTTGAGCGCCCACAAGGAACTCTCGGTCACCTTCTCCGCGGCACAGCTCGGCATCACGATGTGCTCGCTCGGCCTCGGGGCCATCGCCGAGCCGGCGGTCCAGGCGTTGTTCGCCGATTGGCTCGGTCTCACCACCATCCCGGACGGCCTGATCCCGGGTGTGTCGCTGGCTGCCGCGCTGGCGCTGGTGGTGTTCCTCCACATGGTCGTCGGCGAGATGGCGCCGAAGAACCTGGCTCTGGCCCGCCCGGAGGGGGTGGCACTGGGCCTGATGCGTCCCTTCGCGGCGTTCATCCTGCTGCTGCGGCCGCTGATCCTGTTCCTCAACTGGCTCGCGAACGTGCTGGTGCGCCTCGTGCGGGTCGACCCCGTCGACGAACGCCAGCTGGTGCACACCCCGGACGAACTCGCCCTGGCCCTGGCCGAGTCGCAGGATCTGGGCACGATCCAGCCACAGGACGCGCGCATGATGGGGGCCGCGCTCCGCCTGTCGGCGATCGATGCGGAGTCCGCCATGACCCCGCGGGTGGATCTCGATGCGCTCCCCGACACCGCGACGATCGACGAGCTGCTGGACCTCGCGGCCGACACCGGCCACACGCGCATCCCCGTCTTCCACGACGACGTCGACCACATCGTCGGTGTCGTGCACGTCAA
Organism: Nitriliruptoraceae bacterium; assembly: GCA_041685735.1. Classification (GTDB taxonomy): domain Bacteria; phylum Actinomycetota; class Nitriliruptoria; order Nitriliruptorales; family Nitriliruptoraceae; genus CSSed11-175R1. The sequence goes on from JAWLFE010000024.1 coordinate 36,910, forward strand.
GGACGCACTCATCCGCGAGATCGACGATGGGGTGACCCTCACCGTCAACGAGCTCCTGCGCCCGATCCCTGCCGTCCCAGAGTCCCGGGACCTCGAGCACCTGATGCGTGACATGCTGGATGCCCGTAGTCATGCCGTACTGGTCGTCGATGAGTTCGGCGGCACCGCAGGACTCCTCACCCTCGAGGACGTCCTCGAGGAACTGGTCGGTGAGATCGCCGACGAGTTCGACGAGGAGGAGGCACCCCGGCGTGACCAGGAACGGGTGTGGATCGTGCCAGGCACCCTCCGTCGTGACGAGGCCAGACGGCTCACCGGTCTGGAACTCCGGGAGGGTGAGTCCGAGACCGTCTCCGGCTACCTGGTCGAGCAGTTGGGGCGCCTGCTGGTGGTGGGCGACCGGTTGACCACCGAGGACGGCTGGCGCTTGACGGTCCGCAGCCTCGAGGGGCGGCGGGCGGGCGAGGTGGAGATCACCGCCCCGGTGGCCGAAGCCGCACGTCCGCCGGACTAGGTTCCCCGGCCGATGGCGCCGGATCGACGGTCGCTGGGATCGCGGTGACGAGGCAAGGGGCATCGACGTGGAACAGGGTTCCCCGCAGCAACCGGCGGAGACCGCCGACGTGCCGCGTGCGCGAGCCGCGGCTGCCCTGCGGCGGCTCGGGCACGCACTGATGGGTCACGATGCCGCCGATGACCTCCTGGAGCGTGTCGCGGTCGCTGCCGACCGGGTTGCCGCCGACCTCGAGGACGGCCCCCCTCGACGGCGCGATCTGCCCGAACTCAAGCGACGAATGTTCGATGTCGCGGTGCCTGACGGTGCCCACGTGGTCCACTTCGACGAGTGTTTCGTGTCCGGGCCCTGGAACCCGATGGGGATCGCGATGGACGTCCACCGCGACGGTGACGATGCGGTGGCCGAGGTCACGCTCGGCCCGGCCTTCGAGGGTGCGCCCGGGCGCTCCCACGGTGGGATCGTCGCAGCGTTGTTCGACGATGTGCTCGGGTACGTGCTGACCCTGGGCGGTACACCCGGCTTCACCGGCGAGTTGACGGTCCAGTACCTGGCGCCGACGCCCATCGGTCGACCGTTGACCATCCGAGGCCGAGCGGTGCGTCGTGAGGGTCGCAAGCTGTGGACCCGCGGTGAAGCCACCGTCGACGGCGAGGTCATCGCGACCGCGGAAGCACTGTTCATCCTCGTCGACGCGACGCGGATCAGGCCGTGAGGCGGGGCCGCTGATGGGGTTCACCCGCGAGGAACTCGATGCCCACCGTGATGCCGTCGTGGCCGACCTCGTCGGTTCCGAACCGCCGCAGCTCGTCTTCGTCGGGATCAACCCCGGCCTGTGGACCGCGGCGACGCAGACCCACTTCGCGCACCCGTCGAACCGCTTCTACCCGGCGCTGCACCGCGCCGGGATCACCGACCACGAACTCGACCGTGTGGCGGGGCTGACCGCGGCCGACCGCCGGGAGCTGACCGACCGGGGGATCGCCATCACCAACGTCGTGGCCCGTGCCACGGCCCGGGCGTCCGAGTTGTCCACCACGGAGCTACGTGACGGTGCGGCGGCGTTGACCGCACGCTTGGCATCCTGGCAGCCGGCGGTGGTCGCGATCGCCGGGGTGACGACCTACCGGACCGCGTTCCGGCGACCGGCGGCCCCACTCGGGCGCCAGTCCGAGATGATCGCCGGTGCCGAGCTGTGGGTGGTCCCCAACCCGAGCGGCCTCAACGCCCACGAGACCGTCGAGAGCCTGGCGGCCTGGTACCGACAGGCGGCGGTGGCGGCTGGCATCGTGTGAGCCGTACGTGAGGCCCCTGTCACGTCGAGGCGACGTCGAAACCGGGTCGATCAGGGGTGCAGCGGCAGGCCGCCGCTGCCCGGGTCGTGCCCGGGACCGCCACGCTTCGGGTCGGCGGCGTCGAACACGTCGCCCATCGCCGGCAACGCGTCCACCGCGTGTTGGAGCGGGTGGAGGAAGGGCAGGGCCGTCGGGTCCAGGGGTTCGGCCGCGACGAACTCCTCGAGGTCACCGTCCTCCGAGAAGCGTGAGGCCGTGATCTCCGGGGCATGTCGGCGTGCCCCGTACACGACGACCGCGACGTCGTCGCCACTGGCATCCGCCTCGGCGACGAAGCCCCAGCACGGGACCGCTGCCTCGGTGATGTGATCGGTGGCCACCTGCGCGAGGACGGCGTGGCGGGCCTCGTCGTCATCGGGGAGTTCGGGCAGCGTGAGCAGTTGCGTGCGCTCCGCTCCGGGCAGGACCACGGTCGGTGGCAGTGGCCGGCCGCGGGATCGCAGGATGTCGCCAGCCGCTTCCTGGCAGACGAACCTGAGCTCGTCGAACTGCACGCTGTCCTCGTCGGTCGATGACCCGGTGGGTCGCGTCGGTGGTTGCCGGCCGCGCGGTCAGACGCTCGTGGTCGCACCGAGCGATGCCGAGTTGACCGTCTGCGCGTACTTCCACAGCACGCCGCGGGTGTAGCGGGGTGGGAGGGGCTCCCAGCCGTCCTTGCGGGCGGTGATCTCCGCCTCGTCGACGAGCACGTCCAGGGTCCGGTTCGGGACGTCGATGCGGATCGTGTCGCCGTCCCGGATGAACGCGATCGGCCCACCGTCGGTCGCCTCCGGCGCGATGTGGCCGATCGAGAACCCGTGTGTGGCTCCGGAGAACCGGCCGTCGGTCAACAGCGCCACGGTCGAGCCGAGTCCCGCACCCTTGACCGCGGAGGTCACCGCGAGCATCTCGCGCATGCCCGGCCCGCCCTTCGGGCCCTCGTAGCGGATCACGATGACGTCGCCATCGACGATGCCGCCGGTGAGCACGGCCTGCATGGCGTCGGTCTCGCCGTCGAAGACCCGTGCCGGACCCTCGAACTCCAGCTGCTCCGCGGTCAGGCCCGCGATCTTGACGACCGCGCCCTCTGGGGCCAGCGATCCTCGCAGGATCGCCAGGCCACCGTCGGCGTGGATCGGTGCGCTCAGCGGGTGCACCACCTCACCGTCCGGTGCCGGGATGTCCATCGCCTCCAGTTCCTCGCCGATCGTCCGTCCCGTGACACTCATCGCATCCCCGTGCAGCAGTCCGGCGTCGAGCAGTTCCTTCATCACGACCTGGACACCACCGATGCGGTCCAGGTCGTTCATCACGTACCGGCCGCCTGGCTTCGTGTCCGCGATGTGGGGGACGCGACGTCCGATCTTGTCGAAGTCGTCGATCACCAGATCGACCTCGGCCTCCCGCGCGATCGCCAGCAGGTGCAGCACGGCGTTGGTCGATCCCCCCACCGCCATCACCACGGCGATCGCGTTCTCCAGGGCCTTGCGGGTCACGATCTTGCGGGCGCTCAGCCCCGAGTCGAGCAGCCCGACCACCGCCCGGCCCGATTCCCTGGCGAAGTGGTCGCGGCGGGGGTCCGGAGCGGACGGCGACGCCGACCCGGGCAGGGCGAGTCCCAACGCCTCGATGGCAGACGCCATCGTGTTGGCGGTGAACATGCCGCCGCAGGAGCCCTCCGATGGGCACGCGGCACGTTCGATGGCACCGAGTTCGTCGTCGTCGATGGTCCCGCGGGCGCGAGCGCCGACCGCCTCGAAGACGTCCTGGATCGTCACGTCGTGTCCATCGTGCTGCCCGGGCAGGATCGACCCGCCGTACAGGAAGACCGATGGCACATCGAGCCGAACGGCTGCCATGACCATCCCCGGCAGCGACTTGTCGCAGCCCGCGAAGGTCACCATCCCGTCCAGGCGTTCGGCGTGCATGACCGTCTCGACCGAGTCGGCGATCACCTCACGGCTCACGAGCGAGGCCCGCATGCCCTCGTGCCCCATCGAGATCCCGTCGGACACGGCGATCGTGTTGAACTCGATCGGGTACCCACCGGCGTCGCGCACCCCCTCCTTCGCCTGCTTGGCCAGGCGGTCGAGCGGCAGGTTGCACGGCGTGACCTCGTTCCAGGACGACGCGATCCCGACCTGGGGGCGGCTCCAGTCGTCGTCGGTCATGCCGATCGCCCGGAGCATCGCCCGCGCGGGTGCGCGCTCGTAGCCGTCGGTCACGTCACGGCTCTTGTGTTTCGGGTCCGCCATCGTTCGCCTCACGTGCTGCTCGGTGGGTGCCTCGGTCGACCTGTCAGGGTCTATCTGACCATACGGTGCCCGTCGACGCCGAACGCGCGGCTAGCGTGCGACCGCCGACTGGGCGGTCGACCGGGATCGAGGGAGCAGATGGACGCGGGAACCATGGCAGCTCTGGGGCAACGCCTGCGTGCGGGCGAGACCCTGCGCCACGACGATCTGGCCTCCTTCGCGCAGGATGCGTTCGGCAGTGGGATCCTCGGGATCGTGTGGGATGAACTGTCGCTGCACCGGGCGGTCGCGCACGTCCAGGCTGACGAACGCCACCACCAGCCGTACGGCATCGTGCACGGCGGGGTGTGGTGTTCGATCGTCGAATCACTGGCATCGGTCGCCGCGGCGCTCCAGGTCGCACCGGATGGTCGGTTCGTGGTCGGTGTCAGCAACTCGACGGACTTCCTGCGTTCGCACCGCACCGGGCGGGTCGACGCGGTCGCCGATCCGATCCACGTGGGCCGGACCCAGCAGTTGTGGCAGGTGGTGCTGACCAGAGCGGATGACGGCAAGGCCGTCGCACGCGGGCAGGTGCGCCTGCAGAACGTCGAGCCCGCGGCCCTCGGCTCGCAGGAGCGTCACCCATGAGGATCGATGCCGTCACCCTGGGCGCACCGTTGGCGGACACGCCGGCCCTCGTGCGCGACCTCGAACGGCGCGGCTACGACGGCTGGTTCGTCGGAGAGACCACCCATGACCCCCTGCTGGCGTGTGTCGCGGCCGGTTCCGCCGCGCAGCGCATGGAGATCGGGACCGCGATCACCGTCGCGTTCCCACGCAGTCCGATGCACGTGGCGTACGCGGCACACGACCTCCAGGCTCTGACGCAGGGACGGTTCGTGCTCGGCCTCGGCTCACAGATCAAGCCCCACATCGAGAAACGGTTCGGGACCCCGTGGCCGAAGCCGGCCACGCGGATGCGTGAGTACGTCCAGGCCCTCGCCGCGATCTGGCGGTCCTGGGAGACCGGCGAGAAGCTGTCCTTCCGTGGCGAGTACAGCCGCCACACCCTGATGACCCCGTTCTTCACCCCACCCGACCATGGCCACGGCGCCCCGAAGGTGTTCATCGCCGCCGTCGGACCGAAGATGACCGAGGTCACCGGTGAGGTCGCCGACGGCGTGCTCTGCCACGGGTTCACGACCGAGCGCTACCTCCGAGAGGTCACCCTCCCGTCGGTCGCGGCCGGCGCGGCCCGCGCGGGACGCGATCCTGGCGCGGTGCAGATCAGCCTGCCACTGTTCGTGGTCACCGGGCGCGATGATGCGGCGACCGAGGAGGCGGCCGCGAAGGTACGTGGCCAGATCGCCTTCTACGGTTCCACCCCGGCCTATCGTGCGGTCCTCGACCTCCACGGATGGGGGCAGCTCCATGAGCGCCTGCACGAGCTGTCCGTGCGAGGCGACTGGAGCGAGATGCCCGCGCTCATCGATGACGAGGTGCTGCACACCTTCGCGGTCGTCGGGACCCCGGACGAGGTCGGTGGCCGCATCCGAGATCGGTTCGGGGACGTCACCGATCGGGTCAGCCTGGCCACGGACCTGGACGTCGACGCCGCCAGCTGGGAGCGGATCCTGACCGACCTCCGTGCCACCGACTGACAGACGTGGCGGTTCCCCTGACGCAGGGCGCGCGACGATCGCGGTGGTCGTTGGCGCCGCGCTGTGGGGAACCGCGGGGGTGGCCCAGGAGCTCGGAGCCCCGACCGCGGCACCAGCGTCCGTTGCAGCGATCCGCACCCTGGGAGGGGGCGCGGTACTCCTCCTCGTCGCGCTCGTCAGCAGCGGACGGTCCGGACTCGCCGACACGCTCCGTCGCGGGCGGGGCGTCTGCCTGGTGGCGATCGGTGCGATGGCCGTCTTCCAGCTCGGCTACCTCGGCGCGGTCCGATCCGTCGGCGTGGCGATCGGCGTGCTGGTCGCCATCGGCAGTGCGCCGGCCTGGGCGGGTCTGTACGACGCGCTGCGGGGACGGTTCCCTGGTTGGCGGTGGCTGTTCGCCACCATCCTGTCCGTCGTCGCGGCGGGTCTCTTGCTGCTGCCCACCGGGTCCGATGAGATCGCTCCGGGCGGCGTCGCCCTCGCCCTGATCGCCGGGCTCGCCTATGCGACCTATGCGGTCGCCTCGAAGCACCTGCTGGACCGTGGGGTCGCCGGCATCCCCGTCATGGGGATCGCCATCTTCGGCGGTGGCCTGCTCCTGTCGCCTGCTCTGTGGCTCAACGACCTCGGATGGATGGCGACGTCAGAGGGAGCGCTGGCGGCGGCCTGGCTGGCGCTGGTCTCCGTCGGCGCCTCGTACGTCGCGTTCGTCTGGGGACTCGCGCGTCTGCCGACCCCCGTCGTCACCACCCTGACCCTGACCGAGCCGCTGGTCGCCGCCCTCCTGGCCGTGGTCCTGCTGGCGGAACGCCTGACCGGTCTGCCCTTGGTCGGTGCGGTCCTGCTGATCGTCGGCCTGCTGCTGGTGAGCGTCCGGCCGACTGCCCACTCCGCGGTCCCACCTACCCGGGCCTGACCTCCGGTCCCACCTACCCGGGCCTGA
>JAWLFE010000081.1:0-12179 GCA_041685735.1 Nitriliruptoraceae bacterium
CCGCGCGGACTCCCCGGTAGGTCGATGATGAGCGTGCGTCCACGGACACCGCAGACGCCCCGGGACAGATCGGCCATGGGCGTCTTCGCGCGCCCGGTGGCGCGCATCGCCTCGGCGAGCCCCGGCGCCTCACGCTCCATCACATCGCGGGTCGCTTCCGGGGTCACGTCGCGCGGCCCGAAGCCGGTGCCACCGGTGATCGCGATCAGACCCAGGTCGGTCCCAGCCAGTTCGCGCAGGGCGGCCGCGATCACCTCGCGGTCGTCGGGGACCGCCCGGCGATCGGTGACCGTGAAGCCGGCCCCCTCCAGCAACGCCGTGACCGCCGCGCCGGAATCGTCGGTGCGATGGCCGTAGGCGACGCCATCGCTGGAGGTGACGACCGCGGCCGATCGGCGGCGGTCGAGCACGGGGTCGGCTTCCAGGCGGGACAACGTCACGAGCACCTCTCCGGGCGGCAGCGCCGGGACCGTGCCGATCGTCGCCGGCATCGGCCGCCCGAGCAGGGTACGCATGACGTGGTCGCCGTGATCCTGGCCGCCGGGGCTGCGACCCGCTTCGGCGCGACGAAGGCGCTCGCTGACCTCGACGGGCGACCGTTGGTGCACCACGTGCTGGACGCGGCTCGCGCCGCCGGCATCACGCGCCACGTGGTCGTGGTCGGCCACGACGGCGACGCGGTCGCTGCTGCGGTGGCCGGGGACGCCGACGTCGAGGTCGTGGACAACCCGGACCACGCGACGGGGCAGGCATCGTCGGTCCGGGCGGGCCTGACGGCGGTGCAGGCTGACCCCGACGCGCGTGTCGCGGTGATGCTGCTGGCTGACCAACCGGGTATCACGTCCGCATCGATCCGGCAGGTCGTCGCCGCGTTGGAGGATGGTCCCGATGCGGCCCGGGCCAGCTACCAGGACCGGCCCGGTCACCCGGTCGCCCTCCATCGACGGGTGTGGCCCCGCGTGGTGGACGAGGTGGCGGGTGACGCCGGCGCCCGGAACGTGCTCGAGGACCTCTACGTCGCCCACGTCCTGGTGGCGGGCGCGAGCCCGCCCGACATCGACACGCCGGAGGATCTGGACCGCCAGTCCGCGGCGGATCCACCGGGCGACCGCGAGCCTCGGCACGACACCCACGGACCGGGCGGATGATGGCGATCCAGGGACTCACACATCTGCGGTCCGGCAAGGTACGGGACCTGTACGACGTCGATGCCGACCACCTGCTGCTGGTCGCGTCGGATCGCGTGTCGACCTACGACGTGATCCATCCGACGCCGATCCCCGACAAGGGCCGCGTGCTGACCGGGATCGCGGCGTTCTGGTTCGATCGGTTGGGCGCGATCGTGCCCAACCACCTCGTCTCCACCGCGGTGGCGGACCTCCCGGTTGAGCTGCACGGCCAGCAGAGCGAACTCGCCGGGCGCTTCATGCTGTGCCGCAAGGTCGAGGTGGTGCCCTTCGAGTGTGTCGTGCGCGGCTACCTGGCCGGCTCCGGGTGGAAGGAGTACCGGGACGACGGCCGGGTCTGTGGGGTGGCGCTGCCCGAGGGGTTGGTGGAGGCGGACCGCCTCGACGAGCCGATCTTCACCCCGGCCACCAAGGCCGAGGACGGCGCCCACGACGAGAACGTCAGCTTCGAGGTCATGGCCTCGGCCATCGGCGCGGACCTGGCGGCCCGCCTGCGCGAGCTGTCCCTGGAGCTGTACGTCGCCGGCGCGGAGCACGCGGCCGCGCAGGGCATCATCCTCGCCGACACGAAGTTCGAGTTCGGTCTGCGGGATGGGCAGATCGTGCTGGCCGATGAGGTGCTCACCCCGGACTCCTCACGCTACTGGCCCGCCGACACCTGGCAGCCCGGCACCAACCCGCCGAGCTTCGACAAGCAGTTCGTCCGTGACTACGCCACCTCGACCGGGTGGGACCGGACGCCACCCGCACCGGCGTTGCCCCCCGACGTCGTGGCGCAGACCCGTGCCAAGTACCTGGAGGCGTTCCAGCGCATCACGGGGCGCACCTTCGACGACTGGATGGCGACCCAGTGAGTGAGCTGCTGCTGTTCCCCTGCTCCCACGCGGAGGACGACCTGGAACGGGCGATCGTGCCGTTCATCGCCGCCGCGACCGCGGCGGTCAGCGGGCAACGCGCCGTCGTGGTCTGCACGGTCGACGCGGCCAACCTCGGCATCCCCGGGGTGGTCGATCGCATCGAGGTCGATGGGATGCCGCCGCTGGCCGATCTGGCCCGGCAGCTGGTGGCCGGCGGTGGCGAGATCTGGCTCTGCAGCGCATGTGCCACCAAGCGGGGGATCACCGGGGATCAGCAGTTGCTTGACGGCGCGTCGATCGTCGGTGCCGCCAGGATCGTCGAGGCGTTGACCCAGGGACGGGCGATCACGCTCGCCTGAAGTCGCGTTGGGGGTCCACCACCGCCGGACGGATCCGTGCCGTTCATCTGTGCCATGAGGTCCCGATGCCGGTGGGGCCGTGAGCTCAGCCGAGAGGTGACGCAGCCAACTCGGTCGTGTCGTACTCCGCGCCCAACGGGATCGCGTAGACGATGTCGATGTTCTCGTAGGAGCCCGTGTCGGGATCGAACGGTCCACCACACGTGTCGATCACCAGACCGGGTGGGCCCTCGAAGCGGAACACCCGGTCCATGGGATACGAGCCCTTGGTGATCCGTTCCCGGTGCACGACCTCCCACTCGGTGGTGCTGCCGTCTTCGTGGGCGACCTCGATCAGGTCGCCGGGTTCGCTGCGTCGCAGGTCGAACAGCACGCCCGGACCCTGCGTGCGGGAATCGATGTGGCTGGTCATGAACGCGTTGCCGTCCTCACCGGGACGGGGCCCGCGGTCGTACCAACCGACCTGGCTGACGTCGTCGGGGATGTCGACCGCACGGTTGTCGTCGAGGCCGACCTGGACGACCTCGGCTCCATCGACGCCGATCGAGGGGATCGAGACGCTGACGGGTTGCGGTGCCCGTTCCCGGGTTGATGACGCCCCGGCTGCCCCGTCGGCTGCGTCGCCGTCACCGTCCGTGCCGTCTTCCTGCTCGTCCCCGGTGTCGTCTCCGGCGGCATCGTCGGTGCCGCCGGGGTCGTCCGCGTCGTTCTCCGCGCTGGAGGTGGGTGGGGTACCGGGTTCGTCGTCGGTGGGGTCGGCGCCCTCGACGACGAAGGCGTCCGGGAGTTCGCCCACGGTCGGGGCCGGCTGGCTCAGGTACCAGGCGCTCGGAGCTCCGATCAGGAGCATCACGCCGAGCGCGATGGAGATCCAGCGGGTGCGACCGGTCATGGCTGCCACCTCCAGGGGTGCAGGCTACGGCGTGGTGGGCACGGCCGTGGGGGAGGCCGAAGCCTCCCCCACAGGTGATGCGGTGTGACCGACGGGCTCAGTTGTTGCGCTTGCGCGCGACGACCGGAGCGGCGATCGACAGGGCACCGAGTGCCATCAGCGCGACGACCCAGACGGGCATCGCGGTGGAGGCCAGACCGGCTTCCCCGGGTGAGTGCTCGGCGTCGGGTGCTTCGAGGTCGTCACCAGCATCGTCACCGGCGTCGTCCGGCAGGGCGCCGACGGCGTAGGCGAGCACGGAGGTGTCCTCGGGCACGGTGACCGTGCCGAGGTCGATCGCGGCTTCGGACTCACCGGCGGCAGCGACACCGACACCGTCGACGTCAGCAGCACCGGTGGCGACGAAGGCGTTCTGACCGTTGGTCACGCCTTCGAGCCCGGTGGCCTCGGTCGGCAGGATGTCGACCGCACCGAAGGCGGCGGTGTGGAAGACCTGGATCCCAGCGCCCTCACCCGTCTCGTTGGCTTCGAGCGAGAGGGTCGGGTTGCCGTCGGCGTCGAGGTGGGCGATGACGGAGTAGCTCACGCCGTCCTCGACCGCGACACCATCAGCACTCAGGACGGGGTCGGTCGTTCCGGCCGGTGCGACGCCGAGGTCGTAGGTTCCGGCAGGCAGCTCGGTCACCGCGATGTCGGTGAAGTTCACGCCTTCGAACGCGGCGGCGCCGTCGACGAGGATGTCGACCTCGAGGTCGGGCACGCCGTGCACGACGACGATCTGGGCGCTGTCGTCAGCGGCGGGCACATCGATGGCCTGGGTGATGACCTGCAGTGATCCCAGGTGGCTCGAGGCCAGGGCGGATGATGCGGGGATGACGGCGAGTGCCGCGGCCATCGCGCCGATCAGCAGTTTCTTGTTCATGAGTGGTGCTCTCCTCCGGTTGATGCGGGGTCGCCGAACTTCGAAGGTCCGTGGTCAGATAGATGGCTGTCCGCCCACTTCCGCGGGGGCACCCAACCGCATCATCGAGCGCGCCGAAGCGGCGCTCCTTGGCCGTTTCCAGCCCGTGCGCATGCCCGGAGCCGAGGTCGTGAAGGCGTTCACGAGGCGCGGGGTCGTCCCCATCTGCGGCGAAGGGTGCGCAGGGCGCGCGGCATGGCCGGTGCGTCATGCCGCCCGAGGCGAGGTTGCGCGTCCGCCGGACCGCGCGATGTCGGCGTGGTGGTCCGCCGCGATAGGGTCGGGCCTGGCGCGTGGCGGCCCGCCGCGTCACTGCGCGTACCTGGAGGTCCCCTGATGCCCGACCTGCTGCCCGATGTGCTCCTCGATCCGCAGCTGTTGGCGATCCTGGTGATCGCTGCTCTGGTGCTGTCGCTGTTGCTGGCGTTGCTGCTGCTGCGTACGTCGCGGCGCCTCGCGGCCCTGCGACGCGACCATGCGCAGGCCTTCCCGGACAGCGCCGAAGACGTCGTCGCCGTGCTCAGCCGGCACACCGAACAGTTGGCTGCCGTCCGTGAGGATCTCAGCACGATCCATGCCAACACCGAGCGGTTGCGCGAGCTCCTGCGGGCCACCACCTCGCGGGTGGGCATCGTCCGGTACGACGCGTTCGAGGACATGGGCGGCGCCCTCTCGTTCTCGGCGGCATTGCTCGACGAGCACGGCACGGGGCTGGTCATCTCCGCGATCAACGGTCGGTCCGAGACACGGTCCTACGGCAAACCGATCGTCGGGGGCGACAGCGAGCACCACCTCTCCCACGAGGAGCGGGCCGCGATCAACGCGGCCATCGAGGGGCGGCCACCCTCAACACTGCAGCCCGAACCCCGCCGCAAGCGGCGGGCGTCGTGATGGCCGATGACGCCAGCCGCAGGATCGCCTACCTCGGGCCCCCGGGCACCTTCACCGAAGCCGCCGCTCGACTGCTCGACCGGTCCGACGATGCGGACGCACTGACCCCCTTCGGTGACGTCACCGAGGTCCTGCGGGCGGTCAGCGAGGGTGGCGCCGGCCTGGGTGTCGTTCCGATCGAGAACACCCTGGAAGGCTCCGTGAGCGCGACGCTGGACGCGCTGGCCTTCGAGACCGACCTGCTGATCCAGGGCGAGCTCGAACTGCCCATCACCCTGGTCGCCGCCACACGCCCCGGGGTGGGCCTCGACGACGTCACCCACGTCTACTCGCATCCCGTCCCGATCGCCGGCTGCCGCCGGTGGTTGACCTCGACGTTGCCGGGTGCTGAACGGGTGCCGGTCGCCTCGACCTCACGGGCCGCCCAATCGGTCGCCGAGTCCGATGAGCCGAGCCTGGCGATCGCCAACCCGCTGGCCGCCGAACTGTTCGGGCTGGAGATCGTCGCCCGTGACATCAGCGACCGTCCGGGCAACTCCACCCGGTTCGTCGTGGTCGGCCACCACATCCCCCCGGCGACGGGGTGGGACAAGACCTCCGTGGTGGTCTTCATCGAGACCAACCGACCCGGGGCGCTGCTGCAGTTGCTGGAGATCTTCGCGGAGCGTGATCTGAACCTCACCAAGATCGAATCCCGCCCGACCAAGGCGGAGCTCGGCGAGTACTGCTTCTTCCTCGACATCGAAGGGCACCTGTCCGGTGAGCGCGTCGGCGATGCACTGGCGGCGGTCAAGCGCACCCAACGGGACGCAAAGATCCTGGGGTCCTACCGACGCTCCGGCGCCCGCCAGACCGATGAGGCCGATCGCATCCGCACGGACGATGCGGCCTACCGCGATGCGGCCGCCTGGTTGGAGGCGTGGCGCCAACGTGTGGGCGATGCCGAGTAGGCGTTAGCCTCGCAGGATGATCGATCTGCGCCTGCTCCGTGAGGACCCCGATGGGGTCACCGTCGCCCTGTCCCGACGTGGCCTGGAGCCCGCGGACCTGGCCCACGTCCGGGACCTCGATGAGCGTCGTCGTGCGCTGGTCGCCGAGGTGGACACGGCCCGGTCCGAACAGAAGAACGCGTCCCAGTTCATCGGGCAGGCCGCGCCCGATGAGCGCCAGACCCTGATCGATGCTGCCTCGAGGTTGAAGGAACGGGTGGGAGAGCTGGAGGGGGCCCTGGCCGCGGTCGAGGCGGAGTTCACCGCCGCTGCGGCGCGGATCCCGAACCTCCCGCATCCCGACGCCCCAGACGGGGTCGAGGGCGACGGCGTGGTGCTGCGGACCTTCGGAGAGCGGCCGGACTTCGACTTCGACCCGCGTGATCACGTGGAGTTGCTCGAGTCTGCGGACGCCATCGACCTCACCCGTGGCGCGAAGGTGTCGGGCGCACGGTTCGCCTACCTCAAGGGCGACGGGGCGATGCTGGAGTTCGCGCTGGTCCGCTACGCCATCGATGTCGCGATGCGCCACGGGCACATCCCGGTGATCCCGCCCGTGCTCGTGAAGGAACCGGCGATGTACGGCACCGGCTTCCTGCCGACCGACGCGCAGCAGATCTTCACGACCCAGGACGACGAGTTCTACCTGGTCGGAACCTCCGAGGTGCCGCTGGCTGCGCTGCACATGGACGAGATCTTCGATCCCGCCGATCTGCCGCTGCGCTACGTCGGGTACTCGCCGTGTTTCCGCCGCGAAGCCGGCGCGCACGGCAAGGACACCCGCGGGATCCTGCGCGTCCACCAGTTCGAGAAGGTCGAGATGTTCTCGTTCGTGCACCCCGACGCGTCCAGCGATGAACACGAGCGCATCCTCAGCATCGAGGAGGAGATCTTCGCGGGCCTGGAGATCCACGCGCAGGTCGTCGACATCCCCGTCGGGGATCTGGGGGCATCGGCGGCGCGCAAGTATGACCTGGAGGCGTGGATGCCCGGCCAGCAGGCCTACCGGGAGATCACCTCCTGCTCGAACACCACCGACTACCAGGCGCGTCGGCTGAAGGCGCGGATGAAGGTCAAGGACGGCGACAACCTGCTCGTCCACACGCTCAATGGCACCGCGCTGGCGGTCCAGCGCGCGATCATCGCCCTGGTCGAGCAGCACCAGCGTGCCGATGGATCGGTCGCGGTTCCCGCCGCGCTGCAGCCCTACCTCGGTCGAGAGGTCCTGTTGGCGCGGTGATCCGCTACGGGTCGTGGCGGGTCCCAGTGTCACCGCGGGTCGCGTCTGGTAGGTGGTCGGGTGTCGCGGATACACGGCGGGCCAGTAGCCTGCCACGCGCTCCGGTAACGGAGCCTGGAGGGTTGGCAGAGCGGACGAATGCAACGGTCTTGAAAACCGTCGTGCGGCGTGAGCCGTACCGTGGGTTCGAATCCCACACCCTCCGCGCTCGAGCCCGGGAACGGGTGTGGACTGTCGCGGTCGGGAGGGTTGTGACCTCCGGTTGTGGCAGGGCAGACCAGAGCCACGTCTCGAAGGGACATCCCGCGTGGATGAGGTGGTGGTCGGCGCGATGCTGCTGGTCGCGGCCGCCATCTGTGGAGCGTCGATGGTCGTGCCGCCAGGCCGACGCACCGCAGCGCATGTGCTCGTCGTCGTCGGCGCCAGCGCCGTCGCGTGGGTGGCCGGGGTGTCGCCGCCTGAGGTGATGTTGATCGCGGTGCTGCTCACGCTGCTCGCCATCACCACCACGGTGGTGGAAGAGCAGGTGGCCCTGACCAGAGAGGAGCAGCGCCGTGCGCAGGCGGCGGCCGATCGTCGGACCACCCTGCTCGCAGCGGCGCGGGCCATCGCGGATCTGGATGTCGAGGAGGCCGCGGCGGTCGCGCTGCGATCGCTCCGGGAGTTGGGCTTCGACGGTGCAGGCGTCGCCATCGTGCGGGACGGGATGATCGTCCCCGTCCGTCTCGACAACCTGCCGGCGACACCCGGTCCGTTGCCGGTCACCCAGGGAGTGGCCGGCCGCGCGGTCCGCGAACGACAGACCCAGTACGTGACCGACTACCAGCAGGACCCCGACCGTCTGGCCGGCCGGGTCGGCGTCCGGATGATGGTCGTGACGCCGGTCATCGTCAGTACGGACGTCGCCGGGGTCCTCGTCGGGTCGTCATCGGACGCCGGTCCGCCGGGCGAGTCGCAGCGTGAAGCCATCGAGGTGATCGCTGGACACCTCGGCTCCGCGTTCGGCAACCGACAGCGGGTCGAGAACCAGCGGTTGCTGCTCGGGCGCATGGATCGCCTGGACGCGATGCGCACGGCGTTCGTCAACCAGGTGTCCGATGAGCTCCGGGACCCCTTGACGGTGGTGCGTGGCGCAGGACACACGCTGCGTTCGCATGGGGACATCCTGCCGCCCCCTGCTCGAGCGAACCTCATCGGTCGGTTGTGCGGGCAGGCCGACGTGCTGCAACGCATCGTCGACGTCGTGCTCGACTTCTCACGTTTCCAGGCCGGTCACCAGCTGTCCGAGCGGCACTGGGTCGATCTGCAGACGCTGGTGGAGCCGTTCGAAGACCGTCTCGAGCAGGCGTCGGTCGTTGCGGAGGCACCGGGCGTGCGCGTTCTCGTCGACGTGGAACTGCTGCGCTACGCCGTGGCGCTCCTCCTCGATGAGACCTCGACGACGCTGTCGGTGACCTGGGACGAGCGCGAGGTCGTCCTGACCGTCACTGATCCGTTCCCGTCGTGGGGTTCGTTGGCCCGGTCACTCGTCGAGCAACTGGTCCTGGAATCGGGGGCAGGCCTGCAGGAGGCGGACCGGATGAGCCTCCGGCTGCCGCGCTTCGACCTCGCCCAGGAGGTCCGGCTGTGACCCTGCCGACCACAGGTGCGGCGGAGCGTCTCTCGGCGTTCCCCGAGCCGCTCGTCTCCGGCCGCAGTGTCGTGCTGCTGGGGCCGCCGGTCGTGATCACGCTGACGGCCTATGCCGCGGTGGTCGGCGTGGCTGATCTGGCCGCCTTCCTGCTGCTCGCTGTTGTCGGGGTCCTCGTGACCGGGGTCGTGGCGGTGTTGCCGTCCCGCTGGTTCGCGAGCCTGGCATGGGCGGACCGCGTGGCGGAGCCGGGTGTCGTCGCAGCAGCCGCGCTCTCGCCGGTCCTGCTGCTGGCCTTCGCGGGATGGGTGCTCGACGGACCGGTCCTGCCGGTCGGGCTGGCGGTGGCGATCCAGATCCTGGCCGCCGCCTACACCCTCGGTCGCCCACTGCGTCTGCCGCTCCAGGTGTGGGCCGGTGCCGCCTACCTCGGCGCGTTGTGGCTCCGGGATGTCCGGTCGGTGACGATCTGGGTCCTGCAGTCGGCCGGGCTCGTAGCGGTCATCCTCGTCGCCGAACGGGCGGTGGAGCGCCAGGAACGGTCGGCGGCTGCCGCGCGACGCAGTCGGGAACAGGCGGCCACGCTGGATGAGCTGTTGGCGAGCGTGCTGCGGGTGAACTCGCTGGATCCACGCGCGGTCCTGGCCGCGGTCGTCGAGGGCCTGCAGGCCGTTGGCTTCGCACTCGTCGAGATCCGCCGCGGGGACCCGGCCAACGGCGTTGCACGGCTCGTCGCGGGTGCCTGGAAGGGTCCCGAACCGCTCGAGGATGAGCTGTCGCTGGACCGTGGGCTGCTCGGCGAGGCCTTCGAGCAACGCGAGCCGATCATCATCGACGAGTTCGATGAAGATCCGCGCGTCGCCGACCGCGGCCGGGGTTTCCGCGGGGCGATGATCGTCCCGCTCCCGCTCGGTGACGGCGGCCAGGGCGTCCTCTCGGCCGTCTCGACCACGGGCCCGGTCACCGCGCTGCAACGTGAGGCGGTGGAGCGACTCGTCGAACACGCCCGCACGGCGCTGCGCCGTGCCACCGCCTTCAAGATCGACTCGAAGGTCGTGGAGGACCTCCGCCGATTGGACGAGCGCACGCAGGATTTCGTCAGTACCGCGTCCCACGAGTTGCGGACACCGCTGACGGTGATCGCCGGCATCGGCCAGACGCTCGAGCAACGGTGGGACGACCTGGAGCCAGGCCGGCGGGCCGATCTGCTGCAGCGGGTGGAGGCCAACGCCGACCGCCTCTCGGTCATGGTCCGGTCGCTGTTGGACACCTCGGCACTGGATCGCGGCGAGCTCGACATGACGCCAGGTCAGCTGCCACTGCGACCGACCATCATGCGGCTGCTCGATCGTCTGGCCACGGTGACGGCCGCGTACCCGATCACCGTGCTGATCGACGACGACCTCAGCGTCTTCGTCGATGGCCCGCTCTTCGAGCACATCATCGAGAACCTGCTCACGAACGTCGCGAAGCACACGCCGCAGGGCACCCCGGTGACCATCGGTGCCGACCGCGGCGACATGCGGGTGCAGGTCTACGTGCAGGACCACGGGCCCGGGATCGACCCGCGGGACCTGCCGCACGTGCTCGACCGCTTCTACCGTGGTGGCGCCCCGACCCGACGCGAGACCGGTGGCCTGGGGCTCGGGCTTGCTCTCGCTCAGCAGATCGTGCGGGCCCATGGCAGTGAGCTGACCGTGGACAGCGAACCGGGCGTGGGGACGACGTTCAGCTTCAGCGTCCCTGTGGCCTGAGGGCTCGGTGGATCGGACGCGTCAGCCGGAACGCCCTCGTTCGCTGATTGCCTGGGTGTTGTCAGCGGGTCGGGTGTCGTCTGCGGGTCGGGTGTCGTCTGCGGGTCGGGTGTCGTCTGCGGGACCGGTCGATGCGGCGAGGTGGACGGACGGGTCCGACGCGGCTGGTGTCGGATCATCGCCGCGTCGGCGTCGGCGACGGCCACCGTGGGTCAGTTGGCTGTTGAGCTGGGCGCCCAGTAGGACCGCGAAGCCCGTCAGCCAGAGCCACAGCAGCAGCACGATCGGGCCGGCGAGCGACCCGTAGACAGTGTCGCCGTCGAGGATCCACGTGCCGTAGAGACGGAGGCCGCCGCTGCCGAGCAGCCAGACGGCGATCGCGATGGCCGCACCCGGCAGCTCGTGCCGCCAGCGGGTGCGCCCGGGAACGCCGACGTGGTAGAGCAGCGCGATGGTCAATGTCCCGAGCACCACGACCACAGGCCAGTACAGCTGCCGCCAAGCATCGGCGAACAGACCCAGGTCGGTGCCCGACCACTCGACGATCTGGTCACCGAGGTTCGGGCCCGCGATCAACAGCGGCAGCAGCACGATGCCGACGAGTAGGGCGGCCAAGGTGATGGTGAAGCCAAGCAGTCGGTCCTGCCAGCCTTTGCGCTGCCCCTCGCGGTTGTTGACGATCGCGAGGGTGCTCAAGACGACCTTCATGGCCCGGGAAGCCGTCCAGATGGCGGCCAGGAAGGACCCGGAGATCAACGCCAGGCCAGGGCCGTCGAACAGTTGGACGAGGACGGGCCGGACCACCGCGTCGATCGTTTCGTTGGTCAACGCCAGGCGCGACACCTCGACGGCGCGGCTGAGGAACTGCGCCTGCCAGTCGCCCCCGTCGACCGTGCTCCCGATCACCCCAGCTGCGGCGATGACGGCCAGGAGCAGCGCCGGTGCCGACAACAGGACCCAGAAGGCGATCTCCGCAGCCAGTCCGGGCAGTCGATCCGCGATCGCGCGGTCGATCGTGCGCACGACCACCGCCACCGGACGTTTGAGCGCTGGTGGTGCGCGGTCGATGAGGGCCTGCGTCACGGGGTGCACGCGCTGCAGGGTACGGCCCGGAACGCTGGCCGGGCGGCCCGGTCCGCTCGGATGAGCCGTGACGTCGTCGCGGGGCGACGGGCACGGCTGGTACTCTTCGCCGCCGCGCGCGAGGTGACCTACCGCGTTCGCGTATGCCTGGAGGCTTCGCCTAGTCTGGCCTATGGCGCGGGACTGCTAATCCCGTTGGGTCGTTCACGGCCCTCGAGGGTTCGAATCCCTCAGCCTCCGCTGCAAGAGCAACAACCTGCGCTGGTAGCTCAGTCCGGATAGAGCACCTGACTACGGATCAGGCGGCCGGGGGTTCGAATCCCTCCCAGCGCGCAA
>JAWLFE010000241.1:0-2931 GCA_041685735.1 Nitriliruptoraceae bacterium
CCGTAGCCCGACAGGGTCTCGACGGCGTGCGCGTAGGTGTGCCCGAAGTTCAGGAACGCCCGGATGCCGCCTTCGCGCTCGTCCGCGGCGACGACCGCCGCCTTGACCGCGACCGAGCGCCGGACGAGCTCCTCCAACAGCCCCGCCTCACCGGCCACCGCCTCCTCCGGCGCCGCCTCCAGCAGCTCGAGGATCACCGGATCCTGGATCAGCCCGTACTTCACCACCTCGCCGAGCCCCTCGATCAGCACCCGGGGCGGCACGGTGGTCAGCACGTCCACGTCGCACACCACACCGATCGGTTGGTGGAACGCCCCGACCAGGTTCTTGCCCTCCGGCAGGTTGATCCCGGTCTTGCCCCCGACCGCCGCATCCACCTGGGCGAGCAGCGTCGTCGGCACCTGCAGCACCGCCATCCCCCGGTTGAACGCAGCCGCGGCGAACCCGGCCAGGTCACCCACCACGCCCCCACCGACCGCGACCACCAGGTCCGCCCGCGACAACGGGATCTGCGCCGCCGCCTGCCACAGCGACGTCAGCACCCCCACCTCCTTCGCGGACTCGCCGTCGGGGACGATCTGGCGGTGGACCCCCAACCCGGCGGCCCGTAGCGACGCCTCGACCGGTGCGACGTGGCCCGCCTCGACGATCGGCTGCTGGGTGATCACGAGCGCGTTGGCCGCGCCCGCGGGGAGCTCGACGTGCCGTCCGACAGCATCGAGGCAGCCGCGTCCGACCACCACCGGATAGGTCCGGTCGGTGAGTAGCACCTTGACGATCGCGGGCTCGGTCACCGGCACAGCGCCGCGTCCACGGACAACTCGAACCCGGGCGCGGCCAGGCAGGTCAGCACGTCCCCCTCACCGAGGCTCTGCGGCATCCCATAGACGCCCGCGGCATCCAGGCGGTGCACGTCGATCTGGTCCGCCTCCAGGTCGACGAACCAGTACTCGACCACCCCTTCTCGCTCGAAGAGGTTCCGCTTCTTGATGAGGTCCAGCCGCCGGGTCGACGGCGAGGACACCTCGACCACCAGGTCGGGCACGATATCGACGAAGCGTGCGTCAACGAGCTCGTCGACCCGGGCCGGGCCGATGAAGACCACGTCCGGTTCGACCACGGTTCCCGGCGCGAAGACGACGTCGGCGGGGGCGGGCCAGACACGCCCACCGCGCTCATCGACGAAGCCGAGCAGCGCTGCTGCGATCCGGACAACGACGTCCTGGTGTCGGAGGTGCGGCGCCGGTGTCACGAACAACTCCCCGTCGATGAGTTCGCGACGGAGGTGATCGTCCTGCGGGAAGTCGGCAAGATCGTCGTAGGTCAGGCCGGACAGCGTCGAGGTCGACATGCGGCGCCTCCTGGTCGCGTCGGGGAACCTACCGATGCCATGCTACGTCGAGTGTTCAGATCCGTCCGCAGCTGTGGAGAACGTATCGAAGGAGCCCGTCGGGCTGTTCGCCTGCCCAGGCAAAAGTGTTCGCTGGGGTAACCTCAAACCGAACCGAACACTTTCGTGTGTGATGGAGTCGCGTTCATGGCGCAGGGGCAGCGTGGCCGACCGTCGCGTGCCGTGGTCTATGAGCGGTTCGAAACCCAGATCACCGAACTGCACGACCGCCTTGGGGGCCTGCCATCGCCCCTCGAGGCTGCCAGCATCTGGACGGGGATCTGGTACGAGGAGGCCCACCACTCGACCGCCATCGAGGGCAACACCTTGGTTCTCAAGCAGGTCGAGCTCCTGCTGGCCGAAGGGCGGGCCGTTGGGAACAAGGAGTTGCGCGAGTACAACGAGGTCAAGGGCTACGCCGATGCGGCTGATTGGGTCTACCGGCAGGCCATCGCCCCTGGTGGCCATACCGATGGCATCCTGACCCTCACCGAACTTCGTCGTATCCACCAGATGGCGATGACGCCTGTCTGGGACGTCGCTCCCCATCCCGATGCGTCCCCGCGGGAGGGGCCCGGCAGCTTCCGGGAGCACGAGATCCACCCGTTCCCGGGCGGGATGACGCCGGTCACCTGGCCGCAGGTACCAGCGGAGGTCGATACCTGGGTCCGCGATGCGCGGGAGCTCTCACCGTTCCCCGAAGCGGATCTCCTGGCGCTCCCCGAGCAGCTCGCGGAGTTGCACGCACGGTTCGAGCGCATCCATCCCTTTCTCGACGGCAATGGGCGAACGGGCAGGCTCGTGCTCAACCTCATGCTCGTACGCCTGGGTTGTCCTCCTGCGATCATCTACAAGCGTGATCGACCGCGGTACCTGCGTGCCCTTCGTCGATCGGATGCTGGGGATCCCGGCGAGTTGGGCGAGGTGCTAGCGCGGGCCACCTTGGACAACCTCTACAGGTTCGTCGTTCCAGCGGTTGCCGGTCCGGCACGCCTGGTGCCCTTGGCTGCGCTCGTTGACGACCGGGCCACCGCCGCCGCTCTTCGAACGGCTGCGAAGCGAGGACGGCTCCAAGCGGTCCGCGGCGCTGACGGGCAGTGGCGCAGTAGTCGCGCTTGGGTGGATGAGTACCTGGACGCACGCTACGAGCGGCGTTGATCCAGAAATGTGTTCGCAAAGCCACAACACAATCGAACCGAACACTTCAACTCGATCAGTTCGACCTGATGACCCACTTCCTGGAGGCGAGCGTGCGCCCGGGGAGACGAGCCATCCGCAGCCGCGAGGTCACGGGCTCACGTGAGGCCGAGCAGGGTCCGCAGCCGCTGCGGATCCATACCGCGACCGGGTCCCTGCCAGATGCCGCTCGTGCGCTCCATGTCGTCGAGCAGGCGGAGCACCACATCCCGCCGGGTCGGATCCTGCAGCGCCTGGCGCGGGGTAGCGCCGTCGAGCGCCGGGAGGGAGGTGTCCGGCCACGCGTCCTCGTGGCGCGTCATGAACGCTTCGAGCTCGGCCTCGATCGCGGCGCGATCCTCGGG
>JAWLFE010000242.1:0-2927 GCA_041685735.1 Nitriliruptoraceae bacterium
GCCTTGGACGTGGTCGGCAGGTCCGGGTCGAGGTTGACGTTGGAGAAGTAGCGGGCGGCCTGGAACAGCCGGTAGCGGTTCAGGAAGGCCTGATCGGCGTCCGGCGGGTTCTGCGCCGACAGGCCGATCGAGCCGATCCGGCTGACGCCTTCCTCTGCCGCCGGGTTATCCAGGCCCGCGCCCGGATCGAACACCTCGCTCTGCCCGAAGGTCACCTGTCCGTCGTCGACCGCCATCACCCCCCAGTAGCCGATCAGTCCACCGGTCCCCCGCAGCTCCGCCGAGGTCTGGAACCCCACGAAGTAGCGCCGTGACCCATCCGTGCCGAGGAAGCTCGGCAGCGCCTCGGTCAGCCCCTGGGCGATCAGCAGCACGTTCAGGGTCTCGTCGGCGAGTTCGAGCGTGTCGATGCGCCCCTGCAGGACCTCGTCGGGAACCCAGGCATCGCGGGGCGCCGCGAGGTCGTCGCGGGCCGCGACCAACCGGTCGATCGGCAACGAGGCGACCAGGTCACGGGCATCCAACAGCGGTCCCAGGTCGATCCGGCCGTCGACGACCTGGACCTCCAAACCGTCATCGAGCACCTCCTGCCCCTCGTCAACCGCGATCCGGGCCAGATCCACCGCTGCGCTGGCCACCTCGACGACCTCCCGGGTGACCTCCACGGTCGGCCCCACGACCGGGACCGCGGCCGCGATCGACCAACTCCATCGCCCCGATCGGCGCTGCGCGTCGGTCAGTTCCTCTTCGGCGACGTCCAGTGCGTCGCTGGCGGCCACAACGTTGACGCTGCCCAGCGACCCCCGCACATCCCCGAGCGCGCTGCGCGCCTCCTGCAGGGACCCGCGAACGGAGAACAGGTCGACCGCCACCCAGGTCCCCAATGCGGGGCCGCCGATCAGGATCACGGCCAGCAGGATGCGGGCGATCAGTTGCGCTGGCGAGGTACGGGGGTGACCGCCCTCCGAGCCGTCGCGTGCAGCCGCCCCGTCTGTCAGACCCCCGTCACCATCCTCATTCATCCGTACAACTCACGGGCACCGACCATCATCGCCACCTCCGAGATGACGTGCGGTCCAGCACCAGGCCCATACCACGCATGCGGGGACGGGCCGGGGAACGTCCGACCGTCCGGCGGCTGCTCAGGCTTCGTCGACCCGGCGACGCGTGCCACGGACCGCGACGACGCCGAGTCCGACCAGTGCGACACCGAACAGCGCGATCAACGCAGCATCCATGCCCGTGCGGGCGAGTTGCGCACCAAGAACGTCAGCGGCGGGTGGATCGACCGGCTGTGCGATCACCGTGGCGATCTCGTCATCGCGTGAGGTGCCGTTGTCCGGCCGCTCGATGACCACAGCGGCGACGTCTGGAACGTAGGTGCCGCCGATCTCGCAGGCGTCGTCGACGTCGAACCCTTCGGCCTTCAACCACGCTTCGAAGGAGTCGGTATCCGTCACCCCTGCCGCGTCGAGGACCTCAGAGAAACCCGCTTCGAACTCCGCCAGACATCCCTCGAGGCTCTCGACCTCAGACTCGGCTGTGTCCTGCGCCAAGGCAGGACCAGCCAGCATGCCGAGCATCAGTGCGACAACGGCCACCGTCGTGGTGCGCAGCTTCATCCTCATCGTCCCCGACCTCCATGTCCTGCCCGCAGCTGACGATACCCGGTCGACGTTCGACCACCGGAGGTCTCCGACCATGCTGCGCCAAGACTGATGCTAGCCACCCCGCTGCACCTCTGCGAGCCCTGTAACGCTCCGTAGCTGATCATCGCGCAGCGGTGTCGGTTGCGGTGACGACGACGGGCCCTCCTCGTCCCCGTCAGCGCTCACCTCGAGCAACAGCGCACGGATCTGCGGATCGTCGTGGCCCCCGACCGCGTCCTGCAGAGCCGCGACCCGGTCACGCAGCCAGGTGGTTCCCGCGACCTTCGGATGGAGCCGGATGATCTTGGGATGCTGGGTCGGTGCCGGCAGCTCATCGGCGGTGTGCAGTTCCTCGGCGAGCTTCTCGCCGGGCCGCAGACCGGTCACCTCGATGTCGATGTCACTTCCGACGCGGTAGCCCGCCAACGAGATCATACGCTTGGCCAGGTCGATGATGCGCACGGGCTCACCCATCTCCAGCATGAAGACCTCGCGGTCTTCGGCCAGGGCAGCGGCCTGCAGCACCAGTTGGACGGCCTCCGGGATGCTCATGAAGAAGCGGGTCATGTCGGGGTGGGTGAGGGTGACTGGACCGCCCTCCTGGATCTGGCGCATGAACGTCGGCACGACGCTGCCGCGACTGCCGAGCACGTTGCCGAACCGCACCGCACACCAGCCATGCTCGGGCGGCGCACCGGCAAGAACCAACTGCTCCCCCAGGCGCTTGGAGGCGCCCATGACGCTGCGGGGCTCGACGGCCTTGTCCGTGGAGATGAACACCAACCGTTGGACATCGACGTCGCGTGCGGCCGCGACCAGGTTCGCGGTTCCGAGCACGTTCGTGCTGGCCGCCTCCGCCGGATGGGCCTCCAGCAACGGGACGTGCTTGTTGGCCGCCGCGTGGAAGACGATCTCCGGTCGGTGCTGCCGGAACAGCTCGCCCAGGCGGGACCGATCGCGGATGTCGAGCAGGACCGGGATCGCCGCCCCGTCGATCGCCGCCATCGCATCGAACAGGTGGGTCTCGTCGCGTTCCACGACCACAAGGACGTCGGGTTCGTACTCGGCGACCTGCCGCACGATCTCCGAACCGATCGAGCCACCCCCGCCGGTGACGAGCACCCGACGACCGCGGATCATGTGCCGCACTCCATCGAGGTCGGTGGACACCGGTTGGCGTCCCAGCAGGTCGTTGATGGACAGGTCGCGGACATCCCCGAGGTGCGGTTCGCTGTTCATCAGCTCCGTCACGCTCGGCAGGACCTTCAGCCGGACCTC
>JAWLFE010000243.1:0-2921 GCA_041685735.1 Nitriliruptoraceae bacterium
CGGCTCGAGCGATGACAACGGGCCGAACCCGCTCGTCGCGCTCGCCGTCTCCATCGTGGCGCCGATCGTCGCGCTGGTGATCCAGGCCTCGATCACCCGCTCGCGCGAGTCCCTGGCGGACCACACGGGTGCGGAGCTGACGGGCAACCCGCTGGCGCTCGCCAGCGCGCTCGCGAAGCTGGAGGCAGGCGCGAACGATCCGCGTCGGCTGCGTGCGGGGGGGACCAAGGCGGAGACCAACCCGGCGATGCAGCATCTGTTCATCGCGGCCCCGTTCGGTGGCCGCGCTGCGAGCCGGCTGTTGTCGTCCCACCCTCCGATCCCGGAGCGCATCGCGGCGCTCGAGGAGCAGGCGCGCCGCATGGGGCAGCTGGGGCCAGGGCAGACGTTGCACTGACCGCGCGCCGGGATCAGACCCCGGCACCCGCAGCGGCGTCGTCCAGCGCAGCCTCCCGCCGGATCCACCACGTGACCAGGCCGATCATGGCGGTGAAGAGGAGCACGCCCACGGCGGTGAGCCACACCCCGCCGTCCTCGTACGCCTGACCGAGCGCGAGGCCGACGCCGACCGCGAGGGCGAAGCCGACCACGGACCCGATGGCGTCGGCGATCAGATAGCGGTGCGCGGGGACCGCCGAGGTGCCGGCTGCGGCGGCCAGCACCGTCGGCGGCATGGCCGCCACACGTCCGATGACGGCGATGACCGGGCCGCGCCGGGCCAGCACGCGCTGTGCGAGCGCGAGCTGTTCCGGTGGCACCGCACGATGGAGCCAGGCCGGACCGCTCTCCTCCGCGAGCGCGGTGCGGTACGCCCGGCCGACCACGAAGAACGCGCTCACCGCGAGCACCCCGAGCGGCAGGTACGCCAGCAGCAACGCCAGGACGCCGGGCTCACCCAGGTAGCGGGTCTGCCCGCCGCCGACCAGCAGGAACTCCTTCTGCGGGCGCACGAGGACGAGTAGGGCGATCTGATCGCGAAGCAGGAACGGGATGGCCGGCACCGCAGCCAGGGGGATGGCGAACCGCAGCACGACCACCGCCAGCGCGAGACGCCGCCAGTGCGGAGCGATCTGCTCGGGCGCGTCCAGGGGCATGCCCGGCGGGATGTCCCGCGGCACGTCCCGAGCGATGTCGCGGGAGCTGTCGCCCGGCATGTCCCCAGCGATGTCGCGGGAGCTGTCGCCCGGCATGTCCCGAGCGATGTGCCGCGGCTCCTCCGACGGCGTCGTCTGGTCCTGTGCTCCGCCGCTCACGCTGCCACCTCCGTGGGGAGCGGCTGGCAGGTCTCGCAGACGTACGCCCAGCGTCCCGCCAGATCGTAGCGTCGCACGGCGCTGTCGCAGCGGCGACAGATCTCCTGCCGGTAGACGTGGGTGGTCTCCCCGCGGCGCATCCGGGAGCGGGGTCGGCCGATCTCCGCGGGATCGGTGGTGATGATGCGCTGCTCGCGCACACCTCGCCGCATCCACGTGGACAGGGTCGTCCACAGCGCATCGAACCGCTCCCGCCCGAGCGCGCGGGCGGGGAGCTCGGGATGCACCCCGTGCACGAACAGCACCTCGGCGCGGTAGACGTTGCCGACCCCGGCGAGCACCTTCTGGTCCATCAGCGCCCGGCCGATGCCCACCGAACGGCGCTGCAGCGCGGCGAAGGCCCGGTCCGGGTCGGCGTCCGCCCGGATCGGGTCGGGACCGAGCCGCGCGATGATGGCGGCCACCTCGTCGTCGGTCAGCAGCTCGCACGCGGTCGCCCCCACCAGGTCGGTGGTGCGCTCCGGCCCGACGATGCGGTAGCGGGTCGTCTCGCGCGCATCCGGTGCCGGTGAGTCGTGGACGAAGAACCGTCCGAACAGCCCGAGGTGGACGTGCACGATGCGCCCGTCGGCGTAGCGGTGGAACAGGTGCTTGCCGTGCGCGTCGGTGCCCGCGAGCACCTGCCCGTCGAGCAGCCCCGCGGCGTCGGCGAACCGGCCCTGCGGTGAGCTCACCCGCACGGTCGACCCCGCGAACCACGCCGCGTGGTCGCGAGCGAGCCGGTGGATCGTGTGACCTTCGGGCACCGTGACGACCTCCCGGGCGCGAGCGGATGGCGCGCCTCGCACCCGCGACGGGTTCGGAGCAGGTCGGCGCGCCTACTTGTAGTTGGTGAACCTCAGCGGCGCGTCGTGGTCCTTGGCCTGCACCATGCGCTGGATCTCCTGCAGGTCGTCGCGCTTCTTACCCGCGACGCGGATCCGGTCACCCATGTTGGTCGGCGTGACCTTGAGCTTGGTGGCCTTGATGTCCTTGACCAGCTGCTTGGCCAGGTCCGCGGGCAGGGTGGTGACGAGCGCCACGTCGATGCGGGAGCGTCCGCCGCTGACGTCGCGGGGGTCGGCGATGTCGAGCGCCTTGAGCGACACCTTGCGCTTGACGCACTTGTCGCGCAGCACCTCCAGCGCCGCACGAACCCGGTCCTCGCTGGCGGACTCGACCTGGATGGCCTCGTCGCCGGCCCAGGCGATGATGGTGTCGGTGTCCCTGAAGTCGAACCGGGTCGCCACCTCGCGGGCTGCCTGGTTGATCGCGTTGTCGACCTCCTGGCGGTCGACGCCGGCCTCGATGTCGAAGCTGGACTCGGCCATGGTGGGCTCCTTCAGGTCGTGGCGAGGGTCGGCGAGGGTCACAGGATCGGCGCGCGCACCGAGGTGGTGGTCGGCCGTCGGGGCGTGCTCGCCCGCGCAGGCGCAGGGTGTCAGGCGAGGCCGTTGGCGGTGAGGGTACTGGCCCGCCGTTTGCCGCCGCAGGGCCCGGGTGCGTACGCTGCGCGCGCCGAGCCCCGAGGGCTCGCCCCCGGAGGGATACCCGAGTGGCCAAAGGGGTCTGGCTGTAAACCAGATGGCTTCGCCTTCGCAGGTTCGAATCCTGCTCCCTCCACCAGCA
>JAWLFE010000025.1:0-43342 GCA_041685735.1 Nitriliruptoraceae bacterium
TGGACCTGCGCGTACCCGCGGTCGACCTGATCGTCGTCCGCGACCGCCGCTTCCGCGGCCGCCAGATCCCCGTCACTGAACCCGCGCAGGGCCCCGGCCAGCATGGCGTCGGCCTGCTCACCCATCGTGACCACGGCCGTCCGCAGCTGGTCGGTCTGCAGGTCCAGATCGTTGCGCATGGGGCACCTCCGTCCCCACCACTGTAGACCGGATACGCAAGGACATGACCCATGCCGAAGCTGTTGCTGGTCGAGGACGAGAAGTCGATCGCCGAAGGCCTGGCCATCACGCTGGAAGCTGAGGGCTTCCAGGTCGCGTGGGTCAAGGATGGCCTGGATGCGATCCCGTCATGGGAGCGGGTACGACCGGATCTGGTGGTGCTCGACCTGATGCTGCCGGGGATGTCCGGCACGGAGATCTGCCGCGCGATCCGCAGCCGTTCGGATGTGCCCATCATCATGCTGACCGCCCGCGACGCCGAGGTCGACCGGGTGGTGGGCCTGGAGCTCGGGGCGGATGACTACATCACCAAGCCGTTCTCGACGCGTGAGCTCGTGGCGCGGATCAAGGCCGTGTTGCGGCGCGCCCCCATGGTCGACGTGCCGCTCGACGAGGCGCCGGTCGAGGCCTCCGGCGTCCGGGTCGATCGGGTGCGCCACGAGGTGCAGGTCGACGGGTCGTTGGTCGAGTTCCCCCCCAAGGAGTTCGATCTGCTGGCCTACCTGGTCGAGAACGCGGGCCGCGTGCTCACCCGCGGCCAGCTGATCGATGAGATCTGGGGCAGCGACTACGTTGGGGACACCAAGACCCTGGACGTGCATATCCGCCGACTCCGCAGCCGCATCGAAGCCGACGCCGGCGTGCCGGCCCGGATCCAGACGGTCCGTGGCGTCGGGTACCGGTTCGCGGACACGTGAACCCATCGGTGCTGATCGTCGCCGTGGCCATCGGGCTCGCGGGGTACGCCGCGGCGAGCATCCCGAACCCGGCGACCGCGGTGACGCTGATCATCCTGCTCGCGATCGCCGGTGCGGCGATCCTCCACCAGGTCGAAGCACGCCGGCTCACCAAGCTGGCCGAGACGATCAACCGGCAGATCGGCCACAACGAGGTCGTGCCCGTCGTGCTGCGCGGTGGTCCGGCGTGGCAGCGCCTGGCCAGCGCGCTGAACTCCTTGACGGCGGCCTACCAGCGACGCGGCGCCAAGCTCGAGCAGGAACGCCCCTGGCGGCGCGAGCTCGTCGATTCGCTGGTGCAGCCGGCGCTGCTGTTCTCGGCGGACTCCCGGATGCTGTCGGCCAACGCCGCGGCGCGGGCCCTGCTGGGCATCCCGATCGATGCGCAGGGGCTGACCGTCGTGCAGGCGGTCGGCAGTGCCGCGCTGGCCGACGGGGTGCGCGAGGCCCGCTCGGCAGCCCGGCCCGTCACGATCGATGTCGAGCATGGCGATCGCGACCTCCGGGCCGTCGCCTCGCGGGTCGGCGACGAGATGCTGCTGATCATCGCCGACCGCACGCGCGAGCTGCGGGTCGAGGAGGTCCGGCGCAACTTCGTCGTGAACGCGTCGCATGAACTCAAGACGCCGGTCACCTCGATCCAGACGCTCGCGGAAGCGCTGCAGGTCACGCTCACCACCGACCCGGAACGCGCCGGCACGCTGGCCAACCGCCTCAGTAGCGAGGCCGAACGACTGGCCCGGCTCGTGCGTGACCTGCTCGACCTGCGGCGGCTCGAGGAGCGTGGGCCCCTGGAGCGTGCCCCGGTCGATCTGGCGGAACTGGCACGCCGGACCGCGGCCGACCAGCTCTCCCGGGCGGATGCTCGCGAGGTGGAGGTGACCGTCGACGCGCCGGAGCGGGCGATGGTCGCGGGCGTCCCGGGTGACCTGGAGGTCATCGTCAAGAACCTGGTGGGCAACGCCGTCCAGTACAACCGGCCGGGCGGGTCGGTGGAGGTCATGATCGAGCCGCGGGACGGCCAGCAGGTCATCCGGGTGCGCGATACCGGGATCGGCATCCCGCAGCAGGATCTGGTGCGCATCTTCGAGCGCTTCTACCGCGTCGACACCGCCCGATCGCGCGAGACCGGCGGCACCGGCCTCGGCCTGTCGATCGTCCGGCACGCCGTCGAGCGGCACGGGGGATCGATCAACGTCCAGAGCCTGTTGGGGGAGGGCACGACCTTCACCGTCTCGCTGCCGATCGAACCGCCGCGCTGAGCTGCCGGTCGGTTCGCCGCGTCGGCGGACGGCCTCCGCGGGGCGTCCGGGTCCCCGGGCAGGTGCGCCTCGGATAACTTGCGGGCCACGGTCGACGGCATCCGTCGGCCGCCGCCGTCGTGGCGCATCCAGCCCCGCGCCGCGGCGCCCCACCGCACCCCACCGCACCGCTACCGAACCGAGGGTTCACGTGATCGTCAGGAAGAACGCCACCGAGATCGCCGCGCTGCGCGAGGCCGGTCGGGTCGTCGCACACGTCCACGATGCGATGCAGGAGGCCGCCGTCGTCGGCCGCACCATGAAGGAACTCGACGACATCGCCCACGAGGTCATGCGTGAGCACGGCGCCATCCCGGCGTTCCTGGACTACCACCCCCACTTCGCCCCGACCCCGTTCCCCGGCGTCATCTGCGCGTCCGTCAACGACGTGATCGTCCACGGGATCCCCGATCAGCGCGCGCTGGAGGACGGGGACCTCGTCAGCATCGACGTCGGTGTGTTCCTCGACGGGTGGGTCGGCGACGCGGCCCGCAGCTACGTCGTCGGGACCCCCCGTGCACAGGACGAAGCGTTGATCCAGCACACCTGGGACGCGTTGTACGCCGGGATCGAGGCCGCACAGGTCGGCAACCGCATGGGTGATATCGCCCACGCGGTCGGCACCATCGGTCGGTCGAACGGCTACGGCATCCCCGAGGGGTGGGGCGGCCACGGGGTCGGTCGCGCCATGCACGAGGATCCCTCCGTGCCCAACGAGGGTGCACCCGGTCGCGGGTTGAAGCTCAAGGCCGGGTTGGTGATCGCGATCGAGCCGATGTTCATGGGCGGTGGCCAGGACGACTACGTGATCGACGACGACGGGTGGACGATCCGGACCCGGGACGGCAGCCGGGCGGCCCACTGCGAGCACACGATCGCTATCACCGACGAGGGTCCGCAGATCCTCACCGAGGCCTGAGCCGGGTATGGCACACGCGTCGGGAGCGCAGGTGACCCGCGAGCGCGGCAAGACGCTGCGCGCACCGTTGATCCTCGATCTGCTCCGCGATGAGCTCGATGAGGCCACGATCGCCCTGCACTACACGACCCGCTGGGAACTGCTCGCGGCCACGATGCTCTCGGCGCAGTCCACGGACGTCAAGGTCAACGAGGTGACCGCCGTCCTCTTCGCCGAGCTACCGGGTCCGGAAGCGGTCGCCGCCGCACCGCTGGAGCGCATCGAGGAGCTGATCGGATCGCTGGGGTTGTTCCGACAGAAGGCGAAGAACCTCAAGGCGTCCGCCGCCATCATCCTGGAGGAGCACGGCGGCGAGGTCCCGGCGACCATGGAGGAACTGACGGCCCTGCCGGGCGTCGCGCGCAAGACCGCGAACGTGGTGTTGTCGAACGGTTTCGGGATCAACGCCGGCGTCGTGGTCGACACCCACGTGATGCGCCTGGCGCGGCGGTTGCGGTTCACCCGCGCTGACGACGTCAAGCAGATCGAGCGGGACCTGATGCGGTTGTTCCCGCAGGAGCAGTGGTTGGAGGTCGCCGACCTGTTGATCCACCACGGCCGCCGCACGTGCTTCGCCCGGGCGCCGCGGTGCGAGGACTGCGTGGTCGAACCGTTGTGCCCCTCGTCACAGGAAGCCGGCCTCACCGACAAGAAGTGAGTGTGACGCTCGGCCGCGACCGCGACCGCGTCCCCGGCCGATGGCCACGAGCCATGACCTCGGGGTCGTGGCTCAGAGCCGACGCGCCACGATCCGCGACCAGATGGTCGCGGCCACGGCCAGCAGCGCCAGGACGATCGCGGCGATCACCTGGGGGACGTGGAGCGGAACCTCGATCGTGACGGACGGTGCGACGACCTCCAGCTCCTCGGCCCGGATCGTCAGCCCGCCGCCATCGTCCGGGTCGGTGCGCAGCAGGGTCCCCCGGATGAGGATCACATCGCCGCGCCGCGCCGGCCGGCCGACCTGTTCGACCTGTTCGTGGAGCCCGTCGGGGAGCCAGATGGACAGGCCCGTGTTGAAGCCCTCGCGTTCCCGGTGCCCGACCAGCGGACCGACCCGCAGCGCGTAGACGTCGTCGTTGACCTGTGCCCAAGCCCCGCCGTCGCGGGGCAGGAGCTCGCCGACGACCTCCCCTGCGTAGGACACCTCCAGGCCGTCGTAGGCCGCGGGACAACGGAACACCTGGGTCGAGCTCACCCGCGCTCCGGGAAGGATCTGGGCGCGGATCTCGTCGGCGGTCGTGTCGTCGGTCCGGCGGGTGCAGGCGCGCCCCTCTTCGAGGGCCAGTGGCGGGAGGTCCTCCACGACGAGGTCGCGTGTCTCGACCTCTGGGGCGATCGCCTCGAGCGCCACGACGCCCACGACGATCACGGTCAAGCCCACGAGCGGGGTGATCAGCAGCCACCGGGTGCGGCCGTGGCGTCGGGGCGGCGTCGGGGTCTGGTTGCGTCGACGCCGGTGGCGGAACGGTGATGGGGTGTTGCTCATGTGGCCGCCCCCATGATCCCGACGAGCAGCATGGCCACCAGCGTCCCGACGAGCAGGACCCCCGCGCCGATCGCGATGACCGAGCCGACCCCACGGGCCGCCTGCACGACCCAGCGATCCTGTCGTCGCGGACCGGCCATCAGCGGTGGCCGAGCAGCGCGCGGCTGAGCTGTTTCTCGAGCTCAGGTGTGGTCAGGGCGACGACTTCATCGCCCGGTTCGATGATGACACCGCCCTTCGGGATGATCGTCTGCTCGTCCCGGAAGATGGCGACGAGCACGGCTTCGTGGGGTAGGTCGAGGTCCTCGATCGTTCGCGCCGACGGGGCGTCCGCTCCGGTCGGGATCCGGATCTCCACCAGGCTCACGCGCCCGCCCTTCAAGCTCGTGAGGTGGATGAGTTCACCGACGGAGAACTCGTTCTCCAGCAGTTCGGAGATCAACCGTGTCGACGAGACGGGCTCGATACCGAGCGCGTCGAAGATCTCGACGTTCTTCGGGGTGTTCACCCGGCTGATGGCCCGGGTCACCCCGAACTCGATCTTGGCGAGCTGGCAGGCGACGAGGTTGTCCTCGTCCTCATGGGTGGTCGCGACGAAGACGTCCGCGCGATCGGTGTGCGCCTGCGTGAGGTACTGGACGTCCCCGGCGTCACCCTCGATCACCAGGACGTCGGTCTCCGACACCAGCATCTCGCAGCGACCGGCGACCCGTTCGATCACGGTCACCTCGTGGCCGCCGAGGCTCAGATCCTTGGCGATGTAGCGACCGATCCTGCCACCGCCCATGATGACCACGTACATCGTCAGTGCCTCCGGGCGCGGTCGGGCGTGAACGGTGGGCGCACGAGGTGGGTCAGGCGGCGGTGGGCGGCCGGCTTCATCGCGACCGCGACGACGTCGTCGCGCTCGAGGCGGTCGGTCCGGTCCGGGAGGAAGACACGGGCGCCGCGATGCACGGCGGCGACCCGCAGCAGCCCGTCCTGCTCGAACTCCTCGACGGTCAGCCCGTGGCCACCGGTGTCGATCTCCACCTCGACGATGGCGACGTCGCTGTCGGCATAGTCCACGTGCAGGGGGTAGCTCTCCTCGCGGAACTCGTTGAGGAACTGCTTGGCGATCGTGTTGGTCGAGGACACGTAGCGGACGCCGAGCTTGCGGTAGACGTCCTCGCGATCCGGGTTGAACAACCGCGCGATCGTGCTCGGGACGTCGTAGAGGTGGGTGGCGACCTCCACCGCCATGAGGTTGGCGTTGTCCGACCGGGTGACGGCGATCAGGCCATCCGCCCGCTGGATACCGGCCTGTTCGAGCACGTCGCGGTCGGTGCAGTCACCCGCCAGCGTCTCGCCGTTGAACGAGGTCCCGAGCTGGTCGAACGCCAGCCGGTTGACGTCGATGACCACGACGTCGTTGTCCGCGTCGTGGGACAGTTGCTCGGCGATCTCCGCACCCAGGCGACCGCAACCACCGATGATGATGTGCACGTTGCATCCTCCGCGCACCGGGCCGGGGCCCACGTCGGGAGCCACGGGAAAGGGTCCGGCGCGCATCGGCCCGGTCCTGATCGAACCGGGCCACACGGCCGACAGTCTGCCACAGCCGGACGCGCGATGGGTTCAGGTCCGTCCGCCCCGACACGGAGCACGTCATCACGTCGGTACCCTCGTGGCATGGTTCCCCACACGCTGTTGCTCGCCGCACCTCGAGGTTTCTGCGCCGGTGTCGACCGCGCGGTCCTCATCGTCGAGAAGGCCCTTGAGGCCTACGGTGCGCCCGTCTACGTCCGCCACGAGATCGTGCACAACAAGCACGTCGTGGAGTCGCTGCGCCGCAAGGGCGCGGTGTTCGTCGAGGACGAGACCGAGGTGCCCGAGGGAGCGATCGTGGTGTTCTCCGCCCACGGCTCCCCGCCGTCGGCCTTCGAGAACTCCAAACGTCTCGACCACACGCTGATCGACGCGACCTGCCCGCTGGTGACCAAGGTGCACCACGAGGCACGGCGCTACGCCCGTGACGGTCTGGACATCGTGATGATCGGCCACGACGGGCATCAGGAGGTCGTCGGGACGATGGGGCAGTCACCCGATCGCATCACCCTGGTCGAGACCCCGGAGGACGTCGACGCCCTGGACCTCGACCCGGATCGTCCCGTCACCTACATCACCCAGACGACCCTGTCCATGGACGAGACCGCGTCGGTCGTCGACCGGCTCAACGAACGGTTCCCGGGCCTCCAGCAGCCCAAGAGCGACGACATCTGCTATGCCACCCAGAACCGTCAGGATGCCGTCAAGCAGCTGGCCGAGCGCTGCGACCTGGTGTTGGTGGTCGGGTCACAGACCTCGTCGAACAGCAAGCGGCTGGTCGAGGTCTCCAAGGACCGCTCCGTCCCGGCCTACCTGATCGACGACGCGTCGGAGATCGACCCGTCGTGGTTCGACGGTGTCGGCACGATCGGGCTCACCTCCGGTGCGTCGGCGCCGGAGGTCCTGGTCGAGGAGGTCATCGACTGGTTCAAGGCGCGGGGGACCGAGACCGTCGACACGGTGTTGGTCGTCGATGAGGACGTCGAGTTCAGCATGCCGTCCAACCTCGCGCGCAAGCTGGCGCAGTCCGCGGCCGGCTGAGCGGTCCGACCCGCCGGTCACGCGACCGGTGCGTCCGGTCACGCGACCGGTACATCATCGCCAGCCACGTCCTCGCCATCCTCACGTGCCCGCAGGTAGGTCTCCCACAGCGGCTCGGCGAGCAGCGCGGCCTGCCAGGGGCGCAGTCCCGCCAGGCGGCAGAGGGCGTCGGGGTCCTGCGGGTC
The DNA here is from genome assembly GCA_041685735.1 of Nitriliruptoraceae bacterium. Taxonomy (GTDB): domain Bacteria; phylum Actinomycetota; class Nitriliruptoria; order Nitriliruptorales; family Nitriliruptoraceae; genus CSSed11-175R1. The sequence goes on from JAWLFE010000025.1 coordinate 7,518, forward strand.
GCCGACCACGGCCGTCCACAGCGGGCGTGACGGGCACAGCACCCCGGCGTCGATACCGAGGTCCTCGGCGACCTGCGCCCGTCGCTTGCGCAGGGCGTCGTAGGCGGCGCGATCGGTTTCGGTCCAGCGCCGGCCGTCACCCGGTCTGGGTTCCGGTGGGCCCTCGAGCGCGGCGGTGACCGCCGCCATGAGCGGTTCGGCGTGACGGCGCAGCAGCGATCGTCGGCGCTGGCTGCGGCGGACCAGTTGCGCCTCGGTCGCCGGTGGTGAGGTGGCGAGGTCGCGGAGGACCTCGTCGTGGATCAGGCGGTTCGGGGCGATGTCGTGCTCCTGCGCGACGCGTTCACGCGCCTCCCAGACCGCCCGGAGTACGGCTCGTTGGCGATCGGACAGCCGTCCCGCGCCCTTGACCCGGGTCCAGTCCCGCCGGTTCGCGGCCGCCTGCTCGACGGTCGCGATGAGCTCCTGGTCGTACCAGTCGTCGCGTCCGGCGGCGACGAGCATGGCCTGGAGTTCCTCCCAGAGCCGCGGGAGGTGGACCACGTCCCCGGCGGCGTAGTTCGCCATCCCCGGACCGAGCGGCCGCTGCTCCCAGTCGGCGCGTTGGAACGCGCTCTTGTCCCCCTCGAGTTCGACCCCGAGCACCTGCTCGAGCAGCGCCCCCAGCCCGATGGGCAGGCCGAGCACCGCGGCCGCGATCGCCGTGTCGGCCACACGGTCGGCACGGACACCGCGTCCCGCCAGCGGCTCCAGGTCGTTCTCGATGGCGTGGAGCACGGCGGTCCGATCGGGCCCGAAGAACGCATCGAGCTCCGGGAACGCCTCGATCGTGACGGCGTCGAGCAGGACACAGTGCTCCCGCACGCCGATCTGGATCAGCGCGGCGCGCCGGTAGTACCGGTGTGCGTCCGCGCGCTCGACGTCGACCCCCACCACCTCGGCGTCGATGGACCGCAGGGCACCGGGCACGTCGGACGGGCGGTCGACGAAGGTCAGATCGAACGATGGGCCCGCGGTGTCGTCGTCCGGGGCTGGTTGATCGTCGGGCACGCGCTGCCGCCAGTCGGTGGGTGGCCGGGAGTGGATACGGGCAGGCTAGCCAGCCGGATGCCCCCAGCCGGGTCATCCGCGTGGCACCCTGCAGCCCCGCGCGCTGGCGGCCCACCGCCGTCGGCCATCCTGTTGCTCCTGGAGAGTCCCCGATGTCGACCCCGTTGACCCTGCTGTGCGTGCACCCACACCCGGATGACGAGTCCATCGCGTGCGGTGGGGTGCTCGCCAAGGCGGTCGAGACCGGGATCCGGGCCGTGGTGGTGACCTGCACCGGCGGCGAGGAGGGCGACAACCTCGCGGGGATCGACCTCGGGGACACCGACATGGTCACCCACCGTCGCCGTGAACTCGAGGATGCGTTGGCTGCGCTCGGGGTCGTTGACCACCACTGGCTCGGCTACCGCGACAGCGGCATGATCGACACGCCGGCCAACGAGCACCCGGACAGCTTCCACGGCGTGGAACTCGACGAGGCCGCGGGCCGCCTGGCGGCCATCATCCGGGAGGAGCGCCCGCAGGTCGTGGTCTCGGACGACGAACACGGCTCCTACGGACATCCCGACCACATCAAGGCCAACCGCGTGACCATCCGGGCGGTCGAGCTGGCGGCGGATCCGGACGCGCCGGTGGCCGGGGCGCCCTGGCAGGTGGCCAAGCGCTACGTGCACACGCTCGGGCGTGGCCGGTTGTTGGCTGCGCACAACGGCCTGCTGGCTGCGGGGCTGAACTCGCCCTTCGGCGAGGAGGTCATCGATCGGCCCGAGGAGCTGCCGTTCGGGACCGACGATGAGCTGGTGACCACCGAGGTGGACGTCTCCGCCTGGATCGAGCACAAGCGTGCGGCGCTGGCGGCGTACCGGAGCCAGATCGGACCGGACTCGTTCTTCCTCAACACGCCCGAGGACATGGCGGGCGCCTTCTTCGGGGTCGAACAGTTCAGCCTGGAGGCCGGCACGTCCGGCGCGCCCGACGGGGGCCCCCCGGAGGACGACCTGTTCGCCGGGGTGATCGCCGGTGCGTCCCACGCCGGAGACGGCGAGGTTGCGGATGGGCCGACCGGCGCGGCGTTCCGGGCCGTGCTCGGGCGGTTCGCGACCGGTGTGGCGATCATGACGTCGGTGGCGGATGGGCAGCCGCACGGCATGACCGCCAACGCGATCAGTTCCGTGTCGCTGGATCCGCCCCTGGTCCTGGTCTGCGTCGATCGGACCGCGGTGATGGCCGATGTCGTCGACGTGGCGCAGACGTTCGCGTTGTCGTGGCTGACCGACGAACAGACCGCGGTGTCACAGTGGTTCGCCGACCCCGACCGTCCGGTCGGGGCGGACCAGTTCGACGAGGTCGCGACGCAGACGGCCACCACCGGCAGCCCGATCATCGCGGGAGCACACGGATGGGTGGACTGCCGGGTGTGGGCCACCCATGCTGGTGGCGACCACGTCATCGTCGTCGGGCAGGTCGTGGCGCTCGGTGAGGCCCCGACCACGTCCGACGGTGGGACGACCGGACCGTTGGTCTACCACCGCGGCGGGTACACCGGGCTCGGTGACCCGTCGTCCTGAGCGGCGCGGGGAGGCGCTGCGCGCAGGGTCAGTGGGGCGTGCCGAAGAGCCGGTCCCCGAAGTCGCCGAGGCCCGGCCAGATGTAGCCGTTGTCGTCCAGTCGCTCGTCGATGGCGGCCGTGACGATCCGTACCCCCGGGTTCTCGTCGAGGATGCGGTCGATGCCCGTCTGCGTGGCGGTCACGCCGAGCACGGTGACCTGTTCGGCGCCTTCGGCATCCAGGGCCTTGACGGCATCGGATGCGGATCCGCCCGTGGCCAGCATCGGTTCGAGCACCAGGACCCACGCGCCGTCCAACGGCGGGACCTTGAAGTAGTACCGACGTGCCTGCAGCGTCTCCTCGTCCCGTTCCAGGCCGATCATCCCGACCAACGCCGTGGGCAGCACGTCGTGGACGCCGGGGAGCAGACCCAGCCCGGCACGCAGGACCGGCACGGCAACGATGGTCCGGCCGGGCGCCAGGGTCGGTGCCGGGCCGAGCGGACTCTGGACCGTCCCGCTGTCCGCCGGGATGCCCTGGATGGCCCGCAGGGCGAGCATCGAGCCCAGACGCTGGGCGTGGTACCGGAAGTGCTCCGGTGAGGTGGACGCGTCCCGCAGCGACGCGAGTTGGACGCCGGCGATGGGGTCGTCGTCGAGCACGGTGACTGCGGACATCAGGGACCTCTTCGTGGCGGACGCATCGGGCGGTCGGTGTGCGGGTCGGTGGCAGGTGGAGCCGTCGCACGGGTCGGCGACCGGAACCCCGAGCGCCGTGCCCAGTAGCCTAGGCGTCGGTCTCCCGACGGGGCACGCCAGCGCCGCCAGGCGGGTACGAACAAGGGGGCACGATGAGCGCCCGACGTCGCCGACCAGGTCGGCCGCCCGCCGCCCTCCGTCCGACTGGGCTGCTCGCGGCACTGGTGCTGTTGCTCAGCGCCTGCACCACCGCGGAGGACGTCGCTCCCGAGGAGCCCGAGCCGGAGACACCGGTGACCGAACCCGCGCCGCAGGTCGGGGTCGAAGCCGCGGTCGTCCTGCCGCCCCGCACCCGGACCGCCGCGCAGGTCCTGGACGCCATCGACGTGGACCTGCAGGTCCTGGAGGCGGCCAACCAGCCCGAGCTCCGGACCGTCTGGACCCTGACGCCCGACGATGCGGTCTTCGTGCGTGACCTCGCGCGGTACGCCGGGCAGCGGTCCGCAGATCTGACCTGCGTGCTCGGGCCCGACGGCCCGTCGCTGGTCGCGGAGCTCGCGGCGTTGCGGCCGGCCGCCCGCTTCTGCGCGATCGTCGGGCTGCCTCCGGAGGACCCACGTCCAGCGGGGATCGATCTGCTGGTCGTCCGGGCCGAGGAGCTCGGGCACGTCGTCGGGATGGCGGCGGCCGCGCTGCCGGGGGACCGCATCGCGATCGCGGAGACGACCACCGACCTCGAAGGGTCTCGGTTCCTCGACGGTTTCGTCGCCGGCATCGGGCAGCTGGAGGTCCTGGTGTTCGATGATGTCGATGCTGAACCGGCCGAGCTCGTGGCGCGCGCGGGCGCGGGGGGTGCACAGAGCATCCTGCTCGGCAGCGGCCAGGACGCGCCCGCGATCGCCGAGGCGGCCCGGGCCGAGGGCATCCGCATCATCGGACCGCAGGCGCTGTCGGACAGCGAGGACGACCGCGCGTTCGGTGTCACGTGGCGGATCCGCTGGGACCGGGTCCTGCAGCCGTCGATCGACCGTGTGGTGGGACGTTCGGATCCGGCGGGTCGTTCGCTCGGCTTCGCCCAGAGCATCTTCGACGTCCGGATACCGGCCGGTTCGTCGGCGGTCGAGGACATCGTCGAACAGGGGGTGACCGAGATCGGTTCCGGCGATCGCGATCCACTGGAGCCACCGGCCCCACCCGACCCTCCGGAGGCCCCGGACCCGGCGGATGCGCAGGAGTCGTCCGGGTAGCTCCATCCCTGCTGGCCGGTTCCTTCCACCGCCGTGGCTGATGAGCTCTACGATGCACCCACCGCCCCGGGAGGGGTTCCGTTCACCTCAGTGAGGATGCTGTGCGTCGCGCCAAGATCGTTGCCACCCTCGGGCCCGCCCTCGAGGATCCGGATCGTCTCCGTGCGGCCATGGCGGCCGGTATCGACGTGGTCCGGCTCAACTTCTCGCACGGGACCAAGGAGGAGCACCAGGCTCGGCTCGATCTGGTGCGCAGCATCGCCGACGACCTCGGCCGCAACGTCGGCAGCCTCGGGGATCTGCAGGGTCCGAAGATCCGACTGGGCATCGTCCCGGACGAGGGCGTGATGCTCACCGACGGTGGCGAGGTGACGCTGGTCGCCGGCGTCGAGGAGCTCGAGGTTCACGAGGAGGACGGGTCGCCGGTCCTGCCGGTCGTCTACGAACAGCTGGCCAAGGACGTCGAACCCGGCGCGTTGATCCTGATGGACGACGGGCTGCTGCGGCTGGTGGTCTCGTCGGTCGAGGGGGACCGGGTCTACGCCCGCGTGGTCGTCGGTGGCCTGGCGAAGTCCCGGAAGGGTGTGAACCTGCCGGGGGTGAAGGTGTCCGCGACCAGTCTCACCGACAAGGACCGCGAGGACGTCCGCACGATGGTCGACATCGGGGTCGACTGGATCGCCATGTCGTTCGTCCGCACGGCCGAGGACGTCAGCGTCGTGCACGACCTCGTGCGCGCACACGGTGGTGTGCAGCCGATCGTCAGCAAGCTCGAACGTCCGGAAGCGGTCGACAACCTCGAGAGCATCATCGCGGTCACCGATGCCGTCATGGTCGCCCGGGGCGACCTCGGCGTGGAGATCGGCCCGGAACGGGTGCCGGCGATCCAGAAGGAGATGATCGACCTGGCGAACCAGCACAGCCGCCCGGTCATCACCGCGACCGAGATGCTGGACTCGATGATCCGCAGCCCGCGTCCCACCCGCGCTGAGGCATCCGACGTCGCGAACGCGATCTTCGACGGCACCGACGCCGTGATGCTCTCCGGCGAGACGGCGGCCGGCCGCTATCCGGTCGAGGCCGTCCGCACGATGGCGCGGATCATCGAGGTCGCCGAGTCGTCGAGCCACCGGGTCCACACCGTCGCGCCGGACACCAAGCAGGTGCTCGGGAGTGTCGTCGCCAAGGCCGCCGTGCAGATCGCCGATGATGTCGAGGCGGTCGCCATCCTGGTCTTCAGCTTCTCCGGCAAGTCCGTCCAGCTGGTGTCGAAGTTCCGTCCGAAGCAGCCGGTGATCGGGCTGACCACCGAGGTCCGCGCCAAGCAACGCTTCGCCCTGATGTGGGGGACCGACGGGCAGATGGCCCCGCTGAAGGACCACTCGCAGGACCTGATCATCGCCGCGGACGAGATCTGCCTCGAGCACGGGTACGGCTCCCGCGGCGAGGCCGTCGTGATCGTGTCGGGGATCCCCGGTGGGATCGGCGGGACCAACCGGGTGCTCGTCCATCGGCTCGGTTCGATGTCGGATTGACCACCATGGAGGTTCCCGAGGAGCTCCGCGACGAGCGGTACTGCGTGCTCGCGACCCAGGCGCGTGGCGCCGGTCGCCGGCACAGCGCGGAGCTGTGGTTCATCCCGGCCGACGGTGGCGTCTACCTCATGAGCGGTTCGGGCGGCCTGACCCAGTGGTGCCTGAACCTGCAGGTCGAGGAGCAGGGGGTCGTACGGATCGGAGGGCGGGCCTGGCTGGCACGGGCGGCGTTCCTGGACCACGCGTCCCCGGAGCGGCACACGGCGCTCAAGGAGTTCCACCTCCACTACGACCCACCGGGCAAGGACCGGACCGCGGCGTGGACCCAGGCGGCCACCGTGCTGCACATGGTCTTCACCCGGGAGCTCTAGGCGGCCGTCGCCTCACCGACCCACGTCGACCGGTTCGGTCGGGGGCCCGTCACGCAGCAGGGTGTCGAGGTGCTGCGCCAGCCGGGCCGGTGCCACCTCGACGTCGGATCGCCGCAGGTCGTCGACGCCCCACCAGCGCGCAGCCGCAGCGCCGTGGTCATCCAGCGGCGCCGTTGCCGGATCGAAGCCGGAGGTGCGCGCGAGGAACCACCGCTCGTCCTGGTCGATCCACACGCCGCGGAAGCTGAAGGTCACCCGGCGACGCCAGATCCAGGGTCCGACGTCGGCCGCGATCCCCAGTTCCTCGCCGACCTCGCGGGTCGCGGCCTGCTGGTGGCTCTCGCCGGGTTCCAGCCCGCCACCCGGTGCGGTCCAGACCACACGGTCGTCCGCCGGGACGTGACCGACGAGCAGGGCGCGATCAGCGGGATCGAGGAGGAGCACCCGGGCGGCAGCGCGTTCCAGCGGTGTCGCTTCGGTGCCCACCAGCGGCTCGGGTGCCCGGCGGGGGTGCGGTGGGATCACGCGGGAGGCGACCACGGTGCGCTGCCCGACCACGTGCAGGCGGCCGTGCCGATCGATGATCATGAGGGCATCGTCGTCCAGGCCCACCAGCCGCCCGACGATGTCGGTGAGGTGTGGCTCGCCACCCGGCTCGCGGGCGGGCTCGTCCGATCCGACACCCTGCGCGTGGCGTACCGACACGCGGTCGCCGATGTCGTCCGCGGTGACACGGTGCACGTAGCGCGGCCGAGGACCCGGCCGGCTTCCTCCGCGATCCATCGTCAGCTCCCCGCCCGGTCGTGCACGCGCACCGTGACGTCGAAGGTGCGCTCGAACAGGCGGGTCTTGCGCGCCAGCTCGTCGTCCGTCACGTGCAGCCCGTCGCCATCGAGGTGGAGGTCCACGGACCCGTCGCCGTGCGTCACCGTGACCTCGGTCACCGCCTGGTCGTGCGCGCGATCGAGCCCGTCGGCGATCTGCAGCATCGCCAGCAGCTGCCGGGCACGCTCCTGGTCGCCGGCGCACAGCGAGGCGTAAGGTGGGAAGCGCTGCGTGATGCCCCGCGACGGGTGGAACCGGACGAGGGTGGCCAGCAGAGCCAACTCGTCGGGGTCGAAGCCGCGGAGTTCCGCGTTCTCGACCAGGTAGGCACCGTGCTGGTGCTGGCGCCGCAGCGCGAGCGACTCGCCGACCGCGTGCAGGCGTGCGGCGTGCTCCAGCAGGCCGCGGTCCCGGTCGGTGCGGCCGTGGATGGCCCGGGTGCCATCGAAGACCTGACCCGCGAGCCGGGCGACATGGGCCGGGTGGGGGTCGTCGGGGACGAAGCCCTGCCGCATCCGTTCGACCTCCTGGATGCGCAGGTCGTCGGCACGAGGCGGGCCGGTCACCCCGTGCGCATCCAGCAGGATGCCCTCCCGCAGCCCCCAGTCGCTGACCGTGATCTGGTCGATGCCGAGCCGCTCGAGCACCCGGGTGAGCACGATGGCGGCGACGTGGACGTGATCGGCGCGTCGCTCCTTCATCCCCGGGACGTCCAGACGGGCGTCGAGGTCGCGGCCCACCAGGTCGTCGCGGAGGTGGTCGAGCTCGGTCCGGCTGACCCGGAGCTGGTTGAGCGTGGCCGGGAGCCACACCGCCTCATCGACGGCGGCGATCCGCGCCAAGGCACGGACGGTCCCCCCGACCGCGATCGTCGTGCCGGGACGGTGGGATCGCACGACGTCGACCAGCGGGTCGATCTCCTCGTCGACACGCTCGGTCAGGACACGGACGTCGCGCTTGCGCATCGGGTCGCGGGACACGAGGGCGGAGAGCCGGCTCGCCCCCAGGCGGGTGGACCCGGACCAGACGACGCGGTCACCGACCCCGACGGCGAACTCCAACGATCCACCGCCGAGGTCCAGCACGAGGACCGGCTCGGAGCGGACGGCCACCGCCGCACGGACGCCCAGGTAGGCCAGTGTCGCCTCGGTCCGCCCGTCCAGGATGCGGACATCGGTGCCGGCCACCTCCGACAACTCGGCGATCACCGCCGGACCGTTGTCGGCATCCCGCAGCGCCGAGGTGGCGACCGCCAGGTGCTCCTCGGTGCCGACCCGTCGGGCCAGTCCGGTGAGGTGCGCAACGGTCGCCACCGCCTCCACCCGGTGGTCGGACGGGATCGTGCCGTGCCGGGCGACGACCCGGCCGAGGTGCAGCATCTCGCGCTGCCGCATCACCGGGGCGAGCCGGTGGCCGTCCAGATCGGCGACCAGCACGTGGAACGAGTTGCTCCCGAGGTCCAGGACCGACGTCCGCATCGGCGGCTACGCCGGCGGTGGCAGGTAGGCCGCCGTCGTGATGTCCGCATCCCCGCCCAGCACCCAGGTGCTGCCCTTCTGCCAGCGCAGGGGATCGGCGACGGTGACGCCCCGGTGGTGCAGATCGGTCATCAGCAGCTCGATGACGTCTCCGTGTGAGCACAGCACCGCGTCCGTCCCATCGAGGCTGTGCAGCAGCCGGTTGACGGTCTCCAACGACGCGCCCTCCGTGATCGCGTCCTCCTCCTCGACCGGCAGCTTGCGCGCGTCCGCCAACGGTTGGACGGTCTGCACGCAGCGGGTGAGCGGACTGGTCAGGATGCGCTCGACGGGCCGGTCCGCGTACTGCTCGACGACACCCCGCGCCTGCTGCCAGCCCCGCTCCGAGAGCGGCCGGCCCGTGTCGTCCCCGGTCCAGTCCTCGCGGACACCGGCATGGGCGTGGCGGAGCAGCAGGATGGTCATGTCGCGCTCTCCTCGAGGGCGTCGGACAGCAGTTTCCGGTCGGGACCATAGGTCAACAGCGCCTGCGCATCGGCAACGGTGACCCAGCGGGCGACATCCACCTCGCGGTCCGGGGGACGCGCGGCGGGATCACCGTCGAGGTAGGCCATGCGGAACCACCGCACCCGCTTGGGCCGTCCCTTCACGTGGTAGGTCATGGCGGGCAGCTCCGGCCCGGGGCGGACCGTGACGCCGGTCTCCTCCGCGATCTCGCGAACGGCGGCCGTCACCGCATCCTCGCCGGGATCGAGCTTGCCCTTGGGTAGGGACCAGTCGTCGTAGGCCGGACGGTGGACCACCAGCACCTCGAGGTCGCCGGGTGGGACCGGTGCACCCGCGCTCCGGCGTTGCGCGGCGGTGGACGGCACGGGACGCAGGACCACGCCGCCCGCCGCCTCGATGCGGGGGGACGCTGCTGCGCTCATCGACCGATCCGCTTGCGCGCACGCTCCTGCAGCGTCTCGTGGCTCTCGATGCCGACCACGGTCGGGACCCGCACCCAGACCGCGTCGGACCCCAGTTCCCAGGCCAGCACGTCGTCGGTCATCGCGACCTCGAGGATCTCCTCGAGCCGGTCCTGGAGGGCGGGATCGCTGACCGGGGTGAGGGCCTCGACCCGTCGGTCCAGGTTCCGTGGCATCCAGTCGCCGGAGCCGATGAGGTGGTCGACCCCGCGGTCGCCCGAACCGAACCGGTAGACCCGGGAGTGTTCGAGGTAGCGGCCCACGATGGAACGGACCCGGATGTTCTCCGAGAGCCCGGGGACACCGGGTCGCAGGCAGCAGATCCCGCGGACGATCAGGTCGATCTCGGTCCCCGCGGCGGACGCGGCGTACAGCGCGTCGATGAGCTCGCCGTCGACCAGGCTGTTCATCTTGGCGATGATGCGCCCGTCCTCCGCGGCCGCTTCGCGTTCGATGAGTTCGAGCATCCGCCGTCGGAAGCTGGTGGGCGCGACCACGAGCCTGCGGTAGGACTCCTGCCGCGAGTAGCCCGTCAGCACGTTGAACAGGTCCGACAGGTCGGCACCCAGTGCCGGGTCGGCGGTGAGCAGGCCGATGTCCTCGTAGATGCGCGCCGTCCGGTCGTTGTAGTTGCCGGTCCCGATGTGGGCGTAGCGGCGGACCCGGCCCTCCTCGCTGCGCACGACGAGCGCAACCTTGGTGTGGGTCTTCAGGCCGACGACCCCGTAGGCGACATGGACGCCGGCTTCCTCCAACGCCCGGGCCCATTCGATGTTGGCCTCCTCGTCGAACCGGGCCTTGAGCTCGACGAGCGCCACGACCTGCTTGCCCTCCTCAGCGGCGTCCAACAGGGCCCGGATGATGGGACTGCCCGGGCCCGAGGTGCGGTAGAGGGTGATCTTGATCGCCAGGACCTGCGGATCGTGTGCCGCTGACTCGACGAAGGCCTGGGTCGACGTCGTGAACGAGTCGTAGGGGTGCTGGACCAGCACGTCGCCGTCGCGCAGCACGGCGAACAGGTCCAGGTCCTCACCCGGCGCGGACACCAGCCGCGGTTGGGTGGTGCGGTGGAAGTTGGGTTGCTTCAGGTCGGGACGGTCCAGGTCGTACAGCGTCCACAGCCCGCTGAGATCCAGCGGGCTCGGGAGCACGCTGACGTCGTCCTGGGTGATCTCGAGCTCCCGCAGGAGCAGGCCGAGGATCTCGTCGGTGATGTCGGGTTCGACCTCCAGGCGCACGACCCGCCCGAACCGGCGACGGTTGAGTTCGGACTCGATGGCCAGGAGCAGGTCATCGGCCTCGTCCTCCTCGACCTCGATGTCGGCGTTGCGGGTGACCCGGAAGAAGTGGTGCTCGACGACCTCGAGCCCGGGGAAGAGCCGGTCGAGGTGGGCGGCGATGACCTGTTCGATCGGGACGAACCGCTCGCCATCGGGCAACAACGTGAAGCGTGGCAGGACCGGCGGGACCTTGAGGCGGGCGAACCTCGACTCGCCCGTCGAAGGATCGCGCACCAGCACGGCCAGGTTCAGCGACAGGTTCGAGATGTAGGGGAAGGGGTGGGCCGGGTCGACCGCCAACGGGGTCAGCACCGGGAACATCTGCTCCTCGAACAACTCGTCGAGGTAGGCGTGATCGTCCGGGCCGAGCGCGTCGTGGTCGCAGAAGCGGATCCCGGTCGTCGCGAGCGCCGGCACCAGGTCCTCGCGGAAGACCACACCGTGGCGCAGCGCGAGGTCCGAGGCCAGCTCGCTGATGGCGCGCAGCTGCTGCGCCGGCGACATGCCGTCCGGGTTGGAGCCGGTGACGTCGGCCGCCAGCTGCTCCTTGAGCCCGGCGACACGCACCTGGTAGAACTCATCGAGGTTGGACTGGAAGATGGCCAGGAACTTCGCGCGTTCGAGCAGCGGCAGCGTGGCATCCTCGGCCAGGACCAGGACGCGCTCCTCGAACTGCAGCCAGGACAGCTCGCGGTTGAGGAAGCGCACCGGACCGTCGTCGGGGGCGGGGTGATGGTCGAGGATGCCCAGGGTGCGCACCGGCGCCGGCGCGTCCCCGCTCCGGTCGGCCGCCACATCCTCCGGCGCGTCGTCGGCCGCGTCGTCGTGTGCGTCCTCGGGCAGGTCGGCCGGCCCCTCGGCGCTGGTGGTCTGCGCTGCTCCCTCGAACGTCACGACGCTCCCTCGGGCCCGGTGGTCGGATGGCGGGTGGCCGTCCCGGACACGAGCGTAGGCAGCGAGGATGAACGGTGCCTGAACACGACGGTCGGCGTGGCTCGCTACCTTGCAGGTGGTCCGGGTGCCGCCGAGCGCGACCGCGTAGGATCGCCCGACCCACCTGCCCCGCCGATCGACCGCCCGCCACAGGAGGACGAGCCTTGACCTACACGATCGCCGAGCCCTGCATCGACGTCAAAGACAAAGCCTGTGTCGAGGAGTGTCCGGTCGACTGCATCTACGAGGGGGAGCGGATGCTCTACATCCACCCCACCGAGTGCATCGACTGCGGCGCCTGCGAACCGGTCTGCCCCGTCGAGGCGATCTTCTACGAGGACGACGTCCCGGACGAGTGGAAGGAGTTCACGCCGATCAACGCGGAGTTCTTCGAGGACAGCGTGACCGGACTGGGCTCCCCGGGCGGTGCCGCCGGCGTCGGTGCGTCCGACAAGGACCACCCGAAGATCGCCGACTGGGAAGCCTGAGCCGCATCGGTACCATCGGGGTGCTCGGCCCTGCCGAGCATCCCGACCTCCGGATCGTGCCCCGACCGGATCCCCGCCCCGCCCCGAGCCCCGCAGGAGCGTGTCGTGACCTACGTGATCGCTGAACCGTGCATGGACGTCAAGGACACCGCCTGTGTCCAGGAATGCCCGGTCGACTGCATCTACGAGGGCGACCGGATGCTCTACATCCACCCCGCGGAGTGCATCGACTGCGCGGCGTGTGAGCCCGCCTGCCCGGTCGAGGCCATCTTCTACGCCGATGACGTGCCCGAGGAGTGGAAGGACTTCTCCGCGATCAACGCGGAGTACTTCGAGGACTCCGTCACGGCCCTGGGGTCGCCCGGTGGTGCCTCCGAGGTCGGCGTGACCAAGGTCGACCACCCCAAGATCGCGGCCTACGAGATCCCGTCGGCGACCTGATCGCCCGGCTCTTCGGGCGCCGCCCGGCACGCTCCGGTCCCGCCCCCGACATCGACGTCGGGGCCCTCGCGCACACCTCCCTGGCGGCCGGTGACCCGATCGGCTGGTTCGACGCGCTCTACCGTCGCGCCGATGGGCACGCGGCAGCGATCCCCTGGGCGGGGCTCGCCGCCCACCCCTACGTCGTCGACTGGCTGGACGCCCCGGTCGTCCCCCCGCCGGGTCCCCGCGCAATCGTCGTGGGCTGCGGTCTGGGTGACGACGCCGCCGAACTGGCCCGCAGGGGCTTCGAGGTGGCGGCGTTCGACGTCTCCGAGGCTGCCGTCGACTGGGCCCGTGAACGCTTCGGCGGGGACGGCATCGACTGGCGGACCGCCGATCTGTTGGCGCTCCCGGACGAGTGGCAGCAGGCGTTCGACCTGGTCATCGAGGTCCGGACGGTGCAGTCCCTGCCCGGTGTGGTGCGCGACGCGGCGATGCAGGCGATCGGATCGCTGGTCGCCCCCGGCGGGGTGGTGGTCGCGGTGACGTTGGTGGCCACCGATGCGGACACGGCGCGCAGCTGGTCGGGTCCCCCCTGGGCGCAGGCTCCCAGTGAGCTGGCCGCCTACCGGGCGGCCGGGCTCGAACGGGTGGCACTGGAGCACCCGGATCCGCAGGGGCAGCCGGCGATGGAGGTCCGACTCACCCTCACGCGGCCCGCGTTCGGTCAGGCGGTGTCGAACGACCTGCTCGGTCGGCTCCGGCAGGGCGGCGGCGGAGATGACCCGGGGACCCCGGGCGGCCTGCCACTGGTCCGGTAGGGCGTCTCGCGCGGTGCGTCCCGGTCCGCCTCAGGTCAGGCGCTGCGCGCCCTTCGACGCCAGCTTGCGAGCCAGCGCCACCGCGACGGTCACCACCGCGACCCACACCATCAGGTCACGCAGGTCCCGGTCATCGAGCACGTCACCTGCGGTGGGCGGCTCGTTGCCGGTCACACGTTCCCAGCCGACCTCCGCGACGCGCTTCGCGCCGGCGGCAGCGGCGGTTGTCGCGGCCACGGCGACCGCCTTGGACAGGATGGCGTTCATCTCGATCTCCCGGGAGCATCAGGGCCGGTGCCGCCGCTCAGGACACGATCGGCAGCATGGCTGGTTGGTTGTGGTGGTCAGGCAGACGGTCGGCGGGCCACCGCTTGCGGGACCACCCGGACAGCTTGGCGAGCAGGTTCATCGCGACGGGGTCGTCCTCGCCCGGCCTGGCCTCGATCAGCCCCGCGTCGATGACGCCCCTGAGCCACTCCTCGCCCCGTTCGGTCCGCACGACGGTCAGCGTCCAGTTGTCGTCCGCGCCGATCCCGCCGGTGGAGATGTCGGCGTGTTCGGCGGCGAAGTCCGGGCACAGCTTGCACCCCTCACGGGTGTAGGGGTGGAACAGCTTCAGTGGGATCTCGTGGTACTCCCCGTCACGGGTCCAGACCTGGAACACGCCCTTGATGTTGATCTTGGTCACGTCCGCGATGTCGATGCCGTGCTCGGCGAGCACCTTCTGCTGCCCTTCGTAGGTGAACGTCTTCGAACACAACAGCCCGATCGTCAGCGCGATCTTGCGCTTGTACTTGTTCACCCCGTAGGCCTCGACCGACCCGTTGATCGACGCCTGACAGGACATCCCGACCAGCGCGACCTGCTTCATGCGCTGCTCGTCGGCCTGCTTCATCGCCAGCGGGTTCGCCGCGTAGGTGTAGCGCGACCCGGCGGTCTCGAGCACCTCGTCCCGGGTGGTGGCCAGGAACGGCTCCGCGTCGAACGGACCCCGGTCGCTGGTCACGGTGCGCGAGGTGACCGCGCCCTCGATCCGCTCGGTCTCCAGCCCCCAGATCAGCAGGGTCGAGACCAGCCCGCCGTCCTGGCCGAGTTCGTGGACGGCCTTGTCGGTCGCCCGGGTCAACAGGATCGAACGGGCCTGGCCGTAGATCTCGTCGGCCTGGCGGGGACGCCCGAACAGCGCCTCGTCCAGGTCGGACTCCCAGGATCGGAACCGTGGGCACGCGCGGGTGCAGATGTCGCAGCCCCGATCCCCGATCACACACTGGTCGTGGGCCATGCCCTCACCGACCTGCACGGGGAAGTAGTCGTCGGTGTAGCCCAGCACGTCCCGCGGACAGGCCATCACACACGCGGCACACCCCGTACACAGCCCCGTGTCCACTACCTCGCGGTACAGCTCTCGCCAATGCACCTCACCCACGGCTCGTCCCTTCCGGCAGATGTGCGGTCAGTTCGTCGATGTCGTCGGACAGCGCCCCGAGGACCTCGGTCGCGACCCGGCCTCGCAGGCGGTGTTTGGTCCCTGCGTAGGCGCGGGCGGGCAACTCGGCGAGCTCCCGGGCGCGGGCGTGCGCGGCCGCCAGGACCTCGTCGGGTGCCACCACCTGATCCGCGAAGCCGGCCTCGACCGCCGCGGTGGCGTCGATGCGTTCACCCGGGAGCAGCAGATCCTCGAGCCGGTCCGTGCGGACGTTGGCCCGGGCGAGCGCCAGACCGAACTGGGGGATCTCGAAGTCGATGCGGGTTTCGGTCAGGCCCCAGGCGCCGCCGTCGGCGGCGACGGCATGGTCACAGGCCATCGCGAGCATCGTGCCGGCGGCGATCGCATGGCCGGTCGCGGCGCAGACGGTCGGGCGGGGGTCGGTCCACCAGCGCAGCAGGCAGGTGCCGAAGTCGACCAGCAGGCGGCGGACCCCGTCGCGGCCGTTGGCGGCCATCCACTTGACGTTGAGTCCCGCCGTCAGGATGCCGGGCCGACCGGCCAGCACGACGGCGCGTGCGTCTTGGGCGTCGTCCAGTGCGGCGATCAACGCACGGAAGACCTCGGGGGTGAGGGCGTTCTTGTCGCCATCATCGAGGGTGACGGTGAGGATCCCGTCGTCGGTCCGGCGCTCCACGCTCGCAGCGGAACTCACGGGGGCCCTCTCGTCGTCGTGACCGGTGGTGGCCGGCTGCGGCGGCGATGCTACTACCCGGGACGTGGGGGCGAGCCATCGCCACGAGCGCAGCGTCGCCCCGCAGGTCGGGGATCCCGGGGCCGGACCGCCGTCCGGTCCATCGGTCAGACCAGCAGCCGTGCGGCCGAGCGCGAGGTCGTCGGGGCGTAGCTGTTCCAGGCGGCGGCGAGCCGGTACATCCCCTGTTCCAGGACCGGCTCTGGACGTGCGAACACCACCCGGATCGAACGCCGGTTGCCGTCATCCACCGACAGTGCCGGGCCGGGCACGATCGCGACACCGTGCCGCACGGCGACCTCGGCGAGCTCGTCGGCGTTGCCGCGGGGGATCGTCGCCCAGATCGACAGGCCTCCGGCCGGGCGGCGGAAGGTCACGTCGGGCAGGAGCTCGTCGAACAGGTCGCTGACCAGGTCACGCCGGGGAACGAGCTCGCGTCGACGCTCCTGTTGGATGTCCTCGAGCCGCTCCACGAGCTTGACCGCCAGCAGCTGCGACACCAGGGGCGAGCCCAGGTCCGCGACGGTCTTGGTGGCCAGCATCCGGACCGCCCAGCTCTCCGGCGAACGCAGCCACCCGATCCGCAGGCCCGCCCAGAACAGCTTCGCGGTCGAACCGATCGTGTGCACGATCGCGTCCGGGGCCAATGCTGCGATCGCGGGCGGGAGGTCGACGTCGTCGAGCACGACGTCCGCCTGGGCGAGGTCCTCGAGGACCACCATGCCGGACTCGGCGGCGATCCGACCGATGTCACGGCGACGGTCGATCGGCAGGATCGCCCCCGTCGGGTTGTGGAAGTGTGGCGAGACGTAGATCAGCGCGGGCTGTGTCCGGGCCACCAGATCGGGCAGGACATCGGTCCGCACGCCGTCCTCGTCGACGGGCAGCGGCACGATCCTCGCGCCGAAACGTCGGAAGACGTCGAGCGCGCCCGGGAACGTCGGGCTCTCCACCAGCACGGTGTCGCCGGGCTGCAGGACCTGTCGGGAGACGAGGGAGATGGCCTGATGCGCGCCGGTCGTGATCACGACCTGGTCTGCGTCCGTCGGCAGGTCGGTCCGCGTGAACCGCTGCGCGATCCGTTCGCGCAGCAGGCGCAGCCCCTGCGGGACGTAGCCGTGGTGGGCGGTCAACGCGGACACATCGTCGAGGGTCAACGATGCGATGACCTCGTTGACGGTGTCCGAGCCCGTCAGCGCAGCGACGGACAGATCGACCAGTTCGGCGTCCGGGATCGCGGGCTCGCCCGGTCCGCTGCGCTGTTCGTGCCCGTCGTCGGACAGGAACAGCCGCGCGGTCGCCACGGCGTCGGTCCCGCCGGGCCGGGGTGACTGCGGCCGGCGTACCCAGGTCCCCGACCCCTGACGGCTCTGCAGCCAGCCGTCGGTCTTGAGTCGGTCGTAGGCGGCGACCACGGTCGCGCGGCTGACCGACAACGACCGCGCCAGGGCGCGCTCGGGGGGCAGCACCGTGCCGAGCGGGATCTCACCACGGTCGATCGCACGCTTGAGTGCGTCCGCGAGCAAGCGGTAGAGCGGCCCGTCCCCCCGGGTCGCATCGGCGAGCAGACTCGCCAGATGCGGGCCGCTTTCGCGGATTGGCTCGTCCAATAGTAGTCCAATGTGTGGGGGAGCAGGGGTTGGACCGGCCGCGCGTCCCTGATACTGTAACGCATAGCAGGCCAACCGGATCGGCTTTCCCAGCCGCCCCGACCGGCCGCCACCCGGCACGACGATCGGGTGCTGACAATCTCAGACACGTGCCAGGCACCTCTCCCAAGAAGCCTGCGCGCGACGCTCGGGAACCGACCGGACCATCTCCCGCTCCACCATGGCGGCTCTCCCACCGCCAGGATGTTCACTCCCAAGAGACATCCGAACGGCCCGGCCCCCGAGCGAACATCGTCCCCCCGGCCCTCCCACCGGGGGGACGCTTCTTTGTCGGGCCTTCCGCCTGTCGTGCGGGGACGGGGCGGCTAGCCGAGGTCCAGTGACGGCACGCCCTCGAGTCCGTCGAGCAGACGGACCCGCACCCCGCAGCGGCGCAGGAAGTCCCGGACCTCGACCCACCCGTCGTAGCGTCCCCCGGCCGCGACCACCTCGCCGATCCCGGAGTTGGCGATCAGCTTGGCGCACCCGAAGCACGGGGCTCCCGTGCAGTACAGCGAGGAGCCGTCACGCTCCTCGGGCGACGAGAACAGCAGGGCGTTGGCTTCCGCATGGATCGCGATGCAGTGCTCGTCGTCGTGACCCTGCGGGGTGTCGGACAGCGCGCGGGGGCAGCCACCGTCCTCGCAGTGCGGGTAGCCGGACGGGCCGCCGTTGTACCCCGTGGCCACGATCCGACGGCCGTGGACGATCACGGCACCGTGTTTGCGCCGCGAACAGGTGGCACGCGTCGAGGTCGTGCGTGCCAGATCCAGGAAGTACTCGTCCCAGGACGCCCGCGCCACAGCCACTCCCCGCTCGTCACCGGCGCAGGGTAGTCGGTCGTGTGCCGCTGCCGATCGTGCACCGGTCCGGTCCCGGCTCAGGGTGTGGGTCGCGTCCGCTCGAGGTCGCGCAGGCGGTCGCGACCGATGACCAGTTCGACGGGATCGTCGGCCCGGATCGAGGCCCATAGCAGGTAGACGCCGATCGCCAGGCTGCCGGTGATCACCGTGGCCAACAGCCAGGCTGCGGCCCGTGGGGTGGACCGCTCGCGGAACGCCACCCACAGCCACAGCATCCCGAAGGCGAGGTAGAGGTCCACCAGGGTCACCCGTCCCCAGGCCAGGTCGAGCAGGACCCCACCGTCGCCCGCGAACGACGCGGTCGCGAACGCGGCCGCGATGACGGCGAGCATGGCACCGACCGTGAAGCCGGCGAACAGGCGGATCGCGAACATCGTCATCGGGGGGCTCCCGCTGGCGTGGCCGGGGGTCGTCGGTCTGGCACCGGACGGCGTCCGGGTCCCTCAGAGGTTGCCGCGACGTTGCTGGGCGCGCTCGATCGCCTCGAACAGCGCGCGGAAGTTGCCGAGGCCGAATCCGGTGGCTCCATGCCGCTGGATGATCTCGTAGAACATGGTGGGCCGGTCCTGGAGCGGCTCGGTGAAGATCTGCAGCAGGTAGCCCTCGTCGTCCCGGTCCACCAGGATCCCCAGTTCCTGCAGATCGGCCCAGGATTCCTCCACCTCGCCGACCCGTGCCGCCGCATCCGGGTAGTACTCGGCGGGGACGTCCAGGAACCCGATCCCACGCTCGCGGAGCGCGTGGACGGTCCGCACGATGTCCGGGGTCTCGAGCGCGAGGTGTTGGATGCCGGGTCCGTCGTTGGCGTCCAGGAACTCCTCGATCTGCGAGCGCTTGCGTCCCGGCGCGGGTTCGTTGATGGGGATCTTGATCCGCCCGGCACCATCCCCGAGCACCTTCGACATCAGGGCGGTGTCCGAGGTCGAGACGTCTTCGTCGTCGAAGTGGCGCAGTGGCCGGAACCCGAAGATGCGTTCGTAGAACCCCGCCCACTCGTCCATCCGACCGAGCTCGACGTTCGCGACGACGTGATCCAACGATCGCAGGCCGACCGGGTGCGTGGCGCGATCCTCGCTGATGGCGACGTAGCCCGGGAGGTAGGCGCCCCGATAGGCGGTCCGTTCGATGAACGAGTGGACCGTGTCGCCGAAGACGCTGATGGCTGCGGTCACGACCGAGCCGTCATCGTCGCGGTGTTCGGTCGGTTCGTGCAGGGGTGGCGCGCCACCCGCCACCGCAGCCGCGAACGCCCCACGGGCGTCCGGGACGCAGAACGCGATGTCCCGGACAGCGTCGCCATGCCGGGCGTGGTGGGCCACGATGGGGCTGGCCGGGCGGACACCACTGGTGAGGACGAACCGGATCTCGCCCTGTTCGAGGACGTAGGACGCGCGATCGTCGACGCCGGTCTCCGGACCGGCGTACGCGGTCAGCCGGAACCCGAATGCGTGGCGGTAGTGGTGGGCGGCCTGCTTGGCATTGCCGACCCAGAACTCGATCGCGTCGTAGCCATCGATCGCAGGTGGAGATCCGTCCATGGGGGCCTCCGGGATCGCTCGAACCCTGTTGCGCGCTAGCCGCGCAGCGTAGGAGGCCAGACGGGAGCCCGCGACCGCGCCGAGCCGCCCGTTCGGCCGGCTGGCCGGCCGAACGACGATCTGGCCGACCGACGCTCAGGCCGGTGGGCCGTGCAGCAGGTCGTCCGGCCGTGCAGCACCCGGGAACGTCAGACGGGCGGGATCTCGCCCGGGGGCAGGTCGCTGCGTCCCTCCAGGGGGGACAGTTCGAACTCGGGCCGACCGATCCGCAGGAACTCGACCGGCTCGTCGTTGGCCAGGTGCTCCTCGACCAGTTGCGGGACATCCTGCACGGTGACCCCGCCGTACCACACGTCGTCCGGTGCGACATAGATCGACGGACCGACCATGCACGGCTCGAGGCAGCCCGAGGCCACGACCTTGACGTCCACGAGCCCCTGGCGGCCGGTCTCCTCACGCAGCGCTTCGAACACCCCGGCGCTGCCGCGACGGATGCACGAGGGGCGCGGGTGTTCCTCCGGGCGTTCGTTGATGCAGACGAAGACGAACTTGCGGGGCATGCCGACGCGGGCCACCGCTACCTCCAACGTGTCGGGTCGTGGGTGGGTCGAGCACGAACGTAGCCGGGGAGAGGCCGCGCCGGGGGCCGTCGACATCGGTCAGGTGCGCGCACCGTCGAGCAGGCGCGCGATGTGACGGTGTCGGTGGTGGTTGATGGTGAGTGCGCCGCCGACGATGAGCGCCACGAGGACGAGGTTGGTGGCGATGGTTGCCGGGGTGGTGTCGAGCATCCCGGCCTCGAGGAGCACGGTGAAGGCCATGGCCGCCACGGTCGCGACGGCAGCGGTGGCGATGGCTGGCCACGGTGACAGGCCGGGCACATGGAAGCCGATGTCCCGGATCGTGAGCACGTGTCCCCGGGCGCGCAGCCACCGGGTGACGGGGTTGGCGATGAGCACGACGAGCACCCACAGGCCGTTCCAGGGGGCATCGAGGAGGTAGCCGCCCGGGACGGCCAGTGCGAAGAACACGGCGATCGCAACCGGCTGGTACCAGCGGACCAACGCAGACGCCGGGTGGGCGTAGCTGCCTAGCCGCTCCCGTTGGGCATCGTCGAGCGGACCTGCCCCCGCGTCACGTTCGAGCCGCCGCCGATCCAGCCAGGCCCCGACGGCGACGAGGGCAACCAGGATCGTCACGTAGGTGCCGACGAACATGGTCGCCACCAGGCCGTCATCGAAGGCGAGGTAGATGGCCTCACCGGCAACGATGCCCATCCGGAAGAGGAGCACTGCGGCGAAGATGGCGAGGAACCCCAGCACGAAGGGTCGGCGCGTGAGGCCGTCGCGCACGGTTCGCGCGCTGGCCAGGAAGGTGTCGTCCTCCGTGGTCCGTCGTGGGGAGCGGTCAGGCTGCGGGGGCATGGTCTTGCTCCTGTCGGATCTGGTCGCCGTTCGATACCGGGCGGGAGCGGTCGACCCCCGGACATGCCAACCTCGACACGTAGGTTTACAAACAATAACGTAACAAACGATATCTTGCTGTCAAGCCGGTTCGCCCATGCGGCCGGGTGCCACGCTGAGGGAGGCGCGCTGGGGCACGGTGGCCGACGTCCAGCGACCGCGGCTCGCGGCGCCATCGCCGGTGCGGTCGGCTTCAGGTCATCGAGCGTGGTGGTCACTCGCTCCGGCGCGTCGGTCCCATCCGGCCTGCCGTTCGGTCACGGGTCACTCCAACCCGCGGATGGCGACCGCCGGTCCACGCCACCCGAGCATCGCCTCGGTCATGCGCAGCACGTCCACGGTCCGCTGCACCTCGTGGACCCGGACCAGGTGGGCCCCTCGCAGGACCGAGAACACCGCCGCGGCCAGGCTCCCGTCGACCCGCCGCTCCAGGGGGGCGTCCAGGGTCTCGCCGATGAAGTCCTTGTTCGACAGGGCGACCAGCACGGGGTAGCCGAGTGCCTGCAGCTCGGGGAGCCGGCGGGTGATCTCCAGCGAATGGGCGGTGGTCTTCTGGAAGTCGTGTCCGGGGTCGACGATCAGCCGGCCGGCGGGTACCCCCGCCGCGATGGCGCGATCGGTCAACGCCCGGCAGTGCGACACGATCGCGTGGGTGACGTCCGGGAGGTAGTGCCGGCGGAACGGACGCGTCCGCGGCTGGCCACCGTGGTGCATCGCGACGTACCCGGCCCGGTGCTCCACGACGACGTCCAGGACCTCCGGGTCGTGCAGGCCCGTCACGTCGTTGATGATGTCGGCACCCGCCGCCATGGCCGCGGCGGCGACCGGTGCCCGGAAGGTGTCGACGGACAGCAGCACGTCGGGCTCGACCGCACGCAGCGCCTCGACGAACGGCACGACACGGTCGATCTCCTCGCGGACCGACACGGCATCACCGGGGCCACCCTTGACGCCACCCACGTCGATGATGTCCGCGCCCTCGGTGATCAGCCGGCGTGCGTGCGCGAGAGCGTCGTCGAACGCGTAGGTCGCGCCGCGGTCGTAGAACGAATCCGGGGTCCGGTTGACGATCCCCATGACGGCGATCCGCCGCGAGAGATCGATGCGGCGGCGGGGGAGGTCCAGGATCGGCGCCGTCGGGGACGCGGGCTCCCCGGGAGCGGACAGCGGGGTCGGGAGCGGACCCCGTCCCGGTCGGGCGGCATCCGGGACCCCATCGGGTGCCGGGGTCGGCCCGCGTGTCACGGGCGCCTCCGGTGCCGGATGGGAAGCAGGTGCGCGGGGATCAGGTCAGGAACTCCAACACCGACGCGGCGATCTCGCCCGGCGCCTCGACCGGCGCCCAGTGGCCGACGTTCGGCAGCACCTCGATGCGGCTGACCGGGATGGAGGACTTGATCTCCTCGGCCATCGCCAGCGGCGTGGAGCGGTCGTGGGCGCCGGTGAGCATCAGCGTCGGTTGCCCGATCTCGTCGCGCCGGATGTGCGGCGCCTTCGACAGCGCCCGACACGACTTCGCGTAGCTGATCGGATCGTTGCGCAGGAACATCTCGCGCAGCAGCCCGACCGCGCCGGCCTGCGTCGCGTGCGTCTGGGGAGAGACGGCTCCCTCGAGCCAGCTGTCCACCAGGACGTCCATGCCCTCGGCCTCGACGAGGTCCGCACGTTCCCGATAGGCGTCGGCGGTCGGCGGCTGGAAGTAGGAGATGCCACCGACGAGCACCAACTGATCGACCGAGTCGGGCGAGG
The DNA here is from genome assembly GCA_041685735.1 of Nitriliruptoraceae bacterium. GTDB lineage: Bacteria > Actinomycetota > Nitriliruptoria > Nitriliruptorales > Nitriliruptoraceae > CSSed11-175R1. Next base: position 30,623 of record JAWLFE010000025.1, read on the forward strand.
TCTGGGCGAGGTGCTGGGCCACCAGGGTGCCCAGCGAGTGGCCGACGAGCGTCACCGCGGGGAGTTCGAGGTGGGCGATGAGCTTCTTGATGTCCTTCGACCAGCCCTCGATGGAGAACTTGCCGCGGCTCTGGCTGCGGCCATGACCGCGGAGGTCCATGGCCACGCCGTGGTGGTGCTGCTGCATGGCCTGCATGACACCGTGCCAGACGTTGCTGGAGCCGCCGAGGCCGTGGATGAACACGACCGGTGGTCCCTCGCCGTAGCTGACGTAGTGCATGGCGTTGCCGTCGATCTCGGCGAACACGTCGATCCCTTCAGGTCGGTTGGCGGCGTCGAGGTGGAGGTCGGTGCGCCGCATCGTGGGGGCGGGCCGCGCGCCGTTCGGCAGCGTCGGGCCCGTCGTCGCAGGAGCCTAATGCGTCCGCGGTGCCCGCACCCACCGCGTCGTCGCCCGCACGTCGTACCCTCCACTGGCAGCCACGACCAGGAGCCCGCGATGCGACTCGAGATCACCCGGCACGTCGCCGCGCCCCGGGAGGTGCTCTGGGACGTGCTCACGGACTGGGAGCGTCAACCGGACTGGATGCTCGACGCCAAGGCCGTGCACGTGCTGACCCCCCAGCGCGCCGGCGAGGGGGTCACGCTGCGGTGTCCGACCAACCTCATGGGGGTGACGGTGCAGGACATCATGCGCGTCACCGGCTGGGAGGAGCCGAGCTACCTCGAGGTCACCCACCTCGGGAAGATCATCACCGGCTATGGCGCCTTCGAACTGGCGGAGGACGGTCCCCGGGCCACCGAGCTGACCTGGTGGGAGGAGGTCGACCCGCCGCTGGGTGCCCTCGGCGAGTGGGGCGCGAGCACCCTGGTCCTGCCGGTCCTACGCCGCATCTTCGGTCGCTCCCTGCAGAACCTCGCCGAGCTCGCGGAACAGGACGCGGGCGCCGGCAGCGCTCCGTCCGGTGCCGACGCCTGACCCGGGTCCGGACCGGCTCGTGCCGTTCAGTTCCTGAACGCCTCGAACGGTTGCTGACAGGCGGCGCAGTAGCGCAGGTCCCGGCAGGGGGTCGGTCCGAACGGTGCATCACGGGTCGTGTCCGTCGAGCCGCAGGTGGGGCACGGCCGCGGGTCCGCTGCTCCGGCCGCGACGGGCAGGGTCGTTCGGCCGTCGGGGGTGACCGCACCCCGCACGTCGCCACCCGGCGGTGCGATGCCGAACTCCCGCAGGTGGTCGCGGCCCTCCGCGGTGATCCGTGCCGCCGACCAGGGCGGGTCGTAGCGGAAGCGCACGGTCACGTGGTCGACCCCGACGACGCTGCGGACGGCCGCGAGCACGTCACGTTCGATCATCTGCGTCGCCGGGCAGCCGGAGTAGGTCGGCAACAGCTCCACGCAGACCTCGGTGCCCACGACCTCGAGGTGGTGGAGCATGCCCAGCATCCCGATGGTCACGGGTGGGAGCTCCGGATCGGGCACCGATGTCACCGCCCGGCGGACCTCATCGACGTCGACGGCCACGGTCGTCACCACCGGGCCCCGGGGTGGGCGCGGTACAGCGCGGTCATCTCCGGCCAGACGTCGTCGGTGAAGTCGTGCGTGTGCTGCCCGCGGCGCCCACCGGCCGCCGCGGCGGGGACCCGGTCCTGCGCGGAGGGGACCAGCGCGTCGTACCCGGCCGCCCGCAGGGACGGGCCGATGACGGCGAGCCATGGCGCGTGCAGGCCGACGTGGCCGCCCGGGAACAGTCCCGAGGTGACCGCGGCGGCTTCGGTGTCGACGGGTTCGAACAGGCCCAGCGCCTCGGGAAGCACCACCGCCAGCGCGTCGCCGAACCGTCGGTGCGCGTCGTCGCCGGGTGTCGCGCTCAGGCGGGCGAACCAGTGATCCGCGTGCTCCAGGTGGTAGCGGGCCTCGTGGCGGAGCCGGCGGGCCACCGCGGCGATGTCCGGATCCTCAGAGCCGGTCAACGCCTCCAGGCGCAGCGCGTCGAGGTGCTCGTAGGCCCAGTGGCGCGCCATCGTGAACGCGAAGTCCCGCGGTTGCCGTTCACACAGCACCGCGTGCCGGTACCCGGTCGCCGGGCGGCCGAGTCCCAGGGCATCGACCTGGGCGCGTGCGAGGTGGTCGTGCCCGTCGCCAGCGATCCCGAGCAGGACCTGGAACCACAGATCGGCGTGGTTGATGCCGTCCTGGGCGATCGTGGAGAACGCGAGGTCCTCCTCCAGGGAGGGCGCGACCCCCGTCCAGTGCGACGCCCGGTGCCCGCTGACCAGTGCGTCGTCGGCGACGGCCAGCAGGACCTGGGCCCGCGGGGTGGTCGGGTCGGGCAGGGGCGCGGTGGACAGCGTCATGCGGTGCCCTTCGTGGCGCTGCCGGGGACCGGTCGGTCACGCAGGGCGCCGCGACCCCGTGCATCGGCGGCCGCCCGGGCGGCCTCGCGCTTCTCCCGGAACCCCGAGTAGCCGGTCTGCAGGCGGTAGGTGATGTCGGTGCGCCGCTCCAGCAGCGACGGGTCCTCCAGCCGGTGGAGGTGGTCGCTGCGCACCACCGCGTAGTCGACCCCCTCCTGGTGGCGGAAGTGGGTCTCGCGGGCGATCAGCAACGCGGTCCGGTGGTCGGCGGCGTGCAGGTTGCCGACGTGTTCCATCGGCGCGTCCCACTTGCGGCGGCCGAAGACCTCATAGGTTGGCACGGTGGCTCCTCAGCCGGTGGGAGGCGGTCGGGTGGTCAGGCGGCGACGGGAACGTGGTCACCGGTGATGATGCGGTGCACCCAGTCATGGTTGCGGTGCAGCACCTGGCGCCAGTACAGACGGGTCGCGGTGGCCTCGGTCGGCTCGCCCTTGACGATCTGCCGGAGTCGGTCCCAGTCGGGTTCGGTGTAGGTCCAGGTCTTGCTTCCCGGGTCGTAGGCCAGGGCCGGGTCGGGCGTCTCGATGCCCATGTCCCACAGCTTCGGGACGTACTGCCCGATCCAGTCCTGGCGCGACTGCTCGTTCGTGCGTGTCTTGACCCCCCAGTGGATCATCGGGTCGTCCTCGGCCGGCACGTTGGTCCCGAAGAAGTGCATGACCGGTTCCCACCAGCGGTTGACGGCTTCCTGCAGCATCTCGAACTGCGCGTCGGTGCCGCTGGCCAGGGCCAGCATGATGTCCTCGCCGTGGCGGTAGTGCAGCGACTCCTCGGCGACGACCCGTCGCATCACCCGCACGTACGGCGCGTAGGAGGTCTCCAGCAGCGCCCGCTGGGTCACGATCGCCGCCCCGTCCACCAGGAACCCGATGCAGGCGACGTCGCCCCACGAGCGGGTGGGGTAGTGGAACACGTTGTGGAACTTCCCACGTCCGGCGATCAGGTCCTCGTACATCGCAGCACGCGGGCGACCGAGCGACTCCGCGACGCGGTAGATCAGGTGCGCGTGCCCGACCTCGTCCTGGACCTTGGCCGCCAGCGATCGTTTGCGCAGGAGCGTCGGCGCCCGGGCGATCCACTCCCGCTCCGGCAGCGCGCCCATGATCTCCGAGTTGGCGTGCATCTCGATGAAGCGGACGTTGAGGTCCCGGTAGGTGGAGGGCATCCAGTCGGCGGGCTCGACCTTGTGGCCGCCGTGGATCCGGGTGAGGAACTCCTCCGTGCGTCCCGGATCGTCGGCGGCTGCCGTGCCGGTGCGGTTGCGGGCAGCGCCCACCTGCCTGGAGGCGGTGGCCACGCCGGCGGACGCCTCGCTGGTCAGGTCGTCCGCCGCGTCGCTGGGCGCCTCTCCCGGCGCAGCGGCCACGCGCGGCCCTCGGTCGGCCACCAGCGCCGGCCCATCGAGGTTGGACACGGGGTGGCGCGGCGCGTGCCCGTCGGGGTCGGCGGCTCGGGCCAGGGTGTCCCAGAACGCCCAACCGCCCGCCTCGGTCGCCCGGTAGTGGGCCAGGAAGGCGGACGCGGCACGTTCGCCGAGCCAGGTGGAGGGCAGGAGCTCCGCGGGCAGGCCCGGATCCAGGAACAGGAACCGCCGCCACCGGTGGACCAGTTCCAGCCGTGCGACGAACGCCGCCCGGTCGTCCGGCGGCTGCGGCGGGTGGGCGTCGTAGGTGTCGAGGAAGGCGCGGTGGCCGGCCGCCAGTTCGTCGAGTTCGTAGGCCGTGGCCGCCAGATCCCGGTCATCGCCCTCGAGCGCCGCCGTGTAGGCCTCGACGTGGCCCGTCGCATCGTGCTTGGCCAGGGCCGTGTCACGACGGGCCCCGAGGTCCCAGGGGCAGATCCAGAGCTCGGCGGAGAGCTGCCCGTACCCGAGCCACGACAGCTCCCGGCGCAGCGCGGCACGGGCGGCGGCGTCGCCGACGGCCGGCGTCAGGCGCAGCATGCGCCAGCGGCCGTCCCACGCCAGGGGGCGGCGCAGGTAGATGCGATCGGCAGCATCCTCTAGGCGACGCATGGCGACCGGGGTCGCGTGGTACGCCGCGAGGCGTCCCTGACGGTCCGCGGCGAGCAGGCCCTGGGCGACCAGCCGGCGCAGCGCCTGCCGCGTGGCATCCGGGGCGACGCCGAGCGCGCGCATGGCGTCGGTCACCGCGCCCAACCAGGCACGCCCCCCGGACGGGGCGACCACGTCGCCCCACAGCGTCAGGAGCAGCGATCTGGCCGAGCCGACGGGGCCACTCGTGGCCGTGTCCGCAGCGCGCGTGTCATCACCCATCGTCGTCACCCATGCGCGTGTCCTCTGGCTCGCTGACGGTCGGCGACCGACCTCCGAAGTGTGACCGTCGATGGCTGGATGGTCAAGGAAAGCGTCACAGATGGCCGCGGATGCCGCCCCGATCGTCAGCGAGCACCTCGGACAGGCCACCTCGGGCGTATGCTCGGTCTGCCGACCAGCCATCGCCCGTGATGCGGCGCTCGGTCGGATACGGAGATGGCCGTGGGTACCGATCGTCGCATCGTGGTGGTCACGGTGGTGGGTGGGCTGTTGCTGACCCTGGTGGCCACTGTGCTGGTGCGTGGCGCCGAGGTCCGTGACGACCGGGCACGACTCGAGAGCGCGGCATCGACGGTCGCCACCACCATCGAGCGGGAACTGCTGCGCGTCGTCGACCTGGGCGTGGCCGTGGACACCGTGCTCCAGGAGACCGGCGGGATCGAACCGGACGCCTATGCCGCCTCGCTCGACGCGCTGGGGGTCCCGGAGCAGTACCCGGCGCTCCTCGGGATCGCCTTCATCGAGGTCCTCGAACGTGACGAGGTGGCTGCACGCGTCACCGCGCGCCAGGCCCTCGGGCCCTTCGATCCCCAGCCGGACGCCGGTGAGTCGATGGTCCGGCTGCTGACGTTCATCCATCCGATCGAGACCAACGAGGAAGCGCTGGGCATCGATCTCAACCGGCTCGAGGATTCGTTCGCGGCCCACGACCTGGCGCTCACGACCGGCGCGCCGAGGTTGTCGGCGGCCACCCGGATCGTGCAGCTCGCGGACGACGAACCCGGCGCGGTGCTGCACATCCCGACCACGGTGCCCGGCACCGATCGACCGGCCACGATCGGGATGGTCATCGCCGGACAGGCGTTCCTGGACGCGCTGGCGCCGTTCGCCGGTGACGTCCGGGTGCGGCTCGACGACCCCGACAGCGAGCTGTTCACGACCCTCGCGGAGACCAACAGCTCGAGTCACACCACCGGGATGTCGTCGGTTCGGGACCTCGAGCTCGCGGGGCGGATCTGGGAGGTCCAGGTCCTGGCACCCGCCACCTTCGCGCTGCCGTTCCCGCAGCGTGGGTCGACCTACCTCGGCATCGGGGGTGTGATCGCGGCGATCCTGCTCGGCCTGCTGGTGCACGGTGCCGCGACCCGCGAGCGGTACGCGATCGACCTCGCGGCCGAGCGCACCCGGGAGCTCGCCCGGGTCAATGAGGAACTGGAGGCGGCGAACCGGTCGAAGGATGAGTTCCTGGCGTCGGTGTCGCACGAGCTGCGCACGCCGCTGACCGTCATCACGGGCTTCGCCGAGCTCCTGCGACGGGCCGAGCCCGAGCAACGCACGGAGCTGCTGCTCGAGCCGATCGACCGCAACGTCCGGCGGCTGTCCCTGCTCGTCGAGGATCTGCTGACCCTCGCCAGCATCGACGCCGGCGCCGCATCCTGCCTACCGGAGCCGGTCGTCCTCGACGAGTTCCTGCCGGGGGTTGCGACGGAGCTCGTCGGACTCGCGGCCGCGGACGTGTCGGTCGAGGTGGCCCCGGGACTGGCCGCCGAGGTCGATCCACGGCACCTGGAGCGGATGCTGGTCAACCTGCTCGACAACGCCAGCCGGCACGGTGCGCCGCCGATCGAGATCACCGCGATACACGCGGCCGATGACCCCGATCAGGTCGTGATCCGGGTCCGTGATCACGGCCCGGGCGTCGCGCAGCCCGCCCTGGACGATCTGTACGTCCGCTTCGCGCGCGGCCGCGACGCACGTCGCAGCTCCGGCACGGGCCTCGGCCTGGCGATCGTGCGCGAACTGGTCGATCTCAACGGCGGCACGCTGCGCCACGAGCCGGCCGAGCCGGGTGCCTGCTTCGAGGTCCGACTGCCGAGCGCCGCGTCAGACCGTGGGAGCGGTCCGTCGCGCAGCCGCCTCGGCGAGGAACTCGTCGTGTCGGACGAGTCGCTGCTCGAATGAGCCACGGACGACGTTCGAGCCGCCGTGCCGGACCAGGATCTCGCAGACCAGGGACAGGGGCCCGACCGTGGCGACGGTCGCGGTGAGCGCGATGGTCTCGCCGATCGGGACCGGGGAACGGTGCAGGATCTCCAGCCGGGCACCGACCGCTTCCTCACCGTCCTCGAGGTGGGGCTCCAGGATCCCGCGGCACACGCGTTCGATGTCCGCGACCAGGGCACCGGTGCCGTAGACCGCATGGATCTCGCGTCCGTCGATGCGGGCGGACATGTCGGGGCCCACGACGATCTCCGTCGTGACGGTCGTGCCCCGTGCCGGTCCTGGTCGCATGCGCGCAGTCTGGTCGGTGAGCTCCGCCAGCACAACCTGGGAGGCCGCCGGAGCTCAGCCGCCCGCGTGTTCGGCCCGGCCCGTGCCGAGCACCCGCTCCGCGACGCGACGCAACCGGTTCGGGCGGTCACGTTCGTGGCGGATCGCAGCCGCGGTCGGCTCGACCGGTACATCCTCGGGATCGTCTGACGGGGGCGAGGAGACCGCGACCACGATCAGCGGGTCGGCCGCCCGGTTGTCGATGCCGTGCACCACGCCCGGTGCCACGACCATCGCGCCCATGGGGTCGAGGCCGACCTCGCCGGCGTCGGTGACGAACCAGGACCGGCCGCCGATCACCGTGTAGGTGACCTCCTGCTCCTCGTAGTGGAGGACCGGGGTGGCCTGCTGCGGTTCGATGCACCACAGGTCGAGGGCGAGCTGTCCGGTGCCGAACACGCGGACGCGGCGGGCGGCGTCCTGGGAGAAGGACACGTAGTCCCGGAGGTCCACGGGGCGCACGCCCAACAGGGACGGGTCCGTCGGCAGGGCTTGCTCCGGTGATGGCGCCTCGGCAGGCGTGTCATCTGGCCGTGGTCGATCGGGTGGGGGGCTCGGATCGCTCATGGGTGACACGGTAGTCGTGACCGGGCGACGCCCCGGTCCTCGTTGCCCGGTCCACCGTGGCTGCCCGTCGGTGCCCGCGGTGACGCACGGCGGTTAGTCTCGGCGGCCAGGCCACCGAGGTGGCCGCCCACCGGCCCCGTCCCGCGGAGATGCTTCGTGCCCACCATCGAGACCGTCACCGATCCGCTGATCGCCACCGACGCCGACCTGCTCGCCGTCGCGGCGTACGCGCCCGCCTCCGGTGAGCGGGACGACCCGGCTGAGCTCGGGGCAGCTGGCCAGGTCGTCGGCGAGGCGGCCGGCATCGACCTGGCCGCGGAGCTCGCGGCCCTGCGTTTCGACGGGTCGGCGGGTTCGGTCACGCGCATCCCGACCCGTGGCGGCATCCCCTGCACGACGATCCTGATCGTCGGCCTCGGTCCCCGTGAGCCGGCCGGTCTGACCCAGCTGCGCCGAGCCGGGGCGGCGATCGCCGCTGCCGCCGAACGGGTGACGAGCGTCGCGACGAGCCTCCACGCGGCGATCGACGGCCTGGCGCCCGCTGACGCGGCCCAGGCCCTGTCCGAGGGGCTGCTGCTCGGCAGCTACCGGTACGCCACCTACCGGTCGGACGCACCGCCCTTCGAGCTCGAGTCGGTCACCATCCACGCGTCGGACGCCGATGTCTCGGAGGTCCGCAGCGGCGTCGAGGTGGGGGCGATCACCGCGGGGTCCGCCTGCCTGGCGCGGGACCTGGTCAACACGCCGCCGCAGGACAAGCGGCCGCCCGCGCTCGCCGACCGACTCGTGGCGGCGTTCGACGACCTCCCGGTCACCGCCCGGGTCCTCGATGAGCAGGAACTCGCCGCCGGGGGCTACGGCGGCATCCTCGGGGTCGGGCAGGGCTCCAGCGAACCACCCCGCCTGGTCGAGCTCTCCTACACGCCCGAGGGCGCCGACCGTCACATCGTCCTGGTCGGCAAGGGCATCACGTTCGACACCGGCGGGATCTCGCTCAAGCCCTCCGCATCGATGGAGACCATGAAGACCGACATGGCCGGGGCGGCCACGGTCGTGGCGGCGCTGCAGGGTGCCGTGCGCCTGGGTCTGCCGGTGCGCATCACGGTGCTGGTCGCGCTGGCCGAGAACATGCCCTCCGGGACCGCGACCCGCGTCAGCGACGTCCTGACGATGAAGGGCGGGACCACCGTCGAGGTCATCAACACCGACGCGGAGGGCCGCCTGGTCCTCGGCGACGCGCTCGTGCACGCCTCCGAACTCGCGCCCGACGCGATCGTCGACGTGGCCACACTCACCGGCGCGGCCGTGGTCGCGCTCGGCGATCGGATCAGCGTCCTGCTGGCGTCCGACGACGACCTCGCGACCTCGCTGCTCGCCGCCGGCACGGCCGCTGGCGAGCCCTCCTGGCGGCTGCCGTTGGGCTCCGACGAGTACGGCGACCGGATCGAAGGGACGATCGCGGACCTCAAGAACTCGGGTGGACGTGAGGCCGGGACGATCTTCGCCGCGCTGTTCCTCCACGCCTTCGTGGGGGAGAGCATCCCCTGGGCGCACCTGGACATCGCCGGGACCGCGTGGGCCAAGGAGGCCCACAACGAGGTCGCCAAGGGTGCGACGGGCGTGCCCGTCCGTACGCTGCTGGCCTGGCTGCAGGGTGCCGGCTGAGCGATCGGCCGCCCTGCGCCGTCGGGAGACGTCGAAGGGCCGTCGGGAGACGTCGAAAGGGTCGGAGCATGGGAGAGCAACGGCACGGGGGACAACTGGTCGCCGCGTCGCTCCGCGACGAGGGCGTCGACGTGGTGTTCACGCTCACGGGCGGGCACATCAGCGCGATCTACGACGGGTGCCGGGACCTCGGCATCCGGGTCATCGACGTGCGCCACGAGCAGGCCGCGGCACATGCCGCGGACGCCTACGCCCGCCTGACGCACCGGCCCGGCGTCGCGGCCGTGACCGCCGGTCCGGGCGTCACCGATGCGATCACGGGCGTGACCAACGCGTTCTATGCCAACGCGCCGATGGTGCTGCTCGGCGGCCGCAACCCGCTGGCGCTGGACGGCATGGGGGCGCTGCAGGACGCACCCCAGATCGAGCTCCTGTCGCCCGTGACCAAGCGCGCTGACACCGCCCTGGAGACGCGCCGGCTGCGTGAGGTGCTGGGCTACGCGTTCCGCGACGCGCTCGCACCACGGATGGGCCCGGCCTACGTCGACCTGCCGATGGACGTGTTGATGAGCTCGGTCGACGAGGATCAGGTCGTGGCGACCGGCCCACGGGCGACCACCCCCGCGGGGGCGGACCCGGACGCGGTCGCACGGGCGGCCGACCTGCTGGCCACCGCCGAACACCCGGTCGTGGTGTCCGGTTCCGGCACCTACTGGGCGCGGGGGTGGGAGGAACTGGACCACCTGGCGTCCGTCGCGCAGCTGCCCGTCTACGTCAACGGCATGTCGCGGGGGATCCTGCCGTCGGCGCATCCCCACCTGTTCGGCCTGACCCGCAAGCACGCGCTGCGCCAGGCCGACGTCGTCCTGGCACTCGGCGTCGACTTCGATTTCCGGCTCGGCTACGGCCGGCCCCCCGCCTACCGCGATGACGTGAAGGTCATCCACGTCGATCCGGAGGCGGACCGCATCGGCCACAACCGTGCCGTGGAGCTCGGGATCGTCAGCGACGTCCGGTCGTTCCTCACCGCGCTCCTGGCGCATGAAGGGAAGCTCGGTCGCGCCACGGCGACACCGTGGCTGGAGGAGCTGCGGGCCGAGGAGTCGCGTCGGGTCGCGGCGCGGGACGACGCCTCTCGCTCCGACGCGACACCCGTGCATCCGCTGCGGTTCGCCCGGGAGGTCGCCAGGTGGGTCGACCCGGAGGCGATCGTCATCGGCGACGGGGGCGACATCGTCGCCCACACGGCCGGGCAGGTGCGGGTCGAGCACCCCGGCCACTGGATGGATCCCGGACCCTTCGGCTGCCTCGGTGTGGGCGCGCCGTTCGCGCTGGCGGCACGACACGTGCATCCGGACAAGCCGGTCCTGGTCGTCTACGGGGACGGGTCATTCGGGCTCAACGGCATGGAGTACGAGTCCGCGGTCCGCCAGGGGCTGCCGTTCGTGGGTGTGATCGGCAACGATGGCGCCTGGGGGGAGATGAAGGCGTTCCACGAGCGGGTCTACGGCGCGGAGGGCATGGTCGCCCAGGACCTGTCCCAGGCCACCTCCTACGAGGGCATGGTCCAGGCGCTCGGCGGGTACGGCGAGCGCGTCGAGCGCCCGCAGGACATCGGCCCCGCACTCGACCGTGCCCAGCAGAGTGGTGTGCCGGCCGTCGTCAACGTGCTGCTCGACCGCACGTTCCGGCGCGAGTCGACCGCGGCCTACGGGGGCTGAGTCAGGCGGTCTGCGCGGCGGTCAGCTTCTGGAGGAACCGTTCCCGGTCCACCAGCACCCGCCGGTGGCGGACGCGTGCGATCGTCTCGCCGGACTCCTCGACGCTCACGTTGAACTCCAAGCGCCGTCCGTGGTGACCGATCAGCGTCGCGCGGGCGCACACGGTGCTCCCGACCGCGGTGGCCCGCAGGTGTTCCACCTCGGCCCAGGTCCCGACGCTGGTCTCGCCCGTCGGGAGGTCCTCGGCGATCGCCGCGACACAGGCACGTTCCGCCAGCATCAGCAGTGCGGGCGTGCCGAGGACGGGGACATCACCGGACCCGAGCGCCGATGCGGTGTGCTCGTCCCTGACCTGGAGGTCATGGGTGGACTTCAACCCTGGATCACACCGGCCCATCGTCGGTCACCTCGTCGCTGACGGTCGTCGAACACGCGATCTTCCAGCATAGCGAGCCGGCAGGACCGGATCCTGCAACCTGCCACCGGCACGGACCGACGGCGATCTGCGAGGCGGGCGACCCTGGCTGGTCCGACCGAGCTGGGCGGCATCGACGCCCGGATGGCCACGATGGGGGGCTCCGCGGCCGACCCGGCCGTGGACCCACGCTGCTGGGATCGCGATCCTGGGCATCGGCAGGGACCCGAAGTGGGCTTCCAGGTCATCGAAGTGGCACCCTGCGCGACGTGTCGGCCGACGCTGGTCGATGACGTCCCGTTTCCCACCGGTATGGGCGAGTGCCGTCCCGGTGCCCGCCACCGCTCCGTGACGCGGGCAGCCACCTCGAGGAGTCCGTGTGATCGCGCCTGCTGCCGTGCTCGGGTTGGTCCTGGCCATGACCGCCACCGGTGGATCGGTCCTGCTGTGGCTCGCGCCGACCTGGGGCAAGGTGCGCCACGGCTACGAGATCCTGACCGGATCGACGATCGCGCTGCTGGCCTGGGGAGCCTGGGGATCGATGCGCAACCCGGTCCGGTCCCTGGAGGGCACCGACCAGGCCGCATCCGGCGACCTGACGCTGTGGCTGTTGCTGGCCCTGGCCATCGTGACCGCCCTGGCCACCGTGGCGCTCATCGTCAAACTCCCGCCGGTGATCGCGCGCGTCCTCGGGGTCCTGGCCACCGCGGCCGGCGTCGCCGCCTTCGTGCCCATCGCGATGATCCGGGCGGCGCAGGGTGGCGCGGGCGGCGTCGCCCAGGGGATCGTCGAGCTCCTGCTCGGGGCGACGTTGCTCGGTGCCATCTGGGTCGGGATGATCCTCGGGCACTGGTACCTGGTGGAGCGCCGGCTCTCGAACCGCTACATGGTCTGGGTGGCGTGGACGAACGTCGCTGCGATCGGTGCCGGGCTGGGGTCGGTGCTGTTGAGCGTGCGCAACCCCGCCCCCTGCGGTGCGCTGACCGGGCCGGAGTTCGAGCAGTGCATCCTGATGTTCGCCCCGATCCTGCGGATCGGCTCCATGACGGTGATCCTGGGACTTGGAGTCCTCGCGTTGGTGGCCCTCATCGCCGGCTTCAACGTCAAGCTCGCACGCGAGGGCGGTCGGTCGATCCAGGCGTCGACGGGGATGTTCTACCTCGCGGTCATCCTCGCACCCGCGGTCGAGTTCGCGGCCAAGGTGCGGTTCTTCAGCTAGCCCGTCGGTCTTCCTCAGCTGACCCCGTCGGTCGGGAGATCCTCGCCCCGCGTCGCGATGACCAGGCCGCCGTCGAGGGGAAGCAGGGTGGCGGTCATCGCCTCGTCGTCGGC
>JAWLFE010000082.1:0-12011 GCA_041685735.1 Nitriliruptoraceae bacterium
GTGCTCTACGACCTGCACCTGGCGCTGTGGCACGGCCTGACCCTCCCCCTGGCGCTGTCCGCGGTCGTGATCGGCACCGGCGCGCTGCTGGTGTGGCGTGCCCGAGAGGTCGAGCGGTTCCAGGCGCGCACGACCGGCCCGTCCGGAGCCGGGGCCTACGACCGCCTCTACGCCGCGACGCTGTCCCTCGGTGCCACGATCGGCCGCCCGGCTGCCAGCAGCCGGCTCAGCGTCCACCTCGCACCGGTGCTGGCGGTCGCCGTCCTGCTCGGCGCCACCCTCACGATCGCCACCCTGCCGGCGCAGCTCGCGCCCGGTCCTGCGACGCGGCTCGGCGACTGGCTCACGATCGCGCTGATCGCCTCCGCCGTCGTCGGGGTCGTGACCGCACGCACCCGTCTGGGCGCCATCGCCACCCTTGGCCTGACCGGTTTCCTCGTCGCCGTCTGGTTCGCCCAGCTCGGAGCGCCCGACCTCGCCCTGACACAGCTGTTGGTGGAGACGCTGACCGTGGCACTGGTGGTGGTCGTCTTCCGCCGCCTGCCGATCTCCTTCTCGCGGGGTGGTCGTCCGCGCCAGGTCGGCGCGATCGCGCTGGCGGTGACCGTGGGCACGGCCATGGCCACCGTGACCTACCTGCTGGCGGGACGACGCGAACGTTCGGAGATCGGCACGACGCTGCTGGAGCGGGGCCCGTCGCTGACCGGCGGGGACAACGTCGTCAACACCATCCTGGTCGACTTCCGAGCCCTGGACACCCTCGGTGAGATCACGGTGCTGGCCGTCGCGGCGACCGCGATCGTCGGCCTGGTGCGCTTCTCCTCGTACCGGCCGGTGCCGCCGCCGGCTGAGATCGACGAGGCCGACGTGGACGAGCACGTCCGGCGGTGGGCCGGCAGCGGCGTCATCGACAGCGCCGTGCTGCACACGGGCAACCTGCTGCTGGCGCCGGTGATGTTCGCGGCATCGCTGTGGCTGCTGTGGCGGGGGCACGACGCGGTCGGCGGCGGCTTCATCGGCGGGCTCGCCGCCGGCGCCGCGGTCGTCCTGCTGTACTTCGCCCGCGGCCACGAACGCATCTGGCAGAGCCGCCTGCTGCGCACGATGCCGCTGGTCGGGTCCGGGATCGTGATCGCCAGCGGGTACGGGCTCGTCGGTCTGGCGCTGACCGGCGGCTACCTACCCGGCGGCAAGCTGTCGATCCCGTTCTACGGCGAGGTCGCCGCGTCGCTGATCTTCGACGTCGGCGTCTACCTCATCGTCATCGGCATCGTCGTGGCGATCATCCGGCACCTGGGGCAGGGCTTCCCCGAGGAGCCCGAGGCCCCGCGTGACGCCCCGCACCCCGACGAGGTCGCTGCCCGGGTCGGACGCCCGCCGGAGCACCGCGCCTCCTCCGACGCGGGGGCGCCACGATGATCCCTGCCCTCATCGTCGGGATCCTCGCCGCCGGCGGCACCTACCTGATCCTGCAGCGCGGGCTGGTGCGCGTCGCCCTGGGGTTCGTCCTGCTCGGTCACGCCGCGACCACGCTGCTGCTGACGGCCGGTGGCCTCGGCACGCGGCAGATCCCCTTCATCGGCACGGACGGGCCGACCGCCGAGATGGCCGATCCGCTCCCCCAGGCCTTCGCGCTGACGGCGATCGTGATCTCCTTCGCCATCACCGCCTTCCTGCTCACGCTGGCGTTCAGGGGTCGTGACGTGCTCGGGCACGATGACATCGAGGCGGCACCGGCGCCCGACGAGGAGGAGCCATGATCACCCTGGCCCTCGTCGCGCCGCTGGGCGTGCCGCTCCTGGCGGCGGGGTTCTCGATGTGGCTGCGTCACCACCGCCCCACGCAGCGGATCATCACGGTGCTGGTCCTGCTCGACAGCCTGGTCGCGGGTGTGAGCCTGATCCTGGCCACCGACGGCGCGACGGTCGCGACCGCCGTCGGCAACTGGCCGGACGGGCTCGCGATCGTGTTCGCGGCTGACCGTTTCACGGCGCTGATGGTGACGGTGGCTGCCGGTATGGCCCTGCTCGCCGTCACCTTCGCGATCGCCCGCGGCGAGGACGACCACGACCTGTTCCATCCGGCCGTCGCGGTCCTGATCGGCGGCGTGTCCGCGGCGTTCCTGACCGCCGATCTGTTCAACCTGTTCGTCGCCTTCGAGGTCATGCTGATGGCCTCCTACCTGCTGCTGACCCTGCGTGGCGGGCGCGAGCAGGTCCGGGCGGGCGCCGTGTACGTGACCGTGAACCTGCTGGCCTCGACGGTGTTCCTGTTCGGGGTCGGACTCACCTACGCCACGGTCGGGACCGTGAACCTGGGTGAGCTCGCGGCGTTGCCGGCCCGGGCACCCACCGCGACGATCGGCGTCGGCCTGGTCATGCTGGCCGCCGGGGTGAAGGCCAGCCTGGTGCCGCTGCACGGCTGGCTCCCGCGCGCCTACGTCCATGCCGGACCGGCCGTGACCGCGCTCTTCTCCGGGCTGCTCACCAAGGCCGGGGTGGTCGTGCTCTACCGGCTCACCAGCGTCGTGATGGACGGCGCTCCGCAGGTCCAGCCGTGGTGGCTGCTGATCGCGGTGGCGACGATGGTGATCGGGGTGCTCGGTGCGGTCGGGCGCGGTGACGTCCGCGGCATCCTGTCCTTCCACATGGTCAGCCAGGTGGGCTACCTGATCCTGCCGCTGGGCATCTGGACGGTCGCGGGGACCACCGCCGGCATCGTCTACCTGGTCCAGTACATCTTCGTGAAAGGGGCGCTGTTCATCGCTGGCGGCACGGTGGAGACCCTCACCGGCACCGGCAAGCTCGCGGAGCTCGGCGGGATGCTGCGCACCCGTCCGGTGGTCGCGATGGCGTTCCTGTTCCCGGCGCTCGCGCTGGCGGGCCTGCCGCCGAGTTCCGGGTTCGTGGGCAAGTTCCTGCTGGTGCTGGCCGCCTTCGACGCCGGCGCGTTGCTGGCCGGTGACGTGGCCGTCGTGGTGAGCCTGTTCACCCTGCTGTCGATGGTCAAGATCTGGAACGGGGTCTTCTGGGGCGAACCCAGCGAGCGCGTCCGCCACGAGGTCGCAGCGGCCCGGTTCGCGCTCCCGGTCCCGGCGGGTGGCGCCGGCGACGACCAACCAGCCGCCGGCCAGCACCCCGCCCCGCTGCGCCGAGGACGGCTGCTCGCGATGTGCGGACCGGCGCTGCTGGTCGCCGCCGCCACCGTCGTCCTCGGGGTCGGGGGTGGATGGCTGGTCGGTCTCGCGGAGCCCGCGGCGCTCTCGCTGCACGAGCCGGCGACCTACATCGAGGCGGTGCTCGAGCCATGATGCGACGACTGACCCAACCGCTGCGCATCCTGCGGTTCCTGCTCGTCTTCCTGCGCGAGCTCCTGATCGCCAACGCACGGGTCGCCTGGGAGGTCGCGACCCCGGGCCTGACCCTGCGACCGGCGATCATCCGCGTCCCGACTCGGACCCGCACCCCCTGGGAACGGATGGTGCTGGCCAACACGATCACGATGACGCCGGGCACGCTGACCCTCGAGGTCGACGAGATCTCCGGCGATCTCTACGTCCACTCGCTCTACGTCGACGACCGCGAGAGCTTCCGCGCCTCGATCAAGGTGCTGGAGGACGTCATCGTGGGAGCGATGCGATGATGGTGTTCGTGGCGGCATCGATCCTGCTGGCGGTGGCCTTCGGGTTGGCCCTGCTGCGTGCCGCGATCGGGCCGACCGTGGCGGACCGGGCGGTGGCGGCCGATGTCGGCCTCTACGTCCTCATCGGCATCCTCGCGGTCATCGCGGCGGTGACGGGACGAGGGCAGTTCGTCGACGTCGCGCTGGTCGGGACGCTGCTCGGGTTCCTGGCGACGGTGGCGCTGGCCGCCCTGGTCGGCAGGCAGCGCCGATGACGATCGCGGCCTCCGTCTTCCTGCTGGTCGGCGCGACCCTCACGCTGCTCGCCGGCGTCGGCATCCTGCGCTTCCCGGACGTGTTCACCCGCGCCAACGCCGCCACCAAGGCCGCCGGTCTCGGGATCGCGTTCCTGCTGCTCGGCGCGGGCCTGTGGATCGGGACGTGGGAGGCCGGTGTCAAGCTCGGCCTGGCGGCGGTCCTGCAGTTCATCACCGCGCCCATCTCCGGGCACGTCATGGGCCGAGCGGCGTACCGCTCCGGTGCCCCGCTCGCCCCCATCACCCACCTCGACGATCTGGCCCTTCAGCACGAGCACCAGGCGGCGTACGCCCGGAGGGCCGACGAGGCCCGGGCGCAGGGGCACGCGGAGCCCCCCGGCACCACCGACGGGACGGTCCCCCCGACCGCCGACCGGGAGTCCCCCGGCACCACCGACGGGTCAACCCCTCCGACCACCGACGGGCCGGTCCCCCCGACCACCGACGGGGAGCCCCCACAGCCCACGTGACCCACCACCGCACCGCACCGGCCGTGGGGCCGTCCGCAGGGTGCTCCTCGCCGGCTCACCGGCGGGACGAGGGGTCATCGGTCGGGTAGCTTCCAGCAGCCCTTGGAGGCACAGCAGCCGCCGCTGGCCGGTCAGGAGGTCGATGGGCACCCGTCACTCCCTGCTCCCGTTGCTCGTGGTCGTGCTCCCGGTGGTCACCGCCCTGGTGATCATCTCGGCCCGGCGCCTGCCCGCTGTCCGGGACGCGAGCCTGGTCATCGGTGCCACCGCCACCTTCGGCGCGGTGGCGGCCATCGTGCCCGCCGTCCTGGCCGGGGAGGTGCTGACCACCACGCTGGGCGAACTCGTCCCCGGCGTCGAGGTGACCCTCACCGCCGACGGCATGGGGATGATCTTCGCGGTCCTGGCCTCGTTCCTGTGGGTGTTGGCCGGCAGCTACGCCATCGGCTACCTCCGTGGGGATGGCGCCAGCAACCAGACCCGCTTCTACGCCTTCTACAGCCTGTGCCTGTCCACGGCCTTCGCGGTCGCCTTCGCGGGCGACCTGCTGACCTTCTTCATCGCCTACGAGCTGCTGACGATCACGACCTACCCACTGGTGACCCACAAGGGCGACGCCAAGGCGATCGCGGCAGGCCGCACCTACCTGGGCTACCTGCTCAGCGGCGGAGCCGCGGTGCTGTTGGCCGTGGTGATCGTCTACGCCGTGACCGGACAGCTCGCCTTCGAACCCGGCGGCTTCGTCGGGGACCAGCTGTCCACGACGCTGACGATCGTGGTGTTCGTGCTGTTCGCGATCGGCTTCGGCACGAAGGCCGGGCTGATGCCCCTGCACCCCTGGCTGCCCGGCGCGATGGTGGCGCCCACGCCCGTGTCGGCGCTCCTGCACGCCGTCGCGGTGGTCAAGGGCGGGGTGTTCGCGGTCGGCCGGTTCCTCGGGTTCGTGCTGGGACCGGAAGCGCTGGACACAGTGGACGTCCAGCAGGTCCTCGGCTGGGTCGCGGCGATCACGATCGTCGCCGCTTCGGTCAACGCGCTGCGCCAGGACCACCTCAAGCGCCGGCTGGCGTACTCGACCATCGCCCACCTCGCCTACATCGTGCTCGGTTTCTCGCTGCTGTCGTCCAGCGGCTTCGAGGGCTCGCTCCTGCACATCCTCAACCACGGCGTCGCGAAGATCACGTTGTTCTTCGCCGCTGGTGCCATCCACATCGCCGCGCACAAGGACCACGTGAGCGAACTGGACGGCATCGGCCGGCGGATGCCGTTCACGATGGTGGCCTTCGGCCTGGCCGCCTTCAGCCTGGCCGGGCTGCCACCCGCCGGTGGCTTCGTCAGCAAGTTCACGCTCGTCACCGGTGCGCTCGAGGCCGAGGAGTTCCTGCTCGCCGGCATCATGGTGGGCTCGGGCCTGCTCACTGCCGGATACCTGTTCCCGATCGTGTACCGAGCCTTCTTCCGCCCGGAGCCGGCAGCTCCCGCCCCCGCCCCCGTCGCGGCAGATGCCGGCGACCGCCCCGCCCCCCACGCCGTCGGGCGTCCCCCCACCGCAGGTGCCACCACAGCGCTGCTCGAGGGCCACGGGACGCACAGCGAACACGGCGAGGCGGCGGGCCACGGGACCCACGACGGACATGGCGAGGCAGCGGCCACGATGGTCGTCCCGATCGTGATCACGGGTGCGCTCGCCGTCCTTCTCGGGCTCGGCGACTGGACCGGTCTGTACGGCCTGGCCGCCGAGGTCGCTGCCACGGTCATCGGAGGTGCGTCGTGATCCGCCGTGCGATCCCGCCCATCGCGGTGCTCTTCGTGCTCGGCACGGCCATCGATGTGGCGCTCGGGGCCTCGCCGTTCCCCGGGTACGGCGCCACCATCGGACTGTTCGGCTGCATCGCGATCGTGGTCGTGTCGAAGTGGCTGGGCACCGTGCTCCTGGAACGTCCCGAGGACTACTACCCCCAGGAGGTTCCTCCGGACCTCCAACCCGACCTGCTGCCCCCGGACCATCCTGAGCGCACCGAGCACCCGGAGCATCCCGGGTACGCCGACCGTCCAGACGGGCGGCCCCGCACGCCACGAGGCCGCCGATGAGCGCCCTGCTGCTGCACCCGGTCCTGCCCTTCGTCGTGGCCGCCGTGCTGGTCCGGCTGCTGCCCCGTCGCGTCGGGCACACGGTGATGGTGCTGGCCCCTGCCGTGGCCCTGGCGCAGATCTGGCGGCTGGAGGCCGGCACCAGCGTGCAGTTGGACTACCTCGACTGGCAGCTGGAGGTCCTGCGGGTCGATGGCCTGTCCACCCCGTTCGGTGTGGTGTTCGCGATCGCCGCGCTGATCGCCGGGATCTACGGCATCGCGACCCAGCGCGGCCCGGAGCGCTCCGCTGCGCTGCTGTATGCCGGCGCAGCCTTCGGGGTGGTGTACGCCGGTGACCTGCTGACGTTCTTCCTGTTCTGGGAGACCAAGGCGATCGCCAGCACGTTCCTGATCCTCGCCCGCCGGAGCGAGCGCTCCGGACGGGCCGGGATGCGCTACCTGTTCGTCCACATCCTCGGCGGCAAGCTGTTGCTCGCCGGCATCATCGTCCACGTGTGGCAGACCGGCTCCCTGGCCTTCTCCACCTTCGAACCCGGGGTCGCCGCCTACCTGATCATGGTCGCCTGCCTGCTGTCGGCCGCGGTGCCGCCGCTGCACGCCTGGCTGGCCGATGCCTACCCCGAGGCCACGGTGGCCGGGACGGTCTTCCTCTCGGCCTACACCACCAAGGCCGCCGTCTACGCCCTGGCCCGTGGCTTCCCCGGCTTCGAGGTGCTCATCTACCTCGGCGTCGTCATGGCCCTGTACGGGGTGGTCTACGCCGTGCTGGAGAACGACATCCGCCGCCTGTTGGCGTACCACATCGTCAGCCAGGTGGGCTACATGGTCGCGGCCGTCGGGATCGGCACGGAGCTCGCGATCAACGGCGCCACCGCGCACGCCTTCGCCCACATCCTCTACAAGGGCCTGCTGCTGATGGGGGCCGGCGCGGTGCTCTACGCCACCGGTCGGGCCAAGATGAGCGAGCTCGGTGGCATCGCGAACCGGATGCGGCTCGTGCTCGCCCTCTACCTGGTCGGTGCCGTGTCGATCTCGAGCTTCCCGCTGTTCAGCGGGTTCGTCTCCAAGGAGCTGGTCGTCGCCGCGGCCTCGGCGGGGGATCTGACCTGGCTCGTGCTGCTGCTCAAGATCGCCTCGGTGGGCACCTTCCTGCACACGGGCCTGAAGCTGCCCTTCGGCACCTGGGTCGGCAAGCAGGGCCTGGGGCCGCGCCGCAACGAGGACGCGCCGTTGCACGTCGGCGGTGTCCCCGCCTCGATGATCGCTGCGATGGCCCTGTCGGCCGCCCTCAACCTCGTGCTGGGGATCCGGCCGCAGCTGCTGTACGGCCTGCTGCCCTACCCGGTCACCTACGACGTCTACACCCTCGGCAAGGTGGTCGAGACGGCACAGATCCTGCTGTTCACCGCCCTGGCGTTCTGGCTGCTGCTCCCCAAGCTCCACGCCAAGGCCGTGGTCACCGTGGACACGGACTGGCTCTACCGCAAGCTGCCCGAGCACCTGCGCCGTGCCTCCCGATGGGCACGACCCGCGGCTCGCCTCGCCTCACCGCCGGCAGCTGCCGCTGGCCCCGCCGCTGCGAGCGCCGACGCGGTCGTCACGGGTGGGGGCGTCAGCGCTCCGCCACGACCGGTCCGCGCGCTCACCCGCCTCGCCACTCCGAGCCCCACACCTCCCCCGCTGATCGCCACGTGGGTCCTGGGTGCCGTTGTGCTCCTCGCCGCTCTCGTGCTCCTCTACGCCAGTCTGCGACCATGAGGACGCTACGCACCGGGGTGCTCTTCCTCCTCCTGCTGGGCTTCTGGCAGGCGCTGTCGGCACGGCTGGACCCGTTGTTCCTGACGCTCGGGGTGCTCTCTGCAGCCGCAGTGACCTGGTCCAGTCTGTCGCTGCTCGAGCAGGTCCTCGGTGACCGCGGGACCACACCACCGATCTCACTGGTGTCGCTGGTGCGGTACGCCGGCTGGCTGCTGGTGCGGATCATCCAGAGCGGGATCTGGGTGGCCGTGGTGGTGCTCGATCCGAGGCGCCCACCACGGCCGGGGGTCGTCCACTTCCGCACCGGGCTGCAGAGCCCGGCGGCACGCACCCTGCTGGCCACGTCCATCACGCTGGTACCCGGCACGATCACCCTGAACGTCGACGGCGACGAGTTCATCGTGCACGCGTTCACCCCGGCCAACGTCGACGACCTGGCCAGCGCGGATGCGCAGGCCCGCATCGCCCGGATCTTCGGGGTGCCGGCGGACGAGCCACCGGTGCTGCGGTGGGAGCCGATCCACGACGCACCACCCGAGGACCCGCCGTGAGCCCCTTCCTGATCGCCTGCCTGCTGACGGTCACGCTGCTGATCGCCGTCGGCCTGTACCGCGTGTGGGCCGGACCGACCGTGTTCGACCGACTGGTCGCGGTCGCCCTGGTGTCGGTCAACGGCGTCGTGGTCCTCGTGCTCCTGGGCATCACGCTGGAGCGCCCCGACCTCTTCTTCGACATCGCGCTCGGCTTCGCGCTGCTGGCGTTCCTGTTGCCGATCGCGCTCGGCCGCTACTTCGAGGATCGGGGACGGACACCGAGCGGCACCGCCCAACGCGCCGCTGACGACGACCGGGAGGGGCCGACATGACCATCGCCGCCAACGCCCTGCTCGTCGCCGGGCTGTTCTTCATCGCCGTCAGCACCTACGCCCTGCTGCGGATGCCGGACCTGTACACCCGCGCGCACGCGGTCGCGAAGTCGGAGACCCTCGGGCTGCTCCTGGTCTTCACAGGGGTCTTCCTTCGGCCCGAGTTCGAGCTCACCGCCACGGGCCGCCTGGTGTTCGTGCTGCTGTTCTCGCTGCTCGCGAACCCCACGGCGGTGCACGCCCTGCTGCGCGCCGCCTACCGCAGCGGCGCCAGGCCCTGGACCACCGTCGACCAGGAGCAAGCAGACGCCGAACTCGGGAGGTTCCGACCGTGATCATCCCGCTCGATCTGCTGCTGTTCGTGATCCTGGTCATCACGGCGGTGCTCGCGTTGTCGACGAAGGACCTGCTCACCGCGGTCGCACTGCTGACGGCCTACAGCCTGTTCGCCGCCCTGTTGTTCGCCGGGCTCTCCGCGGTCGACGTGGCGCTGGTCGAGGCCGCGCTCGGCGCCGGCCTGACCGGCGTGCTGTTCATCGCCGCGATCCTGGCGACGACCCGGCGTTCCGAGCCGCGACCGGATCGGCGCCGCCGCTACGTGGTCGCACCGCTCATCGTGGCCTTCCTCGGGCTGATGCTCTACGCCTCGGCCGGGCTGCCCGACCGGGGTGACCCCGACGCGCCGGCACACCTGGGTATCGGCCGGGTGTTCCTGGCGAACTCGCTGGAGGAGACGGAGACGCCCAACGTGGTGACCGCACTCCTGGCCGACTACCGGTCCATGGACACCCTCGGGGAGACGCTGGTCATCCTGACGGCCGCGATGGCCGCCGCGCTCGTACTCATGCGGCGGGAGTCGAGCGCCGGGTCGCCATCCGAAGACGCCGGCGGCACCGCGGACACGGAGGGGTCCCGATGATCGGCGCCTACCCCTCGGTCGTCGTCCGGGTCGTGAGCGTGCTGCTGACCCCGTTCATCATCATGTTCGGCCTCTACGTCGTCGCTCACGGCCACTACGGCCCCGGTGGCGGCTTCGCCGGCGGCGTGTTCATCGCGGTCGGGGCGATCCTGCCGCGGTTGACGTTGCCGGAGCAGATCGCGTTCCGGGTGTTCCCGCCGAGCCTCGGGCCGACGGTCGGCAGCCTCGGGATGCTGGCCTTCCTGCTGGTCGGCCTCGCATCGATGCTGGCCGGTGGGGCGTTCCTCGACTACGGCGTCATCGAGGTGGCAGGACTCGCCGAGCCACGTGTGCGCTACCTCGGCATCCTCGTGGTCGAGATCGCCGTGGGGGCGGCGGTCTTCGGAGCGATGCTGACGATCTTCGACGTGCTGACCGCCGAGGTGCGCCCATGATCGAGCTGTTCCTGGCGCGCTACGTCTACGGCCTGGTCCTGGTCCTGCTCGCCATCGGGCTGTACGGGGTCCTGGCCAAGACCGACCTGGTCAAGAAGGTCATCGGCCTGACGATCTTCTCCACCGCGATCTACCTGTTCTTCATCGAGGGCAGCCTGCAGGAGGGTGGCACCGCGCCGGTGATCGACGCGCGCGGCTCCGATCCGGCCCTGTACGTCGATCCCGTCCCCCACCTGCTGATCCTGACCGCGATCGTGGTCGGTGTCGGGGTCGTCGGCGTCGCTCTGGCCCTGCTGGTCAGGATCTACCGGGTCCACGGCACGTTCGACGAGACCGTGATCGCCGAACGGCTCGCCGACCAGGCACGGGACCAGACCGCCGACGGGGACGACGGGGACGACGGAGACACTCGGTGAGCCAACTCGCCGTGCTCCCGCTGCTGCCCCTGCTGTTCGGGGCGGTCCTCGCCGTGCTCGTCGGGCTGTGGCGGGCCCGCGCCGCACAGGCCCTGGCCGTGGTGTCCACCTCGTTGGCGCTGGTGGCGAGCGTCGCCGGGCTGGTGACGGTCGTGCGTGACGGGCCCGTCACCCACGAGCTGGGCGGCTGGCCGCCGCCGATCGGCATCGAGTACGTCCTCGATCCCCTGTCGGCCTACATGGTCACGATCGTGACGCTCATCGGGCTGCTGATCTGCATCTACCCGGTGGACGCGGCGTTCGACGTCCGTCCGCACCGGGGTGTGCCGCTGTACCCGCTGGTCCTGCTGCTGCTGTCGGGCCTGGTCGGGGTCATGCTCTCGGGCGACCTGTTCCACCTGTTCGTCATGTTGGAGATCTACGCGATCTCGACCTACGGGCTGGTGTCGCTCGGCGGGGACCGTGGGACCTTGGCGGCCCTGCGCTACCTGCTGCTCGGCACGGTCGGGTCCGGTCTCTACCTGCTCGGCGTCGGCTTCCTGTACTTCTCGACGGGCACGTTGAACATGGCGGACATGGCGAGCGTGCTTCCGCCGCTGGCGGACTCGCCATCCGTGCTCGGGGCGATGGGGCTCATCGTCATCGGCCTCGCCATCAAGATGGCGCTGTTCCCGCTGCACGTCTGGCTGCCGGACGCCCACAGCTTCTCGCCGCCCGGGGTGGCAGCGCTGCTGGCGGCCGTCCAGGTCAAGGCAGCCGCCTACGCTCTGACCCGCATCCTGTTCGACGTGTTCGGCCCGGCCTATCTCGGCACCGACGGCCTGCCCGTCTCCCAGGCGCTGACCTGGTTCGGCCTGGCGGGCATCGTGGTCGGGTCGGTGCTCGCGATCCGGCAGACCGACATCAAGCGCCTGCTGGCGTACTCCACCGTGGCCCAGCTCGGCTACATCGGCGTCGGCATCGGCCTGGCCACCCCGCTGGCGCTGGTCGGTGCCCTGCTGCACGTGCTCAACCACGCCCTGATGAAGAGCGGGCTGTTCCTGGTCGCCGGAGGGATCATCCAGCGCACCGGGCTCAAGTCGATCCCGCGCTTCGCGGGGCTCGGCAAGCGGATGCCG
>JAWLFE010000083.1:0-11960 GCA_041685735.1 Nitriliruptoraceae bacterium
CGTCCGGTTGCGTCCTCGATGTGCGAACGAAGTATGCGTCGGCCGCAGACGGTGCACACCCGGCCACTCGGGCAACTTCTGGGCCGGACGACCACCGGCTAGATGGCCACGCTGTGCGTTCACGGGCGCCCTCCGGGTGAGCAACGGGTATGGAGGGGAGAGGCGTGGACCGGGGTTGGCCGCTGGCCCTCAGCGAACTCTCAACATCGTGCTCCATGTTGCGGCGACCAACCGAAGGAGTGCATGTGCGCAGAAGCTTCAGACAGGGACTCGCCCTGACCGCCGTGGCCGGTCTACTCGCCGCCGGGTGCGGCGATGCCCAGGACGCGGGGGAGCCGGGTTCGGACGAGCAGGCCACGAGCGACGCCCCGAGCGAGGATGGGTCCCAGGACCCGGACCTCGATGCTGACGACGGCGGTCAGGCGCCTGCGGACGGCACGGGTGTGGCGGACCCGAACGACGACATCGAGGACGGGGTGTACCGCGGCAACGGGGTGGCCCTGCCGGTGCCCGATGGCTGGTCGATCGACCCAGCGGCGTTCCAACAGGGCGTGGTCGCGGCCACACCGGCAGACGGCGCCCAGCAGTTGACCGCCCAGGCGATCGACACCACACAGGCCGGCACGGGCGCCGAACGGCTGGACATCGAGACGCTGCTCGACGGCGTGCGCCAACAGATCCAACAGGATCCCGAAACCGACGAGCAGGTCGAGGTGGACGGCGCCGACAGCGCGCAACGTCTGACCTACCTGCAGCTCCCGGCCCAGCAGGAAGGCCAGCCGGAGACCAGTGCCACCATCGTGATCGCCGAAACAGGCGACCTGGTGGGCGAGTTCGTCTACAGCGCCGCCGGTGACGACTACGACGAGGCCATCGCCGACGTGCTCGTCGACGAGGCGGGATTCGACCCCGACAGCGAACCCACACCGTTGCCGCAGCCGGCACAGCCCACCCCTGAATCAGACGGTGGCGGCACCGAGGAACCCGCCGAAGGGACCGACTGACCGGAGCGACCGGCGTGCCACCGTGACGCCGGGTGCTCGCGCTGTGGGTCGCGCTGGGGCGGCCCACAGCGCGCAGCGCGACATGGGGGCTCGGCAGCGGCGGCCACCGTCGCGGACGCAGCCTTCGCCAACCCCGGCTGATCTCACGGCGTCTCGTGGTCACGCCGCGATGCCGAAAACCGCCAGAGGCCCCGGCGAACCCGTCCGCGTACGGTCCGGGTGGCTGGGGGCAGGGGATCGAACCGCACCGGACGGGTCCCGTCCGGTGGACCTGCGTACCGCATCATGCCGCTGACCAGCGGGAACGCGCTTCGGCTGCTCGACGATGCCGCCATCCGCAAGTTCCTGGACCGCATCCTGGGCTGCACGCCACGAGCGGTCGAGCTGCCGGGCGAGATCGCGGGCGTGGTACGCCGGCATGTCGGGCAGTGCCTTTCAATGCCCCGAGAACGGCCGCGACCGCGGCCCGTAGGACGAGGAAAGCCCCGCCCTGGCCGCCCGACCTCCGAAGGCGCCAAGATCCGCCGACCGGTGTTCGTCGGACTGGGCGGGGCTGGCCATCTGGCTGCCGAAGGGTCGGTTCGGGGCGGTGATGTCCCACCGCAGCCGGTGGCGTTCGAGTGCGCAAGCGGCCCCGCTCCAGCGGGCGCGGGCGCCGAGGTCGCAGGGGCTCCCGGGTTCGCTCAGCTGTGCGATGGTCCGATCGAGGGTTCGCTGTTGCCAGACATCGCTGCCCGCAGCACCCCACACCTGACGATCGATCGAACGGGTGACACCACACCGCGGGACCCGATCGACGCAGAGCGTGCGAGTGACCGCGAAGGCGCTTGACTTTGCGAAGACGGCGTACTTGCCTGAACTGGCGGATCGGCAAGGACCGTTGGGGGGCGGGCGAGCACAGCATCCTGTGGAGGGGTGACGGGAGTACCCAGTGGATAGTCAGTTGTGGGAGTCGTTCCCGCCCGAGGCGATCGAACTGGACCGCGAGTGCGCGGACTGGCGCGAGGCGGTACGGGCGTCGGGTGAGCTCTTGGTCACAACCGGTGTGGCCTCCGACGCGTACGTGGAGGCGGTGGTCACCGCCATCGAAGAGCTCGGTCCGTACATCGTGCTGGCGCCCGGCATCGCCATCGCCCACGCCCGACCGGACGACGGCGCGCTCGCGGTCGGCTTCTCGTTCGTCCGACTGGCAACACCGGTCGAGTTCGGATCGAAGAACAACGACCCGGTCGAGTTCGTGTTCGCGTTCGCGAGCCCGGACAAGGAGCAACACATCAGTGCGCTGGCGAAGCTCGCGGACTTCATCGAGGCCGGCTCCAACCTTGAGCGGCTGCGCACGGCTACGAGCCCGCAGGAGGTCTTCAACGTGATCAAGGAGAACGCCGGATGATCAAGGTCCTCGCCGTCTGCGGGATGGGATTGGGTACCAGCGCCATCCTGAAGTCCCGACTCCGTGGGGCGCTCGACGCCACGGGTGTCGACTACTCCATCGACGTCACCGATGGCAGCGCTGCCGCCGGCATGCAGGCGGACCTCATCTTCACCTCGGATGAGCTCGCCGACAAGCTGAGCAAGCACCCCGCGAAGGTCGTGGTGATCAACAACTTCACCGACCGCGAGGAGATCGGCCGCAAGGCCGCGGAGGCGGTTGCCGAACTGGGCTAGCCCGTACGCGCCGACAGCACCAAGACGCAGCGTGCTCAGGGGGAAGTGCGCTCACGAACCCCAAGGAGACTGAACGATGGCTGTGCTCACGTTCCTGCAGGATGTCCTCTCGGAAGCTGCGATCCTGGTCGGGCTGCTGGCCCTGGTCGGTCTCGTGGCCGCGCGGGCGTCGACACCGGACATCATCACCGGCACCCTGAAGACGATCCTGGGGTTCCTGATCCTCGGCGGTGGCGCCGGCATCCTGATCGCTGCCCTCGATCCGTTGGGGAGCATGATCGAGGAGGGGCTCGGACTGCAGGGCGTGGTGCCCACCAACGAGGCCTTCGTCGCCCTCGCCCAGGACGCGTTCGGCGCCGAGACCGCGTCGATCATGGGGCTGGCGTTCGTGGTCAACCTGCTGCTGGCACGGCTCACGAAGCTGCGCTACGTGTTCCTGACCGGACACCACGTGTTCTTCATGGCAGCGCTGGTCGCGGTGACGCTCGGGGTCGCGGACGTCACCGGCTGGCAGCAGTTCGTCATCGGTTCGCTGATCGTCGGTAGTCTCATGGTGCTGATGCCGGCGCTCGCGATGCCGTACATGCGCAGGATCACCGGCGGCGAAGACGTCGCCATCGGCCACTTCGGCACCATCGGCTACGTCGCGGCCGGCATAACGGGCTCCGTGGGCGACGAGTCGAAGACGACGGAGCAATTCGAGGTCCCGAAGAGCCTGTCCTTCTTCCGTGACAGCCTGGTGTCGACGGCCGTTGCGATGCTCGTGGTCTACCTCATCTTCGTCATCATCGCCGGCCCGTCGTTCGTCAGCGAGCTCGCTGAGGGAGCGAACCCCTGGATCTTCGGCTTCATGCAGGCGCTGACGTTCGCCGCAGGTGTCTGGATCATCCTCGTCGGTGTCCGCATGATCATCGGTGAGATCGTCCCTGCGTTCGAGGGGATCTCCAGCAAGCTCATCCCCAACGCTGTTCCTGCCCTCGATGTCCCGATCGTCTTCCCCTACGCCCCGACGGCCGTCATCATCGGCTTCGGCGCCTCGGTACTCGGCGGCCTTGTGTCCATGCCCTTGCTCGGCCCGCTCGGTCTCGCCCTCATCCTCCCCGGCATGGTCCCCCACTTCTTCACCGGTGCGGGTGCCGGCGTGTTTGGCAACGCGACGGGTGGGCGGATCGGCGCACTGATCGGCGGCTTCGTCAACGGCGTGCTCATCACCTTCCTCCCCGCGTTCCTGTTGCAGTACCTCGGCGACCTCGGGCTCGAGAACACGACCTTCGGGGACTCCGACTTCTCCATCGTCGGCATCGCCACCGGGTTCCTCGCCGATCTCGGTGTCGTCACTGCCTGGATCTGGGCGCTGCTGCTCGTGGCTGCTGCGTTCGTTCTGGGCGCCGTCTTCCCGAAGCTGCGGTCCAACTACCTCGCGGATCTCGAGGCCACCGAGGCGACCCGTTCCGACGCGACCGTCAGTGACGCGTAGGACCTACGTCCACTCGGATTCGACGTCCTCGGCGTCGGTTCCGGCGGCCGGGTGCCCCTCGCCGGGCCGGACGTCGAGCCCGGACGTGATCGCCCACGACGGAAGGTTTGCCGATGGTGCAGACCGTCATCCTCCTGCGCCACGCACGGACCGAGTGGAACGTGCAGGGGCGGTTCAACTCGACAGTCGACCTCGGGATCGACGAGCAAGGAGCACGCCAGGCGGTGGCGGTCGCGACGGAGCTGGCTGCTCTCGCGCCGTTCGGGTTCGTCCGATCCGATGCACGTCGCGCCCGGGAGACCGCGGCGCCGCTGGCGAAGCTCGTCGATCGGGCACCGGAGGTGGAGCCGCGGCTCGCTGAGCTGGACTTCGGGCCGTTCGAGGGACGGGCTCCTGCGGCGCTCGCCGACGACCCCACGTTCCTGGCCTGGGAGCGTGGTGAGGTCCCGCCTTCGGGTGGTCCCGAGGGACTGGATGCAGCCGCCGACCGCGCATCGGCCGGGTTCCTCGATGCGCTCGCGCGCCATGGGGACGAGCGGACGCTCGTGATCGTTTCGCACGGCGTGCTCCTGCGCATCCTGCTCTGCCGCGTCGTCCTCGAGTTGCCGGCCAGCGCCTACCGCCGTCTCGTGCTCGACAACGCCCGCGCCGCGGTCCTGAAGGTGGGCGCCACTGGCCCGCGATTCCGGCTCGCCGCCATGAACGTCTCGACCGCGGACCTGGACGTGCCCGACGCCTGATCGCCCCGACGCGGGCCCCACGGAGTGCCTCATGAGTACGACGTTCGACTGGACCGACCTGGATCGTCTCGCGGTGGACGCGGGACGGGTGTTGGCGATGGATGTGGTCGAGGGTGCCGGGCACGGCCATGCTGGGACGGCGATGAGCCTGTCACCGGTCGCCTACCTGTTGTTCCAGCGGCATCTGGTGCATGATCCGGCGGATCCGGGCTGGTTGGGGCGGGATCGGTTCGTGCTGTCGGCGGGGCACTCGAGCTTGACCTTGTACGCGCAGCTGTTCCTGTCCGGGTACGGGCTCGAGGTGGACGATCTGGTGGCCTTCCGGACGTGGGGGTCCGCTGCACCGGGGCATCCGGAGTGGGGGCACACGGTCGGGGTGGAGACGACGACGGGCCCCTTGGGCCAGGGGGTCGGCAACGCGGTTGGGATGGCGATGGCTGCCCGGCGGAGCCGGGCGCTGCTGGATCGGGACACGGCACCCGGGGAGAGCGTGTTCGATCATCATGTGTATGTGTTGGCCTCGGACGGGGATCTGCAGGAGGGGGTGTCGGGTGAGGCCTCCTCGTTGGCGGGGACCCAAGAGCTCGGGAACCTGACGCTGATCTGGGACGACAACGGGATCTCGATCGAGGGGCGGACCGACATCACCTTCACCGAGGACGTGGTGGCCCGGTACGCCGCCTACGACTGGCACGTCCAGGAGGTCGACTGGACGGTCACCGGCGAGTACGTGGAGGACATCGAAGCGTTGGATGCGGCGTTGACCACGGCGCGGGCGGAGACCTCGCGGCCATCGTTCATCCGGCTGCGGACGATCATCGGCTGGCCTGCACCGACGAAGCAGAACACCGGAAGTGCCCACGGCGCGAAGCTCGGGGCGGAGGAGGTCGCTGCGACCCGGCAGGCGCTCGGCTGGGAGCACGAACCATTCGTGCTGCCGGAGAAGGTCCTCGCCCACGCCCGCCAGGTCGTCGATCGGGGTATGGCGACGCGCGCTGCCTGGCAGGACCGGTTCGCGGACTGGCAGCAGGCGAACCCGGACGGTGCGGCTCTGCTGGCCCGGCTGCAGGCACGGCGGCTCCCGGAGGGCTGGGACGCGAACCTCCCGTCGTTCGAGGTGGGCTCCAAGGTCGCGACCCGTGCCGCCTCGGGGAAGGTGCTGACCGTGTTGGCGGAGGCGCTGCCGGAGCTGTGGGGCGGCTCGGCGGACCTCGCGGGGTCGAACAACACGACACCGGAAGGGCAGCCGTCGTTCCTACCAGCGCACCGGTCCACGGACGACTTCCAGGGGGATGCGGGTGGCCGGGTGCTGCACTTCGGCATCCGTGAGCATGCGATGGGCGCGATCATGAACGGGATCGCGCTGCACGGATTGACCCGCCCGTACGGGGGCACGTTCCTCGTCTTCTCCGACTACATGCGGCCGGCGGTCCGACTCGCCGCGTTGATGGGGCTGCCGGTCACCTACGTATGGACCCACGACTCGATCGGGCTCGGGGAGGACGGCCCCACTCACCAGCCGGTCGAGCACCTGACGAGCCTGCGGGCGATCCCGAACCTGGAGGTCATCCGTCCGGCGGACGGGAACGAGACCGTGTTCGCGTGGGCGGAGATCCAGCGCCGCAACACCCTGCCCGGGAAGCCGACCGCGCTCGCGCTGTCCCGCCAGGAACTGCCCGTACTGGACGCCACGTCGCCGGAAGGGGTGGCCCGCGGTGGCTACGTCCTGGCGGATGCCGATGGGGCGCCGGACGTGATCGTGCTGGCGAGCGGGTCGGAGGTCCAGCTCGCCGTTGCCGCGAAGGAACAGCTGGCCGGTGAGGTGGCGGTCCGGGTGGTGTCCATGCCCTGCCAGGAGTGGTTCGCCGCCCAGAGCCCGACCTACCGCGACGAGGTCCTCCCACCTGAGGTGACGGTCCGGGTCTCGGTCGAGGCCGGGATCGGCATGTCGTGGCAGCACCTGATCGGCGGCGCCGGCGTCCACCTCGGCGTCGAGGGCTACGGCGCGTCCGCCGACCTCGACCGGCTGTTCGCCGAGCACGGGCTGACCGTCGACAGCCTCGTAGGGACCATCCGTGACCTGACCGCCTGACCGACGCCCACCGATCGAGGGACGCTGATGAGCGCTGCGACCGAGGACCTGTCTGCCACCGCCCGTCGCACTATCGAGAAGCTCCCGGGCTCGGCATCGACCTCGACCGGGTCACGGCCCGGCTCGAGGCCGAGGGCGTCACCAAGTTCGAACAGGCCTGGACCCAACTCCTCGCCACCGTCGACACCGCCAGCTGCCCCCACCGGCCCCTGCGGACCTCTGTTGGGACCGACGACCGACGCGATCACTGCACCGTCACCGATCGAGGAGATGACACACCATGCCGTCCCGTTCCGTCGCCCTGCCCAACCCGTCCGGTCTGCACGCCCGTCCTGCCAAGGTGTTCGCGTCGGCCGCGGGCGACGCCACGGGCAAGGTGACGGTGACCAAGGGCGAGCGTGAGGTCAACGCCGCCTCGGTGCTGTCGATTCTCACCCTGGACTGCCATCAGGGGGACGAGATCCTCATCACCGTCGAGGGTGAGGACGCCGAGGCCACTCTTGACACGCTCGTCGGCCTGATCGAGTCCGGGCTCGGGGAGGGGGCGTCGTGACCACCATCCTGACCGGGCGGGCCGCGGCGCCGGGGGCCGCGGTGGCACCGGTGTTCGTGCTCGAGACCGACGTGGGCCACAGCCCGATCCCAGAGCGTCGGCGCGGATCGGCGGACGCCGAGGTGGCACGGCTGCGCTCCGCGCTGGGGTCCGCGGGTGAGCAGCTCCGGGAGCTCGCGGCCAAAGTGGCGGAGGAGGCCGGCGAATCCGAGGCGGAGATCTTCGAGGCCCACGCGGAGTTCGTCGCGGACCCCGAGCTGCTCAACCTCGCGACGGAGGCGATCGAGGACGGCGCGTCCGCGGAGCGGGCCACCACCTCGGCGTTCGGGACCTTCCGTGACCTGCTGTCCGCGTCGTCGAGCGAGTACCTCGCGGCCCGGGCCGACGACCTCGACGACGTCCGCGACCGCGTCATCGCGATCCTGCAGGGCCGCACGATGCTGGTGTCGATCCCCAAGGAGCGGTCGGTCATCGCGGCGCGGGAGCTGACACCGTCACAGACCGCGAGCCTGCCGATGGCTTTGATCGCGGCGCTGGTGACCGAGACGGGTTCGGCCACCAGCCACGCTGCGATCCTGGCCCGCTCGCTCGGCATCCCCGCGATCGTCGGGTGCGAGGGTCTGCTGGCGGCGGTCTCCACCGGTACCACGGTCGCGGTCGATGGCCGTTCGGGCGAGCTGTTTGTCGACCCGGATGAGGCGCTGTGCGCCGAGATAACGGAGAGGATGGAGCGGGAGGAGGCCCGGCAGCGTGAGTTGGAGGCGATCAGGGACGAGGAGGGTCGCACGGCCGATGGCCACCGAGTGGAGCTGGCCGCGAACCTCGGTAGCCCCGACGACCTCCCGCCAGCGCTGGCCGCCGGTGCGGAGGGCTCGGGGCTCGTGCGTACCGAGTTCCTCTTCCAGGACCGGCGTACCGAGCCAGATGTCGACGACCAGATCGCCTTCTACGTCCAGGTGCTGGAGGCCTTCCCGGACCGTCGGGTCGTGTTCCGCACGATGGACGTCGGGGCGGACAAGCCGCTGGCGTTCGTGGACCGCGACGCGGAGGAGAACCCGGCCCTGGGCCTGCGCGGCATCCGGCTGCACCTGGCCCGGCCTGAGCTGTTCCGGACCCAACTGCGTGCGCTGCTACGCGCACGGGCAGCCGTCGCCGACCGCGATGCGGGGCGGATGGCGATCATGTTCCCCCTGATCGCCAAGCTCTCCGAACTGATCGAGGCGCGGGCCCACCTCGATGCGGTCGCCGCTGAGGAGGGCATCGACCTCGCTGAGCTCGAGGTCGGGATGATGATCGAGGTCCCCTCCGCGGCGCTCGGTGCGGCCCGGCTCGCCAAACACGTGGACTTCTTCTCGATCGGGACGAACGACCTGTTGCAGTACACGTTCGCCGTGGACCGGCTCCACGGCGGGGTGGCGGACATCGCCGATCCCTTCGAGCCGGACGTCCTGCAGCTCATCGCGCAGGTGATCCAGGCCGGCCACGACGACGGTGCGTGGGTCGGCGTCTGCGGCGAGGCCGCGAGCGAACCGCTCACCGCGGCCGCGCTCGTCGGCCTCGGTGCTGACGAGCTGTCCATGACCCGCGTCGCGATCCCCGAGGTCAAGGACGCGCTCCGTCAGCTCACCCTCGACCGGTGCCAGACAGCCGTCCAGCGGGCTTTGGTGCAGGGCGAGGACGCGGACCAGGTGCGGACCATCCTCGCCGAGGTGCTGGAGCTCGACTAGGGGATGCACCAAGCCAGGCGGCCCTCGGCGTCGGTGTCGGTGTCGGTGACGTCGATCGTGGTGCCGTCATGTCCATCTCGTATCGTCTTCCTCGCGTCGGCGAGGTCGAGCGCCAGGCAGCCGATGTCGAAGGTGATGCCCCTGCCGACAGCCGCCACGTGCCGCGACGCGACCGCCAACCTCGGCTGACCTCCGGCGGCGCTTCTCGGTCGACGCCGTGGTCACGCCGCGATGCCGATGAACGCGAGAGGCCCCGCCGAGCCCGTCTACCGACGGTCCGGGTGGCTGGGGGGCAGGGGATCGAACCCTGAATACCGACTCCAAAGGACGGCGTGTTGCCTGTTACACCACCCCCCACCGTCATCGACCCGGTGGGCCCACGACGCGTCCGGAGGGTAGTGGCTCGGTCTCGCTGCGGATCCGGGTCCCGTTCCCCAGTGCGATGCCGCGGTTGGCGGCACGGGCAGCAGGTGGTACCGCCGTTCGGCTGCGGTTGCCCGTCGGTCGAGCCGCGGCTGCCCGTCGGTCGGGCGGTGCGCCCATCGGCTGCCCGCGGTGGACGCCGTCGCCATCGGTGTCCTACGCTGTCGCCCATGCGGTACGTCGAGCTTCTCCTTGGGCGCCGCGGCGAGGTCGGGTAAGGCCGGCATCCTCGCCGCGGAGGACCTGCCATGGCCGGCTCCCTTCCCTCCACTCCCAGGAGCAGGCGCCTTGAGCACCTCGACGAACGACGAATCCGCCAGCTGGACCCCGACCCAGCAGCCGTCGGGTCTACCGATCCACCGCTACCGGCCCTACCACGAGCAGCTGACGGTCGACCTGCCGGACCGGACCTGGCCGGCCAAGCGCATCGAACGCGCGCCGCGGTGGGGCGCCGTCGATCTGCGTGACGGCAACCAGGCGCTGATCGACCCGATGAACAGCGCGCGCAAGCTGACGATGTTCCAGCTGCTGGTCGACCTCGGCTACAAGGAGATCGAGGTCGGGTTCCCGGCGGCCAGCCAGACCGACTTCGACTTCGTCCGCACGCTGATCGAGCAGGACCTGATCCCGGACGACGTCATCATCCAGGTCCTGACCCAGTGCCGTGACGAACTCATCGCGCGCACCTTCGAGTCACTGGTCGGCGCCGATCGCGCCATCGTGCACTTCTACAACTCGACGTCGGTGACCCAGCGACGGGTCGTCTTCGGACTCGAGCAGGCCGGTATCCGCGACATCGCCGTCAACGGCGCCCGGATGGCCATGAAGTACGCGGATGTCATCACCCCGGACACCGACATCCACTGGCAGTACTCACCGGAGTCCTACACCGGCACGGAACTCGAGTTCGCCGTGGACGTCTGCGGGGCTGTCATGGACGTGATCGAGCCGAGTGCGGACCGCCCGATCGTGCTGAACCTGCCGGCGACCGTCGAGATGGCCACGCCCAACGTCTACGCCGACTCGATCGAGTGGATGCACCGCAACCTGCCGAACCGTGAGGCGGTCGTGCTCTCCCTGCATCCCCACAACGACCGCGGTACCGCCGTGGCCGCCGCGGAGCTCGGGATCATGGCCGGCGCGGACCGGGTGGAGGGGTGCCTGTTCGGCAACGGTGAGCGCACCGGGAACGTCTGCCTGGTCACCCTCGGGATGAACCTGTTCAGCCAGGGCGTCGATCCGATGGTCGATCTGTCCGACCTCGACGGCATCCGCCGCACCGTCGAGCACTGCAACCAGCTGCCGGTCCACGAGCGGCACCCCTGGGGTGGTGATCTCGTCTACACCGCGTTCTCCGGCAGCCACCAGGACGCGATCAAGAAGGGCCTGGAGGCACTCGAGCGGGACGCCGACGAAGCCGGTGTCGCGCTGAGCGATGCGATCTGGGACGTGCCCTACCTCCCGATCGACCCCAAGGACGTCGGCCGCAACTACGAGGCGGTCATCCGCGTCAACTCGCAGTCGGGCAAGGGCGGCGTCGCCTACATCATGAAGAACGAGCACCACCTCGATCTGCCCCGCCGTCTGCAGATCGAGTTCAGCCACGTGGTCCAGGCCAGTACCGACACCGGTGGTGGGGAGGTCTCCCCGGCGCGGATGTGGGAGATCTTCGCCGACGAGTACCTGCCCGCGGACGAAGCCCCGTGGGGCCGTCTGCGGCTCGAGGGCAGCCGTCACGAGTCCGTGGGCGACGGCCAGGACCGGATGACGGTCACGATGTTCGACGGCGACGAACGTGTCGAGCTGCAGGGCACGGGCAACGGACCGATCGCGGGCTTCTGTGATGCGCTCGGCCGACACGGGATCCCGCTGACCGTGCTGGACTACGCCGAGCACGCCACGTCCGCCGGGCGTGACGCCACGGCCGCGGCCTACATCGAGTGCGAGGTGTCGGGCCGCACGCTGTGGGGCGTGGGGATCAACCCGAACATCGTCACGGCGTCGCTGCAGGCGATCATCAGTGCCGTGAACCGCGCGGTGCGCTGAGTCCGGTCGGAGCACGCTCTACCGTGTGGCCTCGACCCGGAGGACGGCACCGTGCCCACGACGACATCGACTGCCACGCCCGAGAACACCGCGACCCGTCGATCGGCGGCCGACACGGCCGTGATCGTGTTGGCCGCCGGGCAGGGAACGCGGTTCCGATCCGATACCGCGAAGGTCCTGCACCGTGCGGCCGGCCGGAGCCTGGTCGGTCACGTGCTCGAGGCCGTCCGACC
>JAWLFE010000084.1:0-11916 GCA_041685735.1 Nitriliruptoraceae bacterium
CGGCGGATGGCGTCGACCAGGTCGTCCGGGAGCGCCGCGGGGTCGACCAGGTCGGTGAAGGTCCGGCGGGGGTCCAGGGCGCTGACCACGATGTCGGCAGACAGTTCGGCTCCGCTCTCCAGCACGACGCCGGTGGCACGTCCGGCGTCCACCGTCACGTGATCGACGGGCGCATCCAGCACGATCTCAGCGCCGAGGGCCTCGGCGGCTCGAGCCAGCACCTGCGTGAAGCCCCCGTTCCCACCTTTGTGGAACGCCCAGGCCCCGACCTTGCCCTCATGCTCACCGAGGTTGTGGAAGAGCAGCACCAGGCCCGACCCCGGCGACAGGGGTCCGATCTTGCTGCCGATGATCCCCGACGAGGCCAGCAGACCCTTGATGATGTCGGATCTGAAGTAGTCGTCCAGGAAGTCGGCCGCGCTGCCCGTCAGCAGGCGGACCAGATCGTGGAGCACCTTCGGTTCCAAGCCGCGCAGGTGACCAGCCAACCGCGCCAGTTCGAGCAGCTCCTCCGGGTCGTCGCTGAACAGGTTCGGCGGCACGGCGTCGACGAGCGGACGCACCGCCCGCACGACGTTGCCGAGGTCGGCCTCGTAGCGGTCCATCGCCGCCGCATCGCCGGGCGAGTGGCGAGCCACCTCACGGATGGTCGCCTCGCGGTCGGGCCCGAGCAGCAGGTGATCACCGGTCTCCATCGGTGCGAACGTGGTCGGGAGCGCCAGCGGCTGGTAGCCGTGGGCCACCAGGTCCAGATCGTGCACGACGTCGGGACGCACCAGGCTCAGCGCGTAGGAGAAGGTGGTGAACCGGAACCCGGGATGCAGTTCCTCGGTGATGGCCGCCCCACCGACCAGGTGTCGGCGTTCCAGGATCAGGGTCCGCAACCCGGCCCTGGCCAGGTACGCGCCGTTGACCAGCCCGTTGTGTCCACCGCCCACGACGATCGCGTCGTAGTGCGTCGCCGCACCACGGCCACTCACCGCACGACGAGCACGGGACACCGCGCGTGCCGCACGCACTGCTGGGACACCGAACCGAGCAGCAAGCCGGCGAACCCGCCCCGGCCACGGCTGCCGACGACGAGCAGATCCGCGTCACGGCTCAGGTCGATGAGCGCCTTCGCCGGGTCCTTCGGCACGGTGATGCGCTTGACCTCGCAGCGATCCTCCTCGGTCCTGACCGCATCGATGAGTCGCTCCAGCGCCTGTTCCGCTCCCTGGCGCACGTGGACCTCGTCCTCCCCGCGGCGCACCCGATCCTCATCGGACCGCCGCTGGATCGACGCGGGATCCAGGAACGCATCGGAATAGGCCGAGTAGCTCCGGGCTTCCGGGGGCCGGTAGGCGTGCACGATCGTCACGACGGCTCCCTCGACCACCCGCGCTTCATCGAACGCCCATCGCAGGGCATGTTCGGACGGCTCGGAACCGTCGACGCCGACGAGGATGCGCCTCATGCTTCTCTCCCATTCGATCGGTCAGTGCC
This sequence comes from Nitriliruptoraceae bacterium, assembly GCA_041685735.1. Classification (GTDB taxonomy): domain Bacteria; phylum Actinomycetota; class Nitriliruptoria; order Nitriliruptorales; family Nitriliruptoraceae; genus CSSed11-175R1. Next base: position 1,486 of record JAWLFE010000084.1, read on the forward strand.
ACAACCCGACACCGCCGGATCACGTCGCCACATGATGCGCCATCGAGGTTCTCCAGCAGCACCGTAGCGAGGTTGCGCGACCCGATGCGGGCGGGACGATGCCGCTGTGGCATCGTGCGCCACCGCAACCCGCACATCCGCCCAGGAGGACCCGTGTGCTCGCCGGCCTGACCCTGTTCCAACTCGGGTTGACCATCCTTGCGGTGGTGGTTGGATCGGTCGCGCAGAGCACGGTCGGGATGGGGATCGGCATCGTGATGGTCCCGGTCCTCGCCGTCATGGCGCCGGATCTCCTCCCGGCGATGCCGCTGATCATCGCCACGGTGCTGTCCGTGGGGATGATCCTGCGCGAACGAGCAGCCATGGACCTAACCGGTCTCCCGCCGCTGATCATCGGTCGCGTGCTCGGCACGGGCGCAGCGATCGCGCTCCTGGTGCTCCTGACGGGCCCAGCCCTCGAGATCCTGTTCGGGGTCGTCATCCTGGCGGTGGTTCTGATCAGCGCCATGCGTCCGGCGATCGACCCCACCGCCGCGGCGAAGTTCGCGGGCGGCACGGCATCGGGCCTGTTCGCAACGACCGCAGCGATCGGAGGCCCACCCATCGCGGTGCTCTACCAGGGCCGACCAGGCCCGGAGGTGCGCTCGACCATGGGAGTGATCTTCGCCTTCGGCAGTGCCCTGTCGCTGGTCGCCCTGATCCCCGCCGGACGACTGCGCTCAGAGCACTTCCTCCTCGCCCTGCTGTTGCTGATCCCCGCCGCCGTCGGCTTCGCGATCAGCACACCCTTGGCGCGGTTCCTCGAGGGCCGTTGGTTCCGCCCGAGCCTGCTGCTGTTCGCCGCCGCCGGAGGACTCATGGCGGTCATCCGTGGGCTGACGGCCTGATCGGGCGGATCGGGCGGATCGGGTGATCAGGGTCGCGCCGCGCAGGCTGCAGCCGCGCTGGTGGTCTCGCTCTCCAGCCCGCGCTACGAGGACACGGCGAACCTGACCCAGCTGAGTCCGCATCGACCCCGGAAGGTCGGCCGTGCCGCGCAAGGACGGCGGACATCCTGAGATCCACGCTGCCACTGGTCTGCACCCCGACCAGCACCGCAGCCACGGATGGAGAGATCATGGCAGCACAACAGGATGAGCCCGGGATGGGCGAGAAGTTCACGGGCACGGCCAAGGAAGCGGCCGGGAAGGCGGTTGGCAACGAGGGCACCGGACGCGAAGGCCACGCGCAACAGAAGAAGGCACAGAAGGCCGACGAGGCCGAGCGTCACGACGAACAGGCGCACCGCAAGCGCGACGAATAGGCTGGCCACAAGGGCGAGCAGGTCAAGCGCGCCGACTGAGCAGCGGCGTCGGGACCAGCTGCTCCCGACGCCGTCGGCCTCTCGGTCAGCAGGAGGGTCGTCTGGTGAGACCTGAGGTGGTGTTCCTGGTCATCGGCGTCGGCTTGCTGCTGGCGACGGTTCTGCCACACGTTCTGCAGGGGCGGGCATTGTCGGCGCCGATGGTGGTGCTGGGTTTCGGGGTCGTCGCCGGCGTGCTCGTACCGGGCGATGACCCGATCTCGCCGGTGCTGGATGCCACGGCGACGGCGCACCTGGCGGAGGTCTGCGTGATCGTCTCGTTGATGGGGGTCGGCCTGGCGATCGAGCGACCGTTGCGGTGGCGGTCCTGGGCACCGACCTGGCGCTTGTTGGCCATCGCGATGCCGCTGTGTATCGCCGGGGTCGCATTGCTGAGCTGGTCGGCCATGGGGTTGACCGTGGCTGGTGCGGTCCTGCTGGGTGCCGTGCTCGCTCCGACCGATCCGGTGCTGGCCTCGGCGGTGCAGGTGTCGCCCCCGGCGGTCGATGGGGACGAGGGGGCTGACGAAGAGGACGTCGTGCGGTTCGCGTTGACCTCCGAGGCAGGGCTCAACGATGCGTTGGCGTTCCCGTTCGTGTACCTGGGTCTGTTCCTGCTGGGTCGCGGCCCGATCGAAGACTGGTTGACCCAGTGGGTGCTGTGGTCACTGCTCGGCAAACTGGCGATCGGGGTGCTGGCCGGCTGGCTCGCCGGGTCGGCGCTGGGACGGATGGCGTTCCGTAGCTGGATACCGAACCTGCGCATGGCCGAGATCGGGAACCCCCTCTTCGCGCTGGCCGCCACCTTCGCGGTCTATGGACTCACGGAACTGGTGGGTGGTTATGGCTTCATCGCGGTGTTCACCACCGCGGTTGCCATGCGGTCGGTGGCCAGCGGCGACGGCTACCACCGGGAGATGCACCGGCTCATCGAACAGCTCGAGACGATCCTCACGTTGGCCATCCTGCTCATGCTCGGCGCGGCCATGAGCGCCGGTCTGCTCCTCGAACTGAGCTGGCCCGGCGTCGCGGTCGGAACGGCCCTCGTCTTCGTGATCCGTCCGTTGTGCGCGGGGATCTCGCTGTGGGGCAGCGCCGAACTGGTGGGCAAGGAGCGACTTGCGGTCGCCGCCTTCGGTGTCCGCGGCATCGGCTCGGTCTACTACCTCGCCTTCGCCCTCAGCAGCGAGTACACCGCAGAAGGACTGGAGCTGTGGGGAGTGGTGACCTACACCATCGTGCTCTCCGTCATCGTTCACGGGATCGCTGCCGCACCCACCATGCGATGGCTCGACAACCGACGCGTGGACGCCTGAGGGTCCCCCGGCCGCGACACGTTCGGCTCGCGACCGACAACAAGCCAACGCTGTGCGACCGACGCTGGCCAGGGCCCCGGTCACAGCACCGGCTGTTGTCCCGATGTCGATCAGGTGACCGTCGAGCAAGATGGGTGCTGCTCTCCCGCGCGCTCGCAACGGGTGCCTGCGGTCCGCGGCATACTGGTCGCTCCGCGAGTCCGGTGGTGAGCAACCTGAGTCGGCGCCATGAGCAGGTGATCACGCTCGATGCGAGCATGCGCCCGACCGGCGCCATGGGCAAGCTCGAAGCCCATCAGGGTGCCGGCCACCTGCATCTGGCGTTCAGCGTCCTCCTGCGTGCCCACGACGGCCGCGTGTTGCTCCAGCGCCGCGCCGAGGGCAAGCACCACTTCGCTGGGGACTGGGCGAACACCTGCTGCAGCCACCCGCGACCTGGCGAGACCATCCGGGCCGCCGCGACACGGCGGTTGGGTGAGGAGCTCGGCCTGGCCGACGCCCCCGAGCTGACGCCCTGGGCGGCGTTCACCTACGAAGCTCGGGACGAGCGATCCGGCTTGATCGAGGTGGAGTACGACGTCGTGCTGACGGGGACGATGGCTGTCGACCACCCTCTGGACCCCGCGCCGCGCGAGGTTGCAGAGCTCGCCTGGATGGACATGGCCGCCATCGAAGCCTTGCTGCATGACGACACCCAGCGTGTTGCGCCGTGGCTGGTGCCGGTCCTTGAGGCAGCTGCCGGGACCCGTGAGCCCGTCGCGGCGACCGTCGCGCTGTAGCCACGGGCGGGGTGCGGGTCGTGGCTGGCGCCGTGTGTCCGCCCAGCGCGGTCGGGTGCCGGGGCCGGTTGCCCGCAGAGGGCCAGCCACTCGCGCGCGGTCCCACGTCTCCGAGGGCCGCCGAGACTACGCTGGCGCTGCCAGCAGCCCACCGTCGGGAGTCGCCTGTGACCACCATCGCCAGCGTCGAGGACGCCCATCAGCGCGACGCGATCGACGGACGGGACCAGTGAGCTCGGAACCGGCGGCAGATGCACGCCTCGTGCTCTCCAGTGCGACGGACCAGGTCGCAGAGCGGGTGCGGCAGCGGGTGTTCGCCGGCGAGCTGCGCCCGGGCCAGCGCATCGTCATCCGGGAGCTCGCAGAAGCGCTCGGCGTCAGTCGGACACCCGTCCGAGAGGCCTTGCACGCACTGGCCAGCCAGGGCCTGGTCACCATCGAGCCCCGGGTCGGGGTCACGGTCCGAGAGGTGGATCCGGCCGAATCGGACGACACCTACCGCCTCCGCCTGAGCATCGAGCCGATCGCGGTCGAGCTCGCGATGACGCGGGCTCCGACCACGGAACGCCACACGGTCTTGAGCATGGCCAACCAACTCCATGAGCAGCTGACCCTTGGCGAGGTCGCGTCCTTCGAGTCGACACTCGAGCGCATACACCGGACGGTCTTCGAGCTCAGCGCCAGCCAGGTGCTCGTGGATGCCTACGACGTCATCACGCCACGCCTGCGGCTCCTCCGTGGCCTGAATGTCGCGCAGAGCGGCCGCATGGACATCTCGGCCGACCAGCACGAAGCGTTCGCCCGCGCGTTCGTCACCGACGATGTGGCCGAGGCGCAACGGCTGATCATCGACAACCTGGCCGGTGCGCGAGAAGCCATGGCCCGCTTCCTCGCCGCTCAGGCTGCGGAGGGAACGTCGGTCGGCGACTGACGAACCGGGGCGTGGCCCTCGAACAGCAGGCGTGCCGTGCGGAAGACCGATACGGACGCGATCTCCAGCTCACCATCATCGCGCGATCCGGTCTCGACATCGACGGAGATCTCGCCGCGAGCGTGGATGATGCGGACCTCGACGTCCGCGCCGTCGGCCGGCGGGCGCCCCTCCGCCGGGATCGTGCCGACGAGCAAGGACGCAGCAGCCGTGCACATCGCGCCGGTCAACGCATAGGTGGGGTGCGTGCGCTGCATCGACATCATGCGCGCGACCACGGTCCGCGGCGCCTGGCGACCGGCCTCCGGCGATGCGGCGGGTGCCGCGATGATGGACAGCTTCGGCAGGCCTGGCGAGGTGGCCGTTGCGGCGTGTGGAGTGGGGGCCAGCCCGAGCCGAACCGCTGCAGCTGCCCGCACCCGTTCGGCGCGCGCGAGGAAACCCGCATCGTCGTCGAGGTCCTGGGGGCGCTCGGTCCCCGTGATGCCCAGATCGGATGCTCGGACGAAGGCGACCGGGTTGGTGACGTCGACGAGCGAGACCTCGACCGACTCGCCGGCCGATGTGACCAGCACGTCGATCGGGCGACCCGTGGGCAGCGTGGAGGACGTGACCGAGCCACCGGGCGAGAGGTAGCGCGTCAAGATCCGACCGCCGCTTCCAGCAACCCCATCGATCACGTACTCCCCCTCAGGCTGCACCGCACCCCCGAGCGTCGGGACGAGCGCATCGATCGCGACCCCCGTGTTGAGGTTGCGCAACGGGACCGAGGTGACCGGCTCGGAGGTGGGCACCAGCCCACGATCGACGACATAGGCGGCCACCGCAGCCGTGAAGTTCCCGCAGTTGCCGCCGTGGTCCACAACCGGGGCAGCAACGCCGACCTGGGCGAAGTGGTAGCCGATACGCCCGTCGACGTCTGGTTCCTCATCCACGATCATCACCTTGCTGGTGGTCGAACTGGCGGAGCCCAGGCCGTCCACCTGGCTCGGGTCCGAACTCCCCATCAACGCGACGAGGAGTGGGTCGAGGTCCCAGCCAGCGGAAAGGCGCTGCTCGACCTCCGAGCGCGATACCACCACGCCTTTGCTGGTTCCGCCCCGCATGATCGTGCATCGCATCCGCGTGTCCATCGTGGTGACCTCTCCGTGGTGGCGTGAACCTCCATCAGAGTCTGGCATATCAGATGTCACATGTCAATTGCAGCTATGAGCTCAAGCCCATCTCGCAACGGCTCGGCCACGCCACCGTCGGCATCACATTGGACACGTCCTCACAGGTCCTACCGGCGACCGACGAGGCGGTCGCGCACACTCTCGCCAACGCGGTCCTCGGCGGCGACTGACCGCTTCGTTGCCGAGATGTTGCCGCGGACGGCGACCTGGGAGAGGTTGCCGCAGGTCAGATGGGGTAGTGATCTGGTGGGGCGTGCAGGAGTCGAACCTGCCAGAGCCGGTTTCGACGGGTGTTGCTCAGTGTCGCTTCGTGCCGCTGACCTGCGGAAACACAGTGGTGAGATCCCCCTTGGTCCCGGCCGGTGAAACCCGCTGCCGCACCGTTCGTTGCCACGGCGATGCCACGGCGCCTCCAGGGAGCGCCGAACGAGGACCGTCGCCACGCCACCGACGAGGTCGATCGCGGACCGCCGTGATCGCCTCTGCCTGCGCTGCGTCGTATCCCGCGACCTTCGCCTGTGGTTCGGCGGCTCGGGTCACCTGTGGACGAAGCGGACGGCGGGTGGATCAGCGGCGTACGATGGAGAGGCACTGACAGCTGGACCGAGCCTGACGACCGACGAGCAACGCACCCTGATCGTCCGTGACCCGCCGATCTGTCACAGCCAGGCAACCGTGCGCGGAACTCGGGTCCTGGTGAGCATCGTCCTGGATGCGTTGGCGGACGGGATGACTGAGGAAGAGATCCTCGCGGAGTACCCAACGCTGACGGGCGAGGGCATCCGGGCGGCCGCCGCCGACGGCGCGGAGCTCGCTCGAGACGAGTTTCCGGCCGTCGCGGCCCGGTGAGGCTCAAGCTCGACGAGGACCTGCCCGACACGGTCATCGCCATCCTGGGCCGGCTCGGTCACGACGTGGAGACCGCCCGCGCCGAGGGACTCCGAGGCGCCAACGACCCAGCCGTACTTGCCGGCGCTACAGCCGACGGCCGGCTGCTCTTGACGCTCGACCGGGATCTGGGAGACATCCGCGCTTCCCCGCCAGGTACCCACGCCGGCGTGCTCGCGATCTGACTCGACCATCAATGCCCACGGGCCATCCGAGATGCCGCCGAACGCATCGGCACGACACGCTGATCGGCACCCGGCCGCCCGTTCACGCGCACGATTCTCCGCAGACAAATGGCGACTGCGGGCGTTGTCCCCTGAGTCCAGCGCGAAGAAGTGGCGTGGTCTCGGAGGTTGGAAGCTCGCGTCGAACTCGCCTCCCTATCCTCGATCCTGGAGGTGGCGCGTGAGCGATGCATGGCCGGCCTGGGCGACACAAGAGGTGAAGCTCTCGGAGCCGGATCCAGCCTGGGCGTGGCACGCGGCCGAGCTGCGCGCTGAGCTCGAACGTCGTCTGGTGCCCTGGCTCGACGGTCGGGTGGAGCATGTCGGCAGTACCGCCGTGCCGGGCCTGGCTGCCAAGCCGGTCATCGACCTGCTCGCGCCGGTGCACTCACTCGTTGACAGCGAACGCGCCGACGAGGTGTTGGCCGAGGCCGGATGGCACCTGGTTCCACCCGAGCTCGACCAGCGACCGTGGCGGCGCATGTACGTGCTGCCGGACGGCGGCCGCCGGCTGGCCCACCTCCATCTCCTCGAGCCGACGCATCCGCAGTGGCGCGACGTGCTGCTGTTCCGCGACCGGCTGCGACGTCACCCCGAACTCGCAGCCGACTACGAGCGGATCAAGCGGCTGGCTGCCCAAGCACACCCGGACGACCGCGAGGCGTACACCGCGGCGAAGACTGACTTCGTCGATCGGGTCATCCGCCGCGATGACGACCGGCTAGCGCAGCGCCCGATCGGTTGACGTGACCTCCACGGCTCCTCGACACGAGGCGAGTAGGGACGCCGGCGTTATGCATCAGTCCGCACGGAGGTCGTCGAGTGCGATCCACCGCAAGGACCGTCATCGCTAGTTCAGGATGACGGCCCCAGGGCTTTCCGTGATCCCCTCTGCCGCGACGGCGCGACGGTCTGAACGATTCGCGCCAAGACGGGGGCATGGACCTCGTCACGACGGCTACTGCTCCGAAGTGGTCCCGGTCACGAAGGGCGACCTGCTCGAGTCGTCGGGACTCTCCCGAGTTCGTTCGGCTGCTGTTGAGGCTGACCAGTCGAAACGCCAATCAACTCAACTCGACTTGGCGTAGTCGGCTACTCGGCGCGAGGACCGAGGAGAACCGGACCCGGTGCTCCCTGCCCGAAACGAGGGAGCAGATTCGGCGCTCTCGCCGCCCGGTGCTGGATCTGTCACGCACCGCCGCCTCTTCGGGACCCCGTACCCAGGTTCTGGTAGCCGGCAACGTGCTGGGTAGAGAGGTAGTCACGGCGGATGGCGGCTGCGGCTGTCCGCACCGGACGGAGCAGGTCGACCGTGTACAGCGACTCGATCAGGTTGACGAGAAGGTAGGGATCCCACGCGGGCTGGCTACCTAGGCTCGGGACTGAGCGAAGGAGGCCACGTGGGAATGGCGTCAAGCCTGCTCGTTGGCCGTCAGCGGGAGCTGACGACCCTGCTCGAGGCCGTGGCCAGTCCGAGCAACGCCCTTCTCAGCGGGCCGGCGCGGGTCGGCAAGACCCGGCTGCCCTCGGGCATGTCGTGCGCGTCGATCAGCGGCAGCGAGGCGGCCGCTGCGATTCCCTTGGCTCCTCTGCTCCAGTTCGTGCCTTCGGGTAGCCCCCAGCCTGCTCGCGCGATCCTCACCGAGTTCCATCGCCGATCGCAGGAGTCCCCGATCGTTCTGCTCGTCGATGACGCCCACGGGCTCGACGCGGCCTCGGCGGCGCTGGTCCATCAGCTCTGTCGTGCGGAGGGTGTCCCGGTCATCGCCGCAGTCCGCACCGGCGAGCCGGCACCCGAACCGATCGACGCGATCTGGCGAGACGGTCTCGCCGTGGACGTGGCCCTGGGACCATTTGACCGTACAGCCAGCGACGAACTGGTCAGCGAGATGATCGGTGCCTCGAGACCCGAACTGCTCGAGCACGTGTGGGACCGGTGCCGCGGACATCCGCTGTTTGTCCGCGAGCTGCTCGAGCGTGTCAGGCAGACCGGAACCATCGCGCTGATCGGCAGCGTCTGGGACGTCCTGGGCGACCTCGTGCTTCCAGAACGACTGGTTGATCTGCTCCGCCGACGGCTCGCGGCGATGTCGGTACAGGAACGTCGGCTGCTCGCGCTGGTGGCGCTCAGTGGCGGTCTGCACATGGACGCCATCGACGCGCTGGGCCTGACCGACGAGAGCCGCTCGCTGCGGTATCGCGCTCTGTTGACGCTTGAGGGCCCGATCGCACGCCCGGCACACCCCCTAGACGGGGAGCTCCTCGTAGCGGAGTTGTCTGCGACAAGGAAGAACGCGATCCGTCTCGAGTTGGCTGATGCACTCGAAGTCGTGGGGGAGCAACGACGGTCCAGGCGGCGTTGCTGCGCCTGGATGCGGGCGCGAGCCCGAGGCCCGACAACCTGATCCAGGCACTGAGGGCGGCCATCGACGCCCACCAACCGAAGCTCGCCGGCCGACTCGTCGAGGCGATGGGTGACGGACCACACGGCACCGAGACGGAACGGCTGCTGATGCATGCAGCCGCCATCCGCAACCGGTGGGACGAGGCCGAGGTCGCCTTCAAGCGGGCATCGGCCGGCGTCGAGGGAGCGACCCGGCAGGCGGTATTCAGCGAGTGGGGAATCCTCAACTCCGAGTTCCAAGCCGATCCGGCGGACGCGGTGACGTGGGCGAAGAGGGCCTTGGCCCAACCCGGAATCCTGCCGGACACCGCCGAGCAGCTCGAACTCGCCGCGCTGCGCGGGATGCTGTTCTCAAACTCCATGGCGCAGGCCGTGGCCGCCGCCGAGGCCATTCTGAAGCATACGCGCAGCGCGGAAACGACCCAGCTGGCACGCATGCACCTGGGCACGGCACTGACCCATCCCGGCCCGATGGCCAGGCCGCGATGGTCGGGGCGTTTGGGTGCTCGGCTCAACCCGCGATCGGGAACGCGCTCAGCCACTCCTGTCAGCGCGGCTACCCGCGCCTCGATGCGTTGCATCCGCCCACCAGCCAGAGGCGAAGGGCCGCTCGCGAACCTGCATAACACGCCCGGAGTTGCCCGGTAGCCGCCGGAGAAGTTGGTCAGCTCAGCTGCATGTTGTGTACGCGTAGAGGTACACTCCATGTCATGTCGAAGACCGTGCCCGTCCGTGAGTTCCGCACCCACCTCGCCGATCTGCTCGACGAGGTGGCCGACCGACGTGAGCATGTCACCGTCACGCGACGAGGTCGCCCCGCCGCGGTCCTGGTTCCGGTCGACGAGTACGAGGCCCTCGAGGAGACCGCCGAGATCCTCTCCGACGAGGACATGCTCGCTGCTATCCGGCGTGGACTCGATGACCTGGCCGCCGGTGAGATCACCTCTCTCGACGATGTTAGTGCTGAGCACGCTGCCCGCTCTGGCGCGTAGTGGCACGCGTCTACCTCACCCGCACAGCCCGTGAGGCGCTGGCCGCGCTCGACTTCCTACTGGCCGACGCCGTGCTCGATGCGATCAGCGAGCTCGAACGCGACCCGCACCTCGGTCACCAGCTGCGCGGACGGCTCACCGGACTGCGGTCCTACCGCGTCGGGATCTACCGCATCATCTACGAACTCCGCGACGACAAGACCGTGCGCGTGATCGCTATCCGGCACCGAGGCAGCGCGTACGACATCGATCCGCGCTGAGCCTTGGGCGTACCCGTGCGAAACGCCCGTGTCTTCTACTCGGATCCGGCGGTGTACTGGGCGATGGCGTAGGTGGCGTGGCGGTCGAGGCTGTGGCGGTTGCGGTCGTAGCGCATCGTG
>JAWLFE010000026.1:0-29108 GCA_041685735.1 Nitriliruptoraceae bacterium
CGGGCCGGTGGGCTGAACGGTGGCATCGATGCCGGCTCCGATCGAGGATCTGCGGATCTACCGCATCCCGATGCGCGTGCGCTTCCGTGGTCTGGACGTGCGGACCGGCATGCTGCTGCGGGGACCGGCCGGCTGGGGCGAGTTCTCCCCGTTCGCGGAGTACGGGCCCGCGTACGCCTCCCGATGGCTGGCCGCCGCACGGGAGGCCGCCACACGATCGTTCCCGCCGCCGGCCCGGGACGAGATCCCGATCAACACGACCGTCCCCGCCGTCGGGCCGACCCGGGCCCACGACCTGGTCGTGTCCTCCGGCTGCTCGACCGCGAAGGTCAAGGTCGCCGAGTCCGGCCAGGACCTGGCCGCCGATGTCGAGCGGGTCGCCGCCGTCCGCGAGGCCCTCGGGCCAACCGGCCACATCCGGATCGATGCCAACGCGGCCTGGGATGTCGCGACCGCGGTGCTCGCGATCACCCGGCTGGACGCTGCGGCCGGCGGACTGGAGTACGTCGAACAGCCCTGCGCGACGCTCGGTGAGCTGCGCGAGGTCCGTTCCCGTGTCACCGTCCGCCTCGCCGCCGACGAATCGATCCGGACCGCGGAGGACCCGTTGCGCGTGGCCGCCACCGACGCCGCCGACGTGCTGGTGCTGAAGGTCCAACCGCTCGGCGGCGTGCACCGGGCATTGGAGGTCGCGGCCGCATCGGGCCTGCCGGCGGTGGTGTCCTCCGCGCTGGAGACGTCGGTCGGGCTGGCCGCCGGACTCGCCTTCGCGGCGGCGTTGCCCGAGCTACCGTTCGCGTGCGGCCTGGGCACCGCGTCGCTCCTCGCCGCGGACGTGACCGACGAACCGTTGCGACCCGTCGACGGGAGACTGCGGGTGCGACGGGTCGCGCCGGACGCGGCCTCGCTCGACCACTGCGCGCCCGGCCCGGACGAGTCCCTCGCCTGGCTCGAACGACTGCAGGCCGCCAGCGCCGTGCTCGATGGTGCGGCGAGCGGCAACCCGTACGGTCCGACCGGCCCGGACGGCCCGACCGGCCCGGATGGCCCGATCGACGAGGAGGCCTAGGTGCGCGCCGAGAACCCCTCCCACGCCTGTGCGCTGGTCCTCGTCGACGAACTCGCGCGCTGCGGCATCACCGACGCGGTGCTGGCCCCGGGCTCGCGGTCCGCGGCGTTGGCCATGGCGTTGCACGACGACCCCCGGATCCGCCTCCACGTCGAGGTGGATGAGCGCTCCGCCGCCTTCCTCGCGATCGGCATCGCCCGGCTCACCGGTCGGCCCGCGCCGGTGGTGGTCACATCCGGCTCGGCCGTGGCGAACCTGCATCCCGCGGTCATCGAGGCCGACACGGGGCTGGTCCCGCTGGTGCTGCTGACCGCCGACCGGCCACCGGAGCTGCGGGCGACCGGTGCCAACCAGGCGATCGTCCAGGTGGATCTGTTCGGCCGGGCCACCCGGTGGTCGGTGGACGTCGGGGTGCCCGAGGACCGCGCGGGCAGCGTGGCGCTGTGGCGGTCGACGGTCGACCGCGCGGTGGCGGAGTCGACCGGCCTGAGCGGTCAGGCGGGTCCGGTCCAGGTGAACCTGCCGTTCCGCGAACCGACGGTGCCGCTGGCCGACGACGGGCGCAGCCCGCCGGCGAGCTGGTCCCACCCGCTGGCTGGCCGCGCTGACCGCCGGCCGTGGCTGCAGGTGGACCGAGCCGTGCGGTCCGTTCCGTCCGCGGAGCTGCGTGCGTTCGCTGGCCGGATGCTCTCGACCGAGCGCGGGCTGATCGTCGTCGGATCGACCACAGCCCGCCCGGGGCCGATCCACGACCTGTCCCGCGCCGCCGGCTGGCCCATCGTGGCCGAGGCGACCTCCGGGGTCCGCACCGGTGACCGCGCGATCGCGACGGCCCACCACCTGCTCGCCCACGCCGGCTTCGCGCGCGGGCACACACCGGACCTGGTCCTGCGGATCGGACGCAGCGGGTTGTCGCGAGCTGTCGCCGGACTGCTCGGTCCCGAGGTCCCGCAGGTGCTGCTCGATCCCGATGGCGCGTGGCATGACCCGGACCGCACGGTCAGCGATCTTCTGGTCGCGGATGTGGGCCTGACCTGCGCCGCCTTGACCGAGCAGCTGGCGATGACGACCAGTTCCGAGTGGACCGACAGCTGGCGACGGGCGGACAGGATCGCGCGCGAGGTCATCGACGCGGTCCTGGATGCGGACGACGCGCCGAGCGAACCGCGGATCGCCCGTGACGTCGCCGCCGCGGTTCCCGACGGGGGTGCGCTGGTGGTCGCCTCCTCGATGCCGGTGCGGGATCTGGATCAGTTCATGCTGCCGCGCGAGCGCGTACGGATGGTCGCCAACCGTGGCGCGTCGGGGATCGACGGGTTCGTGTCCACCGCGCTGGGTGTCGCCCTGGTCAACGGCGGACCGACGGTTGCCCTCTGTGGTGACCTGTCCCTGCTGCACGACGCCAACGGGTTCCTGCTTGCCCCGGACGCCCCACGGGTGGACGTGACCTTCGTGGTCGTGGACAACGACGGCGGCGGGATCTTCTCCTTCCTCCCGCAGGCGGGGTTCCCGGGGTCCTTCGAGCGGGTCTTCGGGACCCCGCACGGGCGCGATCTGCAGCGTCTGGCGGCGTTCCACGACCTCGGCTACACCCACGTGGCGTCGGCCGGTGGGGTGACCGGCGCCGTCGAGGATGCCATCGGCGCCGGTGGCATCCAGCTCGTGCACCTGCGCACGGACCGGCAGGCCAACGTCGAACTCCACCGCCGCATCACCGCCGAGGTCGGCGCCGCGCTCGACCGCGCCGCCACCGCCACCCCCTGACCGCGCCGCGACCCGCGGCGAGCGGCACGGTCTCGCGTCCGATGGGCGGGATGGTCGGTGTCCGATGAGCGGCACGGTCTCGCGTCCGATGGGCGGGATGGTCGGTGTCCGATGGGCGGGATGGTCAGTGAGAGGTGCACTCCTGCACCTCTCACCGACCATCCCGGTCTCACCAACGATCCCGGATGGACGGCCACCCCACGTCGCCGACATCCGACGTCCGGGTCAGGTCGTGTCCAGCACCGCCTGCATCGCCAGCAGCTTCAGGCGGGTCTCCTCGAGCTCGTCCTCGGGCAGCGACGCCGCGACCACGCCGACACCGGCGAACAGGCGCGCGCGTGCACCCTCCAGCTGAGCACACCGCAGGGCGATGCCCCACCGGCCGTCCCCGTCCGGTGTCGTCCACCCGACCGGCGCCGCGTAGCGGCCGCGGTCCATGCCCTCCAGCTCGCGGATCATCGCGAGCGCGGCAGCGCGCGGGGTCCCGCCGACGGCCGCGGTGGGATGCAGGGCGGCGACCAGTTCCAACGCGGTGTCCGGCTCCCGTAGCCGTCCACGGAACGTGGTCGCCAGGTGTTGCACGTTGTCAAGTCGGAGCAACCGGGGTGACGGATCGTGCTGCAACCCGTCGCAGCGCGGCGCGAGGACCTCCCGGACCGACGCCGCCGCCAGCTCGTGCTCCCAGCGGTCCTTGGTCGAGCGCAGCAGCCCGTCGCCGAGTGCGGCGTCCTCCACCTCATCGTCCGAGCGGCCCACGGTTCCGGCCAGGACGCGGGACTCCACCCGCTCGCCCAGCCGCGACAGCAGCAGTTCCGGGGTCGCGCCCACCAACCCGTCGACGATGAACGTGTGACAGTGGGGGAAGCGGGCCGTGAGCCGTCGCGCCAGGTCGACCTGGTCGAACAGCTCGTGTGACCAGACCGCGACGTCGCGTGCGAGTACGACCTTGGCGGCCTCCCCGGCGTCGATGCGCTCGATCGCTGCGGCAACAGCTTCGAGCCAGTGGACATCGGGCTTGGACGACCCCGCGTACCGGGGTCGGTCACGGGGCGGAGCCGCTGGGGGAGCGGCGCGGACCCCCGCCACCGGCTGGGCGCCGTCGGGATCGATCGTGGTCCGCCAGGTCACACCGTCGCGGCGTCCGACCACGACACGCGGGACGATCAGTGCCGAGCCGGCCGCGTCCGCGTCGAAGGTGAACGATCCCACGCCGACCAGCCCGGTGCCGGGTCGGTCGACGGCATCCTCGATGTCGCTGTCGCGGGCCAGCTCGCGCAGTGCCTGATCGGCCCGCACGAAGCGCTGGTCGCCGCGGCCGGGTTCGATCCGCAGTGCGGTGCCCCAGCCCACCAGGCCCTGCCCGTCGCGGATCCAGGCGACCGGATCGGACACGGGGCTCAGGTCAAGCAGGGGACGCTCGTCGTCCAGCGGGACCGTCCGGACGGTCAGCTTCACCCGGACGGCTCCTGGGCTCCGGGGTCCGTGTGGTCATGGGGGCCCGCATCGGTGCCGTGGCCGAGTTCCTCCGCGACCCGGGAGGTCGCCGTCGCCAGCAGGCGCCGGCGTAGGTGGTGGGCGACGAGGGTCTCGGTCGCAGGCAACATCCGCTGGTAGGCGGTGACCAGCCGCTCGGCGGCTTCGTCGTCGGACCCGGCGGTGCCACGGACGGGGTCGCGGACGAACCGCAGGAACGCGTCGACCGCGGGGGTCGCGATGTCACCGACCGCGGCGTCGGTCCGGCGCGCCAACTCCAGCAGCTCGCCGAGGGGCAGCCCGGCATCCAGCAGGGTCATCCCGGCCCGGATCGCCTGGGCGTCCGCGGAGGAGTACCGGGCCACGCCGTCGGCGTCGACGTGGTGCGGCAGCAGCAGCCCCGCCCGCTCGACGGCCTCCAACAGCGCCCGGGTGGCCCCCACCTCCGCAGCGAGCCCGTCGAGGTCGAAGGGAGCCGACCCGTCGTCCGCCACGGCCGCCGCCAGCGCCGCGTCGGGGGCGTCCAGCGACGGGTCCCCGGCTCGGGAGGACGTGGCCCGGGAGAACGTGGCCGGTCCCGCTGCGGCGTCCGTCGGCTCATGGCGGTCACGGGTCATCGGACGGCAGCCTCGGTCTCGAGCGTCAGTCGCGACCGGATCGATGCCCGGTCGCGATCGGGTGCGACCAGGCTACGTGGTCGCACCCGCCCGATGGCGCCCGGGCATCGCAGGTCACCGGCCGAATCGGCGCTTCTTGCCCTTGGCGGTGAAGTTCGTCCAGTCGATGGTCTCGCCGCTCGCGACCTGGTCGTTCCCGGGACGCGGCTCCTCGTCGACCGGCGGGGCCGGTGGTGGTGGCGGCCCCTGTTCGTCATCGAACGGGCGTGGGCGGACCGGGAGCTGGGACACGGTGGCCAGTCGGTCACCGTGGTCGGCCGCCGATCCGGATCCGTCGGGTGTGTGCTGCGCACCGGCCGGCGGAGGGTCCGGGGTTGGGGAGGTCGGCGAGGCGGGCGATGTCGGCGAGGTGTGCGCCCCGGTCGGCGGGACGGGAGGCTCGGACGCCGCTGTGCCTGCAGGCGTTGATCCGGCGCCGGACGGGCGTGGGGGGTCGGCTGCTGGCGCGGGGGAGGGCGTCGTCGACGCCGACGGCGCCGGACCATCGTCTCCGAGAAGGGCCGCGAGTTCAGCCATGGCGCTCAGGCTCTCCTCGGAGCGCACCGTCGGCGCGCGTCGTGGTGATGGAGCCGGGGTGGGCTCGCCGGCCTCCGGTGCGGTGTGTTCCGCCGGTGCGTCCTCGTGTGCGGGGTGCTCCGGGGCCGGATCTTCGGAGGCCGGGTCCTGGGACGCTGGGTCCTGGGACGCTGGGTCTTCGGCGACGTCCGACGGTGCCGCCGGGGGATCCGTCGTCGCCTCTGCGGCCGCGTTGGTCCAGTTATCCCAGTCGTCCCAGTCGTCCCACGGAGCGGCGGACTCGGATGCTGGCGGTGCGTCCGCGGTCGGAGCATCGTCGGGCTGGGAGGACGGAGCGATCGACAGCCCGCCCGCGCGGTCACCCGCCGGGGTCGCGCCCGAGCCGTGGAGGTCGTGCAGTTCCTGCAGCAACCCGTCCGTGGAGCCGCTGCGCTCCTCGTCCGATGGTTCCGGACCGACAGAGATGGGACGCGCCGGGCGTGGCGTCGCGGTGGCGACGGGCTCCGACGCGACCTCGTCGGTGTCGAGTACGGCGACCCAGGGCTGGGGCTCGTCCGGGTGCGGCTCGGCGCGGCCGAGCGACTGCTCGATCCGCTCACCGACCGGCCCCAGGTCATGACCCTCCGGGCAGCGGCCGTGTGGGTCGACCACCACCGGCATGTCGCAGTCGAAACATTGGACGCGGGCCACGCGAACTCTCCTCATCGACGGACGGGGTCGGTGGGTCGGCGCCCACCAGCGTGACGGTCGCCAGGCAGGGCAGGCTGACCGCGGTTCGCGGTAGCCTGCGCCCCCCTAGCGCCGATCTCTCCTTTGTATCGGCACCGAACGGTCCGATGTTGAGGCGCACAGGCGGATCGGGACCCAGGACCCAGGGTTCACACCGCTCCTGTGCGCACGGTGCACCGTCCCGGCCCGCCGACGGGCAGCGACGACCACCCCGGGGCCGACCGCCCCGACCACAACCCGGGAGCACTACCCGCGGCCGACCACCCCGACCACCCCGAGCACCACCCGGAGCCCACCATTCCGGGCCGACCACGGATGAGATGAGGCGTGATGCAGGCCCCGAACGGTCGTGTTGATCCGCGTGACACGTCACTCCCGGCGGCGGGGCGGGACGGCAAGGATGCGGCGCTGGTCCAGGCGATGTTCGATCGGGTGGCGCCCCGCTACGACCTCGCGAACGCCGCGCTGTCCCTCGGCCAGGATGCCCACTGGCGCCGGGTGACCGCCATCGCGGCCCGGCCGGCCGGCGCGGCCTGCCTCGATGTGGCTGCGGGGCCGGGCAATGTCGCCGTCGAGCTCGTGGACCGGGGTGCGGATCGGGTGACCGCGCTGGATCTCTCGTTCAACATGCTGGCCGAGGGTGCACGGCAGGGGCATCCGGACATCGACTTCGTCAACGGCGACGCCCTGGCACTGCCGTTCCCGGGTGCGTCGTTCGACGTCGTGACGATCTCTTTCGGGCTGCGCAACGTGCCGGATCCGGAGCAGGCACTGGCGGAGTTCGCACGCGTCAGCCGCCCCGGTGCACGGCTGGTCGTCTGCGAGTTCGCCGCCCCGACGTGGGCTCCTTTCCGCGAGGTCTACCGGCGCTACCTCGTGGGGCTGCTGCCGGCCGCCGCCCACCTCGTGTCGTCATCGGCGACCGCGTACCGCTACCTCGCGGACTCCATCCTGGCGTGGCCGGACCGTCGCGCGGTCGCCGACTGGATGGCGGCGGCCGGCTACCGCGAGGTGCTGGTCAAGGATCTGGCCGGGGGGATCGTCGCCGTCCACCGCGGATTCCGTGCCGAAGGGTGAGTGCGGGCCGAACGCGGCCGACGATGGTCAGCGGCCGTCTGGCCAGCCCGGGACGTCACCGCTAGACTGTTCGTGAAAACCTTCACGAGCGGAGCGGGCCGCTCGGCGCAGGTTCGGGTGCGACCGATCACCACGCCCGAACGCCACGACCGGTCACTGCTCCCGGTGACCACGCCGACGAGATCCAGGAGACCCGATGGGAACCGTCGCACCGACCCCGCAGCTCGGACCCGTCGAGCGCGCTGACGTCGTGGTGGTCGGGGCGGGGCCCGGTGGGGCGGCTGCCGCCGCCAACCTGGCGGATCGCGGACACGACGTCGTCCTGCTGGAGAAGGACCGGTTCCCCCGCGACAAGGTCTGCGGTGACGGGCTGACCCCCCGGGTCGTCAAGGAACTGCTCGACCTCGGCCTCACCGATGAGGCGCACGGCCGGGTCGACGGATGGGCGACCCAGAAGGGGCTGCGGATCCATGGCGGGCGCACCGTGATGGAGCTGCCCTGGCCGCAACTCGACGACTGGCCGGGGTGGGGCGCGACCGCGACCCGCAAGGTCTTCGACGAGACCATCGCCCGCCACGCCGCGGCGCGCGGGGCGCACCTGGTCGAGGGTGTGGCGGTGACCGGACCGATCTGGCGGGACGGCTCCGAGTCGCGCGTCAGCGGCGTCGGGTGGCGTGATGCGCACGGCAACGAGGGTCGTGTCCTGGCACCGGTGGTGGTCGCCGCGGACGGTGCCGGGGGACCGCTGGCCAAGCACCTGGGCTCCGCCCGCCGTCCGAACCGGCCGATGGCCGTCGCCGCGCGGACCTACTACCGGTCGCCGCGTGCGAACGACGACTGGATCAGCTCCTTCCTCGATCTGACCGACGGCCAGGGTGAGCTGCTGTCCGGCTACGGCTGGGTGTTCCCGCTCGACGACGGCACGATCAACGTCGGCCTCGGGCTGTTGTCCACCTCCCGTGAGTTCGGGCAGGTGAGCTACCGCAAGCTGCTCGAGTCGTGGGCGGACGGCATCGCCGACGACTTCGGCACCACCGAAGCCAACCGGACCGAACGCATCCGCTCCGGTCCGATCCCGATGGGGTTCAACCGCACGCCGCTGCACCAGCGCGGGGTGCTGCTGGTCGGTGATTCCGGCGGGATGGTCAACCCGTTCAACGGCGAGGGCATCTCCTACGCGATGGAGGCGGCCGCGTTGGCCGCTGACGTCATCGACGGGGCGATGACCACCCGGCGCACCAGCGACCTGGACCGCTACGACCAGCTGCTCCGGCAGCGGTGGGGTGGCTACTACACGCTCGGCAAGGTCTTCTCCGAGCTCGTCGGCAACCCCACCGTGATGCACATCTGTACGCAGTACGGCATGCCGTACCGTCCGCTCATGCAGCTGGTCTTCAAGCTGATGGCCCACCTGACGGATCGCGATCCGTCGGACGCCAAGGACGTGATGATCAACACCCTGCAGCGCCTGGCACCCGCCGCCTGACCGCTGCGCGTGCGAGCCCACCGACCCCGGCGTCTTGCGGGTTCGCGCAGCGCACCCCTACCGTTACGAACACTCGACACGATGCGCCTCGGGCGCCCGACGGAAGGCCCAGATCGCCGTGCTGGCTGAATTCCTTCCGATCCTCCTGCTGTTCGGGCTGGCCACCGCGTTCGCGGTCGGGTCGTTGCTCGTCAGCAGCCTGGTCGGGCCGCGGATGCCCAACCCGACGAAACTCTCCGCCTACGAGTGCGGCAACGAGCCACTCGCTGACGTGCAGACGGTCCGGTTCCCCGTGAAGTTCTACATGGTGGCGATGCTGTTCCTGATCTTCGACATCGAAGCCGTGTTCGTCTACCCGTGGGCGGTCGTGTTCCGGGAGCTCGGCTGGTTCGGCCTGGGGCAGATGGCGTTGTTCATCGCGGTCCTCGGTGTCGCGTTCATCTACGAGATCGGTCGAGGAGGTCTCGAATGGGACTAGAGAGCAAGCTGCCCAACGGCATCCTGTTGACCAACGTCGAGAAGATGGTCAACTACACCCGCTCGACGTCCCTGTGGCCGGCGACCTTCGGGTTGGCGTGCTGCGCCATCGAGATGATGACCACCGGCGCGCCCCGACACGACATGGCACGGTTCGGCATGGAGGTGTTCCGCGCCTCGCCCCGGCAGGCCGACCTCATGATCGTGGCCGGCCGGGTCTCCAACAAGATGGCGCCGGTGCTGCGGCGCATCTACGACCAGATGTCGGACCCCAAGTGGGTCCTGTCGATGGGCGTGTGCGCGACGTCCGGCGGCATGTTCAACAACTACGCGCTGGTGCAGGGCGTCGACCACGTCGTCCCGGTCGACATGTACGTCCCCGGTTGCCCCCCGCGTCCCGAGATGTTGCTCGACGGGATCCTGAAGCTGCACGAGAAGATCAAGCACGAGACCTTCGCCGAGCAGAGGGCCAAGGCATGAGCGACGGGCAGACCACCAACGTCCCTGACGCCGGCCACGGCCTGAGCGGCGTCGCGATGAGCCTGGAGGCCATCGAACGCCAGGTCCAGACCCGGTTCCCGTCGTTGGCCACCGACATCGCGTTCGGCGAACTGACGGTCCACGCGACCCCCGAGACGCTGGTCGACCTACTGCAGTACTGCCGGGACGATCAGCAGTTGTCCTGCGAGATGCTGGCCGACCTGTCGGGGGTGCACTGGCCGGCGGGTGAGCACATCATCGAACGGCAGACCTCCACCACGGGCTGGCCCGAGTACCGGGTCTCCCGCGAGCGTGGGGTCGTCGAGGTGCTCTACGTCCTGCGGTCGATGACCCGCAACCACTGGTTCCGGGTCTCGGTGGGAACCGATGACGAGGAGCCGCGGCTGCCGTCGGTCGTCGACATCTATCCGACGGCCAACTTCCACGAACGTGAGGTGTACGACTTCTTCGGCGTGGAGTTCGACGGGCACCCCGATCTGACCCGCATCCTGATGCCAGACGACTGGGTCGGACACCCGCACCGCAAGGACTACCCGCTCGGCGGCGTGGACATCCCGTACAAGAACGACAAGTACATCCCGCCGCCGCATGAACGCAACCTGCGCGAGGTGATCCGATGACGACCACCGAGCCGGCTCCCGGCGACGCCCCTGAGAACGAGATCTTCGTTGACGGCGCGGACTGGGAGGACGTCGTCGACGCGGTCGTCGACGACACGATCACGGTCAACATGGGCCCGCAGCACCCGTCCACGCACGGCGTGCTTCGGCTGGTGCTGGAACTGGATGGTGAGACCGTCCTGCGGGTCAAGCCGGTCGTCGGCTACCTGCACACCGGGATCGAGAAGAACGCCGAGTACCGCACCTGGGTGCAGGGCACGACGTTCTTCACCCGGATGGACTACCTGGCCCCGCTGCACAACGAGCTGGCCTTCTGCCTGGGCACCGAGCGGCTGCTGGGCATCGAGGTGCCGGAGCGCGCGCAGGTGATCCGCGTGATCATGACCGAGTTCAACCGGATCGCCAGCCACCTCGTGTGGTTGGCCACCGGCGGCATGGAACTCGGCTCCACGACCATGATGACCGCCGGGTTCCGTGAGCGCGAGCACATCCTCGACCTGTTCGAGTCGCAGTCCGGGCTACGGATGAACCACGCCTACATCCGGCCCGGCGGGCTGGCCATCGACGTCACCGACGACTTCGTCCAGCGGTGTGAAGCTCTGCTCGAACTGCTGCCGAAGAAGATCGTCGAGTACGAGGACCTGCTGCTCAGGAACCCGATCTGGAACGACCGGCTGCGAGGTATCGGCATCATCGATGCTGAGCGCTGCTACGCGCTCGGGGTGACGGGGCCCTTGCTGCGGGCCGCCGGGGTCCCCTACGACCTGCGTAAGGCGCAGCCCTACTCCGGCATCGAGCGGTTCGACTTCGATGTCCCCACCGAGACGGCCGGTGACTCCTTCGCCCGGTTCCTCGTGCGCATCGAGGAGATGCGCCAGTCCATGCGCATCATCCGCCAGGCGCTCGACGTCCTGCCGGGTGGTCCGGTGATGGTCGAGGACCGTGAGATCGCCTGGCCCTCACAGCAGGCGCTCGGCCCGGATGGCATCGGCAACGACCCCGAGTACATCCGCCACATCATGGGTGAGTCCATGGAGTCGCTGATCAACCACTTCAAGCTGGTGACCCAGGGGTTCACGGTGCCGGCCGGCCAGGTCTACGAGGCGATCGAGTCCCCCCGCGGTGAGCTCGGCTACGCGATCACCTCCACGGGGACCAACAAGCCCTACCGCGTGCACGTGCGCGAGCCCTCGTTCGTCAACCTGCAGGCCGCCGACGAGATGAGTACGGGGTTGATGGTGTCCGACATCGTGGTGGTCGTCGCCTCGCTCGATCCCGTGATGGGCGGCGTCGACCGCTGACCGTCCGACCCGACCTCACCGGCCAGCACCGCACCGTTCCCCCCGGTCCACAGGAGCCCCACCCGATGCCCTTCACCGACGCCACGCGCAGCGAGGCACAGCGCCTGATCGCGCGCTACGCCGTCGCCAGGTCGGCCCTGCTCCCGCTCCTGCACCTCGTCCAGTCGGTCGAGGGCTACGTCAGCGAGGATGGGATCGGTTTCTGTGCCGAGCTGCTCGGCCTGACCAAGGCCGAGGTCGGCGCGGTCGCGACCTTCTACACCATGTACAAGCGTGAGCCGTTCGGTGACTACCTGGTCAGCGTCTGCACCAACCCGACCTGTCAGATCGCCGGCGGCCAGGACATCTACGACGCCTACGTCGAGGAGTTCGGTGGCGAGCACGTCGACACCGACGGTGCCGGGGTGATGATCGAACACGCTGAGTGTCTGGGCATCTGTGACGCAGCGCCCGTGGTGACCATCAACTACGAGAACTACAGCCCGCAGTCGCAGGACGAGGCGATGGAGCTGCTGGCCAAGGCCAAGGCCGGCGAGCCCCCCGAGTCGCCGCTGTCGAAGCACACGCCCGACACCTTCACAGCGGTCGAGCGCGAGTTCTCCGGGATCGACGACGGCACCGACGACCACCTCGTCGAGGCCGCGAAGCTGCAGGCGACGATGGCCGCGGGTCCGTCCTACCGCACCGGTGAGACCTCCATCCCCGTGCTGCACCCCGGCGGGGACCCCGTCGGGCACGGTGGTGCGGCGTTCCGCGAGGCCTCGCAGATCGGTACCTCGTCACTGCAAGCCGGCGAGACCCCAGACGACGCGGAGCAGGCTGCCGCGGAGACGGCGGCGGACGAGGGCGGCACCGAGGCGCAGGAGATGGCCGAGCAGGTCGGCGACGATGCGCTCGAGGACGTCCCGACCGCCGGTGATCAGCCGGAGATGACCGACGAGCAGGTCGCCACGGCGACCGGCGAATCGACCGACCCGACCGAGGAGAACTAGCCATGGGCACCACCGGTCAGGCGTCGGCGCTGTCGTACCGCTACGAGGTCCCCGACGTCCACGAGATCGATGTCTACGAGAGCCATGACGGCTACGAGGGCCTGAAGAAGGCGCTCGAGATGGACCCGAAGGACATCATCGAAGCGGTCAAGGAGTCCGGGCTGCGCGGACGCGGCGGTGCGGGGTTCCCCACCGGCCTGAAGTGGTCGTTCGTGGCCCAGGACACCGGCAAGCCGATCTACGTCGTCTGCAACGCCGACGAAGGCGAGCCCGGCACGTTCAAGGACCGTCCGCTGATGGAGATCGACCCGCACCAGCTCGTCGAGGGCATGATCGTCGCGGGCATCGCCCTGAACGCGATGGCGGGCTACATCTACCTGCGCGGGGAGTACGCCCACTCGGGCCGCCGGCTGGCCAGGGCCATCAAGCAGGCCTACGACAAGGGCTACCTCGGTGCGGATGTGATGGGGTCCGGCAAGCGCTACGACCTCACGCTGCACCGCGCCGCCGGTGCCTACATCTGCGGCGAGGAGACCGCCCTGTTGGACTCCCTGGAGGGCCGTCGGGGGCAACCTCGGCTGCGCCCGCCGTTCCCGGCGACCGCGGGGCTGTGGGGCTGCCCGAGCACGGTCAACAACGTCGAGTCGATCGCCGCCGTGCCCTTCATCCTGCGCCACGGTGTCGAGTGGTGGCGCCAGTGGGGGACCGAGAAGTCGCCCGGCACCAAGCTCGTGTGCATCTCCGGCGAGGTCAAGAACCCCGGGAACTACGAGGTCGCGCTCGGCACCCCGATCAGCGACCTGATCGAGATGGCCGGTGGCATGCTCGACGGCCGCGAGCTGAAGTTCTTCTGCCCTGGCGGGTCCTCGACCCCGCTGCTGCCGGCAGACGCCGCCGACACCCCCTACACCTTCGAGGACATCCAGGAGGCCGGGTCGCTGCTCGGTACCGGCGCGCTGATGGTCTACTCCGATCAGACCTCGGTCGTGTCGGTGGTCCGTCGGTTCACCGAGTTCTACGAGCACGAGTCCTGCGGCAAGTGCACGCCCTGCCGTGAGGGCGGCTACTGGCTCTCGCAGATCTACCAGCGCATCGACACCGGCAACGGGCGGATGGAGGACCTCGATCTGCTCGAGGACCTGTGCGACAACATCTTCGGTCGCGCCTTCTGTGCGCTGGCCGACGGGATGGTCTCGCCGATCGTCGCCAGCCTGAAGTACTTCCGCGACGAGTACGTCGAGCACATCCGCCAGGGCCGCAGCCCCTACGGCGTCGAACCGCGCCGGGACATCGCGACGGTCACCTTCACCACCGCCGGCGGGTACGAGCCCGCTCCGCCGGCCACCCCCCAGGAGGAGCTCGAGACCGAGCCCGCCTCCGAGCCCGCGGGACAGGCGTGAGCATGACGGAGAAGCCCGTGGACGACGTCACCTTCACGATCGACGGCCAGGAGATCACCGTTCCCAAGGGGACGTTGATGATCCGTGCCGCCGAGCAGCTCGGGATCATCGTCCCGCGGTTCTGCGACCATCCACTGCTGGATCCGGTCGGTGCCTGCCGGCAGTGCGTCGTCGAGGTCGAGGGCCTGCCGAAGCCGATGATGGCCTGCACCACGACGGTCATGCCGGACAAGGCCGTCAAGACCCATCAGACGTCGGACATGGCCAAGAAGGCGCAGGAGGGCACGCTCGAGTTCCTGCTGATCAACCACCCGCTCGACTGCCCGATGTGTGACAAGGGTGGGGAGTGCCCGCTGCAGGACCAGGCGCTGGCCCACGGGTCGAACACCTCGCGGTTCATCGATCAGAAGCGGCGCTACGACAAGCCGGTCGCGGTCAGCGAACAGATCCTGTTGGACCGCGAGCGCTGCGTGCTGTGCGCGCGCTGCACCCGCTTCTCCGACCAGATCTCGGGCGATCCGTTCATCGAGCTGTTCGAGCGTGGTGCGCTGGAGCAGGTCGCGATGTACGAGGACGAGCCCTACGAGAGCTACTTCTCCGGCAACGTGATCCAGATCTGCCCGGTCGGGGCGCTGACCTCCACCTCGTACCGCTTCAAGGCGCGGCCGTTCGACGTGGTCACCACGCCGTCGGTCTGCGACCACTGCTCCGCGGGCTGCACCCTGACCGTGCAGTCCCGGCGTGGTGACATCCAGCGCCAGCTCGCCCGCACCAACATGGCCGTCAACGAGGCCTGGAACTGCGATAAGGGCCGCTTCGGGTTCACGCACCTCACCGCGGCGACCCGGGTCACCGAGCCCAAGCTGCGTGAGGGCGATGAACTCATCACCGCCACCTGGACCCAGGCTCTGCGCACCAGCATCGCGGCCATCAGCGCCGCGAAGGAGGCCGGCCCGGGACGCATCGCGGTCCTCACCGGATCCCGGTTGGCGGACGAGGACGCCTACGCCGCCGCCAAGTACGCACGGACCGTGCTCGGCACCGACGACGTCGACCACCGCACCCGGTTCGCGCCGGCATCGGAGCGCGACGAGATCGCAGCGGTGCTCGGTCGTGGCACCGCCAGCTACGCCGAGGTGGAAGCCGCACCGGTCATCGTCGTGGCGGGCCTGGACGCGGAGGAGGAGGTCCCGATCCTCCACCTCCGGCTCCGCAAGGCATGGCGCAACCGCACGGCCCGGATCGTGGTCGTGGGTCCGGACCTCGGCACCCTCGATGGCCTGGCGTGGCGCCACCTGCCGACCGCGGTCGGCGGGGAGGCCGACGTCCTGCGGGCACTCAGCGGCGACGGCGTCCTCGACGAACGGAGCAGCGAGGTCGCGGCGGCGCTCGGCGAGGTCGAGGCCCCCGTCGTGCTCGTCGGCGAACGCGCCGGCGCCGGGTCGATCACGGCAGCCTCCCGCCTGACCGACGCCGTCGGCGGATCGTTCGCCTACGTCCCCCGGCGGGCTGGCGCCCGCGGGGCGATGCAGGCCGGCCTGACCGCCGGGACGCTGCCCGGTGGCCGGCGGCTCGACGATGCCGACGACCGCGCCGCGGTCGAGGCGGTCTGGGGCACCGCGTTGCCGGAGGAGCCCGGCCGTGACCTGCACGCGATCCTGACCGACGCGGCCGCCGGCAGGATCGATGTCCTGCACCTCATCGGGGTCGACCTGGTTCGGGATGCGGGATCCGTCGAGCTCGCGCGTGCGGCCCTGGCCAAGGTCAAGACCGTGATCGTGCAGGACCTGGCCTGGAACGACACGGTCCGGGAGTTCGCCGACGTGGTCCTGCCCGCGTCGGGCCGGCAGGAGCGTGCCGGGACCGCCACCAACTGGGAGGGGCGCGCGCAACGCTTCTCCCGGGCGATCGACGGGCCCGACCTGGTCCAGGACGACTGGGAGATCCTGCTGCAGCTGTCCGCGATCCTGGGGCAGGACCTCGGCTTCAACGACCTGGATGCCCTGCGTGCCGAGGTCGATCGCCTGGGCGTGCGTGACGAACCGCATGCGCTGCCCGCCGACCCCGTCGGTGCGACCGGCGACGATGCCGCCGCGACCGACGACGCCGAGGAACCAGGGGAGGGCTTCGACGTCGTGGCCCGTCCGCTGCTGCTCGACAACGGCACGATGCTGACCGGCGCGACGGATCTGCTGGCAACGGCACGAGACGCCGTGGTCGTGGTGGCGGCGAGCGACGCGGCCGACCTGGGCATCGGCGATGGCGACCGGGTGGAGCTCGCCGGTGGCGGTGGGGCCCTGACCCTCCCCGTGCGGGTCACGACCAACCTGCAGCCGGGCACGGTCGTGGTCCCGACCAACGCAGGGGAGCAGCCGGCCGGTGTGCTCGCCGACCGTGCTGGCGATCTGCGCGTGACCCTGACGAAGGTCGCCGCCGAGCAACCCGCCGGCGGCCAGTCGCAGGAGGTGGCGTGATGGAGTCGACCCCCTTCTGGGTCCCGTTGTTCACGAGCACGGTCGTGTTCGCGTTCTTCCTGCTGACCACGGCGTTGCTGATCTGGGCGGAGCGGCGCATCGTCGCGCGCATGCAGACCCGGCTCGGTCCCAACCGCGTCGGCCCGTTCGGCATCCTCCAGACCCTGGTCGACGGCGTGAAGATGTTCTTCAAGGAGGACATCACGCCGGGGATGGTCAACAAGCCGATCTACACCCTGGCGCCGCTCGTCGGTGTCATCGCCGGGTTCCTCGCGATCGCGGTCATCCCGATCGGTGGCGAGGTCACCCTGTTCGGTGAGACCTTCACGCTGGTCGTCGCCGACCTGCACGTCGGCGCCCTGTGGATCCTGGCGCTCGGTTCGATCCACGTCTACAGCGTCTTCCTGGCCGGGTGGGCCTCCAACTCGCCCTACCCGCTGCTCGGCGGCATCCGCTCCAGCGCCCAGATGGTCTCCTACGAGATCGCCCAGGGCCTGGCGGTGGCCAGCGTCTTCATCTACACCGGGTCGCTGCGCATCTCCGACATCATCGCGGCGCAGTCCGGCGACGGGCTGATCCCGGGGATGCCCGGGTGGTACGCGATCCCGCTGCTGCCCGCGTTCCTCGTGTTCGTCGTCGGGATGGTCGCCGAAGCCGGGCGGCCCCCGTTCGACCTCGCGGAGGCCGAGGGCGAACTCGTCGGCGGTTTCAACACCGAGTACTCCGGCATGCGCTTCGGCATGTTCATGCTGGCCGAGTTCATGCAGGTGGTCACGATGTCCGCGATCGTGGTGACCCTGTTCCTCGGCGGTCCGAGCGGCCCGACCTTCGGGTTGCCGGACGCGGTCGCCTGGGTCATGCCGATCTTCTGGTTCGCCCTGAAGATGTCGTTGTTCATCTTCTTCTTCATCCTGCTGCGCGGTGCCCTGCCACGAGCCCGCTACCACCGCCTCATGGACCTCGGCTGGAAGGTGCTGATCCCGGTCGCGCTGGTCTGGACCATGGTGACCGCCGGGTTCGTCCTGCTGGACGAGTTCGGTGGGCTGGCGACCGAGACCCGCTGGGTGCTCGCCGGTATCGCCGGGGTCATCGTCGTCGGGTTGCTGCTGCTCGGCTCCTCACCCGATGCTGCCCCCGATGAGGCGCCCGACGCACCAATCCCGCCGGACGGGGATGCTGCCCAACCCGATCACGACAAGGTGACGTCCTGATGGAACTGCCTCCCGTGCTGGTCACGACGCTGACGTTCGTGATCCTGGCCCTCCTCGTGTGGGTGTTGTTGCGCCGCACCGTGCTCGGTCGTGGGTTCTCCGTGCCGTTGCGCAACATGTTCCGACCCGTCGAGACCTCGCAGTACCCGGAGAAGCCGCGCCCGGTCGCACCGCGGTTCCACGGCCGGCACCAGCTCAACCGCTACACCGACGGGCTCGAGAAGTGCATCGGCTGCG
Source organism: Nitriliruptoraceae bacterium (assembly GCA_041685735.1). Taxonomy (GTDB): domain Bacteria; phylum Actinomycetota; class Nitriliruptoria; order Nitriliruptorales; family Nitriliruptoraceae; genus CSSed11-175R1. The sequence continues at coordinate 18,005 of JAWLFE010000026.1, forward strand.
AGCTCTGCGCCTGGGCCTGCCCGGCGGATGCGATCTACGTCCAGGGGGCGAACAACACCGTCGAAGCGCGCTACTCACCCGGTGAGCGCTACGCCGAGGACTACCAGATCAACTACAACCGCTGCATCCTGTGCGGGTTGTGCATCGAAGCGTGTCCGACCCGGGCACTGACGATGACCCACGAGTACGAGTTCTCCGCGGACCAGCGCAGCAAGCTCGTCTACACCAAGGACCAGCTCATCGCCGAGGTCCCTCCGGGCGGCGAGGACACCCCCCACACGGACCGGCAGGTGAAGGAACGCGGCCTGAACTACTACGGTGGGCTCGCCGTGACCCCGCCGACGCTCCACGGCGGGACCTACCGACCGGCAGGAGCGGCTCCGGCGTCGCGTGCCGCCCAGGTGGTGCCCACCGGTGACCTGCCGACCCCGGACGAACAACCCACCGACCCCGCAACCGTTGGCGGCCCGACCCGCCGTGAACCTGGAAGGGACCGCTAGATGCTGCTGCTGGCCCAAGCTGCGGAGGCAGCGGCCGGCTCGGACACCGCGGAGATCGTTCTGTTCTGGGTGTTCGCCGTCCTCGCCCTCGGTGCGGCTCTCGCCGTCATCACGATGCGCAACATCGTGCATGGCGCCCTGATGCTCGTGTTGAACCTGCTCGCGATCGCCGGGCTGTACCTGACGTTGGAGTCGTCGTTCCTCGGCGTCATCCAGATCCTGGTCTACGCCGGCGCGATCATGGTGCTGTTCCTGTTCGTCGTCATGCTGCTCGGCGTGGACCGTGACGACCTGCTCGTCGCCCGCAGCGGTCGCACGCAGATCGCCGCGGTCCTCGGCGGGGTCCTGCTCGCCGGTGCGCTGCTGTTCGCGTTCGTCGGCCCCTACACCGGCCCGCCCTCGGTGTGCGGATCCGGTGCCGAGGTCGAGGTCGGCAGCGGCCAGCAGCGCTGCGTCGGTCTGGCGGACCAACTCGCGGACGACGACGGTGCCGGCGCGGCGTTCCTCGGCGATCGCATGTTCACCCGCTACACCTACGCGTTCGAACTGTCCGCCCTGCTGCTGACGGTCGCCACGATCGGTGCGGTGATCCTGGCGCGGCGCAAGGACCTCGAGGTCGAGGATCTGGACGAGGGCCACGATGACGGGGGCGTCGCCGGTCCCGACGGGCTCGGACCGCACGACCGCGATCCGCTCGCCGCCATCGGCGCGGACCTGGCCGGTCACGACCACGACCCCGCCGAGGTCGTCGACGCCGGTCCGGACGGCGACACGCCCACCGACGAACGGGAGGGCTGAGCCGTGGCCATCGGGTACTACTTCGCGGTCTCCGCGCTGCTGTTCGGCATCGGTCTGGTGGGCGTCATGATCCGCCGCAACGCGATCGTGCTGTTCATGTGCATCGAGCTGATGCTCAACGCCGTCAACCTGACCCTGGCCGCCGCCGCCCGCATGTGGGGTGGCCCGGACGGGCAGGTCTTCGTGTTCTTCGTCATCGTCGTCGCCGCGGCGGAGGTGGTGGTCGGCCTCGCGCTGATCGTCAACCTCTTCTTCCGGCGCGGGACGATCGACGTCGACGTCCCACAACTCCTGAGGTACTGACGTGGCTCCCATCGTGCTCGCCGTCGAGGGCGTCAACGTCGTCAACGACGTCGTCGAGACCAGCACCGGCGCGGTCGGCGCCGCCTGGCTGATCCCGGTCGTTCCCCTGCTCGGGTTCGTGCTCGTCCTGTCGCTGACCAAGCGGTTGGGCGATCAGGCGTCGCTCGTCGCGATCATCGCGTCAGGCATCACCTTCCTGCTCGCGTTGGCCGTGGCCGCACAGGTGCTGGCCGATCCGGCGACCTACCTGCGGCCGCTGCCGACGTGGATCGCGGTCGGCAGCCTCGAGGTCGGGTTCGACCTGTTCGTCGATCAGCTCACCGTCGTCATGCTGCTGGTCGTCACCGGGGTCGGCTTCCTGATCCACCTGTACTCGGTCGGCTACATGCACGGCGACGAGCGCTACCCCCGGTTCTTCGCCTACCTGAACCTGTTCCTCGCCTCCATGCTGATCCTGGTGCTGGGCTCCAACCTGCTCACGCTGTTCCTCGGCTGGGAACTGGTCGGGCTGTCGAGCTACCTGTTGATCGGGTTCTGGTTCGAGAAGATGGAGAACGCGGTCGCGGCCAAGAAGGCGTTCATCACCAACCGGGTCGGTGACGTCTCGTTCATGATCGCGATGTTCCTGGCCTTCGCCACCTTCGAGTCGCTCGACTTCCTGGTCCTGATCGACGCGGCACCGGACCTCAGCGCCACGACCGCTTTCGTGCTGGTCCTGCTGCTGCTGGGCGGGGCCGCCGCCAAGTCGGCGCAGATCCCGCTGTACGTCTGGCTCCCCGACGCCATGGCCGGCCCGACCCCGGTGTCCGCCCTGATCCACGCGGCGACGATGGTGACCGCAGGGGTCTACCTCACGGTCCGCCTGTCGCCGATCCTGGTCCAGTCGGTCGGCGCGATGACGATCATCGCGTGGATCGGTGCGCTGACGGCGCTGCTGGCGGCGCTCATCGCGGTCCGCCAGGACGACATCAAGAAGATCCTGGCCTACTCGACCGTGTCGCAGCTCGGCTTCATGTTCATCGCCGTCGGGACCGGTGCGTTCCGCGAGGGCATCTTCCACCTCGTCACCCACGCGTTCTTCAAGGGCCTGCTGTTCCTGGCTGCCGGTTCGGTCATGCACGCGATGAACAACCAGACCGACGCCTGGAAGATGGGTGGTCTGCGCAAGGTCATGCCGATCACCTTCTGGACCTCGGGCATCGCGTGGCTGGCGATCAGCGGCATCCCGCCGTTCGCCGGGTTCTTCTCCAAGGATCAGATCCTCACCGAGGCCTACCTCCACGGCTACGGCGGGGTCTACGTCGTGGGTCTGATCGCGGCGATCCTGACCGCCTTCTACATGTCCCGCTGGTTCTTCCTGATCTTCCTGGGTGCGCCCCGCTACGGCGACGAGATCCACCCCCACGAGTCGCCCCGGTCGATGACCGTGCCACTGATGGTCCTGGGGGTGCTGTCCGCGATCGGTGGCCTCGTCCTCAATCCGGTCCACAGTGGGCCGCTGTACACCTTCCTCGAACCCTCGGTCGCGCCGATCGGCGACCTCGGCTACGAGCCCGCCGGGCCGCTGACCGAGGCGGCCCTGATCCCCATCGCCATCGTGGCGGCACTGCTCGGGATCGGGCTCGCCTACCTGGCCTACATCCGACGTGACCTGTCCTTCGGGAAGATGGCCGAACCGATCAAGGGGCCGGCGGCCGAACTCGCGGAGCGGAGGTTCTTCGTGGACGAGCTCTACGAGGCGATCTTCGTGCGTGCCGGAGGGGGAGTGGCCACCGCGATCACCTGGTTCGACCGCCGGGTCATCGACGGTGTGGTCAACGGCAGTGGCGCCGGGTCGATGGCGACCGCGCAGGGCGCCCGCAGACTCCAGAGCGGGTTGGTCCGTGGCTACGTCGCCTGGTTGCTGGTCGGTGCGCTCATCATCATCGGGGTCCTGCTGGTCCAGGTGGTGCGCTGATGGGCATCATCACGATCACGCTGGCCATCCCTGTGCTCGGGGCGCTGCTGCTCGGCCTCTACGAGGGCGACGACCGCTCCTCGAAGATCATCGCGCTCATCGCCTCCCTCGCGACGTTCGTCGCGTCGATCGTCCTGCTCGTGCAGTTCCAGGTCAGCGACGCGAACCTGCAGCTCGCGGAGCGCCTGACCTGGATCCCCGCGATCGGGGCCGAGTTCTCCCTGGCCGTCGACGGCGTGAGCCTGGTGCTGATCCTGCTCACCACGTTCCTGACACCGCTGATCCTGGTGGCGTCGTGGCACTCGATCACCGACCGGCTGCGCGGCTACCTCGCCGCCTTCCTGCTGCTCGAGACCGCCGTCATCGGGGTGTTCGCCGCCACCGACCTGCTGCTGTTCTACTTCTTCTTCGAGTTCTCGCTCGTCCCGATGTACCTGATCATCGGGATCTGGGGTGGTGCCGGCCGCAAGTACGCCGCGGTCAAGTTCTTCCTCTACACCCTGCTCGGCGGTCTGCTGATGCTGATCGCCATCCTCTACCTCTACGGGCAGACCGGGACCTTCGCCTACAGCGACATGCTGGCCCTGTCGCTGAGCGTCACCGAGCAGCGATGGCTGTTCCTGGCCTTCCTGGTCGCCTTCGCCGTCAAGGTGCCGCTGTTCCCCGTGCACACCTGGCTGCCCGACGCGCACACCGAGGCGCCGACCGGCGGGTCGGTGTTCCTGGCCGGCGTGCTGCTGAAGATGGGGACGTTCGGTCTCTTGCGCTACGCCCTGCCGTTCTTCCCCGACGCCACCACCGAGTTCGCCCCGTGGCTCCTCGGCATCTCGGTGATCGGCATCCTCTACGGTGCGATCGTGGCGCTGATGCAGGGTGACATCAAGCGCCTGATCGCCTACTCGTCGGTGAGCCACATGGGCTTCGTCGTGCTCGGCACGTTCGCGTTGACCACCACGGCGACGTCCGCCTCGGTCGTGCAGATGGTCAACCACGGGTTGTCCACCGGGGCGCTGTTCCTGCTGATCGGGTTCCTCTACGAACGGCGGCACACGCGCCAGATCGCCGCGTTCGGCGGGCTGGCCAAACAGGTCCCCGTGATGGCGGGGCTGTGGTTGACCGTGTCGCTGTCCTCGCTCGCGTTGCCGGGGCTCAACGGGTTCGTGGGTGAGTTCCCGATCCTGCTCGGCACCTTCCAGATCAACCGCACCGCCGGCGTGCTTGCCACCTTCGGCGCGGTGCTCGCCGCGCTGTACCTGCTGTGGGCCTACCAGCGGATGTTCCACGGGCCGCTCGACACCGCGGACAACGCCAACACCTCCGACCTGAAGGCCCGCGAGATCGGCGTGCTCGTCCCTCTGGTGGTGCTCATCGTGGCCATCGGCCTGTACCCCAAGCCCCTCTACGACCTCGTCGAGCCGTCCGTCGACCGCGTGCTCACCGAGGTCGCTGACGGAGCCGATGCCGCTGACGGTGGCCTGGCCACGGCCGAGGAGGACGGCTCATGACTGCGTCCCTCCTGTCGACCCTGACCCCGCTCGTCGCCCAACTGGCGCCCCCATCGATCGAATGGTCCGCGGTCGCTCCCGAACTCCTGCCGACCGCCATGGCGCTGGTGCTGCTGCTGGTGGCCATCGCCCGCGGCCGCGAACTGGTCGTGGCGGTCCCGGCGGCCCTGGTCGCCGCCGCCGTCGGGATCTGGCTGATCTCCATGACGGTCATCCTGCCCGGCGCGGTGGTCATCGCCGTCGGGTTCGCCCTGCCGGCAGCGGTGGTGGCCTTCCCCAGACGCCAGTCCCTGGTCCAGGCCTTCAGCGCGGCGGCCGCGCTCGTCGGGGCGTTGGTCCTGACCGGCTGGCAGTACGTCGTGGTGCTGGCGCCGACCGCCGGTGGGATCATCCCCCAGGAGGCCCTGCAGGGAGCCCTGGCCAACGACGGCATCGCCTTCTTCACCCGCTTGACCGTCTACCTCAGCGCCCTGCTGGTCCTGCCGATCGGGTACGGCTATCTCCAGGAGCGACGGATCAACCGGGCGGAGGTCGAGCCGCTGCTGCTGCTGACCGTCGTCGGCATGGCCGCGCTCGGGACGGCCAACGACCTGATCACGCTGTTCGTCGCCCTCGAGATCCTGTCGATCGCCCTGTACGTGCTCTCGGGCCTCGCGCGCCGGGACCGCCGGTCCCAGGAAGCCTCGCTGAAGTACTTCGTGCTCGGTGCCGTGGCCTCCGCGATCCTGCTGTACGGGATGGCGCTGACCTTCGTGGCCACCGGCTCGCTGGACCTGGCCGGGATCGGTGGGTCGATCGGGCTGGTGACCACGCCACGTGTCGTCGCCGCGCTCGGCCTGGCGCTCGTGACCGTCGGGATCGGGTTCAAGATCTCGCTCGCGCCGTTCCACTTCTGGACCCCCGACGTCTACCAGGGCGCCCCCACCAACATCACCGCGTTCATGGCCGCCGCGACCAAGGCGGCCGGGTTCGCCGCCGTGCTGCGCCTCTACCTCGTGGCCTTCCCGGCGCTCGAGTCACTGTGGGTGCCGATCCTGGCGGGCCTGGCCGCGGTCACGATGCTGTACGGCGCCATCGTCGCGCTGGTCCAGGGGGACCTCAAGCGCATCCTGGCCTACTCCGCGATCACCCACGCCGGGTACGCCGTGATCGGGGTGACCGCCAACTCGGACGCCGGTCTGACGAGCACCCTGTGGTACCTGCTGACCTACGCGATCGGGACGATCGGTGCCTTCGGCTGCGTCATCGCACTCGAGCGTCGGCGCCGTGGTGAGGTCACGCTCAAGGACCTGCGCGGACTCGGCCGGACCTCGCCGCTCCTGGCCGGGATCCTCGCGCTGTCGCTGCTGTCGTTGGCCGGGATCCCCGCCACGGCCGGGTTCATCGGCAAACTGCTGGTCTTCCAGGCCGGCATCGCCGCCGGCCTGACCTGGCTGGTGATCATCGGTGTGCTCAGTAGCGTGATCGCCGCGTTCTTCTACCTGCGGATCGCCGCGACGATGTTCCTGGAGGAGCCGGATCCGGAACGTGGCCCGCCTGTGGTCAGTACCGGGCTGTCGCTCGGGGTCTCGGTCGCGGCGACGCTGGTCATCTACCTCGGGGTCTACCCGCAACCGTTCCTGCAGCTCGTGGAAACCGCAGCGGCGCTCGTCCGGTGACCGATATCACGTCGCCACGGCAGCAGCCGCGTGCCGCCCGACTGAGCATCCCGTCGCCGGTCCTGGCCGAACTGGAGGAGCACGGGTTGCCGGTCGGTGGTGTCCTGGACGCGGTCGAGGACAAGCTGGGGGAGCAGGTCGCCTCCTCGAACGCCTTCGTCGACCAGGCGGCCCGTTACCTGATCGCCGCCGGGGGGAAACGCTTCCGCCCGTTGCTCGTCGCCATGACGGGGCACCTGGGCGGCGGGACCACGGATGCTGCCGGCGCGCCCGCGTCGGCCCTGGTCGATGCGGGCGTGATCGTCGAACTCGTGCACCTCGCGACGCTCTACCACGACGATGTGATCGACGAGGCGGCGGCGCGTCGGGGCACCCCCTCGGCCAACTCCCGGTGGGACAACACGGTCGCCATCCTCACCGGTGACTACCTGTTCGCGTGTGCGTCCGATCTGTCCGCGGACCTCGGCGTCGAGGTGACCCGCATCATGGCCCGCACGCTCGCGTCGCTCTGCGAGGGGCAGATCGCCGAGGTCCAGGGATCGCTCGGGGCGCTGCCCCCCGACGTGCCGCAGCTCACCCCGACCCGCAGCCACTACCTCGAGGTCATCTCGGGCAAGACCGCGTCGTTGATCGCCACCTCGTGCCGCTACGGCGCGCTGCTGTCCGGCGTCGAGCCCGATGGTGTCGAGGCCGCCGCCACCTACGGGTGGAACGTCGGGATGGCCTTCCAGCTCTCCGATGACATCCTGGACATCGCCTCGGACGCGGACGAGTCGGGCAAGACACCGGGTACGGACCTGAAGGAGGGCGTGCGGACCCTGCCGGTCCTGCTCGCCCTGGAGGACGAGCCGGACGGCGAACTCGCCACGCTGCTGGCCGGTGAGCCCGATGACGCCGAGGTGGCACGCGCGCTCGTCCTGCTGCGCGGCTCCGACGCGCTCGAGCGGTCCCGCCAGGCCGCAGCCGAGTACGTCGAGGCGGCGACGCGACAGCTGCATGGGTTCGGCGATCGGCCGGCCGTGACGGCATTGCAGCGCCTGGCGGCGTACTCGCTCGACCGAACCGGCTAGCACCATGCGGATCGTGCGGATCCTCGTCGGTAGCGTCGCGGCCGGTCTCGTCCTGGGGGTGATCCTGCTGGAGGTGTTCGCGCTCACCATCATGACCCGGACCGCCCGGGCCAGCGTCGAGCGGTGCGTGCCCGTGCAGGAGCTGGAGGTGACCTCGATCGCCCGTCCGGCGACCCTGGGGTTCCTGCAGGGTGAGGTCCGTGACGTGCGGGTGGCCGCGGCCGGCGTCCAGGTCGGTGCCGTGACGATCGACACCGTCGCCGCCCGCCTGCCGGCGGTGCCCCTCGGGTGGGGTACGGCCGAGCGACCGACGACGGTGGTCGCCGATGTCACGCTCACGCAGGAGGCGCTGACGGACTACCTCGACACGGTTGCGCCTGATTTCGCCGACCCGATGCTGACGATCACCCCTGCCGGGTTGGGCGTCGGCGACACCCGCGTCCCGTTCACCCTGGAGCTGCGGCCGACGCTGGTCGACGGGGACGTGGTGCTGGTGCCGATGGCTGGCGACCCGTGGCTGTGGTCGTCGCTCGGGCTGGAGCTGGAGGTCGAGGTTCCCGATCCGATCGAGTTGCTGGCGCTGCGGACCGCAGATGGCCAGGTGGAGCTGACCGCCCGGGCGGAGCTCCAGCGGGGCGCCGACCGCCAGCCCGCCTGTCCGGACCTCAGCGGGTTCGAGCCATGACCCGCCCCCTGGAGGAACTCGTGGGTCCGGGATGGCCGGCGGCGCTCGCCCCGGTCGAGGGACGCCTCCGCGCGATGGGGCGCTTCCTGCGTGAGGAGCAGGCCGCCGGGCGTGCGTTCCTGCCCGGTGGCGACCAGGTCCTCGCGGCCTTCCAGCGACCGTTCGACGCGGTCCGGGTGCTCGTGATGGGGCAGGACCCCTACCCGACGCCCGGTCATCCCATCGGCCTGAGCTTCGCCGTGGCGGCGGGGGTCTCGCCGCTGCCCCGCAGCCTGGCCAACATCTTCCGGGAGTACCAGGACGATCTGGGTCATCCGGCTCCGAGCTGGGGCGACCTGCGGCCATGGGCGGACCAGGGGGTGTTGCTGCTCAACCGGTGCCTGACCGTCCAGCCCCGCAAGCCGGCGTCGCACCGAGGGAAGGGTTGGGAGGAGGTCACCGACCAGGCGATCCGTGCGCTCGTCGACCGGGATGCGCCGTTGGTGGCGGTCCTGTGGGGCCGGGATGCCCGCTCGCTGGCCCCACGGTTGGGCTCGACGCCGTGTCTCGAGTCGCCACATCCGAGCCCGATGTCGGCCGATCGTGGGTTCTTCGGCTCACGACCCTTCAGCCGCGCCAACGAGGCGTTGGCGGCGCAGGGAGCCACCCCGATCGATTGGCGTCTGCCGTGAGGGTCAGGTCCTCCCGGGCGGGGATGGCCGCCACTCGCGCGATCGTGCCGGACGTCTCCCGGGCCGTTGGGGGCCCGTCCGGCAGGTTGCTAGCATCGCGGCACGCGCGCGCCGAGTCGGGGCGCGCTTGAGCGCTCGGACGTCGGTGGCCCGGACGGGCCAGAGCCGGACAGACCAGGTTCGGACAGATCAGGCACGCAAAGGACCGGGGTGAGCTTCGAACAGGAGTACGGCACGGTCGCGATCTTCCTGATCGTCGGCGCGGCCCTGTATGCGGTCATCATGCTGGTCAACCGGGTGATGCGCCCGTCGGTACCGTCGCCGCTGAAACTCACGACCTACGAATGTGGGGTCGAGGCCGTCGGGAGCGGGTGGTCGCAGATGAACATCCGCTACTACGTGTTCGCCTTCCTGTTCGTGATCTTCGATGTGGAGGCGATCTTCCTGTTCCCCTGGGCCGTGATCGTCGGTGACCTCGACGCGACGACCACGCCGTCGGCGCTGTTCGCGCTCATCGCCATGTTCCTGTTCATCGCGACGTTGCTGGAGGGCCTCGCCTACGCCTGGAAGAAAGGAGTCCTCACGTGGGACTGATGGACCAGGTCGAGCTTCCCCAGCCGGTCAAGTACGTCTTCAACTGGGGGCGCAAGTACTCGCTGTGGTGCTTCAACTTCGGCCTCGCGTGCTGCGCCATCGAGTTCATCGCCGCCTCCACCTCGCGGCATGACTTCATCCGGCACGGCGTCATCCCGTTCGCGCACGGTCCCCGACAGGCCGACCTGCTGGTCGTGTCGGGCACCCTGACGGACAAGATGGCCCCGTCGGTCAAGCGCCTGTACGAGGAGATGCCCGAACCCAAGTACGTGATCAGCTTCGGGTCGTGCGCCAACTGCGGCGGGCCGTACTGGGACAGCTACTCGGTGACCAAGGGGGTCGACCAGATCATCCCGGTCGACGTCTACGTCCCGGGATGCCCCCCCCGACCCGAGGCACTGCTCGACGGGATCATCGCGCTGCAGGACCGCATCCAGGGGGAGTCGCTGAAGGATCGCATCGCGGGCCGCCGCCTGGATCCGATCACGCTCGGTGCCGATGCGCCGCTGGCCATCGAAGGTGCCACGGATGGCGCCTCCGGAGGCACGACGTGACCGACGTTCTGGCCCGCAGGGACCGCGCGCTCACGCCCGAGGAGACCGAGACCCTGCTCCGTGACCGCCTCGGCGACGGCATCACCGGCTCCACGGTCGAGTTCGCGACCTTCACGGTGCACGTCGCGCCCGGCTCGTGGCACGCCACGGTGGCGCTCTGCCGCGACGAAGAGCTCCTCGCCTACGACATGTTCGACAACCTGTTGGGGGTCGACGCCCGCGAGGACGGTTTCGACGTCGTCGCGGTGCTGTACTCGACGTCCACGGGCAACCGCATCTGCCTGCGTACCCGCTGCGACGGTGGACGTGAGCAGCCGGTCTGCGACTCCATCACCGACATCTACCGCGGTGCGGACTGGATGGAGCGCGAGACCTGGGACATGTTCGGCATCGAGTTCGTCGGCCACCCCGGGCTCGAGCCCCGCATCCTCACCGTCGAGAACTTCGAGGGCTGGCCACTGCGCAAGGACTTCCACCTCACCTCCCGTGTCGCCAAGCCGTGGCCGGGGGTCAATGAGCCGGCCGAGCTCGACGAGGACGGGCAGGTCATCGAGCGGGTCCCCCAGATCGGGGATGCTCCCGGTCCCTACGACCTCGACAAGGCGATGGCCGAGCAGGCCAAGGCCATCAACGCACCGGAGGTCGAGGAGCTCGAGGAGGGTGCCAGCGAGCCGGAGGCACGTGCATCCGCCGGTGATGGCGCCGACGAGGCCGACGAGGATGCCCCCGAGCTCGATCAGGAGACCTACGACAAGCTGATCGCTGAGGGCAAGTCGGAGCGGATCGCCCGGTCGAAGGCCAAGGCGGCG
>JAWLFE010000026.1:29208-42901 GCA_041685735.1 Nitriliruptoraceae bacterium
GACGAGGCCGACCAGGAGGGCGACGCGTGAGCGATCTGTCCACCCGTGAACGCATCCACCCCGGCACCGCGCCGGGAGAAGACATCAACCTCGAGATCCTCGGCGATGGGGACTTCGACACCGCCGAGATGTCGCTGTCGATCGGTCCCGCACACCCGGCCACCCACGGGGTGTTCCGTATCGTGCTGGACATGGACGGCGAGCGCGTCGTGGGCGCCCGTCCGGTCATCGGCTACATGCACCGTGGGTTCGAGAAGCTGGCCGAGTACCGGGATTTCCGACAGATCATGGCGTTGGTCAACCGCCATGACTGGCTCTCGGGTTTCTCCAACGAGCTCGGGGTCGCGCTCGCGGTCGAGCAGATGCTGGAGATGGAGGTCCCGGATCGCGCCCAGTGGATCCGGATGCTCATCGCTGAGTGGAACCGGATCCTCAACCACCTGATGTTCATCGGATCGTTCGCGATCGAACTCGGTGCCATCACCCCGATGTTCTACGCGTTCCGTGAACGCGAGGACATCCAGCACCTGCTCGAGTCGGCGACCGGCGGCCGGCTGCACTTCACCTACAACCAGCCGGGCGGCCTCAAGATCGACCTGCCGAAGGGCTTCCTGCACCAGTCCGCCGATCTGCTCGCGCTGCTGCGCAAGCGCACGCCGGACTACAAGGACCTGATCCTCGGCAACGAGATCTTCCAGGCACGCACCAAGGGTGTCGGCCCGTTGCCGCCCGAGGTCGCCCTGTCCTACGGGGTGACCGGCCCGACCCTGCACGCCAGCGGGGTGCCCGAGGACTCGCGCGTCACCGAGCCGTACCTGAAGTACGACGAGGTCGATGTGCACGTGCCCCTCGGGGAGAACGGCGACTCCTTCGACCGCTTCTCCTGCCTGCTCGGCCGCATCGACGCGTCGTTGGACATCATCGAGCAGATCCACGATCACATGCCGGCGGGTCCGGTCAACAGCAAGCTGCCGAAGATGGTCAAGGCGCCGGAGGGAGCGACCTACGTGCGCACGGAGAACCCGCTCGGACAGCTCGGGTACTGGTTGGAGTCCGATGGCGGCCGCACCCCGTGGCGCCTGAAGATGCGCACGCCGTCGTTCTCGAACGTGCAGGCGATCCCCTACCTGCTGGGCGGGGTCCTGGTCCCTGACGCGGTCGCGGTGCTCGGCAGCGTCTTCTTCGTCGTCGGAGACATCGACCGATGACCGACCTCGTCCTGGATCAGGCCGTCACGTTCGCGGCACAGTCGGCCTCGCTGCTGACCTTCGACAGCTTCGTGCTGTCGGTCGCGGCCAAGATCGTCTTCGCGCTCGGCCTGTTCTTCGTGGTCCCGCTCGTCGGTGGGTATCTCGAACACAAGGTCATGGGCCGCATGCAGAACCGTCGCGGGCCCGTCGAGGCCGGTCCGTTCGGTTCGCTGCAGCTGGTCGCGGACGGCATCAAGTTCATCCAGAAGGAGGACGTCATCCCGCGGGCCGCGGACAAGTGGGTCTTCGCGGCAGCACCCGGGGTCGCCCTGGTGCCGGGGATGCTGATCTTCCTGGTGATCCCGCTCGGTCCCGGGGTCTTCGCGCTCGACCTCGAACTCGGCCTGTTCTACGCCCTGGCGATCTCCTCGATCTCGGTGCTCGGGATCCTGATGGGGGGCTGGGCCAGCGCCAACAAGTTCTCGCTGATCGGTGGCCTGCGCGCCGGTGGGCAGCTGATCGCCTACGAGCTGCCCCTGATCCTCGCGGCGATCACCGTCGCCGTGCAGGCCGGGACCCTCTCGCTCGTCGGGATCGTCGAGGCCCAATCGATGTTCATGCTTCCCGGCACCGACATCAACGTCTGGTACGTGTTCCCACAGATCGTCGGGTTCGCCATCTTCTTCATCGCGGCGATGGCTGAACTGTCGCGGCCGCCGTTCGACATGCCGATCGCGGATTCAGAGCTCGTGTTCGGCTACATGACCGAATACACCGGCATCAAGTTCGCGATGTTCCTGCTGACCGAGTACGGCGGGATGATCATCATGTCCGCCCTGATGGTCGTGCTCTACCTCGGCGGTTGGCAGCTGCTGCCCGGTGTGCCGCTGCCCGGCTGCGACGGTGCCGGTGGGCTGTTCGACTGCGGGTGGCTCGGCACGTTGGCCGGGGTGGGGATCACCATCGGCAAGATCATGGCGCTGGTCTTCGTGATGGTCTGGTTGCGCGTCGCCTACCCGCGTTTGCGTGAGGACCAGCTGCAGCGGATGGCCTGGATCGTCATGGTCCCCCTCGCCCTCCTCAACCTGGCCGTCGTCACGGTCGCCAAGGTGGTGTTCTAGATGGCCACGACCTCGCCCCCCGGTGTCGGGCTGCTCAAGGGACTCGGTGTCACGATCAAGCACCTGTTCAAGCAGCCGGCCACGCAGATGTACCCCAAGCAGCGGCCCGACCTGCCGCCGCGCACGCGTGGCGTCATCGCGCTGATGGACGAGAACTGCACGGTCTGCATGCTGTGCTCGCGCGAGTGCCCGGACTGGTGCATCTACATCGACTCCCACAAGGAGACCGTGCCGCCAGCCAAGGAGGGCGGTCGCGCCCGGACGCGCAACGTCCTGGACCGGTTCGCGATCGACTTCTCGCTGTGCATGTACTGCGGGATCTGCGTCGAGGTGTGCCCGTTCGACGCGCTGTGGTGGTCCCCGGAGTTCGAGTACGCCGAGTACGACATGGGCAAGCTGCTCCACGAGAAGGACAAGCTGCGCGAGTGGATGGACACCGTCCCGGCGCCACCCATGCTCGAGGAGGGCGCGGTCGCGCCCGCCGAGGTGACCGACGCGATCGCCAAGAAGGAGAAGGAACTCGAGGCCGAGGCGGAGAAGCAGCGCGAGGCGAGCGCCGCTGCCGAGGCGCCGAAGGGCAAGGCCGCCGACAGCGGCGGTGGCGCACCGAAGAAGGCCGATGTCGAGGTCAAGGGTGCCGGCGAGATCGATCAGGAGACGTTCGACAAGCTGATCGCTGAGGGCAAGTCCGAGCGGATCGCCCGGTCGAAGGCCAAGGCTGCCTGGGTCCGCAAGGAGAAGGAGCGCCTGCGGGCCGAACAGGAGGCCGCCGGGGGCGACGAGGATGGCGACGACGCGGCACCCAAGCCGCAGGCCGCCAAGGTCGAGGTCGAAGCCGGCCAGATCGATCAGGAGACCTACGACAAGCTCATCGAGGAGGGCAAGTCCGAGCGCATGGCGCGAGCCAAGGCCAAGGCCGCCTACGTGCGCAAGGAGCGCGCCCGGCTGACCGCCGAGCAGGATGGCGCGGGCTCCGATGGCTCGGCTGACGAGCCGGAGGCTGCGGCGGCCGAACCGGCCGCCGAGGACGCGGCAGCTGACGACGCGGCGGCCGACGATGAAGGTGCCGACGAAGCGGGGGACGACGAACCGGCGCCCAAGCAGAAGGTCGCCGACGTCCACGTCGAAGGCACCGGTGAGATCGATCAGGAGACGTTCGACAAGCTGATCGCTGAGGGCAAGTCCGAGCGGATCGCCCGGTCGAAGGCCAAGGCTGCCTGGGTCCGCAAGGAGAAGCAGCGGCTCATCGATGAAGGTGGTGACGCATGACCGGCCACGACGCGGTCTTCCTGCTGGTGGCACTGCTCACCGGTGGCGCGGCGCTCCTGACGGTGACCTCGAAGAACCTGTTCCACGCCGCCCTGTTCCTGGCGATCACCCTGGCGGGTATCGCCGGGGTCTTCTTGGTCCTGCTCGCGGATTTCCTGGCACTCGTGCAGTTGGTGGTCTACGTCGGGGCCGTCGCGGTGCTGTTCCTGTTCGGTCTGATGCTGACGCGCGCCCCGATCGGCCGCGAGGCCCTCGACGGGCAGAACCGGGGCCTGGCGCTGGCCGTCTCCGGCGCGTTGTTCGTCGTGCTGTCGGGGCTGATCATCCAGTCGTTCGGTGGTGTCCGCGCGGCGGAGATCACCGGGCCCGGCATCCGTGAGATCGGCATCGCGATCTTCGCCAACTGGGTGCTGCCGTTCGAACTGCTGTCGATGCTGCTGCTCGCGGCACTGATCGGCGCCATCCTGCTGGCCCGGCGCGAGAGTGGTGATTCCGGCGAGGAGAGCGCCGAGCGGCGTATCGACTTCGGCGACGAACCGCCGACCGAGGCGGGTGCGCAGGCACTGCCCGACGCCGACACCGCGGGTGAACTACCGGCTGGCGAACCGGTCGGCGGGGGTGAACGATGAGCCTGATCGGTCCCCTGCTGCTGGCGACGTTCCTGTTCTGCGTCGGTGTCTACGGCGTGATCGCCCGCCGCAACGCGGTGCTGGTGCTGATCAGTGTGGAGCTGATGCTCAACGCCGTGAACATCAACCTCGTGGCGTTCCAGAACCTGCTGTTCCCGGCCGAAGCCGCGATCAGCGGACAGTTGTTCGCGTTGTTCATCATCGCGGTCGCGGCGGCGGAGGTCGGCGTGGGACTCGCGATCGTGTTCAACATGTTCCGCAACCGAGCCTCGGTCAACGTCGATGACGTCGACCTCATGCGCTGGTAAGGGGGCTCGACATGGAGACGTGGGTGGAGTTGGCCTGGCTGGTGCCGGTCCTGCCGTTGGCGTCCGCGGCGCTGATCGCGGTGTTCGGCAAGAACCTGCCGGGCAAGGGCAGCGAGATCGGCATCGTGTCCCTGGCCGCGGCGTTCGTGCTGTCGGTCGGGATCGCCTGGCAGACGTTCTTCGCCGGGATGCCCGAGCCCTTCGAGCGTGCCTACGACTGGGCGCCGCTCGGCGGTGGCTTCGTCCTGGAACTCGGGATGCTCGTGGACGGGCTGACCGCCATGATGTTCCTGCTGGTGACCACCGTGTCGCTGATGGTGCACATCTACTCGCGTGAGTACATGCACGGCGAGCCCCGGTTCACGTTCTTCTACTCGATGCTGAGCCTGTTCACCTTCTCCATGCTCGTGCTGGTCATCGCCAACAACACGCTGCAGGCGGTCGTCGGCTGGGAGCTCGTCGGGCTCTGCTCCTACCTGCTCATCGGGTTCTACTGGGAGGAGAAGTCCAACCAGGATGCGGCGAACAAGGCGTTCCTGACCACGAAGTTCGGTGACGTCGGCCTGATCGTCGGCGTGATCGTGCTGTCCGCCGGCATGATCGGGGTCGGGACCGACAAGCCGTTCAACATCCAACAGCTCAACCTCGCCGCGGTCGAGGGACAGCTGTCGACCGGCACGATCGTGCTCGGGATGCTGCTCATCTTCCTCGGCTGTGTCGCCAAGTCCGGTCAGATGCCGCTGCACGTGTGGCTCCCCGACGCCATGGCGGGGCCGACGCCCGTGTCCGCGCTGATCCACGCCGCGACCATGGTCACCGCGGGGATCTTCCTGCTGGCACGCCTGTTCCCGGTCATGGCCCAGTCGGCGACCGTCATGGCCACCATCGCCATCGTCGGGGTCATCACCCTGTTCTTCGGTGGGTTGCTGGCGCTCGTCCAGGACGACATCAAGAAGGTGCTGGCCTACTCGACCGTCTCGCAGCTCGGGTACATGATGGCCGCCCTGGGTGTGGGGGGCTACACCGCCGGGATCTTCCACCTGTTCACCCACGGCTTCTTCAAGGCGCTGCTGTTCCTCGGATCCGGGTCGCTGATCCACGCGGTCCACTCGAACAACATGTCCGACATGGGCGGTATGCGCAAGGCCATGCCGCACACGTTCTGGACGTTCATCGTCGGCACCCTGGCGCTGGCCGGGTTCCCGCTCACGGCCGGGTTCTTCTCCAAGGACGAGGTCCTGATCGCCGGTGACCTATGGGCCGGCCAGGGCATGTTCACCGGGTCGCTGGTGTACTGGGTGGGGTTGGCCGCAGCCTTCGTCACGACCTTCTACATGGCGCGGGCCTGCTTCCTGATCTTCGCCGGCGAGAACCGTAGCCACCACCCGCCGCACGAATCCGGCAAGCAGATGGTCGCCCCCCTGATGGTGCTCGCGGTGCTGTCCATCGCCTCTGGCTACCTGCTGTCGCCGTTCTCATCCGAGCAGTACAACTTCGAGAACTGGACCGCGACCCCGCTGATCGCGGAGGGCACCTACCCCTTCCTGACCGACGACGCCACCGCGATGGGTGCGGAGGGCGGTGGCGTGCTCGCATCGGCACAGACAGCCGAGGTCGTGGCCGCCGAAGCGGGGGAGGAGTTCTCGATCCTCCACGGGGTGCCGACCTTCCACCTCGACCTGCTGTTGATCGTGCTCGGGATCTTCGCGGTGGCGGTGTTCCTGGCCCACCGGTGGTACGGCAAGGGCCTGCCGGAACGCGATCCGACCCTGCAGATGGGGGCGTTCAGCCGTGTGCTGGTCGCCAAGTACGGTTTCGACGACTTCGGGTACCGCTACGTGGTGGTGCCGGTGCGTGACACGTTCGCCAAGTGGGCGTCGTGGTCCAGCAACGTCGTGCTCGACGGGATCGTGGCCTCGGTCGGCCGCGGCACCAAGGGTGTGGCGATGACGACCTACCGGGTGCTCGACCAACGCGTGATCGACGGCGGCGTGAACGGCGCCGCGTTCAGCGCAGCATGGTGGAGCAACCGGCTGAAGCGGATCCAGTCCGGCGACGTGCAGCGCTACGCCGGAGCCCTGGTGGCCGGGACGATCGTGCTGATCCTGGCCTTCGCCGCGGCGAGATAGACCAACCGACCGGTGCCGTCACCTGACGGTGCCACGACCACGGCCGCGTCAGGCCGGACACACCGACTCGACCCGGGCGACACCGCCCCGTCGGCGAGCTGGAGGAGACGAGGATGGACCCGAACACCGCAGGGTGGGCCCTGGTGGTCGCGCTGTTCCTGCCACTGGTGGGGGCGGGCGCGCTCGCGATGATGCCCTCCTCGATGGATCGGCAGATCCGGCAGGCCGGTGTGCTCATCACCGGTGTCGCGTTCGCGTTGGTGGTGGCGATCACCGCCAGTTTCGACTTCGGTCGCAGCGGTGAGCTGCAGTTCACGACCGACGTCGCCTGGATCACCGCGATCGACGCCCGGTTCGAGCTCGGGATGGACGGCATCTCACTGCCGCTGTTCTTCCTGACCTACCTGCTGCCGTTCCTGTGCGCCATCTACACGACCAAGCATCTGCCCGCGCCGGGCAAGCCCAAGGCGTTCCTCGGCCTGATGCTGATGCTGCAGACCGGTATGGCCGGCACGTTCGTCGCGTTCGACCTCGTCCTGTTCTTCATCTTCTGGGAACTCGTGCTCGTCCCGATGTTCTTCATGATCGGGATGTGGGGAGGCCCCAAGCGCGACTACGCCAGCGTGAAGTTCTTCCTCTACACCCTGTTCGGATCGATCTTCATGCTGGTCGCCTTCCTCGCGATCTACTTCCAGGCGGGTGCCAGCACCTGGAGCATCCAGGCCCTGTCGGAGATGGCGCCGTTCGGCTCCACCACCTTCCAGACCTGGGCCTTCCTCGGCATCTTCCTCGGGTTCGCGATCAAGGTGCCGATGTGGCCGTTCCACACGTGGCTGCCCGACGCCCACACCGAAGCGCCGACGGTCGGGTCGGTCCTCCTGGCCGGGGTCCTGCTGAAGATGGGGACCTACGGATTCATCCGCATCGCTCTGCCAATCCTGCCGGAAGGTGCCGTGCGCTTCGCTCCGCTCATCGGGATCCTGGCCGTGATCGGCATCATCTACGGCTCGCTGTGCTGCCTGGCGCAGACCGACGTCAAGCGCCTGATCGCGTTCTCGTCGGTCGGCCACATGGGCTTCGTGATGCTCGGGATCGCCGCGATGAACGAGGCCGGGATCCAGGCCGCGCTGTTCGGCAACATCGCCCACGGCGTGATCACCGGGATGCTGTTCTTCCTCGCCGGGTCCCTGCACGAGCGTTACCACACCCGTGAGATCGCCGTGATCGGCGGCGGGATGCTCAAGAAACTGCCGCGGTACGGGGTGCTGTTCACCTTCGTCGCGGTCGCCTCGCTGGGGTTGCCCGGGCTGGCCGGGTTCTGGGGCGAGTTCGCAGCCATGTGGGCGGCCATCAACCCGGGCCTCGGGATCGGGGACACCTACAGCGGCCTGTACCTCGGACTGGTCGTCTTCGCAGCGATCGGGACCGTGCTGACCGCCGGCTACTTCCTCTGGCTCCTGCAGCGCATCAACCTCGGCAACCCGCTCGAGAAGTGGGCGAACGAGCCGCTCGACGACGTCATGACCGTCGAGTGGGTGTCCTGGACCCCGCTGCTGGTCCTGATCCTCGCGCTCGGGATCTTCCCGGTCCTGATCTTCGGGGTGCAGGACGCCGCCGTCACCAACCTCATGGGCTACCTCGGCGGCTAGCCGATCGCGGTCGCCGCGCGCCGGCAGGCCCGGCGGGCGACACCCCGACGCCCACGCACCGCACGACGACGCAAAGGACACGACCCAGATGGCCATCGACTGGTTCGCGATCGCTCCGGAGATCGCACTGACGGTCACGGCGTTGCTCGTGCTGCTCGCTGACCTGAACCTGCGGGGTGACGCCAAGCAGCTGGTCAACCCCATCGCCGCGATCGGGACCGTGGTCGCGCTCGTGTTCACCGCACTGTTGTGGGGTGAGGAGCGGACCACCTTCGGGACCAGCTTCGTCGTCAACGAGTACGCAGTGGTCTTCAAGCTGCTGTTCCTCGGCAGCCTCCTGGCGATCCTGGGCATCAGCTGGCGCTTCTTCGCGGAGGGCCGTTACTTCCAGGGGGAGTACTACTTCCTGCTGCTGACGGCGTTCATCGGCATGCTCATCATGCCCTCGGCCCGTGATCTGCTGCTGCTGTTCGTGGCGCTCGAGACCGTGTCGATCCCCGCGTTCGTCATGGCGGGTCTACGCAAGCGATCGCTGTACTCCTCCGAGGCGGCGCTCAAGTTCTTCCTGATCGGGGTCCTGTCGGTCGCGTTGATGCTGTTCGGGATCTCCATGGTCTACGGCTTCACCGGGACGACCGATCTGGCGAAGATCGCCGCGGAGATCACGGCCGCCGGCGACCCCGAACCGTTGCTGCTCGCCTCCGTGATGCTCGTCATCGTCGGGTTCGGCTTCAAGATCTCGGCCGTGCCCTTCCACTTCTGGGCACCCGACACCTACGCCGGTGCTCCCATGCCCGTCGCCGCGATGCTGGCGGTCGCCTCCAAGGCTGCCGGGTTCGCCGGGCTCATCGCCATCGCGTTCATCGCCTTCGAGCCCCTCGCCGATGTCTGGGCGCCGGTGTTGGGTGTGCTCGCCATCCTGACGATGACCCTCGGAAACCTGATCGCCTTGCAGCAGCGCGACCTGATCCGCCTGCTCGCGTACTCGTCGGTCGCCCAGGCCGGCTACATGCTGATCCCCTTCGGCCTGGCGAGTTCCGGCCCCGAGGGCGCCGCCGTCAACGAGGCGGCCGTCCAGGCCGTGCTGTTCTACCTCGTGGCCTACGCCGTGATGAACATCGGAGCGTTCGGGGTGGCCATCGCGGTCAACCGCCGTACCGGTCTGCGCTCGCTCGCCGACTACGCGGGGCTCAGTGCCAGGAGCCCGCTGCTGGCGATGGCGCTGACCATCTTCCTGCTGAGCCTCGGTGGCGCGCCACCGACGGTGGGGCTGTGGGCGAAGTTCGCGATCGTCCAGGCCGCACTCACCGACGTGACCCCCTTCGGCGTCGTGCTGATGGTGTTCCTCGTCTTCAACTCCGTCATCGCCTTCTTCTACTACCTCAAGGTGGTCAAGACGATGTGGATGGACGAGGCCCGGGACCTCGGTGTCCAACTGGAGCCGGGCTTCAACCTGTCCACGGTCGTCGCGGTGCTGATGATCGGGACCGTCGTGCTCGGTGTGCTGCCCGGCCTGATCAGTGGCGCGACCTCGCTGACCAGCCTGATCGCGGCCGGCTGACCACCGCCAGCGGGACGGCAGGGGGAGGGCCGGGTCCGGCCGCTGCCGACGGTTCTCAGACCTCGTCGGTCGTCGGTGCGTCTGGCCGGTCGGCCTCGCGGCGGATCCAGTAGGTCAGCAGCAGGATGATCACCGCGAACAGTGTCACGCCGATGACCGTCAACCAGATGCCGCCCTCCTGGTAGGTGCGCCCGAGGGCGTACCCGGCACCGAGCGTCAGGCCGATCGCGAGCACGGCACCGATCGCATCCGCAGCGAGGTAGCGGCGCCAGGACACATCCGACACCCCGGCCGCTGCGGCCAGGACGGTGGGTGGCAGGGCCGCCAGCCGGCCGAGCACCGCGATCGCCGGGCCCTTCCGGGCGATGACACGTTGCGCGATCTCCAGTTGGTTCGGCCGGATGGCCCGGTGCAGCCAGCCGGGTCCGTCGCCCGTACGCAGCGCACCCTGGTAGGCGCGCCCGATCACGAAGAAGGCGGGGATGGTCAGCAGGCCGAGCGGGATGAACGCCAGGAACAGCGTGGCGAGTTCCGGCTCACCGAGGAAGCGGCTCTGGCCACCGCCCACCAGCACGAACTCCTTCTGCGGCCGGAGCAGGACGAGCAGCGAGACGTTGTTGACCAGCAGGAACGGGATGGCGGGGATCGCCGCGAGCGGGATCGCGAAGCGCAGCACGACGATCGCGAGCGACAGGCGCCGCCACCGGTCGGGGACCGGTGAGGAATCCGGGACGCCTGGGGCGCCGCTGGTTGGTTCCACGGTGGTCATCGTCGGTGGCTCCGGGGGCGTGGTTGGCAGGACTCGCACGCGTAGGCCCAGCGACCGGCGAGATCCCACCGGCGGATGTCGGTCCCGCACCGGGGGCACTGGTCGCTCTTGTAGACGTAGGTCGCTTCGGCCCGCGTCATCCGGCTGCGGGGCTTGCCCGCCTCATCGGGGTCGACCGTGATGATTCGTCGTTGTCGGACGCCACGGCGCAACCACGACACCAGTGTGACCCAGATCGCGTCCCACTGCTCGCGGGTCAGTTCCCGGGCGGGAAGCTCGGGGTGGACGCCGTGGACGAACAGCACCTCGGCCCGGTAGACGTTGCCGACACCGGCGAGCACCGCCTGGTCCATCAGCGCACGACCGATCGGGATCGAGCGGCGCTGCAGTGCTGCCCACGCACGTTCCGGATCGGCGTCCGTCCGGATCGGGTCCGGGCCCAACCGGGCGATGACGGCGTCGACCTCGTCGGGGTCGAGCAGGTCGCAGGCGGTCGCGCCGACCAGGTCGGTGGCGCGGTCCTCACCGACGATGCGGTAGCGGACGGTCTCCCGTGGTTCCGGGGCCGGGAGGTCGTGGACGAAGAAGCGTCCGAACAAGCCGAGGTGGATGTGCACGGTGCGGCCGCCGTCGTACCGATGGAACAGGTGCTTGCCGTAGGCGTCGGTCGCCTCCAGCGTGGCTCCGTTCAGCAGGGAGGCCCCGACGAGGAAGCGCCCCTGCGGGGACTCGACCCGCACGGGCCGGCCCGCGAACCAGGACGCGTGGTCGCGGGCGAGTCGGTGGATCGTGTGGCCTTCGGGCACGGCGACCTCGAGGTTGTGCAGGGGTGGTGGCGGGGCAGCGCGACGCGGGTGTGCGGCGCAGGCGAGCGACGGTGTGTCGTCAACGGTTCGTGGCAGAACGCCCCGGTGATGGTCGATCGCTGGGTCTGCCGACACCCGGCGTGGCCACCCCGGTCGGGGACGGCGTCGCCGTCCCCGTGGGCACCACCGGGCCGCCCTCGGGTACCGGCTCGCCGCGCGGCGCGGCTACTTGTAGTTGGTGAACCGGAGGGGGGCTTCGTAGTCCTTGCCCTTGGCCATGGCCTGGATCTCCTGCAGGTCGTCACGCTTCTTGCCGGCCACCCGGATCCGGTCACCCATGTTGGTCGGGGTGACCTTCAGCTTGGTGGCCTTGATGTCCTTGACGATCTGCTTGGCCAGGTCCGCGGGCAGGGTCGTGACCAGGCTGACGTCGATCCGAGAGCGTCCCTGGGCGACGTCGCGTGGGTCACCGATGTCCAGGGCCTTGAGCGACACCTTGCGCTTCACGCACTTGTCCCGCAGGACCTCCAGGGCCGCCTTCACACGTTCCTCGGAGGCGGACTCGACGACGATGGCCTCCTCACCGGACCACTCGATCTTCGTGTCGGTGTCCTTGAAGTCGAACCGGGTCGCCACCTCGCGAGCCGCCTGGTTGATCGCGTTGTCGACCTCCTGCCGGTCGACGCCCGCCTCGATGTCGAAGCTCGAGTCCGCCATGGCCGTTCTCCTTGCCGTCGATCGGGTCGTCATGGGTGCCGGACAGGGCACCCCTCGGCTCCGAGCCTACTGGCCGGGGTCTCGTGCTCTGCCCGTCGGCCGGTGGACCACCGTGGGGCTGTCGCACCCTGCTGGCACCATGGGAGTCGTCCGGGGCGGGCGTCGCACGATGCGCATCGTCGTGCCTGTCACGGAGGTCCTGGATGTCCACGGCTGACGATCACCATGGGTCGGGTCCGCCCGAACGCCTGACACGTCCGCTCGCCGGTGTCGATCCCGGTACCGACGCTGTGCCCGGAACGGTCCAGCGGCACCTGGCGAAGGGTGAGCAGCGGCATGGTGCGACCATCTGGCGGGCGAACCCCCGTGAGCAGGGTCTGCTCGGCCTGACCGACGCGATCCACTGGTTCGGGGAGCACAGCTACAGCATCAGCCTGCCGCTGATCGACGCACAGCCCTACGACCTGATCGTCGACGACGGCGATGGCCTCCAGCGGGTCCAGGTCAAGACGACCACGTACCGCTCGCCCTACGGGATCTACACCGTCTCGTTGGCGACACGTGGCGGGAACCGGAGTTTCCACACGTCCAAGCCGTTCGATCCAGGGGCGACTGAACTGCTCTACGTTCTGACGGACAGCGACGAGCGCTACCTCATCCCAACCCATCGCGTCCGTGCTCGAGGCGCTCTGAATCTGGGCAAGCGCATGGCGCCGTACCGGGTCGGCCACGCGGCACCTTGACGGTCGGGTAGCCCAGGAGATGTGCGGTTCGTTTTGCCGGGTGAAGCCCGGGTGCCTACTCTTCCGGCTTCCGCAGCTGTTGCTGGGGAACCCGGAGGGATGCCCGAGTGGCCAAAGGGATCTGGCTGTAAACCAGACGGCTTCGCCTTCGCAGGTTCGAATCCTGCTCCCTCCACAAGGTCGGCGTTCGCCGGCACCCCAGCGCACGCCGAGCCGCACCGGTTCGACGCGCCCCGGGGTGCTGGCTACGCTGCGCCGGCGCACGCCCTGGTAGCTCAGTCGGCAGAGCACATCCATGGTAAGGATGGGGTCCGCGGTTCGATTCCGCGCCAGGGCTCAGGGTCGTCACCCCGGTGGCCGACCCACCGTGGACCATCGCAGCCTGATGGTCCACG
Source organism: Nitriliruptoraceae bacterium (assembly GCA_041685735.1). GTDB lineage: Bacteria > Actinomycetota > Nitriliruptoria > Nitriliruptorales > Nitriliruptoraceae > CSSed11-175R1. Next base: position 42,495 of record JAWLFE010000026.1, read on the forward strand.
GACGCGAGTGCTCGAGGTAAGCCAGGCGGCGTAGCTCAGAGGTAGAGCAAGCGGCTCATAATCGCTGTGTCGGTGGTTCGAGTCCACCCGCCGCTACGGGTTCATGCGGCCCCGGCCGCCCGTTCGGGCGGCCAGCGGGTCCGCTCACTAGTCTGGGCGCGACCATGCGGTGGCGTCGATCAGGATCACGACGACACCGACCCCCGTTGAGAGCAACCGCTGACAGCAACCGTCGTGCCGGACCCGGCGCGACCACCGACCTGCACCGCACGCACCAGACGTCGGTCACCACGAGGAGTGTTACGAGGATGGCCAAGGAAAAGTTCGATCGTACGAAGCCGCATATGAACATCGGGACGATCGGTCACGTTGATCATGGGAAGACGACGTTGACGGCGGCGATCACC
>JAWLFE010000006.1:0-75001 GCA_041685735.1 Nitriliruptoraceae bacterium
GCCGCCAGCCGGCTCAGCTCATCGAGGTTCGGGCCACCGGCTCCGACCACGCCGGCCCCGGCGTCGTGCTCGGTGTTCGAAACGGTCTCATCCACTACTCTCAACATCAGGCGTACCTTCCCCGCCGGGTGCAACCGGCGTCCTTGGATTTCACGATTCGGGAGGGTACGCCGCCTTCTTTTCACGACCTCTCATCCACAACTTCCAGGTATAGCTCGTCGTTGACCCATCGACCGTCGATCCCGTGTTCTCCCCAGGCGGTGACGTCCTGGTAGTAGCCGAGTCGTTCGAGGAGTTGGTCGTCTCGGAGGAAGCCGACCTGGTAGTCGGGTGAGACCAGTTCGATGGAGATGTTGCCGGGGTGATGTAGCGGGCCTGGCCCAGTGCGTCGGTCAGCGCCGCGACCTCGTCTGGGTCGGTCAGTTCGGCGACGACCTCGGCGACGTTCCACGACTCGGGCCGTCCGTTTGAGGGCCAGGCCCGCCCGCCCTCGCGTACCTCGATGCGATCGGCGTCGGCCACGTTCAACTCCGCAGCCTCTGCGAGGCCCGGTTTGTCCGTGCCGTCGGTTGCCTGCTCGTCGTCACCACCACAGCCAGCGAGCAGCATCAGCAGGACGACGAGCAGGGCCAGCAGCGGGTGACGGTGTCGCACGGAGCTCCTCGATGTCTGCTGAGTCGCGGGGCCCGCGGGGCGTGTGGCGGCTGTCAGTCGGGCAGGTCGGCGCCGGCGACGCGCTGGCCATCGCGGTAGGCGTGGACCTCGTCGATGTCGTGTTCGGGGGTCGCGGTTGTGTAGGCCAGTCGTTCGCCGGCTGCGATGAGGTCGGGTTCCTCGGTCTGACCGTCGTGGTCGATGATCTCGACGCGGTCGATGTCGGTGGCTACCGATCCTGCGTGAATGGTCCAGTCCTCGTCGATGCGGTGGGCGTGGAACCCGAGTTCGTCCATCAGCGCGTACTCCTGGCACACCGTGCTGGCGGCGCGTGCGGTGAGGGCCTGGGTGCACAGCCCGTCGTGGGACGGGAGGGCCGCGAGGGTGAAGGGCTGGTCACCATCCTCGAACGACGCCACGTCGACACGGTCGGGGACCTCGAAGCTCAGGCTCTCGATCATGGTGTCGAGTGCCGTCTGACTTGCGGGGTAGTCGTTGCCCTCGACGTCGTAGGTGGCGGCCACGAGTGTGTCGGCCTCCCGGTCGTCGGGTAGGTCGATGGCGTAGGTCGTGACCTCGACGTCTGGTGGGACGAGGTCGTCGGACTCCTCGGTGGTGCGGGCCTCGACACGCAGCGCGGCCTGCCCGTCGACGGTCAGCTCATCACGGTCGAGCTCCTCGCGGGTATCGGGACCGACGGCATCCTCGATCGGGCTGGACGAGGGGATGAAACGGATCGGCCGTGCGGGGGCGATCTCCGTGCCGGTGTCCAGGGCGAACCGGTCGGTGTCGAACACCCGGCAGTGCGGCAGCACATCGCCCGGGTTGGTGTCGAAGCCCTCGGGCATCGTGAGGTGGTAACCCAGGGCCGGGTCGGTGCAGGTGGCCGGGTCGCTCAGCATCGCCCGCGAGGTCGCGACCAGGAAGCTGGCCATCTGTTCGCGGGTGACCGTCGACGCGGGCTCGTAGCGGGCACCGGTCACATCGGCCGACGCGCCACGGGTGATGCCCAGGTGGTAGCTCCCGGCGATCGCCTCGGCGTGCACGGTCGTGTCGATGTCGTCGAAGTTGGTCTCGCCACCGGCGAGCTCGTCGACCTCGGCGTCTTGGTACCAGGCGGTCGCGCGCAGCAACAACGAGGCCATCTGGTCCCGCGAGATGGACGCGTCAGGGTCGTAGGTGTCCACCGTGGCGCCCTGGGCCACACCGATCGCGGCGAGCTGTTCGATCGCATCACGGTGGACGTTGTCGGCCGCGACGTCATCGAAGCGGCCGTCGTCCCCGGCCGGGAGCCCTGCGCCCGCCGCTTCGAGGGTGCGGATCACGAAGCTCGCCATCTGATCGCGACGGACCTCGCCGTCGGGCAGATAGCGGGTCCCCGCATCCGAGCCCAACCCTTCAGCGACGCCCAACTGCACCAGACAGTCGATGGCGTCGAGGTGGACCGAACTGATCGCGTCACGGTCGTCCAGATCGGCCGTCTCCGGCTCGTCGGGGCACAACAACGCCGGTGGCTGACCGGCATCATGCTGCTCCGCGCTCTGCGCCTGCGCCGGCGAGCCGGTCAAGACCGATCCGGCCACCAGGGCGAGGGCTGCCGCCACGACGGCAGCCAGTCGGCCGCTCATCGCGGACCCGCTGGACGCAGCCGCTGAGAACCGTACAGAAGGTGCGAGTCGCAATGGTGCTCCTCGTTCATCGCCTTTCGAGTTCATCACTCCCACGCGTCACGCCAGGCGCGACCCCATCGGGACGACACCCAGTTGGACGTAGCCACACCGGCGACCGTTCCAACCGATCAGCACCCGACCCCCGACGAACGGACGATGGCCACCGCCGCCACCCGATCCGCCCGTTCGCGCACCAAACGTCAGTTGGCGGCCCCGCCCAGCGCCAGGTCGAACGTCGTGGAGCCGGTCCAGGACACCAGTGATGGTGTGCTCGCCTGCTCGAGGTCGATCGCGATGTTGATTTCGGACGGCTGACCGTCGCCGTTGCCTGTGGCAGGAAGGTGGAGCCAGAGCTGGGTCGTGGAGGTCCAGTCGATCCCCTCGGCGCTGACGGTCACGTCGCCGCCGTCCGTCGCGCCGTAGGTGAGTGGCGGCCAGTCCCCGCCCGGGGTGGCCAGCATCACCTGATCCGGCGCCACACCCAGCGCGTTCGTTCCGAGTCGGATCGAGACCGACTGCAGGGCGGGACGGGGACGCTCGACGATGATCTGGATCGCCGTGCCCCAGCCCGTGTCGTGGCTGCGTGCGCCCACGGTGGAGGCCGACTGGCCCTCAGCGGTGAGCCGCACCCGTTGCTCCGGCGCAGCTTCCAAGGTTGGATCGATCCTGGACAAGGACCTGGTGGCGACCGCGGTACCCGGATCGAACGCCGCGACCGCGGCCGCTCCCGTGAGCACGATCGCGAGTGCTCCTGTGGTGAGCAGGATCGCGCGGCCCCGGTGGCGACCGTTGGCCTCCGGCGGTGTCGACGCTTTCGGGGACATCCTCGTCGCTCCTGGTGGTGTCATTGTCCGCGCTGCTGTGCAACGTAGGAACCGATCGACCAGGTGACGGCACATGGAACCTGACCGCCGGTTCATCGTCCTACCGGGTGAGCCAGCAAGGGAGTTCACATGCGGATGCGAACGATCGCGGCAGGCGCGACGCTCATGGCGATCCTCGGGGGGTGCGCCACCGGGGGTGGGGCGGACGGCCCGTCGGCAGCCGGTGGGTCGATCAGCGTGGCCGAGGAGGACTGGGTCGATCAGGACGGGCAGGAGACGGATCTGGTGTCGAGCTTCTACGGCGCTGCCCATTGCGAGCTGGACACGACCGAGATCCTGCGGGTGTCCACCGAACTGGTGCCAGCGCAGGAACCGGGTCGGCCGGAGATCACGTTCGCTCACGATCCCGACGGCGGCCTCCCGGACCGCCTGACGGCCGCTGAGCACGAGGCTCAGGCCGAACTTCCTGACGACGCGGAGGCCACGGGCGTCCGCACGACATCGGGGGTCGAACTGTGGGCTGTCCCCGACGATCCGGATGTCATCTACCTCGTCGACGGTGACGCCGCGGAGCGGTGGCCAGCAGCGATGGTGGAGTGCGACTGAGCGCAACCTCACCGCTCACCTGGACGAGGCCGCCGAAGAGAGCCGTGTCTGGATCGTCATCTTGACGCCTCGGGCAGTCACACGCGGCGATCGATCAGTCGGCAGTGGTGGCCACGGACGGGTTCCTCGAGGAAGTAGCGGTGAGCGGCACCGACGACCACGAGAATCCGCTCGGCGTCCCGGCCCCCGCTCATCCGATTGACGCACTGGGCGCTCACCGATACGCGTGGAAGTCGCTCACCTGGAAGGGCTGGGGACCGTCGCCGCGACCCGGAGGAGTCAGCATGCTGACGCACCCGCTGTCGAGCCTGCACGCTCGGCGCTGGTCGTGGAGTACCCATCCACCGGCGAGGCGCTGACCCCGAAGAGAACGCAGCACCAGCTGCAGCTTCGACCTCGACATCGAGACCGAGTGTCGGCTGACAGGAGCACAGACCCGATGCGCGAGCTACGGCCAGCACGGACCGCGGTGGCGACGGTGCTCGGAGGCGTTGCCGGCACGGTCGTCGGGATCGCCGTGGGTGATCTGCTGATCCTGCCGATGGTGGACCTGGAGGGGTTCGCCGAGTTCCTGCCCGTCCTGTGGTCGGCGATCGTCGGTAGCGTTCTCGGCGCGGGCATCGCCCTGGTCATCGCGTTCCGTGACGAACCGGCCCGGATGCGCGCCGTGACCGCGGGGATGGTGGTGGTTTTCGGTCTCGCGATGGTCGCCGCTGCGTTCAGCGGTGTCGCCGACATCATGGTGGTCCACCCGGTGACGCTGGTGGTCGCGCTACCGCTGTTGGCACTGCTGGGGCGTCGCCTGGCAGGCAGGACGGATGGGAAGTGACCACCGCCCCGCCGTTCCCGGGACATCGCCGAACCATCGCGTTGAGCTGGGTCAGAAGCGGGGGGACCGCTCGCGAACCGGTGCGAACCTCTGCACGTTGGAACGTGAGCATTGGGGTGGAGGCCGATGGTCGACCCCGGTCCCAATCTTGCGGAAGGACCGCCCTCGAAGCAGAGCCGGACTCGGTCGGCCGGTCAACAACGCCTGTGAATGCCACCCGCCTGCGGCGGTTGTTCGCCGCTCCTGAACGCGGTCCTTCGGGTGCGCCAGGACCGGGGTCAGGATCGTGACGCTTGTCGAACCCCAGGCGCCCGTGACTCGTCACTGCAGCCGTTTCGCGATCGACCGAACCATGAGGCGGTGATCGCCGCCCCTGGGTACGAAGGAGGGCGTCATCCGTCGTCTTCGGGGTAGCTCCGGATCTCGCCATCCGGGACGCCTTCGATGCGCTCGTGGGGGAGGTCGCTGGACTCAGGGAGTCGATCGCGGTCTACGGCGAGCACCATCCGGTAGGGGTTGTAGTCGTCGGTGCACTCCTGCTGGGTGGCGTCGCGTTCGACGTGGACGGTCCGGTCGCGGGTCTCGATGTCGGCGAGCCAGCCGGGGCAGCTGCCGGACTCACCGGACGACCAGACGATGACGGCCTGTCGGTCGAAGTCGACGTCGTCGAGGTCGCCGTACAAGCCGGGCTCGGCCGGCAGCTCGTCGTCACGTCGCTCGAGGTCGTCGGGGACGTTGTCCTGCCACGCATGCTCCGCGGTCTCGCGGTCGTACGCGATCTCGATCACGGCGAAGGCGTCAATCGTTCCCTGCAGTTCATCTCGCCAGCTGGTGGCCTTCGCTAACGGTACGAGCCCCTCGTCGCCGCCTCCACCACCCCCCGACTCGATGCCGGGGCCCCCACAGGCCCCCAGCAGGAGCCCCACAGCGAGCACCGCGACAACGCCGCGGCGAAAAGGTCTCGACATCTTGACAACCATGGCAGTCCTTCCCTTCCGCCGTTGGTGGGACGACACACCGTGACCGATGGTTCCCAGCACACGCTGCGACCCACGCATGCCGCACCCAGCCCTCATCCCTCGATCCACGAGTATCCGGCGATCTCTTCCTGGCTTGAAACCAGGTCGCAACGTCGTTGGAGGTACCCCGAATCACGCCATCACCGTGATATGGGCGGGTGATCGTCAGGTCGCTGGCACTCGACAAGGACCAAGCCTGATCTCGCGGCGAGCCGCAGTCTCCCGGTCGACGTGTGTGAGCGTGAACCGTGTGGATTCTCGGCGGTCGAGCCCCCAACCTGGGTAGGCCCTACCCATGAGGACGGATCTCGAAGTCCGTAGCGTCGGGAGCAGCCCGGAGCAGGAGCAGGGCCAACCTCCCGAGGGGAAGAATCGGATCATGGAGAACCCAACGACAACGATGCGACGCAGGATGATGGTGGCGTTGGCCGTCGCCCTTGCGGTGATGACGATGATGGTGGGGGCAGCCTCGGCTGCTGTCCAGGAGCAGATCATCATCCCGCTCGAGGGGGTTGGCTTACCCCATCCGACGGACACGACCTGCTTGGGCGAGGACCTGGTCCACACGGCCGGTCGGCTCAGCATCACCATCGCCTACACCGAGAACGACAATCGCGTCTCGGGGCATGCGCACTTCAACCCGATGGGGGCGAAGCTGGTGGGAGTCGAGTCAGGCCGCGAGTTCGTGGGGACCGGCTCGACCATCGAACGGTTCAACGAACCGGTCGATGGGGACGGGGCCACCACGTTCTCCGTGACCAACTCGTTCAAGATCATCGGCAAGGGCCAGACACCCAGCCTCCGAGTCCAGGGCGTCACGCACCTGACGGTCAACGCAGCTGGAGAGACGACCGCCGATGTCGACTGGACGTCGGTCACCTGCAGCTGAGAACAGTGCGGGGCTGAGTGGTCGGGCGATCATGCCTGACCATTCCCCTCGCCATGGGCGCCCTCTGGGTCCTCATGCAGCCCCAGTTCGATGGCCCGAACCACGGCGTGGTGCCGGTCCGACGCACCGAGCCTGGTCCGCACGGCATCGACGTGCTTCTCTACCGTCCGCGGTGAGATGAACATCTGGTCCGCTATCGCACGGTTGGTCAAGCCCTCGACGAGCAGGCCCAGGACCTCGCCCTGACGTGCCGTGAGGCCCAGCGGGTTGTGCCTGGTCGCCTCGCGCGGTGGCCGGGGAAGGCCAGTCACTCCGTCGGCTTGGAGATGTCGCCGGTAGCGCGCCGCCAACGCCCTCGCACCGATCTCGCCGGCGATACGCAGCGCCTCGACCTGGGCATCCAGATCGCCCACGCCCAGCGCGACCGCCTGCTCGTACGGACGTCCTCGTTGGGAGAACCAGTCCGCCGTCCGCTGCCATCCTCCCTCGCCGAGCCACCGGATCGGCTCGGCCGCGTCATCGGGGATCTCGGCGATGTGCCCATCCAGCCAGAGCCACAGCGCGAGGTTGCCAAGGTCCCAGGGCTTGTCCCTCGGCACCTGCTGGAGCACCTCCAGGTTCCCCCGGGTCACGGCCTCGTCCTGCTCTCCGAAGGACCACAGGTACTCGGCCCATCGTGTCGCCGCGGACACCTGGTCCTGGCCCTCGGAGGTCCTCGCCAGCTCGTCGAACCGTCGAACGGCCACGGGGGCATTGGCGTCGCCCTTGCGCATGAGCGCCTGCGCGAGGAAGTGCGCGATCCAGACCCGGATCGATCCCTCGACGTTCTCACGGTCCTCGAGTTCGCGCAGGATGACCTCGGCGTCGTCGAAGTCACCGGCCAACGTCCGGATGGCCGCGCGGACAGCGAGGTGGAACACCGCCTCTGAGGTGGTGTCGTCTCCGATGGACGCAAGCGCCTCCTCGTTGAGCTCCGTCCCGCGCGCGAGGTGGAACCAGACCAGCGCCGTGAGGATCCGGTTCCCGCGTGCGATCTGCCAGTCGCGTTCGAGACCGAGCCCCTGCGACATGTCCTCGGCCTCGCGCAGCAAGTCGTCGCCGAGCTCGGGCTGGCCGTGGTCCGACCGAGCTGTCCCCAACGTCACCAGCGCGATCGCACGTGCTTGGCTGGGAGCCGGGGACAGGGCCAAGGCGCGATCCGCGTACCGGGTCGCGTTGCCGGGCTGGTGATCTGCCTGGGCCCGACGCGACAGCCACGCGTACGCGTGGGCCAACCGTTCGCCTCCGATGTCGGCGAGCACCTCTACTGCGTCCTCGGCAAGCGTCAACGACCGGGCGGGGTCTCCCTCGAAGAAGGCGGACCGGGATGCCCGGAGCAGGGCGTTGCCCAGGTCGGCCGGATCACCCAGGGTCCGTCGCAGGTCAACCGACGCGAGGGCCTGGGTGAGACCCCGGCCCGAGACCAGTTCCTCCTCGGTCGCCCACAGCTCGTAGAGGTCGGCCCGGTCGACCGGTGGCAGCCGGTCGAGGTGGGGCTCGAGCGCTTGGAGGTGCGACAAGGCCTCTCGATGGCTACGAGCCCCGGCGGCCTGCAGGGCCGCGTCCGGGAGGAGTCTCGCCATGGCTCGAGGGTCGTTCGCTCGACGAGCGTGGTGGGCCGTTCGCGAGACATCGACCCCGACCGACTCGCACGCCCGCAGCACCTTCAGGTTCAACTCGCGGCGGACTGGTTCGGACAGCGTGGCCTCGATCGCAACGCGCGCGAGCTCGTGCCGGAACGCGATCGAGTCTCCACGCAGGCACAGCAGACCGAGATCGTGCACCTCGCCCACGACACTCCGGAGGTTGTCGTAGATGTGGTCGAGCAGGTCCAACTCCAACTCGCCGGGAACGACCGAGGCGAGCAGCACCAGTCGTTCTCCCTTTGCGGTGAGGCGTGCCACGCGAGCGCGCATGGAATCCTGGACGGACACGGGGACCCCGTCGGTCGGATCGTCGATCAATTCGCTGACCAGGAACGGATTGCCCGACGTCAGGTTCCAGATCTGCCGGCCTCGCTCGGGGTCTCCCGACATCGAGGTCACCGCGTCCGGTGTCAGCGGTTCGAGCTCGATGCTCGTGACCTCCGTCGCGGGGAGATCCCCGAGCACCCCGGCCAGCGGGTGGCCATCCACCACCCGCTCCCGGAACGTCAGCACCAGCACGGTGTTGCTCCGTCGGACTCGACGGCCGAGCGTGGTGAGCAGATCGAGGGTGGCACCGTCTGCCCAGTGCACGTCCTCGAACACCGCGACGGTCGGCAGTCCGGGGCGCGTGAATCGTTCGACGAGCGCCTGCAGGACCCGGTCGTGATCGTCCTGCGCCAGTACGTCGGCGAGTGCAGGCTCACGCAAGGCCATGTCCCACACCGGGTGCAGTGGCCGTGGAGCCAACAGGTCGTCGCACGTGCCCCATCGCACGGCTACCTCACGGCTCACAGACTGGGCGAGTTCGCGGACAACCGACGTCTTGCCTATCCCTGCCTCGCCCCGAACCAAGGCGATCTGCCCATGCCCCTCGAGCGCGCGAACGACCAACCCCCTGAGCTGTCGGAGCACACCGTCACGCTCGAGCAGGTGATCCATACCGTCGACCATACAGATGTGTGCGCGAACGAAGCCCAACCGGAAGCTCGATCCGAGAGGTGGAGGGATCTGGACGTCATCGTGGCATCGCCGGAACTGGCACGGGCGTTCACAGCGGGGACTCCCGAGCGTCCCATGAGGCGATTCGAGCCGGTGAGCAACGCGTCGTAGGTGCCGGTCGGAATCGGCCGGGTCGGATTGCCGGTGCACCGGCCCTTCGCAGGGCTGTCATGGTGGTGACGGGGCGAGGATCCGTCTGCGTCGGAACTCGAACTCGTCAACGTCGGGTCGGCCACAGCTACGAGCGCGAGGCTGTCGAGGCTGACCCCTCGGCGATGAGTAGGACGCCGTGACCGTCGCGGGCGGGCGTGGCGGCCCCGACGTCGGTGTCGTCGTGCGTCAGCAGCAGGGCCGAGATGGCCACGCACGATCGCTATGGGGCTCCTCCGAAGACCCTGAGGCTGCTCGGCGCCCCTGTCGGCGAGACCTCGGCGGCAGCCCGGAGCGGCTCGTCAGGATGTAGCGACGACATAGATGACCACGGCGATGGCTACCACGATCGTGATCAGGGGAACGAGGAGACCGAGGCGCCCACGCCGCCACGGGAACTGTGGCTCGCGTCCGTGCGCCTGGTTCTCGGCTTGGTGCAGCTTCGCGTGACTCGGCCCCATCATGCGCTCCCCACTCATCTTGGAGATCTATCACAGCACCATCCCGGCAAGTCACCTCCAGCGTCAAGCCACTCCAGACGAGGCCGCAGACCGCCGGCCTCCCGAAGCGTGGTCGGGACCACCGTGCGGTAACGCCCGGAACTTCTACTCGGACCCTGCGATTGGCGGCGTCCATTGATGACGCGCCGGACCGGTTACGGTTCGAGGTAGCGCTCGAGCGCTGGCTCCTTCCCGCGTTCGGGGAGCTGTCGCTACGCGAGGTGCTGGAAGCAGACCACAACGAGCCGTACCGCCAGCTCCTGGTCACTGGTGGGGATGACGATGGCGCGCGGGAGTGCCTCAACCTGATCCTGGACGGATCCGCCGAGCATCTCCAGGCCGGGACCGTCATCGTCGTCACCTGTCAATCAGGTGTCCAACGAAACCGGGAGCGATGGAAGGTGGGTCGGTCCCGTCGTTGGAGTGGGTGCGGTGTACGGCGTCCGCCAGCCTCAGCTAAGAGTTCTGCGGGTTCGTGGGCAGCACGATCCGGAAGGTGGTGCGACCCGGTTCGGAGTCCACGGTCAGCTCGCCACGGTGTTCCAGCACCACGATCCGATAGCTGATCTGTAGGCCCAAGCCCGTGCCCTGGCCGGGCGGCTTGGTCGTGAAGAAGGCGTCGAAGATGCGGTCTCGGACATCGGGCGGGATGCCCAGCCCGTTGTCCTCGACCTCGACGGTGATGTCGGCACCGTTCGGATGGGCGCGCAGTGTCAGCGTCGGTTGACGGTCGTCGCTGACATCGGATAGAGCGCTGCAGGCGTTGTCGATCAGGTTCGTCCAGACCTGGTTGAGTTCGCTGCCGAGCGCCGGGATCTTGGGAAGTTGCGGATCGAACTCGCGCTGGACGCGCACGTGCCGCGTCTTGTGGGCGAGCAGCACGAGCGTGTCCTCGAGGCCCTGCACGACGTCGACGTTCTGAACCGGCGCCTGGTCGAGGAAGGCATAGCCCTTCAGCGCGCGGACGATGTCCGACAGTCGCCGGGCGCCCTCGTCGACCTCGGTGACCAGCCGGCGTATCGAGATCGAGGAGACCAGGAACCTGAGGGCGTCGTCAAGGGTGGCTGCGTCCAGATCGTCGCCGAGTTGCTCGAGCATCGTGACGTCGATCCCGGCATGGACGAGGTTGGGTGCCAGGCGCCATGGCTCCTCGACGCCGCGCTGTTCGAGCCACGCCTCGGCTTGCTCCTCCTCGTCGGCGAGAGCCAGCGTGCTGCGCCGCTCACCCGTCGAGGGGGGTCGCTCTGCGATCAGCGCAAGGGCCCGCTCTCGCACGATGCCGGCGCCCGGGGCCTGCGTTCCGGCCAGCAACGTGGTGTAGGCGTCCAGCTCATCGTTCAGCCCCTGTGCAGCCCGGCGTACGGCCGCGGCCGGATTGTTGAGCTCGTGCGCGACACCGGCCGTGAGGGTCCCGAGCTGGGCCATGCGATCGCTGTGACGAAGCCGCTCCGAGGTCTGCTGCATCCGGTCGATGAGCACCCGGAACATCGACCGCGCTGCGGACGGGCTGACCGCCAGCAGCTGGTCAAGTGTCACCTTCGGAATGGTCAGCAGTTCGGCTGGAGACCGTGCCCGCACCGACGCCATGCGCGGCGCCTCTTGGAGCAGCGCCATCTCGCCGATGACACTGCCGACTTCGCGGACCGCGACCAGCGCCTCGCGGCCCTCGGTGGCCTTGACGACCTCGACGCTGCCGGAGGTGACCACGTACGCGCTGTCGCCGGGATCGTTCTCCTCGAACAGCAGCTCCCCCGCTTCGAGGTGCAGCGGCGTCACGTCCCTGCAGATCCGCCCCAGGTCGTCCTCGGAGAGATCGCTGAACAGTCCGACCTGCTTGAGGCGCTCGAGGGCGTCCACGTCACTCGGCCGCCAGATAGCGGTGCACGAAGGAGATGCACATCGAGCCCTGGCCCACGGCCGTCGCCACCCGTTGGACCGCACCCGCGCACACGTCCCCGGCGGCGAAGATCCCAGGAACACTGGTTTCGAGCAGGTACGGATCGCGGTCGGGGCGCCAGCCCGGTGGGCGTGATCCGGGGGCGGCGATGTCCGGGCCGGTCTGGATGAATCCGCGCGCGTTCCTGATGACCACCCCGTCCAGGAAGTCGGCGTGGGGTACTGCCCCCACGAAGATGAACAAGCCGGTGCCTGGCTCCACGGCGCTCTGTCCGCTTTCGCTGTTGGTGAGCACGACCTCCTCGAGGCGGTCCGCGCCGCGCAGCTCGGCAACCGTCGTGTTCGTGAGCACCCGGATGTTGTCCGTGGCACCGATCTGGTCCACGAGGTACTGCGACATCTTCGTCTCGATGGAGCGGCCACGGACGAGCAGGGTCACCTGCTCCGCGTAGCGCGAGAACATCATGGCGGCCTGGCCGGCGGAGTTCGCACCGCCCACGATCATCACCTGCTCCCCGCGGTAGCTGGACGCGTCCGCCATGGTCGCCCCGTAGTACACCCCGGCACCGGTCAGGCGCTCGGCGCCGGGAACCTCCAGCCAGCGCACCTTCATGCCCGAGGCGACCAGCACGGCACGGGACGACAGCTCCCGACCGTCGGACAGGGTGACGACCCGGGCTGGTCCTTCCGCACGCACCGAGGTGACGTCCACGGGAGACAGGATCTCGGCGCCGAGCCGTCCTGCCTGTGCGGTCGCCCGTCGAGCCAGGTCGGCCCCGCTGATACCGTTCGGGAAGCCGAGGTAGTTCTCGATCCGCGAACTCATGCCGGCCTGGCCACCGGTCGCCTGGCGCTCGAGCACGGCGACGCGAAGTCCCTCGGACGCCCCGTAGACTGCGCCGGCGAGCCCCGCTGGTCCGGCCCCGATGATGACCAGGTCGTAGAACGCCGCGCTGGCCTCGCTCTTGCGGCCGATCTGCTCGGCCAGCTGACGTTGGTCGGGCTGGGCGAACGTGGTGCCATCCGGGAAGAACACCAACGGCAGCAGCGCGTCGACCTCGCCCGGCGCCGCGGCCAGGGCCCGGGCCTCCGGATCGCGATCGACATCCAGGAACCGGTACGGGACCTGGTTGCGGGTGAGGAAGTCCTTGATCTTGTGGCTCGCAGCATCCCACCGGGCGCCGACGACCCGGATGCCGTCAGCCGGGGCGGGTCGTGCAGCGGTCCAGTCTCCGAGCAGGTCGTCGAGCACCGGATAGAGCGTCTGCTCGGGCGGATCCCACGGCTTCATGAGATAGTGGTCGAGGCCGACCTCGTTGATGCTCTGGATCGCCGCCTCGGTATCGGCGTATGCGGTGAGCAGCACCCGACGGGCGTCCGGATAGTGCTCCCGGGCACGCACGAGCAACTCTGTTCCCGACAGGGTGGGCATCCGCTGGTCCACGAGGAACAGCGCGATCACCTCGCCGCGCCGGTGCAGCTCCTCGACCGCCTCCAGTGCCTCGGGGCCACCGTCGCTCGCCACGATCCGGTAGTCCTGGGCGTAGCGCTCCTGCAGGTCCCGACGGACCGCCGAGAGCACCTGTGGATCGTCATCGACCGCGAGGATGATCGCTTTGCTCATGGTTCCCACTTCCCGTGCTGGTCATCAGAGCTGGGCTCCGATGGTGACACCACGCTCCCGCAGAGCCTGGCACGCAGCTGGGCCCGTCGTTCGGTGTCGGTGAGGGTGCCGACGATCTCATCGGCGAGTTGCTCGTGTCGCTCCCGGTGTGTCGTAGCCTCGGCGTCCCGACCGAGCACAGCGGCGATGTCGGCTCGCTCGGCTGCGAGCTCGCAAGCCACCAGCCGCGTGCCCATCCGCTCCGCCGCGGTCTCTGCGGCGACGAATGCGGCATCGGCCGCGACCAGATCGCCTCCGGTTCGCGCGATCAGCCCTGCGAGCTGCTCGAGGTCGGCGTCGAAGGCCCGCATACCGCGCTGCGCGGTGTAGGCGACCGCTTCGTCGAGCAGGTCGCGGGCCTTGGCGGGGTCTCCGCGCTCGAGAGCGACCCGAGCGGTGCCGGCAAGCAGCCGTGGCCGTTCCCAGAACCGGCTGCTGGACGACGTCCGAAGTCCAACCGTCAGGTCCGCCTCGACCTCGCTCCAGTCACCCTGCTCGATGCCGGCCAGAGCCAGGTCTGCCCACACCGTCGAGGCCAGGTAGTCGCCAACCGGCAGGGTGAGGGCCTCGAGCGCGCGCTTGCGTTGCCGCCGGCTGTTCTCCACGTCACCGCAGACGGCGTAGCACCGGGCCAGGGTCGCCGAGGCTCCGCTGGTGGCGAAGGCCTGCCCATTCGCATCGGCGGTGCGAACCGCCTCGGCGAGCAGCGACAAGGCGGTTCCGATGTCGCCGAGCCAGAGCGCCATCCGCCCTGCGGAGGCCTGGACGATGGCGGTGTAGAACGACCCGTACCGCGCGAGGGTCTCGCGGGACCCGGCCATGAGTTCGAGGCTGGCAGCCAGCTCGCCGTCACGCTCACGCAGCACCGCCTCGCCGAGGGCGGTGATGATGGCCAACGACTCCTCGGATCCGGCCTCGAGCGCGGCCTGTCGTGCCTCCGCCATGGCCGCACCCACATCGTCGAACTCTGCTGCGGCGATGAGGTTCATCGCGCGCCGCATGAGCCCCGTCACGCGGATCTGGTCGCTGCCGTTGGCCGCACCAAGGCGGGCTGTCTCGACGTCGTGGGCGACCGCATCGTCGAACTCGCCCTGGGCGACCGCGACGAAGCAGGCGTTCATGTGGTATTCGGCCAAGCCGAGTTCGTCGCCGGCGCCCTCGGCCACCGTCCGGGCGCGGTCCAGGTAGTCCGTCGCCGCCGTGAAGTCGGAACCGAAGACGGCGGCGTTGAACCCGAGCCTGTTCAGGGCGCGCACCTCGAGCGACGGGTGGCCCGTGGTGCGTCCGAGGTCCGCCAGGGATTGATAGGCGGCCGACGCATGGTCGAGATCGGGCACCAATGAGTAGGCCTCGCCGAGCCCGAGGTGCGCCCGGCCGACGTCGTCGGGGCTCGTCTCGGCCGGCACATGGTCAAGCGCAGTGGTGAACAGCCGGATGGCCTCGGCTGGGGACATGGCCCGGTTGGCTCGTCTGCCGGCTTCCACGAGCCAGGGGAACGCCGCGTCTGGCTGGTCACTGGCGAGGTGATGGCGGGCGATCTCGTGGGGCGCGCCAGTGTTGGATGCTTCGAGGTGGCTGGCCAGACGTGCATGCAACTCACGACGGTCCCTGAGCAACACGATGTTGTAGGCCGCCTCCTGGATCAGGGCATGACGGAACGCGAACAGCGGCCGGGGCAGTCGGCGCTGCTCGGTGAGGACGCTCTCACGTACGAGATCGGCGAGGACGGCGTCGACATCGACATCGTCGACGAGCGCCGCCACCGCCGCAGGCTCGAACTCGCGACCGACGACGGCCGCGACCTCCGCCACCCGGCGGGTGTCGTCGTCCAGCCGATCGAGCCGGGCGCCGAGCAGGCCGGACAGCGAGTCCGGAACCTCGGGGGCACCGACCTCGGTGACCGAGCCGGCCAACTCCTCGACGAACAGCGGATTGCCATCAGCTCGCTGGAGGAGCCGTTGGCGGTCTTCGGCAGACACATTGCGCCCCCCCAACAACAGTTCGAGCAGTGCGTCTGTCGTCGTCGCGTCGAGCGCGTCGAGCGCGATCGGGGTGTGCCGGTGGTTCGCCTCCCGGGTCGCCTTCTCGACCAGTCGCCACGCCGGCTCCTCACGGACCGGGCGCAGTGCCAGCACGAGCGCGATCGGCACGCGCTCGGCCGAATCGATGAGCCGCTCTGTCAGAGCCAGCGATAGGGCATCGGCCCAATGCAGGTCGTTCAGGACGATGACCAGGGGGCGGCGGGCTGCCTCAGCCTCGAGGTAGGAGATGATGGCATTGGCGGTCCGCTCGTGGAGCGTGGGGGTTTCCAGGGCATCGACGAGCGCAGCGGCCTCCGGCGGGAGTGGTGCGCCCACGGCGTGGCCGAGGAAGGTGGCCATGTCGGGGTCGGGTTCGTCGGTGAGCCCGGTGACCGCCTCGGTGATGCGCTGGAACGCGCTGACCTCGCCAAGATCATCGAGATCGAGCCAGCGGGCCGCGGCGTCGATGAAGGGGGTGTAGGCAACGCCGGCGTCGAACGAACGGCTGGAGCCCTCGAACCACGCGATGTCACCTGGGTCGCGGATGGTCGCCGCGATGTCGAACGCCGACTCGCCGTCCTCTCGCATCGCGATCAGCAGCCGCGACTTGCCGATGCCCGCTTCGCCGATGAGTGTGACGATCCCGCCGATCCCCGCGGCGGCGGCCTGCAGGACCGAATGCAGCGCAGCCCGCTCCCGGTCACGTCCGAGGAGCGGTGTCGCCGCGGTACCGGCCGCGACCGTGCTTGCCACGCCGTCTGCCCGCAGGGCGAGCACCGGTTCACTGCGACCCTTGACCTCGACCGGTCCGATCTCGGTGAGGATGAACGCGTCACCGAGCAGGCGGGCCGTGGTCTCCGTGATGCGTACCGTGCCCGGCTCCGCGGTCTGTTCCATGCGGGCCGCGACGTTGATCGCGTCACCGAGTGCGGTGTATTCGACCCGGAGGTCCGATCCAACCTCGCCGACGACCACGAGCCCGGTGTTGATGCCCACCCGGATCGCGATCGGAACTCCCGTGCGTCGGTCCACGTCGGCCGCGTACCCGCGGATCGACTCGATCATCTCGAGCCCTACATGCACAGCCCGGACCGGATCGTCCTCGCGGGCGATCGGGGCACCGAAGAAGGCCAGCACGGCGTCGCCCTGCAGTCGAGCCAGCGTGCCCTCGTAGCGATATACCGGAGCGATCAGGTGCTCGAACGCCCCGTTGACGATCTCGGCCCACTCCTCGGGGTCGAGCCGCTCGGCGGCGGACGTCGAGCCCTGGATGTCGGCGAACAGCATGGTGACGGTGCGCCGCTCCCCCCGCATCGCGCCGCCGTCACGGGCGGTACGGATCTTGCGCAGCAGCGTCTCGGGTACGTAACGGCTGAGCCCACGCTCGTCCTCAGGTCTCGGTCCATCGGCGAGCGCAGCGCCGCAGTTCGAGCAGAACCGTGCGTCGGGCTCGACGACGTGCCCGCAGACCGGACAAGTCGTATCGAGCGGTGATCCGCACTGGGCGCAGAACCTCGCACTGCTTGCGGTGGCGTGTCCGCAGGTGGAGCACGCCACCACCGCATCGCCCACGACCGGACCTCCGCTGCCGCCTCCCCCGGCCATGAACCCTAATGGCTGGTTCCGCGGGCCGTTGCTGATGTGCCCGAATCACCTGCACCGCCCGCACTGCAGACCCCCACATGACCCAGGGGGTGGGACACCAGGTCGTGACCTCACCATCCAGCGGGACCGCGTCCGTGGACGTTGACCCGCGGGTGCACCAGCCATCGTCGGGTCCAGTCGCTCGGTCCATCCGCCGATCCGAGTCTGTCCCCAGCTCGGCCCGATCGCCCGTCAGACGCCCAGGAGCACACGCCCGGTATTGCTACCCGGTCGAGCCGAGGAAGTGCCGTTCTGAGCGCGTCGTGGCCAGCGGCACACCTGAACTGCCGATCCTGGCGGCCGACTCAGTCACTCCCCGCTTCCTCGACCCCGAACAGTTCGGTGAACAGCTGCTCGGCCAGGCGAGCTCCCTCATCGGTCAACGCCACCGACTTGGCCTTGGAACGAGGATCGTCGATCAGCCCTCGCTCGTACAGACCGTCGGTGGCCTCCCAGGGGAAGCTCTTCCACGCCCGCGACCCGAACTTGTCTGCGTGCGTGTTGAGGTGCATCAGCGCGAGAACCGCGTCCTGAACACGTCGCTCGTCGTACACAGCGCACTCCATAGCTCAGCAGTCCCCTATCGACAAGGCTACGCCGACGCCGATTGCTGGTCACCCGAAGGATCGACGTCTTGGCTGGCATCGCTGCCTGTGGATATCGGTCGACACCGGGTGCGCGATCCGTGCTGCACTGCCCATCGATACTTCGAGGGTGCGGCGATGACGGTCAGCGTCTCCAGCTACGAGACGAAGAACGGCCGTCGGTGGCGGATCCGTTTCGATCGCCGCCGGGGTTCAACGCGGACACCGGCGAGGTAGAGCGGCGCCAGACGACCCGACGGGGGTTCCGCACGCGCCGGGAGGCGGAGCAGGCGCTCCGCGAAGCGCTCGCCGCCGTCGACCATCAGCGCCATGTGGAGATCCGCAAGGACACCCTCGGCGCCTACCTCCGCAGCTGGGTCGACGGCCTCGCCGTCCGCGAGACGACGCGCACGCACTACCAGCAGCAGATCGAGCTTCGGATCATCCCCCACCTGGGCGGTCTTCGCCTGCAGGACCTGACAACCGAGCACCTCGACGGCCTGTACCGCCACCTCGAGCGTGCAGGCAGTACCAAGGGCGGGCCACTGGCTGCGACGTCGGTCCGTCACGTCCACGGGACGTTGCACACCGCACTGGCCGCCGCGGTGAAGCGCGGCCACGTCACCCGCAATGTCGCGGCCCACGCGACACCCCCGCGCGCGCACCGCAAGGAGATGCGCGTGTGGTCGGCTGAGGACCTGCGCGCCTTCGTCGCACACGTCCGCAATGATCGACTGGCCGCGATGTGGCAGCTCCTGGCGAGGACGGGCCTGCGCCGCGGCGAAGCTCTCGGCCTGCAGTGGCGCGACGTCGACCTCGACGCCGCCACGGCCTTCGTCCACCGCAACATGACCGTGGCCAACGGTCGCACGATGGTCAACGAGACCAAGACCGCTCACGGACGACGCAAGATCGCCCTCGACCCCGCCACGGTCACCGTGCTCCGCCGGCATCGACGCCATCAGCTCGAGGAGAAGCTCGCAGCCGACGTCGCATGGGAGGAACACGATCTGGTGTTCTACTGGTTCGACGGGCGCCCCATCCACCCCAAACAACCGACCCGCTGGTTCCGCGAGCACGTCCATGCCGCCGGGTTGCCAGCCATCCGACTCCACGATTATGCCGAGGTCCGCGTTATGCCGACCCGTGTGAGAAGCCAGTGGTCAGCGGGGTGAAAGCCTTGGAATTGTCGGCATAACGCGGCAGCTCGTGTTCATGCTTCTTCTTCTGGATCCCGGAGAAGGAGATGAGGATGGGTAGACCGACCAGCAGGGTGAGCAGGGTTGTGGTGGCGGGCCCGTTGGCCGCGTTCGCGAAGGCCTTTGCGGCCGAGCTCGAGGCACGTGGCTACACGCGGCGGAGCGCGATCGGCCAGTTGCGGCAGGTGGGCCGGTTGTCCTGTTGGCTCGAGACGAACAGCTTGACGGCCACCGACCTGAGCGTCCGACGGGTGGAGGAGTTTCTGGCGTTCCAGCGGACCGAGGGTGGTTCCCGTTCTCAGTGGTCACGCCCGGGCCTGTTGTGCCTGCTGGATGTGCTTGGGGCGGAGGGAGTGCCGACTGGTGAGGATCCCGCGGTGTCGTGCTCGCCGACAGCGACGCTGCTGGGATCTTTCGATCATCACTTGCGTATCGAGCGCGGCTTGGCTGCCGGCACGGTGCGCGGATATGTGGGGCATGTCCGCTGGTTCCTGGACAGGCTTGGATCGGCGCCGGCCCTTGATGGCCTGACGGCGGCGGATGTGTCCGCAGCGGTGCTGCGCCGCTCGGCGAACGTGTCGGTAAGCACCACGCAGTACTTCGTTGCCGCGTTGCGATCGTTCCTGCGGTTCTGCTTCCTCGAAGGGCTCGTGGACCGTGATCTGTCGCAGGCGACACTTTCTGTGACCGGCCGGCGCCGCTCCTCGCTACCGAAGGGCATCACCAAGCCGGACGCCGATGCGCTGCTGGGCTCGTGCGATCGGCGCACCGGGGTCGGGCGACGTGACTACGCCGTGATCCTCGTGCTGCTGCGTCTTGGGCTTCGTCGGGCAGAGGTCGCCAGCCTCAAGCTCGACGACCTCGACTGGCGGGCCGGAGAGATGGTGGTGCACGGCAAGGGCGCTCGACAGGACCGGCTGCCGCTACCCGCTGACGTGGGTGAAGCGATCGCCGGCTACCTGCAGCGAGGCAGGCCCACAAGCGACTCTCGACAGCTGTTCCTACAGGCCCGGGCACCGTTTACCCCGATCGCGTCCGGCACGGTGTCCTCGACGGTGCGTCGGGCGTGCCGGCGGGCGGGAATCGCGGAGGTGGGCGCGCACCGGCTGCGTCACACGGCGGCCTGCGAGATGGCGGCTGCCGGTGTCCCGCTGGTGGAGATCGCCCAGGTGCTGCGACATCACAGTTTGCAGTCCACGGCCCTCTACGCCCGGGTCGATGTGGAGCAGTTACGGCTGCTGGCCGCGCCGTGGCCAGCAGGTGCGCTGCGATGAGCAACCTCAACCTCGACCAGCACGTGGAGGACTACCTGCAGTTGCGCCGCTCGCTCGGGTTCAAGCTGGAGTCGGCCGGCTACCTGCTGCCCCAGTTCGTGGCCTACCTCGAAACCGCCGGGGCCGCAACGCTCACCAGCGAACTGGCGATCGGATGGGCACGACAGCCAGTTCACGCGCGTCCCAACCACTGGGCCCAACGGCTCGCCGTTGCCCGCGGTTTCTCCCGCTACCTCCAGACGATCATCCCGGCGACCGAGGTCCCACCGGCAGGGGTGTTCCCCACTCAGCGACATCGCCCCACCCCCTACCTGTGGTCACCGCACGACATCGGTCGGCTGCTCGAGCAGGCCCGGACGTTACGCCCGCCGTTGCGGGCCGCCACCAACGAGACGCTGTTCGGACTGCTGGCCACCACGGGCATGCGGATCGGCGAGGCCATCGGACTTGAACGCGGCGACATCGACTTCGACGCTGGTGTCATCACGATCCGCCAGGCCAAGTTCGACCGGATGCGGCTGGTCCCCCTGCACCCGACGGTCACCGACGCGCTTGGCCTCTACCGGGCAGAACGCGACCGGCTGTGTCCCGCCCCCCGGTCGCAAGCGTTCTTTCTCTCAAGCGTCGGGACCGTGCTGACCCGCAGCGGCGTTGCCAGGACGCTGCGGCAGCTGACCACATCGATGGGCATCCGCACCGAGGCCGTCCATCCGCGGGCGCACGATCTCCGACACAGTTTCGCTGTTCAGACCCTGCTGCGATGGCATCGATCAGGGATCGATATCGATGCGGCGATGCCACGGCTGTCCACCTACCTCGGCCACATCGCCCCGGCGGACACCTACTGGTATCTGTCCGCTGTCCCCGAGCTGATGGGGCTCGCTGCCCAACGGCTCGACCTGGCGTTCGGGGAACAGCGATGACCGCGCTCGCCCCCACCCTCCAAGCATTTTTCACCGACCGGCTGATCGGGCAACGCCAGGCCAGCCCCCACACCATCGCTGGCTACCGCGACACCTTCCGGCTGCTGCTGCGCTTCGCCACCGAGCAAACCGGCAAGCAACCCTGCGATCTGGATCTCGCCGATCTTGACGCGCCACTCATCGCCGGTTTCCTCGACCATCTCGAACACGACCGCGGCAACGCCGTCCGGACCCGAAATCACCGGCTCGCCGCGATCCACTCCCTGTTCGGCTACGCCGCGCTACGTCATCCTGAGCATGCCGCATCGATCCAACGCGTCCTGGCCATCCCCCCGAAACGGTTCGAACGCAACCTCATCACCTACCTCACCGATGGCGAGGTCGACGCACTGCTGTCCGCCTGCAACCGCGACACGTGGACCGGGCGCCGCGACCACGCCATGTGGGTGCTCACTATCCAGACCGGTCTGCGAATCTCGGAGCTGACCGGGCTCACCTGCGCCGACGTCACCCTCGGCGTCGGCGCCAACGTCCACTGCATCGGCAAGGGCCGCAAACAACGCCGCACTCCGCTCACGCCTCTCACCGTCGACGTGCTCGACGCCTGGCTCGTCGAACGTGACGGTGCACCGACCGAGCCACTGTTTCCCACCAGCACCGGACGTCGGCTCAGCCGCGACGCGGTCGAACGCCGCCTCGCCCACCACACCGCAGCGGCTCGTCAGCGGTGCCCCTCACTGCAGAGCAAACGCATCACCGCACACACCCTGCGGCACACCGCCGCGATGCGACTGCTGACCGCAGGGGTCGACATCACCATCATCGCCCTCTGGCTCGGACACGAGCAGATCTCGACCACCAACATCTACCTGCACGCCGACATGGTCCACAAGGAACGGGCCATCGCCCGCGTCACGGCCCCGAACACCACACCCGGCCGCTACCAGCCGACCGACACCTTGCTCGCCTTCCTCGAAGCTCTCTGATTATGCCGATCTTCGCGCCCCGGGCACCCCCGCTGACCAGCGGTTTCTTGCCCGCGTCGGCATAACGCGGACCTCGGCATAATCCTGCTTGTGCCGATGTCGGCACAACCACGACGTGCGGCACACCTACGCAAGCATCGGTTTGGCATCCGGCGTGCCGATCACCGTCGTCTCCAGACGGCTCGGCCACGCGTCCATCTCGATCACCCTGGACGTCTACGGCCACTGCCTGCCAGCCGACGACGAGGCAGCGGCGGCCACCGTTGCGGCCGCCATCCTCGGCAGCCCCGGCTGACCTCCCACGGAGTTTCGTGGTCACGCCGTGGTCACGAGGCGATGCCGAGAGCCGCTAGAGGTCCCTACGAGGCCGTCTACAGGCGGTTCGGGTGGCTGGGGGGCAGGGGATCGAACCCTGGATTCCAACTCCAAAGGTTGGCGTGTTGCCGGTTACACCACCCCCCATCGGGGCCGTAGCACCGCGCGGAAGGGTAACGCAGGCCGGGCGAGGGTTCGGCCGCCGTCGGCGACGTCAGAGCACGCCACGAGGCGCTGACGCATCACTCACGAACGATCTCCGGACCACCCGCCGGCGACACCGCCACCTCGACGCGGTCGAAGCGATCCGCGACCACCGCCGCCAGTGATCCCGCGTGCTCCGCCGACTCGGCGAGCCCCACGACCGTCGGCCCCGACCCACTGATCACCGAGCCCAGCGCCCCCGCGTCGAGCAGCGCCTGCTTGTCAGCGGCCAACTCGGGGCGCAGGTGACAGGCAGCCGCCTCGAGGTCGTTGTGGAGGGCGGCACCCAGTGCCTCGGCGTCGCCGGTCCGCAGCGCCTGCAGCACCGCATCCGGCTCGACGTCGGAGCGTCGGCCCACCTCGTCGTGGGCGCGATAGACGTCCGCGGTCGACAGCGGGCGATCGCTGATGCCCACCACCCAGGCGTACGCACCACGCGCGAGGACCTGCGCGGTCGCTGTGCCGATTCCCGTTGCCAATGCGGTGCCGCCACCGATGCAGAACGGGACATCGGCGCCCAGCTCAGCGGCCAGCGCACGCAGTTGGTCGCGATCGAGATCGGCCTCCCACAGGTGGTTGAGCGCCACCAGGGCAGCCGCGGCATCGGCCGACCCGCCGGCCATGCCGGCGGCGACGGGGATCGCCTTGCTCAGATGCAGGCGGGTCGTCGGTACCTCGGGGAACCCGTCGCGATCGCTGGTGCCGACCCCGATCGCCTCCATCAGACAACGCGCGGCACGCACGGCGAGGTTGGTGCCATCCGCCGGCACGGCGCCGACCCCGTCCTGGGTGAAGGCGAGTTCCATGAATCGCCGCGCTGCGGGATGCGCCGCGTTGGGACTGTCGAGCCGGGCCTTGACGGTGTCGTAGATCGACAGCGTCTGCAGGACGGTCACGAGCTCGTGGTAGCCGTCGGGGCGACGGTCACGGATCGCCAGGAACAGGTTGACCTTCGACGGCACCCGCACGCGGACGCAGGAGACGGATGTCGACACGTGGTCGTTCACCCTGTTCCTCCCGCTCGGGCCACCGGGCTCTCCCTCCCGCGGCGCACCCATCGTACGGTGACGCGTGGCCCCCTCCTGACGGGCCCGTGTCAGGAGCCCTGCCGCGACCGGACGGGACCGACAGGCACCGGGCGGCCGATCGGATCAGTCGCGGTCGCGGAGCGCCAGTCCGAGGGCACGGAACTGCGCGGTCGACAGCGTCTCGGCACGGGCGCCGAGGTCGACGCCCGTGGCCGCGGCCGCAGCATCGAGGTCGCTCGGGGAGGCGATCGTCCGCAGGGTGTTGCGCAACGTCTTGCGCCGCTGCGAGAAGGCGGCCTCGACCACCTCGGCCAACCAGCGTCGCTCCGCAGCGCCGGGGGCGTCAGCCCGACGCCGGAGCAGCACCATCACGCTGTCGACGTTCGGTACCGGGTAGAAGACGTTGCGGGGGATCGTGAACGCCACCTCGACGTCCGCCACGAGGTCGAGCTTGACGCTGATACCAGCCCGGAGGCGATGGCCCGGTCCGGCGCACCAGCGTTCACCGACCTCCCGCTGGACCATGACGAAGGCATCGGTCAGGGCGGGGCAGTCGAAGGCGTGCACCACCAGGGGAGTCGCCACGTTGTAGGGCAGGTTGGCGACCAGCCGGGCGGTGCCCGGTCCGATCAGTGCTCCGAGATCGACCCGCATCGCGTCGGCATGGACGAGCTCGATGTCCCCCCGATCGGCGATGCGCGTGCGCAGGACCTCGACGAAGCCGGCATCGATCTCGATCGCGATCACCCGACGCACGGCATCTGCCAGCGTCAGCGTCAGCGAGCCGAGTCCCGGACCGATCTCCACGACGGTGTCCGACGGACGCAGGTCGGCCGCCGCGATGATCCTGCGCACCGTGTTCGGATCGACCACGAAGTTCTGCCCGTCCGACCGGCGCGGCACGAGCCCGTGGGCCGACAGCAGCTGCCGGACCTCGGGAGGAGTGAGCGGGTCGGTGATGGGACACCTCGCGGGCCGGAGCAGCGGACCGGCGGAGCCTAACGGCGTGCCTCCGCCCAACCGGGTCAGCGCAGTCCGAGGTGTCGTGAGCACGCCGGCCACTGCCCCCAGCCGGAGCGCGCCTGGAGGATCTGCGCACGGTAGATCTGCTCCGCCCGCGACGCCTGGTGTGGCATGCCGCTGCCACCGACCGACCGCCAGGTCTGCGGGTGGAACTGCAGCCCGCCGTAGTACAGGCCGTTGCCGGACACGTTCGACCAGTTCCCGTTGGACTCGCACTGCGCCAACCGGTCCCACACGGGATCGTCCGCGGCGGGCGCGCCGGCCGGCCCCTGACGGACCGGTGCACGCGTCCCGTCCAGGACGATCCGAGGAGAGGGTTCGCGCACGAGTTCCTCCGCCACCAACTCCCGCTCGACCTCGTCACCATCCACGAGCGTCACACGCCACGTGTCGTGGCGCAGGCCGTCCTGGCCCTCATCCTCGACGCGGGTGGTCCCCCGCGTCAGGTCATCGGTGTCCCGACGGATCTCCCCACGTTCGATGACGACCTCATCGACCTCGTCGATGTAGGCCACGCGCTCGATGACGACCTCGTCGACGAACACCAGAGGTGCCTCCAGAGCGACGCTGATGCGATCGTCGTCGCCGAGTTCGATGCCTTCGGCGTCGAGCAGGCCCGCGACATCCGGGATCAGCGTTTCGACGGCCACGGTGGCGCCGTCGACGGCGACCTCGACCTCCTGCGGGGTCCAGACCTCGATGACATCACCGTCGTCCACGGACGCATCGAGTCCCGGCGTGACCCTCGCGCCGTCGTCCGGCAATTCCTCCAGATCCGCTTCCGCCAGCACGGCGGCGACGGAATCGACCGGCGCAACGACCCGACCGACGAACATCCCGTCCACCAGCACGTCGACGGTCGAGGCCCGCGCGACGTCGATGAGCATGCCGCCCTCCACCGGCGCATCGAGGTCCGGGGTGACCTCGTCGCCACGATCGAGGTCGACGTCCAACCGGTCCAGCACATCGCCGACGGTGTCGACGTAGGTCCGGACCGAGGTCACCTCACCGTCGATGTGGACCTCCACGTCGTTCGACCAGGCGAGCAGCACCGCCGTGAGGACACCGAGGCACAGCACCCCCAGCAGGGGGCGCCAACGGAATGACGGGCCCGAACGGCCCAGGAGTGAACGCATAGCTGCTCAGCGTAGGTCGGCTGGCTGGCGCCATGCACACCCGGACCGGCCGGTCGGCCAGGTTGGCCAGGTCGGGTCAGGCGGATCGGTCGGGGAGCGCGAACGCCCGTCCGGTGTTGGCCAGGACCGCGTCCGCGACCTCGTCGGGGGCACGGCCCTGGGCCGCGGCGAGGGCCTGGAGTGTCAGCGGCACGTAGGACGGATCGTTGGGCTTGCCGCGGTGGGGGTGGGGGGTCAGGAACGGCGAGTCCGTCTCGGTGAGCAACAACTCCAACGGCGCCGCCGCGGCCGCATCCCGCAGCGCCTGTGCGTTGGAGAAGGTCACGTTGCCGGCGAACGACAGGTACCAGCCCGCCTCGGCACAACGGGCGGTGACCTCCAGATCACCGGAGAAGCAGTGCATGACGACCCGCTCCGGGGGTCCCTGATCCTCCAGGATCTTCAGGCAGTCGTCCCAGGCCTCGCGGCAGTGGATCACCAGAGCGCGATCGTGCCGCTTGGCGAGGTCGATGTGTGCCCGGAAGCTGGCTTCCTGTTGCGATGGGGTGGTGTGGTCCCGGTAGTAGTCCAGACCGGTCTCCCCGACCGCGACGACCGCGTCGTCCTGCGCGAGCCGCTCGATCACCTCGAGGACCTGCGGGGTGGCCTCCATCGCGTCGTTGGGATGGACGCCGACCGCCGCCCACACACCATCGAAACGCTGCGCGGTGGCGACCGCCTGTGTGGACGATGCCATGTCGGTTCCGACCGTGATCATCGTGGTGACGTCCGCCTCGAACGCCCGCGCGACCTGGTCGGCGGCGGAGAGGCCGTCGTGGTGGTCGAGGTGGCAGTGTGTGTCGACGTACGGCATCGCGGTCGTTCCCCTGTGGGTCGATGGAGCCCCGGTGGGCCGGATGGATCGAACGGGAGGGCGTTGGCCGTCGGCACGCCGGCGCCAGGGCCGCCCGTGCCCTTCGGACGCTGGTCGCCGGAGTCTCGGGGGGGCCACTCGCTGCCCCGCAGCATCGCCAGCGGCGGTGCCTGCGCACGGCAGCGGGCCGGACGGCGAACCGGCTGCTGCGCATCGCCTTGCGTGCAGCAGGCTATCAGCGACGCCAGGTGTGCGCAGGGAGAACACCGGGGAGCGTTCCCTTCACCGAACGACACTCGCGTACGTCACACCGCCCTCGAGCAGGGCCGGCGGGCCCGACCCGCGCACGACCCAGGCCGACCTCGTGCTCGGGCTCCCGACCACGACCCCGTCGCTGAGCGGTCGGACCCACACCTCGGCGGAGCCGTCTGGGGGGAGCAGCCCACCGGGAAGGCCGACCCGGGTCGCCGGGTCCGTCGTTCGATCCAGCAACTCGGCCTCCCCGGCGTCCGTTCGGACCAGCCACTGCGCCGCCCTCCCGTCGGATCCAGCCGCCGCGCCGGCCAGGGCCGCAACGGTCCCGGGCTCCTCGCCGTCGCTGGGGACCACGTCCGTTCCCGCGAGCACCCAGGCGTCGTCGGCCTGCCGATCGAGTCGGATCGCGTACCACCCGTCGTCGCTGTCGGGGGTCGTCGCTCGGAGCACGGTGCTGGTGCCGCCGGCCGCCACCCAATCGTTCGGGATGGCGCCTCCGGGTACGACGTCCCCGACCTCCCACTGGGCGTTGTCCGTCGCATCGTCGCCGGTGCCGGGACCGGCGGCCCAGCCGATCGTCTGCAGCCGGACGCCGTCGGCTCCCGACTCCAACCACGCGAGCGACGTGCCGTCGGGTGACCAGACGGGGCCGCGGACGGTCAGACCGTCCCCCGCGGACCCACCCGCTCGACCCGGTCGGTACCGCTCGTCGAAGACCTCGAGTGTCACCTCACCGTCGACGACGCGCAGTTCGCGGAGATCCCACATCCCCTCTGCCTGGGTCAGGACCGCCGCGGTGAGGTCGTCGGGGGTCGAGCCCGGCCGCACGGCGATGCCGGCCACCGTCGACTCGCCTTCCGCGGCCAGGGTGATGAGCGACCTGTCACCCGACGGTCCGACGAGGCGCAGCTCGCCCCCATCGGCGATCAGCAGGGTGTCGTCCCCGGTGACGAGCGCATCGGGGTCGTCCGGTTCGGTCGGTGTCGGGTCGTCTGCCTCGTCTGTCTCGTCCGGCGCAGCATCGTCCGGCGCGCCGTCGTCGGTCGCGTCCTGGTCCTCCTCGTCCGGGGTCGCGGGAGGGGTCTGGATGGGTTCGATGTCGGGCACGGTGAGCCCGGTACCGATGAGCCCTGGCAGGACCAGGACCCCGACCACGATGGCCGTCGCCCCGACGAGCGACCAGCCGGCGACGCGCAGCCGGCGGCGACGCGTGACGCGTCGGTCGACCTCGCGCCACAGCGCCGGGGTCGGTTCGACGTCGGTGGACCGCGCCGTGAGGCTGTCACGGAGGCGCTGTTCGATGTCCTTCATGCGAGCTCACCTCCCTGTCCGGTGCGATCGGTCTGTCCGGTGCGATCGGTCGCGTCCAACAGCTGTTCGAGACGGGCCAGGCCCCTCGAGACCTGGGACTTCACGGTCCCGACCGAACAGCCCAGCAGCGACGCCGTCTCGGCTTCGGGCAGGTCCTCGTAGTAGCGCAGGACCACCGCCTGTCGTTGCCGATCGGGGAGTCGCTGGATCGCCTGCCACACGAGGTCCCGATCAGCCATCGCATCGTCGACCAGGCGCACCCCCCGCTCATCACCCCATCGTCGGGATGCCTCACGACGTTCCAGGTAGCGGCGGCGCAGCTTCGAGTTGGCCTCGTTCACGACCGCCCGGCGCACGTAGGGCCCGACGTCCTGGACCTGCCCCTTCGACCACCGAACGTAGACCTTGGCGAACGCCTCGGCGGCGATGTCCTCGGCCTGATCGGGATCGCTGGTCAGCAGGTAGGCCAGCCGGACCGCCTGCCGGTGATGGGCGTTGAACACCGCAGCGAACGAGTCCGCGGTGGTGCCCGCTCTCACCATCGCCAGCACATCGGCTCCCATCGGCTCATCACGGCCCGTGACGCTCGGTCGTCCGGGCGCTGCTCCACCCTGCCAGACGCACGAGGGAACCGGAAGGTTGCACCGGGATGTGCCGGATCTGCAGATCGGCCGCGGGCGCACCGCATCGGAGGGTCAGGAACCCGCGTCGACCACCGCCTGGTAGACGTCCCGCTTGGGTACCCCCGCTGCCCCGGCCACGGTTGCGATCGCCTCCTTCTTGCTGACACCGGTCGCGATCAGGTCACGCACGCGGCGGACCAGGTCGGCCGACGTCACGGGCGCGGCGACCGGGTCAGGCGCCCCGTCGATGACGAGCGTGATCTCGCCCTTCAGACCCGCGGAGGTCGCGGATGCCAACTCCTCCAGCGTGCCCCGCAGCACCTCCTCGTGCAGCTTGGTCAGTTCGCGGGCGACGACCGCGCGCCGGTCGCCACCGAGCGCGGATGCCAGATCGCCGAGGTCGGCCGCCACCCGGTGGGGTGAGGCGAACAGCACCATCGTGCGGCGCTCGGCAGCCAGGGCGGTCAGACGTTCGCTGCGTGCCACGCCCTTCCGGGGCAGGAAGCCGTCGAACGCCACCCGGTCGCTCGGCAGCCCGGAGGCGACCAGGGCGGTAAGGACCGCGGACGGCCCGGGGATCGGCTCGATCCGGACCCCTGCCGCGACGGCAGCCGCGATCAGCCGGTAGCCCGGATCGGACACGGCCGGGGTCCCCGCGTCGGACACGAGCACGATGTGCCGGCCCTCGTCGAGCACCGCGAGCACCTCGTCGACGCGGTCCCGTTCGTTGTGATCGTGTAGGGACCGCTGCGACACCTGACTGCCGACGTGCTGGAGGAGCTTGCCGGTCCGCCGGGTGTCCTCCGCCAGCACCAGGTCGGCGGTTCGCAGTGCCTCGGCGGCGCGGGGAGACAGGTCGCCGAGGTTGCCGATCGGGGTGGCGACGACGCTCAGGATCCCTGCCACCTCGACTCCTCTGCGTCCGTCTTCCACGCTCCACGGTCATGGCCAGGACCGGGATCGTGTCCGCTCACCCCGTCCGTAGAGCCTATGGCTCCCAGCGAACACCTATGCTCCTGCGCCCGTGGTCGGTCCACCCGGGCTCGTCCAGGCTGCCGATCCATCGACGGGGGCAGCGGGACAACGTGAGAGAGGTGTCGATGCGCCGTGTACTGCTGTGGTCGGTCATCGTGCTCCTCGTCGTGGCCACGGCCGGCCTGGGTGCCGGCGGCTGGTACTACAGCGACGAACTGCTGCCGGCACCGGTCCCGGGCGAGCCGGTCTACGACGTCGAGGTGGTGGCCACCGACGAGGCCACGGGCACGGTGACCCTGGCGGCGGCCGACGGGGACCTCGTCGACCTGCCGATCGTCGGCTTCCAGACCGCCGACGGCCTGCTCGCGCTCCAGGGTGACACCACGACCACCGCCGAGGGCGCCGAGCGGACCGGGGCGCTGCTGACCGGCACCTGGCCCGATGCGGGCGATGTCGGGCGGGCCTCGGTGGCCACGTTCGCCGGATCACCGCAGGAGACCCTCGGCCTGACCACGTCCACGATCGATATCGACGGGGAGCTGGGCACGATGCCGGCCTGGCGCGTCGTCGAACCCGGCATGGACACCACCGGCACCTGGGCGGTCCTCGTCCACGGACGCGGCGCAGAGAAGGATGAGGTCAACCGGTCGCTGACCATCACCTCCGAGTTGGGCCTCCCGGGCCTGGCCGTCGCGGTGCGCAACGACCCGGATGCGCCTGCCGACCCCGACGGCTACGGCCGGTTCGGCGATGTCGAATGGCGCGATCTCGAGGTGGCGATCGACCATCTGCGGATGACCGAGGACGCCGATTCCTTCATCCTGGTCGGCTACAGCCAGGGCGCGGGCATCATCCTCAACTACCTGCGCCGAGCCGACGGAGCCGGAGACGTCGAGGCAGCCGCGTTGATCTCGCCGTTGGTGTCCATGGACGCGACCCTGGTCCAACAGGCACAGGCGCGCGACATCCCCGGGCCCCTGATCCGCCCGCTGCTGGAGTCCGCGAAGGTGGTGACCCGGCTACGGTCCGGGATGGTCTTTGGGAACCTGGAACATGCCCGTGACGCCGACGAGCTGTCCACCCCGCTGTTGGTGACCCACGGCTCGCTGGACTCCACGGTCCCGGTCGAACCCAGCCGGGAGCTGGTCGCCGCCCGCCCGGACCTGGTGACCTACGAGGAGTACGAGGGGGTCGAGCACGTCCGCGAGTGGAACGCCGATCGGGTCCGGTTCGAAGCCGACCTGCGCGCGTTCCTCACCGACCACATCCCGGCGCCCACCGGCTGAGCGGACAACGGACGCAGCCATCGCGCCCGCCGCTTCATACATCGATGCCCATCGATATAGTTCCCTGTGGAAGCAGCGCCGCAGAGGGAGCCTCGTGGCGGACGACACCTCGAGGGTGGGATGGCCGTGACCGTCGGACCGACGGCGACCGCCGGTGCCGCACGCCGGTTGTTCGCCGCCCTCGCCGTGACGACCACCGCCGGCTTCGGGCTGCTGCTCTATACCGTCAGCGTCATGCTCGATCCCATGATGGCCGATCTGGGCTGGTCGACGGCGGCGCTGTCGGCCGGGCCCACCATCGGCCTGGCTGTCTCCGGGCTGTGTGCCCCCGCGATCGGCCGGACGATCGACCTCCATGGGGGCCGCACGGTGATGACGCTCGGCACCGTGCTCGGCGGTGCCGGGGTGCTGCTGTGGTCGGCGGCGCACCACTACCCGCTCTACCTCGCCGCCTGGGTGGTGATCGGCGTCGGCATGGCGATGTCGCTGTACGAGCCGGCCTTCGCCACGATCGTGCGGCATGCACCGGACCGCCGACGAGAGGGGATCCTGGGGGTGACCCTCCTGGGGGCCCTGGCCAGCACGATCTTCATCCCCGTGGCGGCCCTGCTGGTCGACGCGGTCGCGTGGCGGATCGCCCTGGTGGTGCTCGCCATCGGCCATGTGGTGATCTCCGCGCCGCTGTGCCTGCTCTGGGTGCCACGGGGCCAGGCCGTGGCGGCCACCCAGCTATCCGAGGTATCCGAGGCATCCGACCGTGAGCCGACCGGTCCCCCTCCGCAACGGCAGACGCAACCGTCCGCCACCCCCGCAGGCGACCCAGGCGACCGAGGTGATCGCGGCGTCCCGGTCGTGGCGCCAACGCTGATGACCAGCCCGCGCCTCCGCCGCATCGTGCTGGCCCACGTGCTCGGCGGGTCCGCGACCCAGGCCGTCGGCGTGCACCTGGTGGCCGCGCTGGTCGCCGCCGGACGGACCCCCGGCCGGGCCGCGGCGATCGCGAGCCTCCTCGGCATCGCCAAGGTGGCCGGCCGACTGGCGGTCGGCGCGGCGGCGAAGCGGGCGGGGACCCACCCCCTGCTGGTCGCCTGCCTCGTGGTGATGGGCGTCGGCCTGGCCATCCCCGTCGCCATCCCGACGGGAACGAGCGATGTGATCATGGTGCTGGCCTTCGGCGCCGGAGCGGGCGGGATGACGGTGATGAAGCCGCTGTTCCTGGTCGACCAGTTCGGGCCGGCCGTCTACGGCGTGACCGCCGGCCGGATGTCGCGCGTCGGCAAGCTGAGCTTCGCGGGCGCTCCCCTGCTGGTGGGTGCGATCGTGACGCTGACGGCACGGCACGACCCGGCGTGGGTCCTGTTGGCCGCAGGCTGCGTCCTCGCGGCCCTGATCCTGCCTACCGGTCGCGGCGCTGCGTCGCGCCCTCGCCGACCCACTCCCAGTGGTGGTGGTCCGGGGTCGTGAAGTCACCGCCCCAACGGAACCCGTGCCGCCCGAGGATCTCGATCATCTCCTCCGGCGGGACCGGCCCCAGGCCGGGCATCGACAGGTCCACGTTGATGTCGATGGCCGCGCCCCAGGAGTGACTCGACAGGCGGTTGCGATCCACCCCGATGTGACGGGCGTGGAAACACCCTCCGTACTGCGTCGGGTCGATCCAGCCCCCGATCCCCGCGTCGACGACCTCTTCCAGAGCACCGCGTAGGTCGTCGATGATCGCACGGTGGCACTGGACGTTGCCGAGGATCGGCACCCCTGCCGTCACGATGTTCCGGTCGACGAACGACGGGTCGATGTCGATCTCCCGCACCCCGCTTCGCGGGCGGTAGGTGAACTCGCCGAAGGACGCCTTCAGCTCCGGGAGCGACAGGACCAGGGGCGAGCGCCGGGCGCCGTCATCGGAGCGTCCCGAGACCCTCGGCTCGACCCCGTCCGGTGCCAGTTCGCCGAGCGCCGCGACCAGTGCGTCGATCGCATCCCCCGGAGTCGCCTCGTGCACCACCGTGATGGCACCACCCTCCGGCAGGCCGATCGCCGAGGCCTCGTCGGTGTGCACGGCGATCTCGGAGCGACGCAGCGCGCCGTCGGGAACCACCGCCACCACCTCCAGGCCAGGCCGGCCGACCAGGTCGATGTGCCCACCGACACCGATGCCACGGAGGTCCGCGGCGGTCTCGGTCAGCACCGCCTGACCCGGACGCAACCCGGCGATCGACGCGGCGCCGTCCCCTGCCGGTCCGGCGGCTCGGGGGACCGCGATGTCCGGGTCGATGGCGGTGACCGTGACCGGGACCCGGAAGCCATCCGTCAGTTCCAGCACGCGGGCACCGTCCACGGTCCGGGCCGCGACCAGCCCGACGGTGTCCGACCGTGCGATGGTCGCGGACACGACGTCGGGCAGAGCGGCGGCGGCCTCGACGATGTCGGGATCGAAGCCTCCCGGAACCCACATGCGCAGGGTGGACGCCGCCTCCTCCTGCTCGACCGGCAGCGCGCGCTCCGGTTGCTCGACGGCCGGCCGGTGCCGGGAGTCGCCGCCCGACGTCGGTTCGGGCGGCCGCGGTGGCTCCAGGCCCTCCGGAGCGACCGCGGCCGATGCGTGCCCGACCGTGGACGACCCTGCCACCTCGGGAGCGGACGAGCCTGGGAGGATCCAGATACCCATCGCGGCCAGGAGCGTGAGGACCACCGCACCACCGGCCCAGGCCACCCGGCGATCGCGTCTGGCGTCCATGCTGGTCCTCCAGGTGCGTGCACCGTGTCTGCATCGCAATGACCCATGAAGGCAGGATGCCACGACCTCAGGGCGACTCACTACCCTCGTCCACCAACGGAACAGCGGGGTCGTCGAGCCTCTCCTCGGCTGCCGGCTTCGGCGAGGAGGGTGGGTCGTGGGTTCGCCTCGGTTGAGCTTCGGCAGGCCCGTCGTGGTTGGACTGGTCGCGCTCGCCACCCTCGTGATCGCGACCATCATCGTCGTCGTCATCTGGCTCAACACCTCCCTCGAACGGGTCGAGGTCGACGGGCTCGGATCCGGCAACACACCGGCGGAGGACGCCGACGGCGCCACCGGTCACCAGAACAGCGACGGATCCGACACCGGCGACGATGCACGACCCGAACCCGACGCTCGCGCCGTGACCGTCCTGCTGTTGGGATCGGATACACGGGAGTCCCTGACGCCTGAGGAACGCGTCGAACTCAGCACCGGCAGCGCCGCGGGTGAACGCACCGAGTCGATCGCGCTGGTCCGCCTGGACCCGGACGCGGACTCCATCCGCATGCTCAACGTTCCCCGGGACACGCTGATCACCCGTTGCGACGGCAGCCGCGGCCGTATCAACGCCGCCTACGCGATCGGCGAGCGCACCGACGTCGGCGGCATGACCTGCGTCGTCCAGACCCTGCTCGACTGGTCCCGGATCCCGATCAACCACGTCGTCAAGGTCGACTTCCGTGGCTTCGTGGACATCGTCGACACGCTCGGTGGGGTGCCGATCGACCTCGATGAACCGATCAGCGACGATCGCGCCAACCTGGACCTGCCGGCTGGCTGCACCCGCCTCGACGGCGCACAGTCACTGGCGTTCGTGCGAGCGCGCAGCATCGACGACGACTTCGGGCGACAGGCCCGGCAACAGCGTTTCCTCGAGGAACTCCGCCGCGAGATCGCCAGCATCGGTGTGCTCGACGAGCCGGTGCGGTTCGTGCGGACCGCCCGGTCGGTCGCCACCAACCTCGAGGTCGACGACACCCTGACGCTGCGCCGCATCGAGCAGCTGGCACGCCAACACCGCACGACACTGCGCGAACCCCTCGACGGACGTTCGATCCCCGGCACCATCGACGCCTCGAGCGGGATCGCGTTCCTGGAGATCGATGATGACGTGGCGCGCGAACGGTTCGACTGGCTGTACCACGGTCCCGACGCGACCGGGGATCGAGACCGCACGGCCGGGGATGACGACGGCGATGCGGGAGCTGACACCGCCGATGGATCGGCGGCCACGGACCCGACGGGCGGCGATCCGAGCGACGAACCACCGGACTGCTGAGCCGTCCACGGCCCGTCCGACCACCGAACCCCCCTGTCGTCTGCCTGCATGAACGGCGGCTGCCGTGCACGCCACATCCACCTCGAGGTGCTCTCCATGTCAGACGTCGTGATCATCGGGGGTGGGTACGCGGGCGTCCATGCGGCCCGAGCGGCCGTGCATGCGGGCGGACGCACCACACTCATCGAGCCGACCGGGCGGCATGGGTTGATCACGCGCGGTGCCGCGATCGCCGGTGGCCGCGCTCCCCTGGCGGATGTCGACCTCGGGCTCGACGAGCTGTTCGACCCGACCGATGTCGAGGTGGTCGCGTCCGCGGCCGTGGAACTCGATCACGCCACGCGGACGGTGAGGACCGCCGACGGTCGACGCTGGTCCGGCGAGTCGATCGTCATCACCAGCGGGGCCGTCCCTGCGCCACCCCCGATCGAGGGCGCGGTCGAGCACAGCTGGCAGCTCGGCTCCGCCGACGACGCGATCGCCCTGCGCGAACGTCTGGCGACCGCGGCGGCCGTCGTGGTCGTCGGTGGTGGCGCGACCGGGGTGCAGATCGCCGCTGAGGTCGCGGGTCCGCACCGGCAGGTCACGCTCATCGAGGCCGGCGCCCGGCTGCTGCCGGGCGAGCCCGACCGCTTGGGCCACGGCGCGGCACGGCTCCTGCGGGACGCTGGCGTCCACGTTCGCACCGGCACGCCAGCGGCGAACGTCACGGCGAACGGGGTCCGGCTGGCCGACGGGACCCGCCTGGACGGGGTCGTGGTGTGGGCCGGCGGCTGGCGATCGACCGGCGCCGCACTCCTGCCGACCGCGCCGGTCACCGACGGCCGCTTGCAGGTGGATGCCGACCTCCAGGTGGCCGATCACCCCGGGACCTTCGCGGCCGGTGACGTCGCCCACCACCTCGATGTCGCTGGACGGCCGTTGCCGATGTCGGCGCAGATCGCGGTGCAGGCCGGTGCAGCGGCCGGGCGCAACGCCGTGACCTGGAGCCGGTCGGGACACACCCGGCGACCGCGACTGCTCGAGATGGGCCGTGTGGTCCAGATGGGCGCCGCCGGCGGGGTGGCGCGGGTCGGACCGGTCCACCTCGGGGCACGGACGACGGACCGGCTCGTCCCCCTGCTGCACCTGGCGATCGACCTGCGGCACCTGTGGCAGCTGGGCGGGCCGGATGCCGTCCGCGAGCATGCGCCGGGCCGTGCGGATGCACGCCCGTCGGGTCACGGCAGCTGACCCACGGCAACCGTGCGGACCTGGGGCGCCACCAGCCTCGCAGGTAGCTGGTGCGTGACGTTCGGTGCCAGCTACCCGGTCCGATCGAGCCGATCCGCGAGGCAGTGCGCTTCCAGCGGGTTGCGGTGGAACACGAGGTCTTCCACGACCCGACCATCGCGCAGGTGCTCGGTCACGACGCGCTCGACCTCGCGCTCGTCCAGACCCGCGTACCAGGTTCCCTCGGGGTAGACGACCGCGATGGTCCCCTTCGTGCAGACCCCAAGACACTCGACCTTCGCGACCGAGATGGTCGCCCGCAGACCATGGGCCGCGACGGACCTGCGCAGCGCCTTCGCGACCGCCTTGCCGCCACAGTCACCGTCGACGCACACCAGCACGTGGCGTTGCATCGTGTCGAGCCGCGCCTTGCTGACCCGCTTCTCCAGCTTACTACCCACCGAACCTCCGGCTCACGACCGACGCCACATCCGGAGGTTAGGTTACCCTAAGTCATTCAGCTGGTCGACCCGTTTCCCTGCGCACCGCGACGGCCCGGCAACTCCCGATCGAGCATCAGCACCGCGCTCGGATCGTCGGCGACCATGGCCAGCTCCCCGACGATCGTGCTCACGCTGGCCTCCTCCTCGACCTGTTCATCGAGGAAGCGGGTGAGCAGGGGAAGGCTCGAGTAGTCGCGGGCCGCCTGGGCCGCGGCGTACAGCTCACCGATCGACCGGGTGACCTTCCGCTCGTGCGCGAGCGCAGCGGAGAACAGCGTGACCAGGTCGTCGAACGCGGCCTGCGGGGCCTCCAGCGCCGTGAGTGTGACCTCGCCGTCCCGGTCCAGGACGAAGTCCATGAAGATCCGCGCGTGCTCCGCCTCCTCCTGCGCCTGATCACGCAACCACGTGGCGGTGCCGGTGTAGTCGTGCGCTTCCGCCCACGCGGCCATCTGGAGGTAGGCACGCTCGGAGGCGTGTTCCAACGCGATCTGGTCGTTGAAGCTGGCCTGCAGTTGCTCGTCCATGTCGTCCTCCGGGCGGGAGCGGTTGCCGCGTCGCGATCCTCGCAGACGGTAGCGGGCGATCACCCTGCCCGGCATCGTGGTGGTGGGTCAGATGAAGATGGTCTGCGCGCCCTCGGAGAGCTCCATGAAGTCGCTCGCGCTGATGATGCCCTCGACGCCCTCGTAGAGGTCGTCCTCGGTCAGCTTCATCATGTCGGCGGACATCCGGCAGGCCCACAGGTGTCCCCCCGATTCGTGGATCAGGTCGAGGAACTCCGGGACCTCCGGGATGTCGAGGTCGGCGATCTGCTTCTTCATCATCTTCGTGGACATCGCGGTCATCCCCGGTAGGCCCATCACCGCGTTGGGCATGTGGGTCGCGGGGTTGCCGAGCGCCACGAACTTCAGGTCACCCATGGTCTTGGTGTTGATGATCTCGAAGCCCCAGAACGTGAAGAAGATGTGGACCTCGATGCCCTCGCCAAGTGCGGCGTTGGCCAGGACCAGACCCGGGTACGCCATGTCCAGCGAACCCTTGGAGCAGATCAGGACGAGCTTTCGCCCACCTTCCTCGTCGTCATCGAACGACGGGATCGGGGCGGCTTCGGGTGTGGATGTGGCGGTGGTCATCATGGCGGACTCCTCCTGGTGTCGGACCGGGTAGCAAGCGGGTCAGACGCACCCGACGGGCTTCTGCAGCCCGGCGATGTAGGACAGCTTCTTGGCGGGCTTCTTCGGGAAGAGCTGGAACAGCTCCTTGGTCGGGAAGCCGCCGACGGCGCTCGTTCGCCGCAAGGTCGGGGTCTCGCCCTGCTCGGCCTGATCGGCACGGGCGAACCGGATGACCTCGAGGTGGCGGTCGGTCAGGGTGATACCGATGTTGGCGGCGAGTTCCTCAGCGAGGGCCTCATCCCATTCGGACGGGTCGGTGAGGAAGCCCTCCTCGTCGACGTGGATCTCCCGTCCCTGCATGGTCGCGACGGACATGATGCGTGCTCCTTCGGTGTGATCGTGCGTGGTGGTCTGGCTGGTCTGGCTGGTCTGACTGGTCCGGCGGGTCTGTCCTGGCTCCCTGATGTCATGCCTCGTCGGTCCCGAGGGTGCGCAGCAGGTCCACCATCCGGGCGAGCCCGCGTCGCACCTCGGGGTCGCGCAGCTGCCGGACGAGCGTGAACGTGGACGGCGTCGCCACGGGGGCAGCCGCGTCCACGTGCCCGACGGACCCGGCGGTCTGCCGCAGCAGGCGGAGGATCTCCGGTTGGGTCAGGTCCCGGAGCGTCTCGAGCATCAGGACGACGTTGTCGCCCAGGGCTTCGACATCGTCCTCATCGAACGAGGTGACGATCCGATCGACGACCCGTGCACCGCTCCTGGCGAACCCGAGGTAGCCCCGTTCGTCCCAGGCGGCGACGTGGGCGGTTGCCGAGTCCACGAGCGGTCCCGCGAGCACGCCAACCTCGGCGGCCAGGTCTCGGACCGGTTCGAGTTCCGCGTCCCGACGCTCCGCGTGGAGCAACAGGGCGTCGAGGCGAGCCTCGATCCGGTCCAACCGATCGGCGGTGGCCGTTGTGTCCTCCGCAGCATCGAGGTCGTGGTCGGTCTCCATGGCGGTCACAGCGACACCTCCTGGAGGTCGCGCGCGGCGTCGGACGGTCCGTCTGCATCGGGGGTTCCCGGTGGCGTACCCGGGCGGCGCTTACCGACCATCGACATCGCTGCCGACAGAGGCAGCGGACGGCCCGGCAGCAGCACGTGCCAGTAGATCCACCGGAACGCGAGCTTGCCCCAGTGGTTGGCCTCGCTCTCCGCGAGGAGCTTGAGCGGACCGAGCTCCGGCAACGGGAACTCCCCGAGCAGCGGTTCGGTGTCGTAGTTGAAGTCCAGGAGCATGGCCTTGCCATCGCCGGACTCGATGAAGCAGTTGGCGTGCCCGTCGAACCGTTCCTGCATCTCCAAGCCGTCGACATGCCGGAGGAAGTTGTCAAGGAACACATCGACCGCGAAGTGCGCGACCGAGCCGGCCTTGGAGGTCGGCAGGTTCGCGGCATCGCCCAACGCGAAGATGTCGTCGTGCCCGGCGGCCAGGAACGTGTGCTTGTCAACCTTGACGTGGTTGAGTTCGTCGCCCAGCCCGGAGCGCGCGACGAACGGCGCCCCCATGTTCAACGGCACGGTGACCAGGAGGTCGAACGGCACCTCACGGTCGTCGTAGCTCACCAGCAGGTGGCCATCCAGGTCGACGCGTTCCAGCATGAAGTCGGCCTCCAGACCGATGCCGCGCTCGTCGAACATCCCGCCGAGCTCGCGCGCCGCCAGCGGTTTCGTGAAGGCCCCGTCCAGCGGGGTGACGTAGGTCACCTCGGTCCGGTCCCGCAGGCCGTGCTCGCGCAACCAGGCCTCGGCGAGGAACGCGAACTCCAAGGGGGCGACGGGGCATTTGATGGGCAGGTCGACCAGGTTGACCACCAGCCGACCGCCGTCGAAACGCTCCAACGCGTCCCGCAGCGCGACGGCGTCCTCCAGGGTGTAGAAGCTGTGCACGCCACGCTCCCTGGCGCCTGGGTCGCCGAGGCCCGGGGTCTCGGCGGGGGTCGGGTGCGTGCCGGTCGCGATGATGAGTTGGTCGTAGCGCAACTCGCCGCCGTCGACGAGCCGGACGAGGTTCTCCCCGGTGACGACCTCGTCGATCTCGGCGGTCACCTGCCGGATCCCGGGACCGATGAGTCGGGCCCGTGGCTTCACGATCTCCTCTGGGCGATAGGTGCCGAAGGGCACGAACAGGTAGCCCGGCTGGTAGTGGTGATCGTCCGACCGGTCGACGATGGTGATATCCCACTCGTCGGCAGGCAGCCGGGGACGCAGCTTGTTGACGGCCATCGTCCCGGCGGTTCCGGCGCCCAGGACCACGAGGTGTCGCATCGGGAATCTCCTCGATCAGATCGGCGACGGCTGGTCGGTCACCAGCCGGGAGAGCAGCACCGCGGTCCGGGGCAGGGTGTCGAGCACGACCTGACGGCGATGCGCATCGAGGTGGAACAGGTCGGGGTCATCGACCCCATCCGGCGCGATCCCTCCAGCCAGGACCATGGCAACCAGCGACGGCCCCCTGCGCACCAGCCCGTGGGCGCAGAGGAACCCCAGACGTGCGGGCCGCAACCGGGGCGCAAGGTGCGCCTCGTCGGCGAACCCCCGCCACTCGGTCGTGCACGCGGTGAGGAAGTCCGGTTCGTCGAGGCGGGTGGCGATCGCCCGCGCCGGGTTGACGACCTCGCTGATCGGCTGCCCGGCCAGATCGGTGACCACCATGGTCACACCGAGAGCGGGCGCGATGGCCTCGAGGGCGGCGGTCGCGACCGCGCCCGGGATCGTCAGAGCACCGGTGGAGGACGGCGGCGCGCCCTCGGGGTCGTTGGCTGCCGACCCGGGGACCAGCAGGGACTGGATGGCCGCGGCGGGGAACCGCCATTGCCGGCCGATGCGGACCGCGGGCAGACGCCCATCGCCGGCCATGCGGTAGATGGTCGACGCGTCAACATCCAGCAGATGCTGCACCTGCTGCGCTGTGAGCAGATCCGTGGTCATCGTGATGCAGCTCCTGCAGGACATGCCGTTGATGCGACTCCTGCAGCGTGTCTCTGTGGACGGCGTGCGGCTAGGGGCGTTCGCCCCATCGCCGGGGGCCGAACGACGGTTGGGCAGGGACCGGGCCTCGAACGCGACCGGGATACAGCCCCTGCAGGGGCGCCACGTCATCCGACCATCGGGAGGTCGCGCGTGACGATCACGTCGATCCCGGTTCCGAGGACGTCGGTGACGACCACCTCACCGCGGCGAACAGGCGCGGCGATCCGCAACCCCCGCAGCGCGGCGACGATCGCGCTCACCTGATCACGCGGGATCGGCTCCGCGGTCCGCACCGGTGCCCTGCGGATCGCCGCGCCATCGATCCAGATCGTCGTCGACAACGGCCGACGTGGATCGAGGTGCTCCTGCCGGCCGTAGCGCTCACCTCTCCGGCAGCTGAAGCCGCGGACCTCCACGACATCGTCGTCGACCGCATCCACCTCCAGGCGGCAGCCGAGCGGGCACCCAGTGCACAGGTAGACGTGGGTCGAGAGGCCCTCGTCGGTCGCCGCGGGCGGGCGGTCACTGCTGGTGGGGTGGTCGGGACGGTGGCTCATCCGCCCACCGCCTCGGCCGGGACGGCATCGATCCGCAGCACCGCACCGTCCCAGTCCTCGAACATGCGGGGAGCGAGCTTCAGCGTGACCATCTCCGCCGGCACGACCGCGCGCACCTTGCGCTGGTGCACCTCGCCGACCCGCAGCAGCGTCGGACCCTGGATCGGTCGCCGCACCCGGAAGGAAACGGTGTGGGTCCCATCCCGCGAGATCGTGTGCGGGACGACGTAGGCGACGTTGTCGCCGGGGATCAGACGGACGTCTTCTTCCGGCCGACGGGCGCCCGTGGCCAGTGCGCCGGCCCACTCGCCCGCGAGTCGCGCCTCACGGCTGACCCAGTCGGCGAGGTCGTTGACGTGGACGACGTTGCCGGCGGCGAACACGCCTGGATGCGAGGTCTCCATCGTGCCGCTGACGACCGGCCCACCCGTGACCGGGTCGAACAGCACGCCGAGGTCACGCGCGAGCTCGGCGTCGGGGATCAGACCGATCGACAGCAGCAGCGTGTCGACATCCACGTCCCACGCACGGTCGAGGAGCGGTTCGCGCTCGTCGTCGACCGGTGCCAGCGTGATCCGCTCCAACCGGTCGCGTCCGTGGATCCCCACGACGGTGGTCGACAGGTGCAGGGGGATGTCGAGGTCGTCGAGGCACTGCACGACGTTGCGCGTCAACCCGCTGGGATGCGGGAGCAGTTCGAAG
Organism: Nitriliruptoraceae bacterium; assembly: GCA_041685735.1. Lineage (GTDB taxonomy): Bacteria > Actinomycetota > Nitriliruptoria > Nitriliruptorales > Nitriliruptoraceae > CSSed11-175R1. Next base: position 42,184 of record JAWLFE010000006.1, read on the forward strand.
ACCCCGACGACCTCGACGCCCTCGAGGGCCAGGCGGCGCGCCATGATCAGGCCGATGTCCCCCGATCCCAGGATCGCGGCGCGCCGTCCCGGGAGGTAGCCGTCGATGTTGACCATCCGCTGGGCCAACCCGGCGGTCATCACGCCGGAGGGGCGGTCACCGGGGATGTGGATCGCCCCGCGGGTGCGCTCCCTCGCGCCCATGGCCAGCACGACCGACCGGGCATCCAGGCCGGTCACCCCGACCGCCGGCGACATGAGCTTGATCCGGCGCTCAGAGCTGACGTCCATCACGTAGGCGTCGGTGAGCACGTCGATGTCGTGCTCCAGCACCTGCTCGAGGTAGCGCTGCGCGTACTCGGGGCCCGTGATCTCCTCGTCGAAGGCGTGCAGGCCGAACCCGGAGTGGATGCACTGCAGCAGGATGCCGCCGGGCTCGACATCGCGATCGACCAGCAGGATGCGCTCCGCGCCCCGGTCACGGGCACCGAGCGCCGCGGCCATCCCTGCCGGGCCGGCGCCGACGATGACGACGTCGTAGCCGTCCGCCAGGTGATGGGGCTGTGCGGTGATCGGCATCGTCGGTCACCTCCCTCGGGCCGGTGCGGCATGCACGTCGTCACGATCGCGCACGATCCAGGACGCGCCGCCACGCTTGGTCACCTCGGTGATCGGGATACCTCGACGTTCCGCCAGCAGCTCGAGGCAGCGCCACGTGCAGAACCCACCTTGGCACCGACCCATCCCTGCCCGGGTGCGGAACTTCACGCCATCCAGGGTCCGAGCACCGCGGTCGATCGCGTCGACGACCTCGGCCTCCGTCACCAGTTCGCAGCGGCAGACCAGGTGCGCGAAGCCCGGCTCCGACGCTGCCAGCTCCACCTGTTCCCGGGTGGACAGGACCGAGAACCGCACCGGATGCTCAGCGCGGGGCTGCCAGTCCGCCCTCTCCCGGAGCTCGAGACCCTCGTCACGCAGGACCTCGATCAGGTGGGCCGCGATGGCAGGTGCCGCGGTCAGCCCCGGCGACTGGATCCCCGCCGCGTTGATGAAGCCGCGCCGGCGCGTCACGCCCAGGACGAAGTCGTCGGTGTCGGCGACCGCGCGGACCCCGGCGAACTCCGCGATCACATCCCGCTGACTGATGACCGGCACCAACCGCTTCGCCGCTGCGAAGACCGCCTGGGCACCCTCCGGCGTGGTCGCCGTGTCGTCCTTGTCGTCGGTGGCCTCGGCCGTCGGGCCCACCATGATGGTTCCGTCGAACGTCGGGGTGACGAGCGTGCCCTTCGAGGTCGGGGTCGGGCACGGGAAGATCACCGAGGTCACCAGCCCCGCCAGGCGCTTGTCGAGCAGGTACTCCTCACCCTTGCGCCCGGCGATGGTGAAGGTCGCCACCCCCGCCATCCGCGCGACCTCGTCAGCCTGCAGGCCGGCTGCGTTGACGACGTAGCGCGTCGCCAGTGTGCGGGTTGGCGTGTGCAACGTCAGTGGTCCGTCCGGATCGCCACGATCTGGCGGATCGATCGCGACGACCGGCTGCTCGGTTGCGACCTGGACCCCGTTGGCAACCGCGTTGTCCGCGATCAGCAGGACCGCCTCGTAGGGGTTGATGACGCCCGCTGTCGGCGCCCACAGCGCGGCGATGACATCGCGTGACAGGTTCGGCTGGTGCCTCCGCACCCGCGCGGCGTCCCATCGCTCCAGACCGGGGATGCCCTTGCGATCTCCCTGCGCGTGGAGGTACTCGATCGTCGGAAGCTCATCGGTCGTCAGCGCGACCAGCAGTTCGCCGACCTGCGCGAAGCCGAACCCGAGGTCATCCCGCAGCCGCAACCATCCCTCGTTCCCCGGCCATTCCAGTGCGCCCTTGACCGTCTCAGGATCGGCATGGATCCCCGAATGGATGATGCCGCTGTTGGCCTTGCTGACCCCGAAACCGACCTCCGCATCACGCTCGAGGACGACCACGTCGAGGTGGTAGCGCGACAGCTCGCGGGCCAGCGTGATACCGACGACGCCACCGCCGATCACGACGACATCATGACAGGGCGGTCGCACGGCGGCTCCGATGGCGGATCGACGACGCTGACAGGCCACCACCATGCCCGCACCCCGCAGCCGCGGGAAGATGCGTTGGGCCCATGATCCGAGCCCGTTGGTCCCACCCCGACGCCTGCTGGTCCGTGCGGCATGACCGCGAACCTGCCGCGTAGTGTGGCGGGCATGCCTCCAACATCAGGCGGACGTGGGGAGCAGGCTCCCCACGGATCACCGCATGCAGCCCCCGTCGACGAGGTTCTCGCCGGGCTCACCGTCGATGCCGACGTCGGCCTGTCCCGTGCCGAGGTGGCCCGTCGGCGCCGCATCCACGGCGCCAACGACCTCGGTGATGACGGCAGGCTCCGTTGGTGGCGTCTGCTGTGGAACCAGCTCGCCAGTGCCGTGGTGGTGCTGCTCCTGGGTGCGGGGATCGTCGGCTTCTTCGTCGGTGAGACCATCGAGGCGATCGCGATCCTGGTCGTCCTGGTCGTGAACGCGATCGTCGGGTTCGCGACCGAACTACAGGCCGCCCGATCGATGGCCGCGCTCGGGCGGTTGATGGGCACGGTCGCCGAGGTCGAACGTGACGACCGTCGGGATGAGATCGATGCGGTCGAACTCGTCCCGGGCGACATCGTCGGGATCGAGGCGGGTGAACAGGTCCCCGCCGATCTGCGCCTGCTGGAGGCAGAGGGTCTGCAGGTCGAGGAGGCGGGCCTGACCGGGGAGAGCGACGCGGTCACCAAGACCATCGAACCCGTCGCGCCGGACACCCCCATCGGGGACCGGACCAACACCCTGTTCATGGGCACGACCGTGCTCGCGGGCCGGGGACGGGGCGTGGTGATCGCGACCGGGCGGCGGACACAGATGGGTCGGATCGCGGACCTCGCCGGATCGGCGGAGCAGACACAGGCGCCACTGCAGCGTGGTCTCGATCAGCTCAGCCGTCGGCTGGCCATCGGGGTGGTGCTCGGTGCCGCGACCCTGTTCGGCATCGGCCTGCTCCGCGGGCGCGAGGTCGCGGAGATGGCGGAGATCGCGGTGGCGCTCGCGATCGCCGTGGTCCCCGAAGGCCTGCCGGCCGTGGCAACGCTGACGTTGGCGGTCGGGATGCGCCGGATGGCTGCCGGGAACGCGCTCGTGCGACGGCTGCCAGCCGTGGAGACCCTCGGGTCGACCACGGTGGTGTGCTCCGACAAGACCGGCACGCTCACCCGCAACGAGATGGAGGTCGTCGAGCTGGTGCTCGCCGACGACGTCGATGCCGACCGCCTGTGGCGCGTCGCCACGCTGTGCAACGATGCGGACGTCGATCCCGATGGCGATCCGGTCGGTGACCCGACCGAGGTCGCTCTGCTCCACGGTGCGTCGGCGCACGGCTACGACTGGAGGCAGCTGCGGGGATCCACCGAGCGGGAGCGGGAGGTGCCGTTCAGCTCCGACACCAAGCGGATGGCGATCGTCGTCGACGGCACCGTGCTTGCCAAGGGCGCACCCGAGGTCCTGCTGGCCGCTGACCAGCACCCCCAACTCCAGGATGCTGCCGAGCGCCTCTCCGCCCGGGCGCTGCGCACCCTGGTGCTGGCCGATGGTCCGAACCCGGGCGATGGGGTGGGTGATGACGATCTGTTCGACGGCCTCGAGCCGCTGGGTGTGGTGGCGATGCAGGATCCACCACGGAAGGCTGCCGGCGCTGCGATAGCAGCCCTCTCCGCCGCGGGGATCCGGGTGGTGATGATCACCGGCGACCGTCCCGACACCGCCAGCGCGATCGGGGACCAGCTCGGCATCGACGAGCCCGAACCCGTCACCGGACATCACCTCAACCAGATCACGCGCGAGGAACTCGGCGAGACCGTGACCACCACCAACGTGTTCGCCCGCGTCGACCCCGAACACAAGCTGCGCATCATCGAGGCGCTCCAGGACGCGGGCGAGATCGTCGCCGTCACCGGCGATGGCGTCAACGACGCGCCGGCGCTCAGTCAGGCCGACGTCGGCGTTGCCATGGGATCCGGCACCGACGTGGCCCGGGACGCGGCCGACATCGTGCTCCTCGACGACCGCTTCGAGACCCTGGAGGTCGCCGTCCAGGAGGGGCGCCGGATCTTCGCCAACATCCGCCGGTTCGGACAGTTCCTCTTCTCCTGGCACGTCGCCGAGGTGCTGGTCATCACCGTCGCCGTGCTGGCCGGGTTCCCTGCTCCGCTCGCCGGACTGATGATCCTGTGGAACAACCTCGTCATCGACGTGCTGCCCTCCTTCGCGCTGGCACTCGAGCCGAGCCGCGACGACGTCATGCGCCAACCACCCCGCGATCCACGGGCCCCGGTCATCGACCGCGGCGTCATGCGACGGATCGGCGTCTCCGCCGTCCTGGTCGCCACCGTGGGACTGGCGGCCTACGGTCTCGGGGCGCTCTGGCTCGGGCTGGACACCGCCGGGGCCCAGACCATGACCTTCGTCGCGATGTCCCTCGGGCAGGTCCTCACGGTCTTCAACGCCCGCAGCGAGACGGGCTCCGGGTTCCGCGGCGCGGGCCGCAACCGCTGGCTGTGGGCCGCGCTCGCTATCACCCTCGCGCTCGAAGCTGCCGCACTGAGCATCCCGCCGTTGCGCGAGATCCTCCGCCTGACCACCCTGCCAGGACAGGCCTGGGTCATCGCACTCCTCCTCGGATCGCTTCCCCTCACGATCGTCCAACTCGCCCGGCTCCGCCGGTCAACCGAGCAGCCGGGACACCCAGGGTGCAGTCCCTGATCAGGTAGCGACCTTCGGCCCTGCCCCAGGACTCCCCGGACAGGCACACTGCAGGAACAGCACCGCGGATCGGAGAGGACCGTGGCTCGCATCGTGGTAGGCGTCGATGGATCCGACCGGGCGGGACGGGCGCTGCGATGGGCCCTGGCCGAGGCACGCCTGCGTCACGCCGACCTCGACCTCGTGCACGCGGTCAGTGAACCGCTTCCCCTCGCCGACCCGGTGATCTTCCCCCCGATCCCGGTCGAGGACCTGAAGGCCGGAGGGCTCAAGGTCATCGACCAGGCGCTGGCGGGGCTGGAACGCGACGGGGTCGCCATCGAACGCATCGCCGCGGTTGGTGGCGCCGCGCGGATCCTGTGCGAAACCGCGATCGGCGCGGATCTGCTCGTCGTCGGGTCGCGCGGGTTGGGAGGGTTCCGGGGGCTGCTCGTCGGCTCGGTCACCCAACAGGTCGTCGCGCACTCCCCCTGCCCCGTGGTCGTCGTGGTGCCACAGGACCGGCAGGTCGACACCCGGGCCTGAGCACCGACCACCGGACTCCGGTCGCAACCCAGCGCTCCTACTCGACGGTCATCTGGCCAGCGGGTCCGACGCGGTAGTCACAGCTGTTGCCGAGGTAGCAGCCGATCTGCCAGCTGCCCACGCTCTCTTCTGGAAAGGTGACGTCGAGGGTCACGGTGGCGCCCGGTTTCACGCTGAGCGTGACGGCGTCGACGGTGGACGTCGGGGCGATCCACGCCGATCGAGGTTCAACCCTGGCGTCCAGGCCTGCGAGGAGATCCTCCTGGAAGCCGACGGGTCGCCCGCCCTCTTCGATCACGGATCTGCCGATCGTGAGGTTCTGCGTGAATTCGTTGTCGCTCACGAAGACCAGCCTCACGGGTTCGCCGGCCGGAACCGTGAAGTCGTCTGGTGTTAGCGAGTAGTCCTCGACGGTGATCTCCAGGACCCCGTCACGACCGGGCCGATCTTCTCCCGACTCGGACAACATGAGCGCGAGCGTCGCCGCTCCGATGACCAGGAGCGCGACGAGCCCGATGATCCGCGGTTGCGTCTTCATCGATCTCACCTCCTCGGCGCCCACGACCTGCCGGCAGGCCTGGCGCGCCATACCTCCGGTGTACGCCAGAACAGGTCGCGGCAACAGGGTCCCAAGCCCACACCTGCGATGCCCAACAGCCCTCTGCTGGGATGACACAGCCCCCTCGGGACGACCCCGTGTCGGTCATCCCGCGTGATGACTGGCAGTGGAACCTGCGGGTTGGAGGTCGACGCGGCGGAGGAGTTGGGCGTTCAGCGCCACGATGATGGTGGACAGGCTCATGAGTGCGGCGCCGAGCGCGATGGGTAGCGTGATCCCGATGGGGGTGAGCACGCCTGCGGCGAGCGGGATGGCGGCGAGGTTGTAGCCGGCGGCCCACCAGAGGTTCTGGATCATCTTGCGGTAGGTCGCGGTGGACAGGGTTCGGATCGCGACCACGCCCCGGGGGTCGTCGGAGGCGAGCACGATCCCGGCGGACTCGATCGCGACGTCGGTGCCCGCCCCGATCGCGATGCCGACGTCCGCGCGGGCGAGCGCGGGTGCGTCGTTGACGCCGTCCCCGACCATGGCGACCTTCAGCCCGCGGTCCTGCAGTTCGGCGACCTTGGCGTCCTTGTCCTCGGGGAGGACCTCGGCGAACACCTCGTCGATGCCGAGCTCTGTGGCGACCGCGTCGGCGACCTGGCGGGCGTCACCGGTGATCATGGCGACCGTGACCCCGGCGGCATGCAGCTGGGCGACGGCCTCACGGGAGACCTCGCGGACCTGGTCCTCCAGCGCGAACGCCCCGAGGACCTGCCCGTCACGCACCACGTGCAGGACCGCCGCGCCACGCTCGACCCACGCGTCGGTCTGCTCGGCCAGTTCGTTGGGGCTATCGAGGTCGCGGTCGCGTAGCAGTGCCGGACCGCCGACCGCTACCTCGATGCCGTCGACCTCGGCCGCCACACCACGGCCGGTCATGGACCGGAACTCCGACGCGGTCGGGACCTCGACGCGTTCCGTGGCGTAGGTGTGGATCGCCCGCGCCAGCGGATGTTCGGAGTCGGCCTCCACGGCACCCGCCAGGGCGAGCAGTTCGTCGACGTCGACGCGCTGCGCCGTGGCGACGTCCGTGACGGCGTGGGCGCCTTCGGTCAGGGTGCCGGTCTTGTCGAACAACACGGCATCGATCCTGCGCATCTGTTCCAGCGCGAGTCGATCCTTGACCAGGATCCCGGAGCGCGCCGATTTCGAGGTGGAGATCGACGTCACCAACGGGATCGCGAGCCCCAGCGCGTGGGGGCACGCGATGACCAGCACCGTGATCGTGCGGTCGACCGCGAACCCGGGCTCGCCCAGCAGACTCCACACGACTGCGGTCACGGTGCCGGCCGCGACCGCGACGTAGAACAGCAGCGCCGCGGCCCGGTCGGCCAACACCTGCGTGCGCGACCGTGAGGACTGCGCATCGGCGACCATCCGCTCGATCCCGGCCAGCGCGGTGTCATCGCCGGTCGCGGTGACCTCGATGCGCAGGCTCGCGTCCGTGACCACCGTCGCAGCGACCACCCGATCCCCTTCACCACGCGAGACGGGGTTGGACTCACCGGTGATCATCGACTCGTCGACATCCGCCGAGCCGTCCACGATGTCACCATCGGCCGGGACCCGCGCACCGGGACGGACCAGCACGACGTCGCCGACCTGCAACTCGTCGATCCGGACCGACTCCGTGTCACCGTCGTCGGTGACCCGCTCCGCCTCGTCGGGCAGCAGCTCCGCCAGTGCCTCCAGCGCGCCACGAGCCTGCCCGATCGCGCGCATCTCCAACCAGTGGCCGAGCAGCATGATCACGATCAACAGCCCGAGCTCCCACCACAGCTCGCTGCCGAACCAGCCCACCATGTTCGCGAGCGAGGCGACATAGGCCACCGTGATCGCCATCGCGATCAGCAGCATCATCCCCGGCGACCGATCACGCGCTTCCTGTACGCCACCGGCCAGGAACGGCCACCCCCCGTAGAAGAAAATCACCGTGCCCAACACCGGCGACAGCCAGGCGCTGCCCGGGAAGCTCGGCGCGGTGTAGCCGAACCACTCCTGGATCATCGGCGCCCACACCACCACCGGGACCGTCAGGACGAACGACAGCCAGAACCGATCACGGAACATCGCCGCATGATCACCGTGGCCGTCGTGCCCGTGGTCGGTCTGCGCATCGCGGTCGGTCTGCGCATCGCGGTCGGTCGACGTCATCAGAGCCTCCATCTCGCTGGTCGCAGCGCGTACACTACCCCCCTAGGGTATCTTCCTCCCACCGTCGATGGAGTGGCCCAGCATGGTGCCCGGATGGACCACGACGATGGGATGATGTCGTGGTCCATGAGCGGGTGGGGCTGGCTCTGGGTGCTCGTGGTGCGCCGACGCGCGTCGCTCCGGGAAGGTGGACCTTGAGTCCCGCGTGATGGCGATCCGGCCAGGTGTGGGCGAGCGCACCAAGGTCACCGCCTTCTGACCAGCCACGCGTCCCCGCCGCCGAGGGCAGGATCGGTGGCCAGCCTGGAGAGGTGGCGATGCCACCGAGGTCGAGCAGGCCACGGCCGTCACGGACCCGGCCAACCAGATCCGCCCGATCGAGGTGTTGACTCTAGGTTATCAATAGTTAGAGTATCGCTTACTATTCTAAGATGAGGATCTCACGATGAGCGACACGACCACGCCCGCTACACCAACTGTCCACCACCCGATCGCCCTGCGCACCGCGTCGGTGCTGGGATGGTTCTTCGCCGGTGCGGGGGTGATGAGCCTGCTCCCCGTTCCCTTCGACGTGGCGTTCGCGACCGCGTGGGCACTGCGCGCCGACGTGGACGGCATCGGGGATGGCCGATGACCCGCCCCGCGGAGGCCACTGACACCGACCACACGGCGGCCAAGGTGTCGGTCCGCCCGATGCGTGATGGTGAGCAGGCCCAGGTTCGTGCGGTCGCGAGCCGGGCGTTCGACACCTTCGACCGGCTGCTGTTCTCCACCCGCGGACGTGAGTCGCTCGTCGCGGTCGATGGCGAGAACCGGATCCTCGGTGGCGTGGTGCTGCACGCGACCTCGCCGGGGAGGCTGGGACGGTTGGGGATCGTGCACTTCATCTTCGCCGACCCCGACGTGCGGATCCCGGGCATCGGGACCAAGCTGCGGGACGCCGCGGACGTTCGGTTCGATGAGCTCGGGTGCACGGAGACCTCCGCAAGGATCGACGTGACCAACTCCGCATCGCAGGCGCTGCACCGCGCCGGCGGCTACCGCGCCACCACCGTCGGCCAGCACGTGCGGCGTTGGGGTTGGCGGCTGCCGATGCGCTGGTGGCAGGCCGGCACGGGCTTCGACCCCGGGATGCAACTGTGGCTCCGTCCCGCACCACCGGGCCACACGACCCCACCATCGGGGCGGGAGCTCACCATCACCGCGGCCCTCAACCTGCTGCTGCTCGGGATCGTCGCGTGGCGGGCACCTCGTGCCGATGCCGATGCACTGACCGTTGCAGTGACCCTCGCCGCGACCGTCGCGATCTTCCTCGGCGCTCGCGAAGGCGCCATCCGGCTCGCCGCCAGACGCCAGGGACTGCGGCTCGGGCATGTGCCCTGGACCAACGGGATCGGCCTGGCTGGCCTGCTCGCCGCCGCGTTCGGCGTGTGGTTCCCGCTGACCGGCTCGTCGAGCTCGCAACGGACCGGCTGGCGGCACGACCACGACGCGCCGGCACGTGGCCGGGCCCATCTCGCCGGTGCGCTCGTGGTCGCCGCCCTGGCCTGGACGGTCGTGTCCGTGGAGCCGACCCGCGACTGGGTCGCCTGGGGCGAGGTCCGACGTGCAGCGGTGATGCTGGCGCTGTTCGACCTCGTGCTTGGCTTCCCACCCATGATCGGCACCGCCGCCCGACACATCCGTGAGTGGTCGCCAACGGCCTGGGCCGCCATCGTGGTGCTCGGCATCGGCCCGCTGTTGACCACCCTGCTATGAACCTCCAACCGAGGCCACAACCGAGCCACTTGGCGATCACCCGCCACACCCCCGACGTTCCCCAGGACCGACAGGACCATCGATGGCACGCACCCGGGCCGCGCGCGGCGACGGCGACCGGCTACGCGGCGAACTGCTGGACGCAGCCGAACACCTTCTCAACGAGACCGGGGACGAACGCGCCGTGACCATCCGCGCCATCGTCGACCGGGTCGGTGTGACCCCGCCATCCCTCTATCGCCACTTCGACTCCAAGGAAGACCTCGTCCTCGCCGCCGTGGCACGACGCTTCGGCGCGCTCGCCCAGGCGATCGGCGAAGGCGCCGGTCCCCCCGCCGAACGCGGCGACGCCGCCGGCGCGCTGCGAGGCGGCTGCCTCGGCTACCTGCGTTGGGCGCAGGATGAACCCGGCGGCTACGCCCTGCTGTTCACCAGCCGCCGTGAGACGCTCACCACCCCGAGCGGCCCATCCGGGACGGAGGCGTTCGACGCGCTGACCGGCGGCATCGCCGCCTGCCAGCAGGCCGGCGTCGCCCGCGACGGTGACCCGCACCGCATGGCGATGCTCGTCTGGGCAGGCCTCCACGGCCTCGCAAGCTTGACCACCACCCGGCCCACCATCGACTGGCCCCCGCTCGAGGAGCTCGTCGATGACCTACTGGCCGGGCAGGTCGGAGTCCCTCGACCGGGGTGACCCCCGGCCCGTAAGGGACCAGCCTGCACACGATCGACCGTGCGTCGCCAACGACCAGATCACGACCTGGCAGCCGGGTTCGTGACCGCATCCGGGGTCGTGATCGGCCACGGGTCGGGTCCCCAGGGCCGGTGCGGACTCGGACCGGGGCAGCTCGGCCTGGGGTTCCCCGCCCCGGTGCCGGTCTACGAGCAGCTCGCCGAAGAGCTTCGTGGCGCCGAGAGCCCGGACGGTCGGATCGGCGGCCCGGCAGTGCAGGGTGCACCCCGCACGATCTGGGCGTCGTGGATCGACACCGAACGGGAAGAGATGAACCGCCACGAGGATGCCGAACTCTGGACTCGCCACACCACCGGATGAGGTCAGCCGCGCGGCTCCGGTGCAGGTCTGACGTGGAGCCGGGACACCGTGTTGAAGGTCCGGGTGGTCCCCCGACCGAGCGCACGCTCGACCGCCTTGACGTCAAGCGCGCTCGTCGAGATCCCCCCAGCCGGCAGCCAGTACCACTCGCGCCCGACGACCGCCAGCCGGTCCTGCGCGGAGGCGTGCGTCATCGCCTCCGCCACCGCGCTCGGGTTGGGCTGGTCGCGCAGGAACGTCACCTGCAGCTTGCCGTCGGTTGCGTCGATCACCTCGGCTGGGAACGGCCCGAACGCCACCACCCGTGCGAGCTGATCGACCGTACGGACGAACACGTCGACGTCGAACCCGAGCGCCGCCTGCAGCGTTCCTTCGATCCGCGGCTCGAGCCCGGCGGTCTCGTGTGTGGCGAAGGTCACGTTGCCGCTGGCGAGGAAGGTTCCGACCCCGGCGAACCCGAGCGCCTCGAAGGGTGCGCACAGCTGCGCCTTGGTGACGCGGCGGCCGCCGACGTTGATCCCACGCAGGAACGCGACGTGCCGCGTGGTGGCTTCCTGGGTCCCGGACCGTGCCATCATCCCTCCAGCTCGCGGAAGTAGTACAGCGAACGCTCGGCCGACCCGGGCTCGGTCACGGCGAACCCGTGCCGTGCGTAGAACCGTCGGGCCGCGACATCGCCCTCATCGACGTTGATCTCGGCCAACGACACCGACCGTTCGCCAGCTTCGGTCAGCAGCCGATCGACCACCTGCGAGCCGATCCCGCGGCCCCGAAGGCTCGGGACGACGCAGAGCTCGTCGAGCAACGCCACCGGTCCCGGGTACCACACGTTGGGCCGCAAGGTCAGCAGCGCCACGGAGACCGCCGGTGTCCCCGACAGGATCGCGAACGTCGCCTCCCCCACGAGCAGGTCGCGCAGGCGGCCGGCAAGGATGTCGACGCCGGGGGTGGGCGTGTCGAACTCGATGTTGAAGTCGTGCAGCAGCCGGGCAAGTTCAGCAGCGTCGCCAGCCGTCGCCAACCGCGGCTGCCAGTCAGCATCCGAGGTCACGCACCACCTCTCTCTCGATAGGCCCGACACCGAGCAGAACCGATACACACGGCCATCGTGCGGCGCAGGGCTCGTGCACCCATCAGCGGCGGCCCCGCGTCGGCGGTGACCGCCACCGACCGGTCGTCGGGCGCCTGCCTTGACGACAGTGTCTCGTACTCCGGACCTATCCGGGAGGGCCTGCCCGACCCACCGGGCACGGTCCATCTCGCCCCGCGGCACGACACCGTGCCACCATGCTGTTCCCGAACGGCTGGGCCGTGCGCGCCGAGTCCGGGTGCGACTGGCCGTCTCAACGTCCAGGGATGAGCACGAGCTTCCCGACGTGATCGGCGGCGACGAACTCCTCCTGTGCCCGGTGGATCTCGGTCAGGGGGTAGGTGCAAGCGATGGGTGGGGCCAGGTGTCCGGCACGGGCATCGTCGACGAGCCGCCGGAACTGCGACGGCGTGTGCATGGTGGAACCGATCAGCGCCCGCCGCTGCAGGTAGAGCACCCGCAGATCGATCTCGACGACCGGGCCCGCAACGGCACCGCAGGTGACCAGCCGCCCGCCCGTGCCCAGGGCCCCCAACAGCCCGCCGAAGGACGGGCCTCCGACCACGTCGGCGATGACGGCGAACGGTCCGGCCTCCGCGAGCTGGTCTGGCAACGGGGCAGCGTCACGCAGGACGACCGAGGACGCCCCGGCCCGCCGCACGGCATCGGCCGCCCGCCGGGTGGTCATCGCGACCACCTCCGCGCCCCGCGCGGCCGCGAGCTGTACGAGCGCGACCCCGACGCCGCCGGATGCGCCGGTGACCAGCACCCGTTCGCCGGACGTGACACCGGCACGCTCCAGCATCCCGGTCGCCGTGCCGTACGCGATGGGGAGGCACGCCAACTGCTCGTCGGACAGGGGCGAGTCGGTGACGTCGTGGATCTGCTCGACCGGAACACACAGGTACTCGGCGAAGGCACCATCCACCTCGGAGCCAAGCACACCCTCGATCGGGCGCTCGTAGGGAGCGTCGCCCGGACCGTAGATGATCGGATCCACCAGCACACGGCGACCGAGCAGCGCGGCCGGGGCACCGGCACCGAGCTCCACGACCCGGCCAACCGCGTCACCCCCCTGGATGCGAGGAAACGTGATCGGCACGCCCTGCCAACCGGCAACGGCGTCGGGATCATCGGGCCGTCCGTAGGCACCCTGACGGGTCCATAGATCGGTGTTGTTCACCCCTGCCGCAGCGAGCTCGACGCGTACCTGCCCAGCCGCGGGTCGAGGCACCGACACGTCATCGCGCAGCTCCAGTGCCTCCGGTCCACCATGCGCGACCAGGACCCCCGCCATCATCGTCGCCACGCGTGCCTCCCCGCTCATCCAGCAACCCAGCCTACGGGCGGTTGGTTCGGTCGGTGGATCCGCCTACCCGTAGGCCGCGAGGGTCGCGGTCGCGAGGGTGACCACATCGTCGACCCGGACGCGTTCATCCTCCGGTGTGTCGGCAGCGAGGACGTGTTCGTGTATGGCTGCGTCGACGGCTACCACGAGCGCATGACCGCGTCGTTGTGCCACCGGAGGGTCAACCCCCCGTGCGGCCAGTAGTGCCGCGACCGCCGCCGAGAGGTCATCGCGGACCCGGTCGAGGACCGCGACCAGCTCAGGGGTCCGTGGCGCGGCCTGATACAGCACCGTGTGCAGCGCGCCCGGGCGGTTCACGTCCACCGCCACCTCGATGATCCTGCGGACGAACCGGGTGGGCTCGGCGGGCGCGTCTTCGAGTGCGGCCTGCAGCTGCGCCTGTGCCCCGGCGAGGTGGCGCTCCGCGAGTGCGAGCAGCAACGCGTCCTTGTCCGCGAAGTACTGGTAGAGCGTGCCGATCGAGACGCCGGCGCGGGCCGCGATCTCGTTGGTCGTCGCGGCGTAGCCCCGTTCGGCGAAGACCTGAGCAGCCGCCTCGAGCACGAAGGACACCGTCGCGCGTGAGCGGGCTTGCCGGGGCGAGCGACGCTGTTGAGTCGGCTTCTGGCGCGAGCGAGGCGCAGGCACGGGGGTCCTGGAACGCGAGTAGAGAACCTGAGTGTTGCTCAGGATACTGGGTCGTGACGTAACTCCCACCAGATCGGATCCCGGCCATGGATGCGCTGACCCTGACCCGAACCACCGACCTCGACGCCCCCGCAGCTGCGGTGTGGGACGCGGTCTGCACCCCCGCAGCCTTCCGCACGGTCACCCGCGGGCTGCTGCGCTATCCACCGATCGCACGCCGCGCCGATGCTTGGCGGGAAGGCGAGACCGTGTCAGGCCGGCTGTGGCTGTTCGGGGTGCTCCCGCTCACCCGGCACACCATCCGTGTCGCGCGCATCGATACGGCACAGCTGACCCTCACCAGCGACGAACACGGCGGGCCGATCCACTCCTGGATCCATGACATCGTGCTCGAACCCCTCGACGATCACCGCACGCGTTACACCGACCGTGTGACCATCGAGGCAGGCTCCGTCACCCTGCCGATCACCGCCTTCGCATGGCTGTTCTACCGGGTTCGCCAGGCGCGCTGGCGTCAGCTCGCTCCGACACTCGACACTCCCGGGTCCGGGGTGTCAGACGGCGCTGCCCCGGAGGGCGGCGGCTGCATGCCGCCACCCCCGGACCATGCTCAGGTCATCCGTCGATGATGGCTGCACCTTCAACGACGAGGAGATCCAGCAGTCGCGCGACGAACGTGGCCATCTGGTCGCGGCGCAGTTCCGCGGTGGGGTTGAAGCTCTCGTCACCGACGCCGGTGGTCAGTCCAGCGAGCGCCGCCGCGTTGATGGCGGACTCGTGGGTGGTGGCGTCGTCGTCGCTGAAGTAATCGTGCGGGGCCTCGAGTTGGGGACCGCCGGCGAACCCGAACGTGCGCACCAACAGCGCGGCCATCTGGGCCCGACTCACCGGCAGGCCGGGGCCGAAGGTGTCGTCACCACGGCCGACGAGGATCCCGAGCTCGGCGAGCTGATCGATCTCGCGCGCGTGGGTGGTCCCGGCCACGTCGGTGAACGCCGACGCGGGCTGTTCCGGAAGGTCTTCACCGATGGTGGTCAGGGTTCGGGCGAGCATCGAGGCCATCTGGCCTCGCGTGATCGTGGCGGCAGGCTGATAGGTCGTGGCCGTGGCCCCCTGAACGATGTCTCTCCAAGCGATG
This sequence comes from Nitriliruptoraceae bacterium, assembly GCA_041685735.1. Taxonomy (GTDB): domain Bacteria; phylum Actinomycetota; class Nitriliruptoria; order Nitriliruptorales; family Nitriliruptoraceae; genus CSSed11-175R1. The sequence goes on from JAWLFE010000006.1 coordinate 57,308, forward strand.
CAGTCGATCGCTTCCGCATGCACGTTGGTCGCGTCGACATCCGTGAAGTCCGCGTCGGGCACCTGGGTCGGTGCGCAACCTGCGGCGATCTGGCGTTCGGCGGGTACCGGCGTTGGGGCGAGCGTGACGGGGTACTCTCGCAGGCCACTGAGCCCGGCCTGATCCCACGCAACGAGGACCGCGCCGAACTGCTCGGTGAGCGACACATACGGAACGGTCACATCGAAGGCCGTGCGCCCGTCGACGCCGTCGAGTGCTGCCTGAGCTGCTCCGAGCAGGCGTCCGTCACCGTCGAGGACCTCGATCGAGAAGGCATCCACGTTCGTGCTGCCACCGAGCCGCGCAGCGAACGAGCCGGCGTAGGACGGTGTGTCGACGGAGACCGGAGCAAGGACACCCGTCCCGTCGAAGTAGGAGCGATCCACCGGAGGCGTGATGTCGAGGCCCTCGGCCGAGAACAACGTCGTCGGTTGCCCATCGAGCTCCAGAGCCACCCCATCGACCGTCGCGAACTGTGTCAGCGTGAACACCAGCTGGGCGAGTCGCGACAGCATCGTCGCACTGCCCCCACCCTCCGCGAAGTCGCCCGAGAGATCGACGGTCGCAAGTCCGTCATCGATGGCGATGCCGTGGAGCGTGACCCCATCGGGGATCTCTGAGCCGAGCGAGGGGCCCGAGTCGGCCTCGGCCTCGGTCGGTCCCTGGAGCAGCGAGAGCAGCGCGGCCTCGGCGATCGCGACGGTGTCGTCGACCTCACGATGCACTGGGACCAGGAACGGCCCATCATCGTCCAACTGATCGAGCATCAGGTAGATGGCGACGGTCGAGGAGGTGGTGTCCTCGTGTTCCGTCGCACCGCTGATGCCGGGGAGAAGCGCAAAGGTGAGTGCCATGATCGCGGTCAGCGCGAGGATCCGCCGCATCGGTCGCCCTTTCGATCGAGGTCCCTCGACCCTACGGACGGACGACCCCCGCGCCCAGAGGCCCCGGTCCCATGCACGGCAGGACGTTCGGCCTCGGGCTCCCCGACGTCGCGGTCAGCTCACATGTATCCGGGGGGACGAGAGGGTCGATCGTCCCGGGGCCGGATGGGCATCCTCCCCGGGTCGACGAGCACGTGCATCGAGCAGTTCGATGGCCAACCGACTCGGGAGCCGAGGCTGCACTCGCCCACCGACGGGCAGGCGGGTTCGTCGACCGCCGTTCGTGTCGCCACGTGCCGCTCCAGAGGTCCCGTCTGACGCAAGCGACCGAGAGCACGTGGCGGCACCGTGTTGGCTCATGTGAGGTTCGCTGACACTACGGTGGCTCCCATGATCAACGACCTCGACGTGCTTCGCCCGATCGGTCGCGTCGAGTCATCGCTGACCGAGCTCGCGGACGCCCCCAAGCAGGGTGACGAAAGCGCGTCGGACGCGTGGCTCGCCTTCGACGACGAGGTATCCGAAGGACTCCGCGACCTCGAGCCGGGCTCGGAGATCATCGTGCTCACCTGGCTCCATCGTGCCAGCCGGGACGTGCTGGTGGTCCATCCTCGGGGAGATCCCGCCAACCCGCAGCGGGGGGTCTTCAGCACCCGTTCGCCGGCCCGGCCGAACCCCATCGGACTGCACCGGGTCGAGATCGTTGCCGTCGACGGCACCCGCCTTCAGGTCAAGAACCTCGAGGCGATCGACGGGACCCCGATCCTCGATGTCAAACCGGTTCGCACTGGAACAGCCAGCTCCTGACGAAGGCGGTGGCCGTGACCGGCGTCGCCGACCAGAACCGGCCAGTCAACGATCGGCGGTCCCGACCGCCGCGTCAGTGCTCGGTGGGATCGGCCTGCTCGTCCTGCTTGGTCGGGTGCACCGTCCCGGGTTCGTGCTCGGGCGGGGCGTAGGCCGTTGCGAGCCGGAGGGGGGTCTCGCCGGTGTTGCGGAAATCGTGGTGCACGCCGGCGTGGACGAAGACGAACTCACCGGGGCTGACCGGAGTGGACTCGCCGTCGAGCACCGCCTCACCAACACCTTCGACGAAGAACAGCACCTGGTCGTGGTCGGGGTGGGTCTCCGCACCGATCGCCCCACCGGGCGGGATCGTCATGGCGACGACCTGCAGATGAGCGCCCGTCTGCAGCACCCGCCGGAAGTCTTCGTTCGCCTTGGTCGCCTTCACGAGGTCGAAGACGTCGTCGTTCGTTGGCATCGTGTCGCCAGTCGCTGGTCGTCTGGGGCGCCCTGGACGATAGCGAGCCCGCGAGAGGTCAGTCAGGGTCTTTGGTCACCACGTGCGGGTCGGAGCTGATCGCTTCGCACCCGAGATGGAGCCGGAGATCCGTTGCGGAGGTGCTCGACGGCTACAACGGTGCCACCTCCTACCCTCGGGGGATGCTGTTACGCACCCTCCTTCTGCGCCTCTACCGCCTGCCGGTTCGGCCGGTCAACCTGACACCCGCGGACCTGGATCTGGATGCCGACGACGTCGAGTTCGCGACGGCCGACGGTGCGCTGCTTCGTGGCTGGTTCCTGCCAGCCAACGGGGTGGACGACGGCGGAGCGCACCCGGTCGTGGTGGTCATCCATGGCTGGGCCAGCGCCGCCGAGGATCTGCTGCCGACAGCACCTGCCGTGCTGGGGGCGGGCCTGTCGATGCTGTTCGTCGATGCCCGTGGCCACGGGCGCAGCGACGCGACGGAGTTCATGTCGATGCCTCGGTTCGCCGAGGACCTGCATGCAGCGGTCACGTGGCTTCGCGAGCGGCCGGATGTCGATGCGGCACGGATCGCCCTGGTGGGCCATTCGGTCGGGGCGGGAGCCGCACTGCTGGTCGCCTCCCAGGACCCCCGCATCGCGGCGGTCGTCAGCATCGCGTCGATGGCCCACCCTCGTGAGGTGATCGGCCGCACCTTCCGCCGCTACCGAGCACCGCAGGCGCTCGTCCGCGCGGCGTTGCGAGCGATCGAGCGCACCATCGGGTACCGGTTCGACGACTTCGCACCGCTGCACACCATCGCCCGGATCGACGCGCCGGTGCTCGTCCTGCACGGCCTCGATGACCCCACGGTTCCGGCCAACGACGCGGAGCGGCTGGCCGCGGTCGGCCCGTCGGCAACACTCCGGCTCGTCCCGGGCGCCGATCACCGCAGTCTCGACGGCTTCCTCCCGGTCATGCCCGAGATCGTCGCGCACCTGCGCAACGCCCTGACGCCTTCCCCAGCCGATCGGGACATGTGACCGGCGGGTATCGGGGCCACCGACCACCCGGAATCCGCGTCGCGCCTGGACCGCACAACACGATCTGCCGTGGCGCCACTCCAGTCCGCGTGCTTCTGCAGGGCAACGAACGGAAGGAACGCAGCACAAACGCCCCGTAGCGGCAGCTACGAGGCGTTTGCGTGGTGGAGGTGATCGGATTTGAACCGACGGCCCCTTCGTTGCGAACGAAGTGCTCTGCCGAACTGAGCTACACCCCCAGGGTGGCCGCATGCCGACCGCGCGCACGAAGCACGGCATGGAGCGTGCGGATGGTAGCCCCTCACCGCCGCGCCCCGCCAACGAGCGCGGGCTACTCGACGCTCGTTGTCGCCGCCGTCGCCCGCTCCAGTGCCACGCGGTGCGCATCCAGGGCGGCCTTCAGGTCGCGCTGGCCGGCCGCCGTGGTCAGATCCCCACGGGTCCGCTCCGTGATCGCGCGCGCCGCGTCGGCGTTGCGACGCAGCCCCCGGGTCAGCCCGTCGGGGACGTCGATGGTCGCCAGCGCCGACAGGATCTCCTGCATCACGTCCAACAGTTCCTCAGCCGCATCGAGGTGGCCGCGCCGGACGTTGTCGAGGCACGCTCGTCGCAGTTCCCCGACCGTCTCCGCGAGGCCGTGCAGCCACGACCCGTCATCGACACCGACACCGTCCGGGCCGGGTAGCGCCGATCCGGAGATCGCCGCGCGCGTCAGGACCGCTTCGGCGACCTCCTTGGCCGCGTCCTGCACGAATCCGGCGTGGGCGATCTCCGGATGCGGCGCACACGCCTCGGTGGCAGTCCCCAGGGCCTGTTTCGCTGACGCGATCAGTTCATCGGCACGACCGTGCTCCGAGCGGTGGATCGCCCGGATGGCGTTGGCGGCCGCTCGGATCGCGTCACGTGATGACGCCAGACCGACCTCGCGTGCTTCAGCGCGGGCAACGAAGCGCTCGCGGACCGGAGCGCTGAGGTCGAGCAGGTCGGTCACCTCAGTCTTCCCACCGACGGAGACGGACCGTGCCGGATCCGTCTCCGATGTCCCCGCCCCCGACGGCCACCCGGGTCCGCGGCGACTCCACGGGTCCGTCGGTCGTCAGGTCGAGTTCACGCACGACCTGGCGCGCCTGATCGCGCTGCAGTTTCAACCGCCGCAGGATGGTCGCGTAGCCCGCGGTACCTGCGGCGACGAGCACGAACATCGGCCACAACCAGCCACCGACCATAACCGCCAGCACCAGGGTCGCGACCGTCCCGAGCAGCGCTCGTTCAAACCTGGAGCGCCGTTGCGCGATGAGGGGATCGTCTGGGGTGGGCATCGATGCGCTCCGAGGGCTGGTCCGGGTGACGGGGTGGTGCGCGCTGCGAGGCGCCACAGCGGAGGTCGTGGATGCACCATGATCGACGATCCGCCCGGCATCCGAGGGAACCAGCAGTTCGCGACCGCCGCTCCGGACACCGCCACTCAAGACGCTCATCGCGCGTTCGAACCCTCCGACCGTGACGTGCGGTGACGCGTTCCGTGAGCGGAAGGCGCCCGGGATCAGCAGGACCGCCCAGATCAGAACGAGCAGCACCAGCGGATCCGTCACGCCGTCGCCATCCGTATCCGTTTCACCGGACCACCTCGGTGCTGCCGCCGGAACCACACATCGCCGGGGAACGGCGTGCGTCCGGACGGTAACACCGGGGCTCGGAGCCACGAAGCATCTACCACCGCCCGAAGGAACGTAGTCAAACCCTGCGACAGGCTGCGCCCCGGAGCCTGCGTCCGTGCGACCTCCGACCATCAGCCGGCGCACGGGCGCACGAGCGCACGACCCGGAGCACTCCGTGTCGGACCGCCCACGCAGCGCGGGAGATCACGTGCGCCAGCTGTGCCTGGCCACCAGGACCGTCCGCCAGGGACGACCTACGGGGCGCGGTGTTCGCCGGAACGGCCGCCGGACTTGTGGGTCACCCGCAGATCGGTGATGACGACATCGCGCTGTACGGCCTTGACCAGGTCGTAGAGCGTCAGCGAGGCGACCGACGCGGCCGTCAGGGCCTCCATCTCCACGCCGGTGCGGTCCGCGGTCCTGACCCGGGCGGTCACGTGCACGTGGCCGGCGCCCGCATCCACCTCGATGTCGATGGTGACGTTGGTCAACGCGAGCTGATGGCACAGTGGGATCAGCTCGGAGGTTCGCTTCGCGGCCTGGATCCCAGCGATGCGCGCCACCGGCAGGGCGTCACCCTTCGGCAGGTCGCCGGACAGCAGTCGGGCTGCGGTGGCCGGCGCCATGACCACGCGGGCTCGGGCTTCGGCGGTGCGGGCGGTCACCGGCTTGCCGCCGACGTCCACCATGCGGGCGTGCCCGGCAGCATCGAGGTGCGTGAGTTCCTCGGCCAGCGGCGCGTCGGACGCGCCGGTGGACGGCTCGGCACGGTCGGCGGCGGGATCGTCCATCAATCGACCAGGATGTGGACGAGGACCTCGTCACCGGCGGGGATCTCGGTCACCGGCTCCGGGACGACGGCCAGCCCATCCGCGAAGGCGATCGAGGTCAACAGGTGCGAACCCTGCCCGCCGGTGGGCGTTGCCACCCAGTCGTCTCCGTCCCGCGACAGCTGCACCCGGGTGAAGCCCCGCTTGTGCGGCGGCGCGGTCAACGGCGCACCGGCGATCGCCGTGACGTTCGGTCGGGCGACGTCCTTGCGGCCCTGCAGCATCCGGATGGCCGGACGGACGAAGACCTCGAAGGACACGAACGCCGAGACCGGGTTGCCGGGTAGTCCGATCACGGGCACCCCACCGATCCGGCCGCGGATCTGGGGCATCCCCGGCTTCATCGCGACCTTCTGCGAGACCGACGTCCCGAGCGAGGCGATGACGTCCGGCAGCAGGTCCCGGGTCCCGGCACTGGCACCACCGGTACAGACGAACAGATCCGCATGGCCGCTGTTGGTGTCGAACGCGTGTCTGAGGGCCTTGCGGTCGTCCTTGATGATCCCCGTGGAGAACGGCACGCCGCCGGCCGCTCGGACCAGCGCGGAGAGCATCGGACCGTTGGAATCCCGGATCTGCCCCGGTTCGGGCGTGTCCTCGGGCCGGACCAGTTCGTCGCCCGACGACAGGATGACCACCCGCGGCGGCGGGAGACAGCGCACCCGGGTCACGCCCGCGGATGCCAGCAGGGCGATGACGGCCGGCGTGAGGCGACGCCCACCGACCGCCAGCCGCTGTCCGGCCTGGACATCCTCGCCTGGCGAGCGGACGTTGCTGCCCGGCTCGGTCGCGCGGTGGAACCCGACCTGTGCGTTGTCACCGGAGGTCGTCTCCACGGGCACGACCGCGTCGGCCCCCGGCGGCAGCGGGGCACCCGTCATGATGCGAACGACCCGACCCGAACTGACCACGGGCAGCTCGGCGGATCCGGCGACGATCTCGCCGACCACCGGCAGCCGAACGGGCACCGCCGTCCGGGCCTCCGACAGGTCGGCGGCGACCACCGCGTAGCCGTCCATGGCGGAGTTCGCGAAGGCGGGGAGCTCAGCCTCGCTGTGCACGTCTTCGGACAGCACCATCCCGAGGGCATCGACCAGCCGCAGCTCGATGGGCTCCGGGGTCGGCAGGCTGTCGAGGATCGCGTCGAGGTGGGTCTCGATCGAGACCAACTCGTCCGCGACCGTGACCTCGCTGCGCCCATGGCCGACGAACCGCGTCATCCGGACCGCCCATCACCGGGGTGCTCCGTGAGGAAGTCCCGGAGCCAGGCCACGAGGTCCTCGGCGAACTCGGGTCGCTCCGCGGCCAGCGCGACCGTGGCCTGGACGAACCCGAGCTTGTCCCCGATGTCGTAGCGCGGCGCGTCCAGACGGACCCCGACGATCGGTTCCTCGTCGGCCATCATCTTCAGGGCATCGGTGAGCTGGATCTCGCCACCCCGGCCCGGAGGCGTCCGACGTAGCGTGTCGAAGATCTCGGCGGGAAGCACGTAGCGACCGATGACCGCGAGGTTCGACGGCGCTTCATCGGCGGGTGGCTTCTCGACCAGGTCGGTGACGAGGAACTCGTCATCGATGTCGGTGGCCGTGACCGTCGCGACCCCGTACAGCGACGCCTGGGACGGCTCGACCTCCATGAGCGTGACGACCGGGCGGCCGGTGCGCTCGTGGGTCTCGATCATGCGTTCCAGGAACGGGGTCGACGGATCGACGATGTCATCGCCGAGCAGCACCGCGAAGCTGTCGTCCCCGACATGCTCAGCGGCCATGAGGACCGCGTGACCGAGGCCGAGTGGCTGCGGCTGGCGGACGCTGTGGATGGTCGCGAGTTCAGCCAGGTCGCGCACCATCGCCAGGAGGTCATCCTTGCCCTTGGACGCCAGTTCCTTCTCCAGGCCGGGGAGGCGGTCGAAGTGGTCCTCCAACCCGGCCTTGCCGGCGGAGGTGACGAACAGCACGTCGTCGAGTCCCGCTCGCGAACACTCCTCGACGAGGTACTGGATGGCGGGCTTGTCGACGACCGGCAGGAGCTCCTTGGGCACTGCCTTGGTGGCCGGTAGTGAGCGGGTCCCCAGGCCAGCGACGGGCAGGACAGCCTTGCGAACCACGGCAGCTCCTCGGTCGGTTGCCCCGAGCCTACTGACGATCCCCGCGGGCTTCGATCGCCGGCGTCCGCGGGTCGGCCGCGACCCGACTGCGTACGCTGCACGATCATCCGACGGAGAGCGGATGCCCGGGGGAGGCTCCATGGAACCGCAGGACCGGAAGGTCGCGTTGCGACGATCCGCTCGCGATGCGCGTCGATCGCTGCCCGCGACGGCCCGGACCGCCGCCACCGCGACGATCCGCGAACGCCTGGGAGAGTTGCCTGAGCTCCTCACCGCAGGCGCGGTCCTCGTGTACGCGGCGGGTGCGACCGAGGTCGATATCGGCGCCGCCGCCCACGACCTGCGGGCACGTGGCGTGACGACCCTGTACCCACGGGTCCGAGGGGAAGACCTCGACGTCGTGACGGTCGATGACCCGACGGACCTCGTCGTCGGGCACCGCGACCTGCTCGAACCCACGGGCCCCCCCGACGACCCCACGACCGTCGACGCGGTCCTGGTCCCCGGTGTCGCGTTCGACCGGCGGGGCGGTCGCCTCGGGCAGGGCGGTGGCCACTACGACCGACTCCTGCCCCGCATCGGTGACGCGGTGCGGATCGGCATCGCCTTCGCCTGCCAGATCGTGCCGGCCGTCCCGCGGCTGGACCACGACGTCGCCGTCGACATCGTGGTCACGGAGCGCTCGATCCAACGGATGGGCGACCACGACCGGGCCTGACCGTCACGGTACACGTGGCCGTGCACCGCACGCGCAACCTTGCGGGACGCGCTCGCGTACGGCATCATCAGCACTCACTGGCGTCGAGTGCTAACCGGCTCTCCGTCACGGCCCGGCCAGCTGGCCTCCCTCATGCTCACCCGCCCATCCGGCGCGTCCCCGGACCGCCCAGGGGCGCTGCCCCAGGAGTCGACCATGCCGACCTACGAGTACGCGTGCCGCGATTGCGGCGAGCACCTCGAGGTGGTCCAGTCCTTCAAGGACGATGCGCTGACCACCTGTCCGAACTGTGCTGGCAACCTCCGGAAGGTCTTCAGCGCCGCCGGCATCATCTTCAAGGGATCCGGGTGGCACGTGAAGGACTACGCCGCGTCCAACCGGTCCGGGGGATCGTCCAGCGACGGGTCCGACGGGGCGAAGGACTCCAGCGGATCGGAGAAGGACGGTGGGTCGTCGACGGGCTCCGACGCGAAGGGCTCCGATGCCAAGGGCTCCGGCGCCTCGAAGGGCTCGGACACCTCCAGCGGATCGAAGGACGCCACGGGTTCCTCAGGCAGCTCGGCGTCCTCGTCGAGCGGATCCGGCGAGCAGAAGAAGAGCGCCTGACCGACCCGACCGGCCACGGCACCGGCCCCGCTGCGGACCTGAACCCGGGATCTGTCCACAGCCCCCAGACCTGACCGCCGGGGGCGGTCGCGGACTGCTCCACTGTGCCGATGCCACGACCCGCCCTGCTCGATCGACTCGACGGTTCGCCGTTCGCGCTGCCGCGCGGGCTCGACCGGCTCAGCGAGCGGTGGTGGTCACTGCCGCCGCGACGACGCTTCGTCGGCATCCTGCTCCTGGTCGCGCTGATCGTCACCGCCGGGCTCTCCCACGTCGCCGCAACGCCCTACGGCCCACCGGCGACGGTCCTCATCGCCGCACACGACCTCGGGGTCGGCCATGAGCTCGGCCCCGGAGACGTCAGACGGACCAACTGGCCGCAGGGCCTGATCCCCGATGGCGCCCTGACCGACGCGAATGGGCGGCTCGCCGCCCCCTTGCCGGCGGGCGGCGTGCTGACGGACCGTCACCTCGCCAGCGGCGGGGTTGCGGCGCTGCTCCCGGCGGGCACGGTGGCGGTCCCGCTCCCCATCGAGGCGATCCCCGCCATCGAAGCGGGCCAGAGCATCGACCTGATCGGCCGCGATGTGCAGGGCGCCGGTGGCGTGCTCGCCCGTGACGCACAGGTGCTCTCCGTGGACCTCGCCGACGTGTGGGTCGCGGTGCGGCGGGAACAGGCGCCGGACGTGGCGGCCGCCGCGGCCACGGGGACGATCACGGTCGTGGTGGTGGGCCCGTGACGGCGACGTCGTCTGCCGCTGCCGCTTCGGCGGTCCTGGCGATCTTGCGTGCCATCCCGGGAAAGATGAGCGAATGGAACGGCAGCAGCCCGTACCAGTAGGCCCGACCGAACAGACCACGCGGGTGGAACCGCGCCCGCTGGCGCAGCACGCTGCCCTCACCGCGGGGCCGGACGGTGAACTCCAACCAGGCTTCACCGGGGAGCCGCATCTCCGCACGGAGGAGGAGCCGATGTGGTGGCTCCATCGTCTCCACCCGCCAGAAGTCGACCGCCTCACCGACCGCCAGGTCGTGGGGATGGCGTCGACCACGGCGGAGTCCGATCCCGCCGACGAGCTTGTCGATGAAGCCGCGCAGCTCCCACATCCAGCGCGGGGAGAAGTACCCCGTCGTGCCACCGAGCGTCTTGATCGTGCGGAAGAGCTGGTCGGGTGACGCCGATGACGCCACGACCTGGTCGTCCGACAGAACCGTGCCGCCCGACCACGTCGGGTCCTCGGGGCGCGGGTCCTCCGGCAACGATCGGGCGCCACCGGGACGTCCGGCACTCGCCCAGGTGGTGGCGACATCCAGGTCCTGCACCCGGGTCAGGGCCAGTTCCAGCGCGCGTCGTGGCGGGACGTTGTCGCGAGGGAGCAGTTCATGGATGCGATCGTCGTCGGCGACGACCTCGTTGACCAGGCTGTCGACCAGCGGTCGCGCCAGACCGGTCGGCAGCGGGGTCACCAGGCCGACCCACAGCGACGACAGGCGCGGGGTCAGCACGGGCACCGGCAGGATCACACGTCGGCGCAGGCCGGCGACGTCCGCGTACACGTGCATCAGCTGGCGGTAGGTCAGGGCGGTCGGGCCACCCACCTCCAGGATCTCACCCGCCGCCTCATCGACCTCGAGGACCGCAACCAGGTAGTACAGCACGTCCCGGATGGCGATCGGCTGGCACTTGGTGTCGACCCACCGGGGTGTGGTCATGACGGGCAGGACCTCGACGAGGTGGCGCAGCATCTCGAACGATGCGCTGCCCGACCCGATGATGATGGCCGCCCGGATCTCGGTCACCGGGATCGGGCCGTCCGCGAGGATGCGACCGACCTCCTGGCGTGACCGCAGGTGCTTGGACAACCGCTGATCGGTGTCGTGACCGAGCCCGCCGAGGTAGACGATGCGTTGCACACCCGCCGCGACCGCCGCGTCCCGCAGGTTCTGCGCCGCGGTCCGGTCACGGGACTCGAAGTCGCCTTCACCGTCCATCGCGTGGACGAGGTAGTGGATCGCATCGATGCCCGCGCAGGCCTCGTCCAGCGTCGAGGGATCGAGCAGGTCGACGCGCACCACCTCGACCTTGTCGCGCCAGGTGCGTGTCGCGAGCTTGTCGGGGGACCGCACAGCACAGCGGACCTCATGGCCGGCAGCCAACAGTTCCGGAACGAGACGCCCACCGATGTAGCCGGTGGCGCCGGTGACGAGTACTCGCACGGTCAACCTCTCCTCGGTGCGGTTCGCGGGTGATCACCCGTCTGGATGGCCCTGCGGGTCGGTGCGCTCAGGTGCCAGGACGTCCTGGAGGAACGACACGACGCGCGGGTAGCAGTCCACCCGGTTGGCCAGCTTGGACAGGCCGTGCCCCTCGTCGTCGTAGACCCGCAGTTCACACCGCACACCGCGCTCCGTCAGGACCGCATGGATCTGCTCCGCCTCGGACAGCGGGACCCGCGGATCGTTGGCGCCGTGCACGATGAACAGTGGGGCCTGCATCGACCCGACCCGGTTGATGGGGGACGCGGCCTCGAGGACATCGCGGTCGTGTTCCAGTGAGCCGTACTCACGTTCACGGAAGGCACGACGCCACGCCGAGGTGTTCTGCAGGAACGTCACGAGGTCGCTGATACCGACGATGTCGACACCGGCCGCCCAGCGCTCCGGCTGGAAGGCGAGCCCCGCCAGCACCATGTAGCCCCCGTACGAACCGCCGTAGAGCGCAGCGCGATCCTGATCCAGGTCGGGCTGCGTCGCCAGCCAGTCGTGCAGCGCCGCCAGGTCGGCCACCGAGTCCAACCGGCGCTCGACATCGTCGAGGTGCTGGTAGCTGCGGCCATAGCCCGTCGACCCCCGCACGTTCGGAGCGACGACCGCGAAGCCCTGCGCGACGAGGTACTGGGTGATCGGAGAGAACGAGGGCCGGTACTGGCTCTCCGGACCGCCGTGGATCATGACCACGACCGGAACCGGGGTAGCGGGCGCATGGTCCCGCGGCCGGAAGACGAACGCCGGCACCTCCAGGCCGTCGAAGGTGGGGAACCGCACCAGGTCAGCGTCGACGAACGTCGCCGGGTCGACGTCGCCGGGGCTCACGGTCAGCCGGGTGAGCGCACCGTTGTCGGTGTCGTGGCGCCAGGCGTCACCGGGGATCAGCGGTGAGGAGTACGAGAACGACAGGTACCGGCCGTCCTTGCTGAACCGGTAGCCACCGGCGACGCCGCGTCCGGGGAGCGGGACGTCCGCGGTGACGGCGAGCGTCCGGGGATCGCGGAGCTCCGCCCGGCTGATCCCGTCCTGGTTCCAGACCACCAGCAGGTGCCGGCCGGTCCAGTCGATGGCGCAGCCGGTCGACCACCCGGTCTCGATGACCATCTGCCAGGCCCCGTCGGGCGTGCCCCGCGCGATGCCGCCGAACTCCCGATCGACATCGGTCGAGAAGTAGAAGGCCGAGCCGTCCGGCAACCACGACGGGGTCCCCACGCTGGCGCTGCCGTCGTGCGGAGCGAGTTCGATCACGGCCGGATGATCGTGGCCCGCCACCTCGCCGTCCGCGAGGGCTTCGAGGTCGAGGAGCCGCACCTGGTTGTCACCGGCCCGGGTCGTGAGTTCGCTGATCGCGAGGTACCGGCCATCGGGCGAGAACCCTCCCGGACCCGTCCATCCGCCGGTCGCGTAGACGCACCGCTCCTCACCGGTCGCGAGGTCCCGGATCCAGGTGTCGAACGCGACCCCGTCGCCCCGGTTGGTGGCGTACGCCAGGAACCGACCATCACGGGTGACCCCACCTGGTCGGTGGATGCGCTCCTCGTCGATCACCAGTGGATCGAGATCCTCGGGCCCCTGCAGCGGCGCGTCGGGATCGTGGGGGGTGGTGAACAGCTGCGTACGTTCGTTGCCGCCCGCATCGGTGGCCAGCAGCAGCCGATGGCCGCCACCGCCCATGGCGTCAGCCGGGAGGTAGCCCGCGCCGATCGGTTCCACGAACGACGTCACCGGGACCAGCGACTCCGCTGGCTGCGGCAGCACCTCGACGTCCTTGAGGTCGAGCCGGTGGACCTGATGGGTGCCCGGCAGGTCGGACGAGATGAGCAGGTGCCGCCCGTCCGGAGACCAACTCGTGGGTGACGCGGTCCGGATCTGCAGGTAGGCGGTGATGTCGGCGTCCACGGAACTCCTGTCGGACGAGCGTCGGTCGCGGCACCCCAGTGTGGCAGGCCCGGGAACCAACGCCGACCGGTCAACGTCCAACCGCACATGGACACGAACATGACACCCCCCGAACCGACCCGATCGACGCGCCCGGCTGGACGCAACCCGATCCGCCGAACATCGTGGCTCCTGCTGATCGCGGTGCTCCTGCTCACCGCGTGCGGTGGCGCGAGCGGACCGAGCAGCGGACCCGCGAGCTCCGACGGCGACTGGGTGCTGCGGTCAGGCACCGTCGGGAGCGCCGACGTGCCGATCGTCGACGGGTACGACATCACCCTGACGGTCGACGGCGACGACTGGGGCGGGACCGCCGCCTGCAACTCCTACGGCGGCACCGCCCGGGTCGACGGATCGCAGGTCAGCGTCACCGAGGTCTTCCAGACCGAGATGGCGTGCCCGGAGGACGGCGTCATGGACTCCGAGGCGCAGTACCTGGAGGCCTTCCGACAGGTCAGCAGCCTCGAGGTGGCGGACGACCGACTCGTGTTACGTGACGACGCCAGCGACACGGAACTGGTCTACGACCGGATCGCACCGACCGAGGATGCCGCCGCGTCCGGGTGACCCGCACGGCGATCCATGGCACTAGCGTGCCGGGGACGCCGACACGGACGGGCACCCGATGCAGAGCACGACGTTCAGCCTCCAGGCCAGTGACGGTCTGGCGGTCCACACCTACCGCTGGCTGCCGGACGGCGCGGTGCGGGGGGCCGTGCAGATCGCGCACGGCATGGCCGAGCACGCGGCACGCTACGAGCACGTCGCCGAGGCTCTGACCACAGCGGGCTACGCCGTCTACGCCAACGACCACCGCGGTCACGGCAGGACGGCGGTCACCGAGGATGAGCTCGGCTTCTTCGCCGCCTCGCGGGGGTGGGCCACGGTCCTCGACGACCTGTACCGCCTGCACCAGCACATCCGCGGCGAGCACCCGGACGTGCCGGTCTTCCTGTTCGGTCACAGCATGGGATCATGGCTGACCCAGCAGTTCCTGTTCACCTTCCCCGGGGCGGTCGATGGTGCCGTGCTCTCCGGATCTACCCGGCATACGGCAGCCGCGGTCGAAGGTGGCGCGGTACTCGCCCGGGCCGAGTTGGCCCGGATCGGCCCGCACGGACGCAGCCCCCTGCTCAACCTCGCCGCCGTCGGGACGTACAACAAGGCGTTCGCCCCGATCCGAACCGAGTTCGACTGGCTGTCACGCGACGAAGCCGCGGTCGACGCCTACATCGACGATCCCCGCTGCGGCTTCCTGTTGACGACCCGGATGTGGCTCGACATCACCAGTGGCCTGCGGGTGATCCGGCAGACCGAGCGGCTGCTGGAGGTCCCACCGTTCCTACCCATCTACGTGTTCGCCGGCGATCAGGACCCCGCTGGGGATGCCGGCGTCGGCGTGCAGCGGCTGGTCGATGCCTACGAGCAAGCGGGTCTGGCCAACGTGACCCTCCGGCTGTATCCAGGGGGGCGGCACGAGATGGTCAACGAGATCAACCGCGACGAGGTCATCGGCGACCTCACCACCTGGCTGGACGCGGTCACCGCCGGACGCTGAGCGGGGATCGGTGTCCGGACCGGAGTGCCGGATCCCACGCGGTGATCAGGACGGGCTCGACGTCCGGGCTGCGAGCATGCCTTCGCAACTGCGCACGACCACGCGTGCGACCTCCCGGACCCCACGACTGGACAACGGGCCTTCCTGCCGACGACGCCACATGGCGACCGCGTCGTTGAGGGCGGCGACGACCTGGGGCTCGGTCGCGGTCGCCGGCAGACCGAGTCGGTCGGTCACGGTCGGGCCCTCGGCACCGAGCAGTCGCTCCACCTCAACCCGATCGGCCGCCCCGAGCGTGATCGCACCGCTGCGCAACTGCTTCAGCAGCGACAGCTCGGCCAGCTCGTGCGCGTTGGACTCCGCGCGTTCGATCTCCCGAGCGAGCCGCTGGGCATCGACCTGCCCCGACGTCGACAGCAGCTGGCGCAACTGCCCCAGCGCGGCGTGGTGGCCGGGAGGCGTCAGATCGGCCACGGGCACCAGATCCTGCGGCTGTGGCTCGACGACCGGTCGTGCCCCGCGGACCGTGGCGCGTGGGTGCACGCGCTCGGTGTTCGTCGGCGCGGTCGGCCGTGGCGTCTCACGTTCGGTGAGCGCCGCGATGCGACCACCGAGCACCGCGCGGATGCCGGCGCGTTCGAGCCACCCGCGACCGAACGCTGCGGTGGCCGCATCCGCGAGCGCGACCGCGAAGGCCGTGGCCGTCTGGAAGCGGTCGCCGGGGGCGGTCTGCAGCGTGCGCATCACCACGGGCGCCAGCGCGGCGGGCACGTCGGGCGCGACCGTGGACAGGTCGATCGGGGACTCGTTCACACGCTGGTAGAGCACAGCGAGCGGCGAGTCGAGCTCCTCGAAGGGCAGCCGACCCGACAGCATCTCGTAGAACGTGACGCCCAGCGCGTACAGGTCGGTCGACGGCGTGACCTCCGTGCCCGTCGCCTGCTCCGGCGCCATGTAGGCGGGCGTGCCGAGGATCTCGCCCGCGCTGGTCGCCATCGTCCGACCGCCGGCGAGGACCTTGGCGATACCGAAGTCCGCGACCTTCAGCAGCGCCCCGTCGCCGGAGAACAGCAGGTTGTCCGGCTTGATGTCCCGATGGAGGACACCCTGTTCATGGGCGTACTGGAGCGCGGCGGCGGTGACCAGGGCGATCGCGCAGGCCGTCTCCACCCGCAGACCCTCGTCGACGAACCGGCTCCAGGCCGTCCCACCCGACAGCTTCTCCATGACGAGCAGGCACAGCCCTTCCCGCTCGACGAAGTCGTAGACGGGGACGATGTGCGGATGGTCGAGCGACCCGAGCAGACGAGCCTCGGCCACGAAGCGGGACCGCACCTCCGCATCCGCGGCGAAGGCGGGCGGCAGCTGCTTGAGCGCGACCTCGCGCCGCAGCTGTCGGTGTCGTCCCTCGAGGACGATGCCCCAGGCACCCCGGCCGAGCTCGGCACCGATGTCGTAGGCCGGCAGCGCGGCGGCGACGGCTGCTGGCTCGAGGCTCACGGGTACTCGGGAACGGGCAGGCAGTGGTAGTTGGTCGGATCGATCACCGCGTGGTCCTGATCCGCGACCGTCACACAGAGTCCCCCGGCGTCCTCTGGCCGGTTCGCCAGTGACAGCTCACCGCTCGGAACGAAGGGGATCTGGTCGGTGAGCTCCCAGGGTGCCTGCTCGACATCGAAGTCCGCGTGGTTGGTCCCCACCTGCTCCGTGAAGTAGGAGTCCCAGTAGAAGTGGGCGTGCTCCCCCGCAACGTCGGGTTCGAACCCGTCGGGTTCCCAGTCGATCCACAGCTCGTCATCCTGGATGCGCACCTCGGTCATCTCGATGCACAGACCATCGGAGCAGAACGGCACCAGGTGCCCCTCCTCGGGCAGGGCGACACAGTGGCTGTTCTGCGGGTAGATGACCGCATGGTTGCGATCACCAACGGTCGCGCACAGGCCCTGTGCGTCATGTGGGCGGTTGGTCAACGCGAGCTCGTCGGCGGCCACGAACGGCTGGTCCGCAGTCAGCTCCCACGGTGCCTGCTCGACCCCCCGCGCATCGGCGTTGCTCCCGACCTGCGCAGCGTCGTAGACGTCCCAGTAGAAGTGCGCGTGCCAGTCGGTCACGTCCGGGTCGAAGTTCACCGGATCCCATCCCACGGTCAGCGCACCGTCGTCATCGACCCGGGCCTGCCGGATCGCGATACACAGCGACCCGTCACACCGGTAGTTCGGGTCATCGGTCGGTTCGGCGACCGCGACCTCCTCCAGGTCGTCAGCACCGTCGTCCGCGCCGTCCTCGGCTGGCTCCTCCTCGACCGGGGGCTCGACCTCCGGCTCATCCTCCTCCGGGTCGTCAGCGGCGACGGGCTCCACCGGGTCGTCGCCGCCGGTGAGGAACGTGACCGCACCGATGACCGCGATCAGTAGGACCGCTGCGGCGACCCCGAACCTCGCGGGGCGCCGTGCGAACCACCCGCCGCGGCCGGGGTCATCGTCCGTCCCGCCCACGGGCGGCTCACCCGCGCCGTTGCCGTCGACGGGGATCGGCCCCGGGGCCATGACGGTCCGATCGTCACGGCCGCCTGAGGGCGCGGTCGGTTCCGGTCCCGGGTCCCCAGCGGCAGGTGGTGACGTCGATGGGTCGGGAGCCGGTGTCAGCGGCTCGGAGGCCGGTGTCGGCGGCTCGGGAGCCGGTGTCGGCGGCTCGGGAGCCGGTGTCGGCGGCTCGGAGGCCGGTGTCGGCGGCTCGGAGGCCGGTGTCGGCGGAGCGGGGGTCGGACGTGGAGCCACGACGTCGATCCGGACGGGA
>JAWLFE010000006.1:75101-98721 GCA_041685735.1 Nitriliruptoraceae bacterium
GCCGGTGTCGGCGGCTCGGAGGCCGGTGTCGGCGGCTCGGAGGCCGGTGTCGGCGGAGCGGGGGTCGGACGTGGAGCCACGACGTCGATCCGGACGGGATCGGCGCCTTGGGACCGGGTGACGGTCTCCTCGGCGGCCAGGGCCGTACCCAGGACGATCGAGTGCTTCGGATGCGCGTCGACCGCGACCGGCCGGCCGAGTTCGTCGCTGACCAGGTCGGCGACCAGCGGTATCCGCGACGACCCACCGACGAGCAGCACCGCGTCGATCTCACCCGGCTGGACCTGCGCTGATCGCAGGCAGCGGTGGAGCGCCTCGATGGTCTGGCCGAGGACGGGACGGATCATCTCCTCCAACTGCTCCCGGGTCAGCGTGACCTGGGTCTGCCGGTTCGGCAGGAGGACCGGGATGCTGACCTCGACATCCCCGGAGAGCGCCTCCTTGGCGTCGACACACTCCTGGCGGAGCCGGGCGGCGGCCGCAACCGTCATGGGGTCGTGCGGATCGAGTTCCTCGATGGCACCGTCCAGGGAGGTCCGGACATGCTCGAAGACGGCTTCATCGATGTCGATGCCCCCCAGGTGCTCGATGCCCTCCGGCGAGCCCAGGATGTCGAACCCGACCTCGGTCCGGCGCACGATCGCCGCGTCGAATGTCCCGCCGCCGAGGTCGTAGACGGCCACCGTCTGTCCGGGCTCCATCTGAGCGACGGATGCGTAGTAGGCCGCCGCGGCCTCCGGTTCCGTGATGGTCGTGGCATCGGAGACGTCCGCCAGCCGGACGGTCTGCTCGAACAGGTCGAGCTTGTAGGGGCCCCAGTTGGCGGGGTGGCTCACCGCGACGTGCTCGGGGGCCTGCCCCAGTTGTTCGGTGACCCGATCGACCACCCACCGCAGCACGTGCGCCATCAGGGACTGGGGCGACATCGGGCTCCCGCCCAGGAGAAGCGGTGCGCTGTCGCCCATCCGCCGCTTGAACTCACGGGCGACCCGGCTCGGGTCGCTCATGGCGCGTCGGGTGGCGGCCTCACCGATGAGCAGATCGCCATCGTCACGCAGGTAGACCACGGACGGGATCACCGAGGAGCGGTTGCCCAGGGGGATGACCTCGGCCCGCCCCTGATCGACCACGGCGGCCGACGTGAAGGTCGTCCCGAGATCCACCCCCAAGAGGTACCCCACGCCCGCCTCCTCACACCGGCAAGGACCGACACACCGTCACGATCGGACCCGGGTCGACCACAGCCCGTCGCTGGTCGGTCGGGTCCTGTGCAGTCTGCGTCATCGACCGGATGATGTCGAGGGCCAGCTCCCACGACGCCACGCGGCGGGTCCGCTCCGACCGGTCAGTCCGCTTCGCCAGCGTCCCAGGGCAGCAACGTCCCGGCCTCGTCGGCGACCCAGGATGCTTCGGTGCCATCGTGGTCATCGAACAGCGGCTCGAGCTGCGGGTAGCGGTCGATGAGCCACGACAGCGACGGCAGGCGGATGAGGTCCGGGTCAGACAGTTCGTCCTCGGACTCGTCTCCGACGAAGATCTCCCACCCGGTCACGATCCGCCCGTCGCCGAGTTCGTCACCGTGGTGGTCCGGGTCGAAGGCAACCGCACCGACATCGGTGGCGTCGTCGTCGACCAGCCGGGCGCTGACGAAGGCCGCATAGTTGTCGCGGGGCTCGCTGCCGTCCGGGATCCGGCGTCCGTCGGACGGACCACCGGCGGGTCCTCCGTTGGTCGCGCTGTTGGTATCCATCGTTCGCTCCCTCAGCCCGTGCGCCGGGTCAGCGGCTTGTACTTGATGCGCGTCGGGTTGAGGGCGTCCTCACCCTTGCGTGCCCGCAGGTCCTCCTCGTACTCGGAGTAGCCCCCCGGATACCAGGTCACCTCGGAGTCACCTTCGAACGCAAGGATGTGGGTCGCGACGCGGTCCAGGAACCACCGGTCGTGGCTGGTGATCACCGCACAGCCAGCGAACTCCAACAGCGCTTCCTCGAGCGCCCGCAGCGTGTCGACGTCCAGGTCGTTGGTCGGCTCGTCGAGCAGCAGCAGGTTGGCCTCGTTCTGCAGCAGCTTCGCGAGGTGGATGCGGTTGCGCTCACCACCGGAGCACGACCCGACGTTCTTCTGCTGCTCCCCGCCCTTGAAACCGAACGCAGCGACGTAGGCGCGGGAAGCCATCTCGGTCTTGCCGAGCTGGATCCAGTCGACCCCACCCGTGATCTCCTCGAACACGCTCTTCCTGGCATCGAGCGCCTCACGCGACTGGTCGACGTACGACAGATCGACCGTCTCACCGACCCGTAGGTTGCCGGCATCGGGCTCCTCGGGTCCGTCCGCGAGCAGTTCCGTGTGGCCGGCGGCGGTGACGATCATGCGGAACAGTGTGGTCTTGCCGGCGCCGTTCGGGCCGATGATCCCGACGATGCCACCGGGCGGCAGCGAGAACGTCAGGTCCTCGTAGAGCAGGCGGTCGCCGAAGCCCTTCTCGACGCCGTCCGCCTCGACGACCACTCCCCCCAGGCGTGGCCCCTCCGGGATCATGATGACGGGCTTGGTGATCTGCTTCGGTCGTTCGCGGTTGAGCATCGTCTCGTAGGCCTGGATCCGCGCCTTGGCCTTCGCGCGTCGACCCTGGGGGCTCTGCTTGACCCAGTCCGCTTCCTCGGCCAACTGGCGCTGCTGCGCGGACTCCTCGCGCTCCTCCTGGGCCAGACGTTCGCGCTTCTGTTCCAGCCAACCGGAGTAGTTGCCCTCGTAGGGGTAGCCGCGGCCGCGATCGAGTTCCAGGATCCACTCCGCCACCTCATCGAGGAAGTACCGGTCGTGGGTGATGGAGACCACCATCCCGGCGTAGTCCTTGAGGTGGCGCTGCAACCAGGCGACCGATTCCGCATCGAGGTGGTTGGTCGGCTCGTCGAGGAGCAGGATGTCGGGCTTGGACAGCAGCAGGCGACACAACGCCGTCCGCCGGACCTCACCGCCCGACAGGACCGAGACATCGTCGGCGTCGGGGACGCGCAGCGCGTCCATCGCCACCTCGATGTGACGGTCGAGGTCCCACGCGTCGGCCGCGTCGATCTTGTCCTGGACCTCGCCCATCTCCTCGTAGACCTTCTGCATCTCGTCGTCGTCGAGCGGTTCGGAGAGCTTGGCCGTGAGTTCGTTGTACCGGGGCACCAGCGTGGCGGTCTCACCGAGACCCTCCAGCACGTTCTCCCGGACGGACTTGGTGGTGTCCAGTTCCGGTTCCTGGGGCAGGTAGCCGACGCTGTAGCCCTTCGCGGGCCAGGCCTCGCCTTCGAAGTCGGTGTCCACGCCGGCCATGATCTTCATGACCGTCGACTTCCCCGCGCCGTTCGCCCCGATGACGCCGATCTTGACACCTGGCAGGAACGACAACCAGATGTTGGACAGGATCTCCTTGCCGCCGGGCACGGTCTTGGACAGACCCTTCATGACGTAGCAGTACTCGGCCACAGCGTGCTCCTGCCGGAGAGGTCGGGATGGGGACGCACGGGTCGGCCCGACGGCGGACCAGTGAGTCCCGGTGAACCCCCGAGGCTAACGGCTGGCGCGACCTCCGTGTCCCGTGGACGCACCATCCACGGGGTCGGAAGAGCCCCGGGAGGTGCGTGGGTCGGGGCCGGGAGGTGCGTTGGTCGGGGCCGGGAGGTGCGTTGGTCGGGGCCGGGAGGTGAGTGGGTCGGGGCACGGTGGGGTGGCGCGTACCCTGTCGCACCATGCCTCGTTCCGCCGCTGCTGCGCTCGTCTTCATCTCCTCGGCCGCCGTTCTCGTCCTCGAGATCCTGGCGGCACGGCTCATGGCGCCCTACGTCGGCGTGACCCTGGAGGTCTACACCGCCATCATCGGTGTGATCCTCGCGGGCATCGCGGTCGGGTCGTGGTGGGGTGGCAAGGCGGCGGACCGGACCGACCCGCGTAACCTCGTCGGGCCGTTGATCATGGCGGGCGGTGCCCTTGCGTTCATCACCATCCCGTTGATCGACGGCCTCGGTGCCGGGCTGCGGGGAGCAGGCCCGACCACCACGACGATCCTGACCTTCGCCGCGTTCTTCGCCCCCGCCGCCGTGCTGACCGCCGTGACACCGGCGATCATCAAGCTGCAGTTGGAGGATCTGGACGAGACCGGTCGGGTCGTCGGCCGTCTGTCCGCGATCGGCACGGCCGGCGCGATCCTCGGCACCTTCCTGACCGGGTTCGTCCTGGTCGCCGCGCTGCCGACCCGGCCGGTGATCCGGGGCCTGGCGCTGATGCTCGTGCTGCTCGGCCTCGGGGTGACGGTCTGGCTGCGCAGCCGGAAGGCCGTGTCGGCCACGACCGTCGTGCTCGTGGTGCTCGGTGCCCTGTTCTCGTTCGCGGCCAGCCATCCGTGCGAGTACGAGTCCGCCTACTACTGCGCCTACGTCCAACCCGATGAGGAACGCACCGAGGGCTACGCGCTGTGGCTGGACACCCTGCGTCACAGCTACGTGGACCTGGACGACCCCGGCCACCTCGAGTTCGCCTACACGGCCTGGTTCGGCGATGTGATCACCGCGATGGCCCCGCAGGGGGAGCCGCTCGACAGCCTGCACATCGGTGGCGCCGGGATGACCATGCCCCGGTACCTGCGCGCCGAGCATCCCGGATCGACCTCGACGGTGTTGGAACTGGACGAGCTCCTGATCGACCTGGCGCAGGATGAGCTCGGGTTCGAACCCGGCAGCGACATCGAGGTGGTGCTCGGCGACGCCCGGCTGTCGCTGTCCGACGTCGACACCGATGCCCACGACCTGGTGATCGGCGACGCGTTCGGCGGGGTGGCGGTCCCCTGGCACCTGGCCACGCGGGAGTTCACCGAGGACCTGCAGGCCACGATGCGGTCGGACGGGATCTACGCCATGAACGTGCTCGACCACGGCCCGAAGCACTTCCTCCGTGCCGAGGTCGCGACCGTCGCCGAGGTCTTCGAGCACGTGGCGGTCCTCGGTCGAGCTGACGCGTTCGAACCGGGCGGCTCGGGGGGCAACCACGTCGTGATCGCCTCCGATGAGCCGCTCCCGATCGATGCGATCGAACGCGCCAACCGGGACCGACGCCGCGACGACCGGCTGCTGCACGGCGCCGAGTTGGACGACTTCCTCGGCGACGCCGAGGTGCTGACCGACGACTACGCCCCCGTCGACCAGCTCCTGACCCCCTTCCCCACCGGCTGAGCCGCGTCCAGCCAGGGCACCCTGACCCCAGCGGCCCGTGGCCGTCGGCCCTGGCATCGGCGGCACCGGATGGTCAGACTCATCGCCGGAGAGAACCGCGCTGGCCCGCGCTGGCCCGGGGAGCGCCACCCGGATCACGCACGACGCGACGAACGGGAGCCGACCGATGCAGAAGCCAACCGTCGACCGACCGCCGATCGACGTGACCGGGGTCGACCTCGGGGGCGACGTGGTGATCATCACCGACGCGGCGGGGACGATCGTGGACGTCAACGACGCCTTCGTCCAGGTGACCGGCTTCTCGCGGCAGGAGGCGATCGGCGCAACACCGCGCTTGCTCAGTTCCGGACTGCAGCAGACCTCGACCTACAAGGACCTGTGGGCGACCGTGCTCGGCGGTGAGGTCTGGTCGGGCGAACTGGTCGACCGGCACCGTGACGGATCGCTTCGGACCCATCGGGTCACGCTGACACCGACGCTGGATCCCCACGGCGAGGTCAGCTACATCACCGCCGTCCAGCGCGACCTGTCCAGCGATCTGCGCCGGCAGGTGGGTGTCCCCGGGATCGGTGCACTGCATACGGATCGCGCGGGCCGCTGCGTGTACGTCGACGACGAGGCAGCACGGCTGCTGGGAGCGCCTGCCGAGCAGCTCTATGCGGAGGGTTGGCGGCGACGGCTGGGCGACGATGATGCGGCCGCCGCGGTGGAGGCCATCGATGCGGCCATGGAGTCCGGCCGCGAACATCGGATGGATGCGCGGACCACGGGCGAAGCCTGGCTGCACCTGCGCATCAGCCCGCTCCGCGGCAACGACGGGGCCGTCCAGGGAACCAGCCTCAGCCTGGAGAACGTGACCGAACTGATCGATCTCCACCGACGGTTGTCGCGCCGCGATGCGCTGGTCACCGCCCTGCTGGAGTCACACGACGATCCCGTGGCGGTGCTGGACCGGGAAGGTGTCATCGTCGCCACCAACATCGCCTGGTCCCGGGCGCGGGACGGACATCCGGCGCTCGAGACCACGACCGGTGACGACCTGATCGCACGACTCCGGGAGCAGGGCGAGGCCGGCGACCGCCTGGCGGCGGCCGCCGCCCGTGACGTCGCGGCCCAGGTCACCGGGGTGCCGCCCGTCGGGGAGACCGATGACTCCCTGGTGGTCACGCCGATCCGCTCCGAGGAGGGCGGTGTCCTTCTCCGCCTGCCCCGTCACCAGGAGACGGCGGGGTGACGCGGCCGGCACGGTCGCGCGGACCACGCGCCGACACCGCACCGGGCGACTAGCCGTTCAGCAGGCCGCCGAGCATGCCCCCCTGCTGCGAGCCGGGGGTCTCACCGCCCTGATCCTCCCCGCCGAAGCGCATGTTCTCGGACGGCTGGACGGCCACGAAGCCGTCGCCTTCGAATCCCAGCTGGATCTCCTCGCCCGAGCTGCGCCCGATCAGCAGCTTCATGCCGATCGCCGTCTTCAGCTGTGGCTGCAGGTTCGCGGACCAGCACACGGCGGCGTCCGGATCCACGAAGGTCGGGGCCTGCCCCGGTTCCAGGACGACGGGTGGGCCGTCGGTGACGATCGCGACCTGACCCGTCCCGGTCAGCGTGGTGTTGAACAGACCACCGGAGAGCATGCCCGCGCCCCGCATGAACGTGATGTCGGACTGCAGCCCGTCGGTGTAGGCCAGGATGTTCGCGCCGTTGATGGAGATCGCGTCGTTCTCGAGGGTGATGATGTGCACGTCCCCACCCATGTTGGCCAGGAACACCTCGCCGGTGCCGGCCATGCGCATCAGCGGCAGGTCTTCGCCGGTCACCTTCTTCGTCAACCAGCTCGCGATGTCCTTGCTGCCCTGGTGTTCGAAGTCGACCTCACCCTGGTAGGCGACCATCGACCCGGCCAGCGCCTGCACCGACCCCTGGTTCAGCTCGACCTTCATCATCTTCGAGTTCTGGCGGACGAACAGTCCCTCGCCCTCAGCCTCGAGGTTCTCCTGGTTGAACAGCTCACTGCGCATGTCTTGAAGTCTTCCCGTGGACGTCGGACGTGCCCTCCCACCGTACTCACGCGGGGAGCGGTCTCGCCGAGGGTCCGACACCCATGGGGTCGGTGGCTGCGCCGGTCGCTACGGTCACCAGCCCGCCCGAAGGACGGAGGTAGTCCGTGTCGAGCTCACCTGCCGCCAGCTCGAGCGATGCTGCGCCAGCCGGCCGGTTCATCCCCTTCCGCCAGGCCGATCTCGTCGATCTGCTCGACACCGACGAGCGTCTGGCCGACGACGATGCCGCGCGGTTCCGTGCGTTGGCCAGCCTGCTCGACGCGACGTTCCACGTCGAGTTCCGCGAGCATCTGGAGCGGCTGAAGGACGCCTACGCGCCGTTCGCGCATGATCCGGACACGCGGACCGTGCGCACCTACGACGCGGCGGAACGCGCCAAGGCACAGCAGGACCTGCTCGATGGCCTGGAACAGCTGCTCGAACACGCCAACTTCGAACGCATCGACGCCGACGAGATCCACCGGGCCTTCGAGCAGGAGTCGTTGCTGAAGGTCCGCGTGGAGGTCGACCTCGACGACTTCGAACACATGCTGATCTTCCGCCGGGGCGAGACCCAACGCACGCGGGAGGTCTCCACCTTCAAGGGACTCCGCCGCAACGTGGTCTCGTTCACCAACTACGAGAAGGTGCTGGTGCTCGTGACCTTCAGGGAGGCCGAGCACTTCGCCAGCCGTGACATCGACACGGACGATCTTCCCTTCACGCCCGGGTCGACGGTGCTGAAGCTGTTCCAGGACGTGCCCAAGGCCGATATCGAGAGCCTGTTCCCCAACGCCGAGGTCCGGATGCGGTGGGTCGACCGGCTGCTGATCGGGATCCCGGCGCTCATCAGCGGCATCATCGTCGCGTCGACCAAGCTGCTCACCACGATCGGGCTGCTCGTGCTGCTGGCCGGCTTCTACCTGGGCATCCGTGACCAGCCCGTGGAGCTCGACCAGGCGACGTTGATCACCCTCGGGGCCGGCCTCGGGTCGTTCGGCGGCTACCTGACGCGGCAGTTCACGAAGTACAAGGCCCGTCGCATGGAGTTCCTCAAGACGCTCGCCGACAACCTGTATTTCCGCAACCTCGACAACGATGCCGGCGTCTTCCACAACCTGCTGGACGCGGCCGAGGAGGAGGAGACCAAGGAAGCCATCCTCGGGTGGTACTTCCTGCGGGCCGCCGGCCGTCCGCTGTCCATGGTCGAACTCGACCGGATGGTGGAGGCGTGGTTCGCCGAGCAGCTGGGTTGCGTCCTGGACTTCGACGTCACCGACGGCGTCGACAAGCTGCGACGGCTGGAACTGGTCACCGGCGACGACCAGCACCTCTCCGCCGTCCCGGCGGACGTCGCCCTGGAGCGTCTCGACGCCCGCTGGGACAGGGTGTTCACCTACAATCAGGGGTGAACCGGACCGGTCAGCAGGTGTCGACCGCTGACGTGGTCCTCGGGCAACATGGTCTCACCGCGACGCAGCCCGATCGCGGAGGGGAGCCCACGGTGAACACCCTGTACCGGCCGGACGAGCTCGGGGTCGCGGCCGGACACCTGTGGCTCACCGACACCGAGAACCACCGGGCGCTGGTCCGGGACGAGGTCCCCGACGCCGCCGCCCCGCCGGCTGACATCGCGCTGGCGAACTCGACGCGCAGCGTCGCGCCGTGACGACCGCCGCGCCTCCCTCCGCCGATCGACAGCGCCTGCGCCTGACGGTGACCGGCACCGTCCAGGGGGTCGGGTTCCGGCCGCACGTCCACCGCCTGGCGACCGGCCTGCGCCTGACCGGCGAGGTCAGCAACGACACCACCAGCGTCACCATCGAGGTCGAGGGCCCCGCCGCGGACCTCGACCGTTTCCGTCGGCGACTCGTCGCGCAGCCACCACCACTCGCACGCATCGACACCGTCGATGCCGTCGCCGTCCCGGTGGTCGGCTCGACCGGGTTCACCATCACCGCCAGCCGCCACGCCGTCGGCGCGGTGACCAACGCGCCTCCCGACACCGCGCCCTGCAGCGACTGTCTCCGCGAACTCCGCGATCCGACCGACCGCCGCTACCGCTACCCCTTCATCACCTGCACCAACTGCGGGCCGCGCTTCACGATCATCACCGCGCTGCCCTACGACCGGCCCGCGACCACCATGGCCGACTTCCCGCTCTGCACGCCGTGCGCAGCCGAGTACGACGACCCGTCCGACCGCCGCTTCCACGCCCAACCGGTGGCCTGCTTCGACTGTGGCCCCGGCCTGTCCCTCCACGTCCCCGCCGACCGGACCGACATCCCGCCGAAAGCCACGACCCCAGGTACCTCGAGGCAGCACGCCACCGACCGGCACCTGGCCCGGACCCACGCGCTGCTCGCGGCTGGCGCGATCGTGGCCGTCAAGGGCGTCGGCGGCTACCACCTGGCCTGCCGTGCGGACCACGAC
Organism: Nitriliruptoraceae bacterium; assembly: GCA_041685735.1. Lineage (GTDB taxonomy): Bacteria > Actinomycetota > Nitriliruptoria > Nitriliruptorales > Nitriliruptoraceae > CSSed11-175R1. Next base: position 84,784 of record JAWLFE010000006.1, read on the forward strand.
GCGACCGTCACGACCCTGCGGGATCGCAAGCAGCGTCCCGGGAAGCCGTTCGCGCTGATGGTGCGCGACCTCGAGGTCGCCGCCCGACTCGCCCACATCGACGCCGCGGCCGCGACCGCGCTGACGGATCCTGCCGCGCCGATCGTCCTGGTCCGCCGACGGTCCGACGCCCCGATCGCGGACGGTGTCGCACCCGACAATCCGCTCATCGGGCTGATGCTACCGCCGTCGCCGCTGCACCACCTGCTGCTCGACGACGTGCCCGGTGTCGACGGGGCCGCCCCGGACGTGCTCATCATGACCAGCGGCAACCTGTCCGAGGAACCGTTGTGCATCGAGGACGACGAGGCCCGGGACCGACTCGGTGGCATCGCCGATGCGTTCCTGTGGCACGACCGGCCCATCGCCGTGCCATGTGACGACTCGGTGGTCCGCGTCGACGACATCGACGGACGCCCGGCGATCACCATGATCCGCCGCTCCCGCGGGTACGTGCCGTCACCGCTGCCACTGCCGTTCCAGGGGACCCCGTCCCTGGCCGTCGGGGGGCAGTTGAAGAACACGGCCTGTCTCACCGATGGCCGCCACGCCTGGCTGTCCGCACACGTCGGCGACCTGGGGTCGCTCACGACCCTGCAGGCCTTCGAGCGGACCGTCGAGCGGTTCGCCACGATGCACGCGGTCACCCCCGAGCGTCTGATCGCTGACCAGCATCCGGACTACACCACCCGCCGGTGGGCCGCGGACCGCACCGCCGAGCCCGTCTCCGACCACCCGGGTGCGGGACGACCCCTCGTCCTGGTCCAGCACCACCATGCCCACGTCGCTGCGGTCATGGCCGAGCACGGCCTGCCGGGGACCGACCCCGTGACCGGCATCGCCTTCGATGGCACCGGCTACGGGCCAGACGGCACCATCTGGGGTGGTGAGGTCCTGCTCGCCGACTACGACGGCTTCGAGCGGGTCGCGCACCTGTCCACCGTCCCGCTGCCCGGCGGTGATGCGGCGATCCGACACCCCAGCCGGGTCGCGCTGTCCCACCTGTGGACCGCCGGCGTCCCGTGGGCCGATGACCTCCCCTCGGTCGCCGCCACCCCACGGCAGGACCTGGCGTTGCTGGCCACGCAACTGGACCGGCAGCTGCGCACCGTACCGACCTCCAGCATGGGGCGACTGTTCGACGCGATCGCGTCGCTGCTCGGCCTGCGCCACGACATCACCTTCGAGGCCCAGGCGGCGATCGACCTGGAGGTCGCCGCCACCACAACGACCGGGCCTCCCACGCCGCTGCGGCTGCCGGTGGTCGACCGGGCTGCCGGCGAACCGGCGATCCTCGACGCGACCACGCTCGTTCGGGACGTCGTCGAGGCACGCCGTGGCGGGACCTCGATCGCGGCCATCGCCCTGGGCTTCCACGCGGCGGTCGCCGTCGCGATCGGTGACATCGCCGCAACGATCCGACGCGGCGGCGGCCCGGATGTCGTCGCGCTCTCCGGCGGGGTGTTCGCCAACGCGCTGTTGACGCGACTGACCACCTCGAGGTTGCAGCAGGATGGCCTGACGGTGCTCCGCCACCGGCTCGTCCCACCCAACGACGGCGGCCTGGCGCTGGGACAGGCCGCCATCGGCGCTCATCGACCCCCCGACGACAGGAACTGACATGTGCCTCGGCGTGCCCGGCAAGGTCCTGGAGATCCGAGACGAACGCGGGACCCAGATGGCTACCGTCGACTTCGGCGGCGTCACCAAGGACGTCTGCCTCGCCTACACGCCCGAGGCGCAGGTGGGCGACTACACCCTGATCCACGCCGGGTTCGCGATCACCATGGTCGACGAGGAGTCGGCGCTCAAGACCCTGGAGCTGTTCGAACAGATGGGACTGCTCGAGGAGGAACTCGGCGCCCCGAGCGACGTCGCGATCGGCGATCGTGGCACGGCGACGGGAGGGACACGACCATGAAGTACCTCGACGAGTTCAACGATCCCGACCTGGCCGCCACACTGTTCGACCAGATCCGTGCGGTGGTCACCAGGCCGTGGGCGATCATGGAGGTGTGCGGTGGCCAGACCCACTCCATCATCCGCAACGGCATCGACCAGTTGCTGCCCGACGAGATCGAGCTGATCCACGGTCCCGGCTGCCCGGTGTGCGTCACGCCGCTGGAGACCATCGACAAGGCGCTCGAGATCGCCGCGCGACCGGACGTCATCTTCTGCTCGTTCGGAGACATGCTGCGGGTCCCCGGCAGCCACACCGACCTGTTCGGGGTCCGGTCCCGCGGTGGGGACGTCCGCGTCGTCTACTCACCGATCGATGCCGTTGCGATCGCTGAGGACAACCCGGACAAAGAGGTCGTGTTCTTCGCCATCGGGTTCGAGACGACCGCGCCCGGCAACGCGATGGTGGCCTTCCAGGCCCGTCAACGGAACCTGACCAACCTGTCCCTGCTGGTCAGCCACGTCCTGGTCCCCCCGGCGATCGAGGCCATCGCCTCGTCACCGACCAGCCGGGTCGATGGGTTCCTGGCCGCCGGCCACGTCTGCAGCGTGATGGGGACCACCCAGTACGAGCCGCTCGTCACGACGTACGGCGTGCCCATCGTGGTCACCGGCTTCGAACCGCTGGACGTGCTCGACGGCATCCGCCGCACCGTCATCCAGTTGGAGAACGGTGAGGCCTACCTGGAGAACGCCTATCCCCGGGCCGTGAACACGGTCGGCAACTCGCCGGCACAGGCCATGCTGGAGGACGTGTTCGCCGTAACGGACCGCAAGTGGCGCGGGATCGGGATGATCCCACAGAGCGGCTGGCACCTGTCCGATCGCTACGCGGATCTGAACGCGGAGACGCGGTTCGACGTCGCGGACATGGACGTCCAGGAATCGGAGCTGTGCCGGTCTGGTGAGGTCCTGCAGGGCATGCTCAAACCCAACGAGTGCCCGGCGTTCGGCACGGAGTGCACGCCGCGCAACCCGCTGGGGGCCACGATGGTCTCCAGCGAAGGAGCGTGCGCCGCCTACTACCAGTACGGACGGCTGGAGTCGTCACGGACCCTGCCGGTGATCGAGTCGGGGGCCACCCGTGGCTGACACCGACGCGGACACCGGCACGACCGGACAGGCCACCACCGTCACGCAGGGCACCGCCCCCGGTGTCGACGTCGAGGGCTGGAGCTGCCCGATGCCGCTGCGCGACCACGAACGGATCGTGGCCGGACACGGCGGCGGCGGCAAGCTGTCCGCCGAACTGATCGAGCACCTGTTCCTGCCGGCGTTCGGTGCCGCCGCCGAGGGTGCGACCCCCACCGACGCTGCGACGCTGACGATCGGGGGAGCACGCCTGGCGTTCTCGACCGACTCGTTCGTCGTCGATCCGCTGTTCTTCCCAGGCGGGAACATCGGCGACCTGGCCATCAACGGCACCGTCAACGATGTCGCGATGCTGGGCGCCGCACCGCTCGTGCTGTCCACCGCGTTCATCCTCGAGGAAGGGCTGGAACTGTCGGTGCTGGGCACGATCGCCCAGACGATGGGACGCGCCGCTGCGGCGGCCGGCGTGCAACTAGCCACCGGCGACACGAAGGTCACCGACACCGGCGACGGCAGCGGCCTGACCGTGACCACCACCGGCATCGGACTGATCCCCGACCGCGTCGAGCTGTCCCCGCAACGCATCCGACCGGGCGACCGGATCATCCTGTCGGGCCAGATCGGCGATCACGGCATCGCGGTGATGAGCGTGCGGGAGGGGCTGCAGTTCGGCACCGACATCGCGTCCGACTCCGCGCCCCTGGCCAGCCTGGTCGCCGCCATGCTCGGGACCTCGGCGGGTGCCGAGGCCGTCCACTGCCTGCGCGATGCCACCCGTGGCGGGATGGCCGCGTCGTTGTGCGAGCTTGCGACCACCGCTCGCGTCGGGATGAGCTACGTCGAGCGGGCGGTTCCCGTCGCCGAACCGGTCCGGTCCGCGTGCAGCTTCCTCGGCCTGGATCCGATCCACGTGGCCAACGAGGGCAAGCTCGTCGCGTTCGTGGCACCGGACGACGCCGAGGAGGTCCTGGCCGCCATGCACGCCCACGACCTCGGCCGGCAGGCGGCCATCATCGGCGAGGTCGTCGACGACCACCACGGGATGGTGGTCGCCCGCACCAGCATCGGCGCCACCCGCGTCGTCGACCTCCCCCTCGGTGAACAGCTGCCTCGGATCTGCTGACCGGCTGGCGGCCCGGGACGATCGTGCACCCGGGCCGGACGGTCGACCCGCAGTAGGCTCCATCGTCGACGAGGACCGATCGTTCGCTCCATCGAGGTTGCGCCGTGCCGACCGACGTGCACCGCCCGGCGAGCACGCTGCCACGACCGAGCCGACTGCAACGAGCCGGGCTGGTGGTCGGGTTCGCCGCCTTCCTCGTGCCCCTCCTCCTCGACGTTCCGGGGCTGGAACCCGCCGGACAACGGATGCTGGCGGTCTTCCTGCTGGCGATCGTGCTGTGGGTGACCGAGGCGATCCCGCTGGTCGCCACCGCCGTGCTGGTCATCCTGTTGGAGGTCCTGATGATCTCCGACCAGGCGCTGGTGGCCCTGCCCGAGGACGTGCTCGGGGCCAGCACCTACTTCGCGGCGCTCGCCGATCCCGTGATCGTGCTGTTCCTCGGGGGGTTCCTGATCGCCGATGGCGCGGCGAAGTTCGACCTCGACCGCAACCTCGCGGCCGTGCTGTTGCGGCCCTTCGCGGGCAACGCGCGGCGCAGCGTGCTCGGCCTGATGCTGATCACCGCGATGCTGTCGATGTTCGTCTCCAACACGGCGACGACGGCCACGATGTTCGCCGTCGTCATCCCGATCCTGGCGGTCCTGCCCGCGGGCCCCGCACGGACCGGCCTGGCGCTGGCCATCCCGGTCGCGGCCAACGTCGGCGGCATCGGGACGCCCGTCGGCAGTCCCCCGAACGCGATCGCGCTCGGCGCGCTGCAGGCACGCGGCGAGGGGGTGTCGTTCCTCGGGTGGATGTTCCTGGCCGTCCCGCTGATGGTCGTGGTGCTGCTGTTCGCCTGGTGGCTGTTGACCCGGCGGTACGTCGCCGTCGACACCCCCATGACGCTGGACCTGTCCGCCTCCTTCGACCGGAGCCCGGCCGCGATCGTCTTCTACGTCGTCGCCGGCGCGACCGTGCTGCTGTGGCTGACCGAGCCGCTGCACGGCATCTCGTCGTCGACGGTGGGGTTCGTCCCGGTGGTCGCCCTGCTCGCCACCCAGGTGATGGGGGGTGACGACATCAAGGCCCTGCAGTGGCCGGTGTTGTGGCTCGTCGCCGGGGGGATCGCGCTCGGCGCCGGGATCGGTGCCACCGGGCTCGACACCTGGCTGCTGGGCCTGGTCGACTGGGAGGCGCTGCCCCTGACCCTGCTGGTCCTGCTCCTGGTGGTCGTCGGTCTCGGGCTGTCGACCGTCATCTCGAACTCCGCGACCGCCAACCTGCTGATCCCGCTCTCGCTCAGCCTGGCGACCGGCCTGCCCATCGATGCGACGGCGGTCGGCGTGATCGTGGCCCTGGCCTGCGCCCTGGCGATGGCCCTGCCGATCTCCACGCCGCCGAACGCCGTCGCCTACGCGACGGGCGAGGTGGACACCCGGGCGATGGCGACCAACGGCCTGCTGATCGGCGGGGTCGGTGCGGTGCTGCTGGCGACCCTGTTGCCCTGGGTCTGGGACCGACTGGGGTTGTTGTGACCGACGCGACCCCCCTGCGCGTCATCGTCATCGCAGAGCGCGACCTCGCCACCGCTCTGACCGAGGAACTCAGCGCGGAGCCCGACGAGCCGACCCCCGGCTCCGCCCACCTCGCCGACGTCGTCGAGGTGGTCGCGGTCCGAGGTCCGGAGCAGGCCGTCGAACTCGCGGCCGGCGATCCGGGCATCGGGGTGCCGCTCGTGGTGCTGGCCAGCCCCACCGGCGCGGTCGACACGACCATCGACACCCTCGACCGCTCACCGGCGCTCCGCCGTGCAGCGACGCTGCTGCTCACGGACCGGGCGGTCATCGACGATGCTGCCCGGGCGATCGACGATGATCGACTGGATGCGGTGATCGCGATCCCCTGGACGGCCGGTGCCCTCCAGGTCCACGCGCGCTCACAGGTCGCCCGATGGCTGCGTGCACGCCTCCCCGACGATCCCCGCAGCGGTTCCCTGGTCGACGACGCGGGCCGCCCACTCGAACTGCCGGACAGCGATCTCCTCCGTGACCTGGAGCTGGAGCCCGACGCGGTCACCGAACGGCTCCTGGCCGCGATCGAGCGGGTGCTCGGACCCCGGCCACGGCTGCGCCTCCCGCCCGGCATCCGCCTCACCCATCAGGACGAGGGGGTCAACGCCGTCCTCGTCGTGCTCCGCGGCAGCGTTGCACTCGACCGGTCGACGCGGGTTGGGGACCTCCGGCTGCATCACGGTTCGACCGGGCCGGTGGTCGGGTTGTTGTCGCTGGCCCAGCAACGCCAGGCGTTCTTCACGGCCCGGACCACCACCGACGTCGAGGTGGTCCACCTCTCTCTCGAACAGCTCGACCGGGCCCTGCGCAGCGAACCCGAGGTGGGGGCGGCCATGGCCGGTGTCTCGATCCGGGCCCTGGCGCAACGGCTGCGACGATCGGAGCAGCTGCAGGTCGAGAAGATCGAGCTCAACCGAGAGCTGGACGAGGAGCGCGCCCGGTTGGCGGATGCGCTGCACCAGCTGGAGCAAGCCCGACTGGAGCTGGTCGAGCAGGCACGGTTCGCCACCCTCGGAGAACTGGCGGCCGGCATCGCCCACGAGCTCAACAACCCGGTCGCGGCGCTCGACCGCGCGGCCAGCTACATCGGCGAGGACCTGGATCGGGTGCTCGACAGCCACCCGCAGGGCCCGGCCCTGACGAGGGCGTTGACGGCCTCGCGGGATCGGCCCGCGATGAGCACCGCACAGGAACGTGAGCAACGGCGGGTGCTCGAGGCCACGACCGGCGATCGGGAGCTCGCCAGACGGTTCCTCGCAGCCGGGATCACCGACCCCGACGACGCACGCCGCCTGGCGGCGGGCCCCCGGGCGGCGATCGACCTGCTGGAGGCGGCAGCCGGGATCGGCACGGCGATCCGCAACCTCGATGTCGGTGCGGAGCGGATCTCGGCCCTGGTTGCCAGCCTGCGCTCCTACGCCCGACCGGACGGCACCCCGGTCGACGATGTCGACCTGCACGACGGGATCGAGGACACGCTCCGGCTGACCGCCCATCGACTCCGGGGCGCGACGATCACACGCGAGTACGGCGAGTTGCCCCGGATCCGGTGTCACCCGGGGCAGCTGGGTCAGGTGTGGACCAACCTGCTGGTCAACGCCGCCGAGGCGATCGAGAGCGAGGGACACATCCGGGTGCGAACCGACGCCCCGGATCCAGAGCACGTGCGGGTCCGGATCTCCGACGACGGCCCCGGGATGCCACCCGACGTGCTCGAACGGGCATTCGAACCTCGCTTCACCACCAAGCAGGGCACCGTCCGCTACGGCCTCGGCCTCGGTCTGGCGATCGCGCGGCGGCTGGTCGAAGCGCACGACGGCCGCCTCAGCCTGGCTGCCGATCCGAGCGGCACCACGGCCACGGTGCTCCTGCCGGTCGCCGGACCCGCTGACGATACGACCTCGCGACCACCCCATCCGGCACGTCCGGCACCCGGAGGATGATCATGCACCTGGCCGTGTTGATCCTGGAGGACGAACGCCCGGTCCGCGACGCGCTGGCGCGCGACCTGACGCGCTTCGGCGACCACGTGCGGCTGGAGGTCGCCGAGGATGTTGCGGACGCCTGGGTGGTCATCGACGAACTGGACCGCGCTGGTGACCGGCTGGCGCTGGTCCTGGCCGACCACCGCCTCCCGGGCACCAGCGGGGTCGACTTCCTGGTGCAGCTGCTCGACGATCGGCGCACCGCCCACGCCCGCAAGGTGCTGGTCACGGGACAGGCCGACCAGACGGACACGATCCGGGCGGTCAACGAGGCCGGTCTCGACCACTACATCGCCAAACCGTGGGACCCGGACGAGCTGCGCACCGTGGTGCGCGAGCAACTCACCGAGCACGTCATCGAACACCGGCTCGACCCGCTCCCGCACCTGCAGGCACTCGACGCGGCCCGCGTCATGCCCCTGTTGCGCTCGCGCGGGGATCGCTGACCCGCGCACCGGACCAGCGACCACCGCGCCGACAGCGGCCGGTCAGATCACGCGACCGCGACCGGCTCTTCGACCTCGGTCTTGATCTTCGCCACGTGGTGGATCATCAGCCCGTAGCCGGCCTTGGCGGTGATGTCGGCGATCGCGTAGCCGACGTTCACCAGCACGAACGCGCTGGCGGCATCGTCGAGCAGCACCGGGAACAGGTAGGCGACGGGGTAGAACAGCCACGTCACCAGCAGCACCACCCGCAGCCCCTTGAGGGTCCCCTGGACCTCAGGCCGCTCGGCGGCGATCTGCCGGGTGATCTCGGTGAACAGCGTGAGAAGGATCAGCACGAAGAAGACCATCGACAGGCCCCAGAACAACCAGATCGTGCCGGTGTCCTGCGAGATCTCACCCGGGTAGCCCAGCACGATCATGAGGAACGAGTAGGGCACCAGGCGCAGCAACAGCGACCTGCGTCGCGACGCGTCGATGGCCAGGACCAGGACCAGCTCCGTCAGCAGCAGGGGCACGGTGATGACCCAGTCGACGTAGCGGTAGGCCTCGTTGAACAGGGCTTCGCCGGCCGCAGCCGCCTCGAAGGAACTGAGGATCCGGAAGTAGTGGTAGCCGGCGATCGTGACGATGACGCCCGAGATGGTGACCGCCATGCGGTACCGGGGGGCGACATCGCGGCGGCTGATGAAGAAGAACAGGGCGCTTCCCAGGAAGACCGCGAAGGTCAGTGAGAAGAAGCCACCGACCAGATCGATCTGGGTCGGGCTGAGATCGAGTGCGACGATGTCCATGGGTCCCCTCCAGGGGGCTCCGCCGGGATCGGCGGGAGGAACGGATGGTGCGGGACCGGGTGGCAGCCCTCCGCAAGCGCACGCCCAATCAGCCTTCGTCACCCGCCCGTCCGTGGACCGGAAGCGCAGACATCACACCGTCGTCAGCCGACGATCGGGTTGCGGTCGCTGACCGCCAGCTCGCCAGGCCCGACACCCGGGAGGAACTGCTTCCAGTCACCACTGACCATGGTTGGCCGCTCGACGATCCGGGCCCCGTCGGCGTAGTAGGTGTTGGCCAGGACCATCCGCGCCACGCGGGTCCGGTTCGGGCCGGCGGTGTGCAGACAGAGCGCGGAGTGGAAGCTGACCTCGCCGAGTTCGAAAGGACCGTCCTCCACCTCGACGCCGCTGTCGCGCAGGTGCTCGCTGACGGCGCGGTCGTAGGAGGTGCCGTGCTTGTCGAAGGGCAGCTCGGCGACCGCTTCCCAGACGTCCATGCCGCGGGCGAAGGCGAGCGGCCCCATCTCACGCGGGGTCGGTTGGAGAGGCATCCACGCGGTGACCGCATCGGAGGTGTCCAACGGGAAGTGGTGGTCGTCGTAGTGCCATGGGGTCCGCCCGGCCCCGGACTCCTTGGACAGCGCGTTGTCGTGGTAGAGGCGCACGGCGTCGACCTGCAGGAGCTGCGCGCACAGACGCCCGATGCGGGGCGAGAGCACGACCGCACGGACCAGCGGATCGGTCAGCCACATCATCTCCAGGCTCTGGAACCCGACCGAGCGATCGACGGCGGCATCGAGCAGCTCACGGAGCCGCTGGCGCAACCGTTCGACGACGCCGGCGGACACCACCCCGGGGAGCTTCACGAAACCGTCAGCGGCGAACGCGGTCACCGCGGCCGCCGGCAGGTCGTAGGGCGTGGACAACTCCGCGGCGAACCGCTCGTCATCGGGCAGCGGACCCGGATCCCACGTGGGGCCGTCCACGATCGGCCCCGCGGCCTCCGGGTCATCGGCGAGCGACATGTACCAGTCCCACCACTGGTCGTTGCCGGCATCCCAGTCGACCTCGACGTGGTCGGCACCACCGACCGCGGTCGCGGCGGTCAGGTGGGGGTTGGCAGAGTCGGTCATGGTTCCTCGATCGGACGGCGACGTCGTCGGTTCGGACCCGGCCGACGGTACGGGTGCCCTCGCCTGAGATGGGGGCCTCAGGAAGAGGTCCAGGACACCAGGTGGACCTCGTGGTCGAAGTTCCAGGTGTCGCCGTTCCGGCAGCTCGCGAGGTAGCCGGCCAGCGCATCAGAGGTCGGGCCTGGTGCCAGCATGGTCTCCAAGGTGATCGCGTCGTCGAACAGGCACCGCTGCAGGAACCCCTCGGCCACCGCGGCGTCGTTGGTGCCGGTGCGGTAGTGCAGGACCTGCACCTCGGGCTCGACCCCGACCTCCCGCAGACCGTCAGCCACCTCCTCCGCCGTGGTGTACGGCGTGGCCTGCGGCGCGTGCGATGCCCGGTAGGCGTCGTAGACCGCGAGGTAGTGCGACCTCGAGGTGGCATGGGCGATGACCCCCCAGCCGCCGGGGCGCAACGCGGCATCCATCCGTGCGAGCCCGGCGCCGAGCAGCCCTGGCGGGACGGCGTACAGCGCATGGGTCGCCCAGGCCACGTCGTCCGACCGGTCCGCGATGTCCAGTTCCTCGATGCCCACCTGCAGGTCGTCGCCGGCGAGGAAGGGTGGCCGCAGGACCCGGCGTGCCTCTGCCAGGCTGAAGGCGGACGGATCCAGCAGGTCGACCTCGATCCGGACGTCAGGGAGGGTCTCCGGGAGTCCGGCAGCCAGCAGCGCACCGGGGAACTTCCCACTGCCGCAGGCCACGTCCAGCAGCCGCAGGCGCCCATCGCGGGACCGCGCCCGCAGGTCCGATGCCCAGTCCCGAGCCCCGACGAGTTCGCGATAGTCCTGCGCCGCCAGGACGTAGAAGGCGTCCATCGTGCGACGGCCGTCCTTGCTCCAGTGCTGGAGGCTGCGGTCGGCGGTGTCGCCGGGGTCAGATGTCATCGACCGCAACCTAGCGGGTGGGCGGGACGCAGGTCAGTGGCCGATGGAGCTGTCAACGCCGGCCTGGCTACCCTGCCAACACATGCGGCCATCGGGCACGACCTCACCTCGCGACCTCCTCGTGCAGGCCGCCGAGCGGATGGCTGCGGTCCGCGCGCTCTCACCGGAGCGGTACGCAGCGACCCACCGCATCTACGAGGAGCACAGCAACCAGCGTGCGCTGGTCCGGGCCTGGATGGTCGCCAACGTGCCGGGGGTCGTGCCGGCCGTCGAGGGACGACCCGTCCGGGTGCTCGGCGTCGGCGTCGGTGACGGAGCGGTCGATGTCGCGCTCGCGGAACGTCTGCTGATCGACCGTGCGGAGGTGGACTACCACGCGGTGGAGCCGCATGGCCCGTCACTCGAGCGGTGTCTGGAGCGCCTGGCGAGCATCGGTGCATCACACCTGGCGGTCACCGGGTCGGCCACGGACCTCGCCGGCTACACCGGTGAGGGACCGTTCGACATCGTGCACTTCGTGCATTCGCTGTACTACGTCCCGGATCCGGGCGAGGCGCTCGACCATGCGGTCCGCCTGCTCCGTCCGGGTGGCAGGCTGGTGGCCCTCGTCTCACCGCTCGAACCGTTGAGCCTGCTGTCCTCGCTGCTCGCTCCACAGCCCGAGCATCCGCACTGGTTCGCCGACGAGGTCGACCGAGCCCTGGCGGCACGCGGGTTGGCGACCGACCGCCTGCTGATCGACAGCCGCTTGGACCTGACACCGCTGTGGGAGGACCCGGCGGGGGTCGGCGACCAGGTGCTGGACTTCCTGCTGCAGTGCCGCGCCGCCGATCTGCCGCCCGATGTCCTCGACCTCGTCCACGACTACCTCAGGGACATCGCATTGCCCGACGATCCGGATGCGGTTCCGCATCCGGTGCAGGCGTTCATCGCGACCGCTCCGGACGGGACCGACTGACCCGCTGCCGGCCCCCGCACCCGCCGAGCGCGGCACGATCGGGTAGGGGCCGGGCTTTCCCCGGCCCCTCCCACACCACCGTACGTGCGGGTCCGCATACGGCGGTTCGTCAGGCACCTCGGCGGCGATGCCAGTGGTGGGTGAATCCAAGCAGGCCCTGGTCGGTCCAGTAGCTGGCGGGCATGGCCCGGTGCAGTGGGGCCGAGCCAGCGAGGCGCCAGACGCCTTTGCTGGTCATCCCCCACTGGTAGGCCATGTCCGCTGGCATGCCGAGCGCACGGAGTTCACGGACACGGGTATGAGCCCGCTTCCATTGCTTCCAGCGCACGGCCCGGAGCCTTCGGCGCAGCCACTCATCGATCGCTTCGAGGCGTTTGCGGCCGTCTGCGATCGCGAAGTAGGCACACCATCCGGCGATGTAGCGGTTCAGCCTCGTGATGCGGTGCTCCATGGAGACACCCCAGTTTCGGCGGGTCAGTTGTTTGAGCCGCATCTTCAGGCGTTTGAACGCCTTGGGTGCGACCCGGATGCCGACCTTGCCGCCTGGCGCGAAGTAGAACGCGAAGCCCAGCAGCCCTGCCATCGAAGCGGCCTGGATGCTGGACTTCTCCCGGTTGACCTTCAGCTTCAACCGGCCCTCGACAACATCGGTGATGCCATCAAGGACCCGGTGGGCGGCCCGTTCGCTGCTCACAAAGACGCGGACGTCATCGGCGTAGCGAACAAACCGGTGGCCACGCCGCTCAAGCTCTTGGTCGAGGTCGTCCAGCATGATGTTGGACAGCAGCGGCGACAGCGGGGAACCCTGTGGGGTCCCTTCCGCGGTCGGCTGCTTAACCCCGGCCACCATCACCCCAGCCTGCAGGTAACGGTGGATGAGCTTGAGCAGACGCTTATCGGCCACCCGACGTGACACGCGGTGCATGAGCTTGTCCTGATTGACCTGGTCGAAGAACTTCTCCAGATCAACATCGACCACCCACCGCAAGCCTCCTTGCAGCCACACACGTCACTCGACGGCCTGATGGGCGCTCCGACCCGGACGGAACCCGTAAGAGTGCTCCGAGAACCCCGGATCGAAGACCGGCTCCAACACCTGCGCGATGGCCTGCTGGACCAACCGGTCCAGCACCGTTGGGACACCAAGCATCCTCGACCCGCCATCGGGCTTGGGGATCTCGACCTGCCGGACCGGCGAGGGCTTGTAGGTCCCTACATCGAGCGTTTCACGGACCTCGACCCAATGCTGATGGAGCCACGGGCGTAGCTGCTCCGTGGTCATCCCATCCACACCGGGCGCGCCCGCATTGCGCTCAACGCGCTTCAACGCCCGGGCCAGATTGGCCTTCGAGAACGTTTGCTCCCACAGACCATCGACCCGGACAGGCTGAGACGACGACTCGGGCGACTCCAGACGGCCACTACGCACAACTACAGGCCCCGACGGCTTCACCGTCCCCTCCTGCAACTGCCCCGCCTGCGCGGGTTGGCTGCGCTCACCGCGACCATCACCAGCCACCACATCCATCCTCTCGGCTCGACGTTCGGCCCTTCCCAGCCCGCACCCTTGTGCGTTGGACGAGACCCCCGCTGGTACTACGGCCTCTGCTGACTCCTCCCACGCGAACCGCCACGTCCCCGTGACAGCCGTCGACGACTCCGCCGACACCGCGAGAGGCCTCCCCGGATAAGAACGACTGCTGTCCTTCGATCCCTGCCGCATCTACACGCCACACCCATAGGCGATGACGGGCTCACCATCGCGTGCTGGCTCACCCAAGCCGACGTGCCTCCCATGCGATTCCTGTTCGTCAGGTCCGAAGTCTCGCCTCGGGCTTCCTCCCCACGACACCTCACGATGCCGCAGTTGCCTCCGGCTCAGTCGGGCATCACCTCCCAACTCCGGGGACTTCCACCCCGGAAGCAATCGCCCATGCCGGGCGTACAC
>JAWLFE010000244.1:0-2855 GCA_041685735.1 Nitriliruptoraceae bacterium
CGCATGGCACCCGACGTCGCCATCGTCGGTGAGGTGCGCGATCGCGAGGCGCTGCCCCTGCTGTTGACGTTGTCGTCGGGGGTGAAGGGCTTCACGACCATCCATGCCGGGTCCGCTCGGCAGGCACTGTCCCGGCTGCGGTTCATCTGCCAACTCGCCGACACCCGTTCCGAGCTGCCGATGTCGGCGCTCAACTCGCTGGTCACCGAGGCCATCGACATCGTGGTGCACGCCTCCCGGGTCGACGGGGTCCCCCGGGTCAACGAGGTCGTCGCCGTCGAGGATCAGCAGACGGCGCACAGCGGCACGGCGTTCACGGTCTCCGAGGTGTTCTCCCGCGCGACACCCGACGGACCCCTGGCGTGGACCGGGGCGATCCCGGTCCGCTGTGCTCGGCCGCTGGCGGCTGCTGGCTACGACGTCAGGGAACTGCTCGACACCACCGCGGGGGTCCGCTCCCGCCCCGCCGAGAGTGGGTGGTCGAACTGAGCGACGCGCTCATCGGGTTCCTACTGGCGCTCCTCGCCGCCTATGGCGTGTTCCTCGTCTTCACGAGTCTCGTCTTCGACTGGCGAGGGATCGGTGTCTCACCGGGGATCGGCGACCGTCGTCGGCGGGGCTCGTTCCAGGATTTCCTGATCCAGGCCGGGCTCGAGAACGTCCGCACGGTGGAGTTCGCTGCGGTGCAGACGGTGCTGTTCGCACTCGGGTCCGCGTTCGGGTTCGCCGTCTACGGAGGCGTGCTGCCGGCGCTGGCGGTCGGGATCGGCGCTGCCACCGTTCCCATCGCCAGCGCCAGGGCTCGCCGCCGACGCCGGCTCGAGCTCGCGCGCGACAACTGGCCTCGGATGATCGAGGAGATCCGTCTGCAGGCCGTCACGCTCGGGCGCTCGGTGCCGCAGGCGCTGATCAGCGTGGGCTTGAACGGCCCGGAGGACATGCGTGCGGCGTTCCTCGCCGCACAACGTGAGTGGATGATCTCCACGGATTTCGACCGCACGTTGCACGTGCTCAAGTCGCAGTTGGCCGATCCGACGGCCGATGCGGTCTGCGAGACGCTGCTGATCGCGCACGCGATCGGTGGGACCGACGTCGACGCACGTCTGCGCGCCCTCGTCGATGACCGCACGGAGGACCTGCAGGGTCGCAAGGACGCACGGGCCAAGCAGGCCGGGGTGCGCTTCGCGCGCTACTTCGTGATCATCGTCCCGTTCGGGATGGCGCTCGTGGGCATCTCGATCGGCGACGGGAGCCGCGCGTTCGCCACCGGCTTCGGGCAGGGCATGGTCCTGGTGGCGTTCGGGGTGATGGCCGGCTGCTGGCTGTGGGCGGGGCAGTTGCTCAAACTCCCGGAGGAGGACCGTGTCTTCTACGACCGCTCGGCGGGGCGGCCGACATGACCCCGATGATCCTGCTCGCCGCATTGGCCACGTGGGTGGGTCTCACGCTGGTCCTCTCCGAGCTGCGGTGGTTCGCCCGTCGCCCGATGGCGGATCGGCTGGGCCCCTACCTGCCCGGTGGCATGGGCCGTCGGACACGGGCCGGGCTGCTCTCGGTGGAGTCCTTCCGCGAGGCGGTCGGTCCGCTGGCGCGCTCGTTGGGCGCGCAGTTCTCCCGCCTGTTCGGCGTGAGCGACGATCTCGATCGACGGCTCGAGCGGGTCCACGCCCAGCTCGACGTCACCGAGTTCCGGGTCCGTCAGGTCGGTTGGGCCGTGGCCGGGCTGGCCGCCGGGGCCGCGTTGACCGTGATCACCTCGCCACCCATCGTGGTCGGTCTGATCATGACGCTCGGCGGACTCCTGCTGGCCTTCCTCGTGCTCGAGCAACAGGTCACCCAGGCGTCCGATCGGTGGAAGCGGTCCCTGCATCTGGAACTGCCCGTCGTGGCCGAGCAGATCGGGATGTTGCTCGGAGCGGGGTTCTCGCTCGTCGGCGCCATCGATCGCGTCTCGCGCCGCGGTCAGGGCGCGTGCGCTCGCGACCTACGCCGGGTGCTGGGTCGTATCCGCCAGGGGGTGGACGAGGGCGCGGCACTGCGCGAGTGGGCTGAGCTCGCCGACGTCGACGCGGTGAATCGCTTCGTGTCGGTGCTCGCGCTCAACCGCCAGGCGACGGACCTGGGCCGGCTCATCGCCGCCGAGGCGCGCGCCATCCGACGGGACGTGCAACGGGAGCTGGTCGAGACGATGGAGCGGCGCGGGCAACAGGTCTGGGTTCCGGTCACCGTGGCGACGCTGGTTCCCGGGGTGATCTTCATCGCCATCCCCTTCTCCGCGGCGCTCGACGGCTTCCTCGGCTGATCCGGGACGCGACGGCCTGGTCCGTCCCGCTTGAGTCGCCCAGGTCGCAGCCGATAGGGCAGGGATCGTGCGGTGACGAGTCTTTCCAGAACATCCTGATATGTCCAGATGCATCAAGCACGATCCCGTATCATCACACGTTCTGCGTGCATCGCAGACGATCGGACGCACCGGAGCCCGTGCCCCTGCGGGGCCTGCCGGCTGGCAGCGGGCTCGGTGTTCGACATCGACGAGGGGGCGAAGAGGCATGGGCGCGTTCCGACGGCAGTTCCACGGTTTGCAGCAGGCACAGCAGGGTGAGGGTGTCATCTCGACCGCCATCGCGGTCCTCATCATGGCGGTCATCGGTGCGGTCATGTACGCCGCCTTCAGTGGCACCTTCACGACCGCCCAGGGGGAGATCGACGACCGGATCAGCGAGATCGGCGAGGGCTGAGATGGCACGTGCGCTCCTCGAGCGGGCGCAGGGCGACCAACGGGGCTCCGCGTCCGTCACCTCGGCGTTCGGCATCGCGATCTTCCTCGGGTTCCTCCTGCTCGCCACGCAGACCCT
>JAWLFE010000027.1:0-15044 GCA_041685735.1 Nitriliruptoraceae bacterium
GTCCTGGAGCTCGGGGTCGGCAAGGTGCAGGCGGCCACGGCGTTGGCGGCCCGGCTGTCCCGCGACCCGGTCGATCTGGTCATCAACGTCGGCACGGCCGGCGGGCTCGCCGACCAGCCGATCGGCGAGGTCGTCGAGGTGGCACGGGTCCACCAGCACGACTTCGACCATCGCGGCGTGTCGAGGTTCGTCGGACGATCGATCCCGGGCGGTCCGATCGAGCTCACCGGACCCCCGGGCGTCACCGGCCGACTGGCGACGGGTGACCGGATCATCACGGATGCCGACGAGCGCGCGCGCTTGGCGACCGAGGCCGACGTCGTCGACATGGAGGGCTACGCCGTCGCAGCCACCGCGCTCGCCTTCGAGCGGGACGTCTGGCTCGTCAAGGCCATCAGCGACGGCGCCGATGCGGGCACGGTCGGCAGCTGGGCCGAGGCACTGTCGCTCTGTTCCGAGCGGTTGGCGGCCTGGGCGGACGGGCGTGGACTGCTGGACCGCTGACGGGACGTCAGGTGACCGGTTCCAGCGGGGTCGGGGGCCAGTCCCCCAGCACCACGTCCGGTGGCGGCGGTGCGGGAGCCGCCGGTCCGCCCGCGTCGACGTGCCGGGCAGCCGCAGCCTGGTCGGATGCCGGGTAGGTCCGCCAGGCCCCGTCGATCCGTTGCACGTGGGTCGCCGGCCCGGGCAGGTACGCCATCGCGCTGCGCACCAGGAACCGCCCGGCGACGTGGACATCCCCCACCCGGCCGAGCTGGTAGGTCCCCGGGGGCGCGAACCGACCGTCGTCGTCCGCCCGGTCGACCTCGTCGGGCGTACCGGTCGCGACCCGTCCTTCGGTGCGGTCCAGCAGCGGGAGGTCCTCCGGTGGCAGTCCCAGCACCCAGGTGGAGGTGACCGCGCCGGGGGACGGCACGAACGTCAGCGGGACGGCGCCGTAGCCCGTCCGCCGCGCCTCGAACGCCGCCACCCAGCCGTGCACGACGGCCGGCAGCAGGATCGCCCCGCGCGAGGTCAGTTCCTTGTCCATCAGCCGCTGCGTGGAGGCGTTGGATCCGTACGCGACGCCGAACCTGGCGACGCCCGGTTCCAGCACCGGGATCGGACGCGTGGTCGCGCCCGCGTCCGTCCGCAGGGGCGCGTCCGGTGACCCGTCGAGCCGCAGCGGCAGCACCTCGTCGTCGAGGACCACCACGGGGCCGCCCGGGCGCCGGCCCGGGTACCCCGCGGGATCGAAACGTGGGCTCATCCGTCGGGCAGTTCACCGTGTGCGAGCAGGTGCTCGAACGCGGCCTCGTCCGCGACGGGCACACCCAACGAGTCGGCCTTGTCGCGTTTCGATCCGGGGCTCTCGCCGGCGACCACGACCGAGGTCTTCCCGGACACGCTGCCGGTGACCTTCGCGCCCCGGGACTCCAGCGCCTCCTTGGCCTCGTCGCGGGTGAAGCCCTCGAGGGTGCCGGTCACCACGACGGTCCAGCCGTCAAGCAGGGTGGCATCGACCGATCCCGCACCGGTGTCCGACGCCTCCTCGGTGGTGATGCCGAGCGCGATGAGGTCGTCGATCAGCTCGACGTTGCGCGGGGTCGCGAACCACGAGTGGACGGCGGCGGCGATCGTCGGGCCGATCCCGTCGATGGCCTCCAGGGTCGCCGGGTCGGCGTCACGGATCGCCTGCAGGCTCGGCAACGCGCGCACCAGCGTCTTGGCGTAGGTTGGGCCGAGGTGGCGGATGTTCAGCGCCACCAGGATCCGGTCGAGCGGCCGCTGTCGGCCTTCGTCGATCCCGGCCAGCAGGTTGTCGACCCGCTTGGTGCCCCACTTCTCGAGCTCCAGCAGGTGATCGCGGTGCTCGTGGAGGCGGAAGACATCGGCCAGGTCCTGGACGAGCCCCTCGGCGACCAGGAGCTCGACCGTCTGTTCCCCCAGTCCTTCGATGTCCAGCGCACTGCGCCCGGCCAGGTGCGCCAACGATTCGAGGAGGCGGTTCGGACAGTCGACGTTCTCGCAGAAGTGGTGCGCTTCGCCCTCGGGGCGCACCAGCGGCTGCCCGCAGAACGGACAGTCGGCCGGCATCGACCACGGCTGTGCGCCGTCCGGCCGCTTGGCGAGCACGGGGCCGACGACCTCCGGGATGACGTCACCCGCACGACGCACCATGACCGTGTCCCCGACCCGCACGTCCTTGGCGTGGACCTGGATCTCGTTGTGCAGGGTCGCGTAGGTGATCGTCGTGCCACTGACCAGCACGGGGTCGAGCCGCGCGAAGGGTGTGGCCTTGCCGGTCCGCCCGACGTTGAGTTCGATCGCCTCCAGGGTGGTCGCCTGTTCGATCGGTGGCATCTTGTAGGCGATCGCCCACCGCGGCGCGCGTGCCGTGAAGCCGAGCTGCTCACGCTGCGCCAGGTCGTCGACCTTGATCACGACCCCGTCGATCTCGTAGCTGACGTCGTGACGGGTCCCGGTCCACCGCTCGATGAAGTCCCACACCTCATCGACCGTCGTGACGACGGCGGTCTCCGGATCGGTCGGCAACCCGGCGTCCCGCAGCCACGCCAGCGCCTGGCTGTGGCGCTCGAACGTGGCGCCCTCCACGGTCCCGAGGCCGTGGCACCACACCGCCAACGGCCGGTCGCGGGTCACCTCGGGGTCCTTCTGGCGCAGCGCGCCGGACGCCGCGTTGCGCGGGTTCATGAACGCTGCCTCGCCCCGCTCGATCCGGGTCTCGTTCATCGCATCGAAGGCCTCCAGCGGGTAGTACACCTCGCCCCGGACCTCCAGCACGTCCGGTGGGTCGTCGACGTCCAGCCGGTAGGGCACGTCGTCGATCGTGAGGACCTGGGCGGTGACGTTCTCGCCGGTGACGCCGTTGCCGCGGGTCGCCGCGGTCGCCAGCACGCCGCCGCGGTACACCAGGTTGATCGCGACCCCGTCGATCTTCAACTCGCAGGTGAAGCGCGGGGACGCGGCCGCGTCATCGTCCGCCTCGGCCTCCTCCTCCGTCGCCAGGCCACGCACGACCCGCTGCGCCCAGGCATCCAGCTCCTCGCGGGAGAACGCGTTGTCGAGGCTCAACATCGGCTGCAGGTGGTCGAACGGTGGGAAGGCGCCCGACGGCGCGGACCCGACCTGCTGGGTGGGCGAGGTGGCGGTGACCAACACCGGATGCTCGGCCTCGAGCGCCTGGAGCTCCCGGAACAGCGCGTCGTAGTCGGCGTCCGGCATCGGCGGATCGGACAGGACGTCGTAGCGGTACCGGGCGTCGCGCAGGAGCCGGGCGAGCTCGTCGTGCCGCGCCCGTGCGGCACGCGGATCGCTCGGGATGTCGGACACGGCGCCTCCGGATCTGGCACACGACGGTTGGCTCGGACAGATTACTCCCGCCCGGTGGAGCCAACCGGGGTCCAGGACGTCGGTCAGGTAGCTGGTCGGGACGCGGAGACCGGCAGTCCCGCCGGGCGGTCGGCCCACGTCACACGTCCTCCGCCGAGACAGACCTCGTCCGTCGCGTCGTACACGACCGCCGCCTGCCCGAGCGCCACCCCGTGGACGGGTTCATCGAGTTCCAGGCGCACGGCACCCGCCTCCGCCGGCGTGACGCGGGCCGGCACCGTGCTGCCGTGGGCGCGGACCTGCACCCGCACCGGCCCGTCCGGTGGCGCATCCGTCGTCCAGGTGGGGGACGCGAGCTCGGCCCACCGGCAGGCGAGCGCCTCCCGCGGTCCGGTCCGCACCGTGGACGTCGAGGCATCGACATCCACGACGAACCGGCGCTCGACCCGACCGTCCGCGCTCGTCGGGACGGTGCGCAGGCCGAGCCCCCGCCGCTGCCCCACGGTGAAGCGCCAGACCCCGTCATGGTCGCCGAGTTCCGTGCCGTCCAGGTCGACGATCCGACCGGGAGCCGTCGGCAGGCGTTGTTCGAGGTAGCCGGCGGTGTCACCGTCCGGGATGAAGCAGACGTCGTAGGAGTCCGGCTTGTCGGCGACGCGCAGGCCTCGCTCCGCGGCGATGGTCCGGACCTCGTCCTTCGAGATCTCACCGACGGGCAGCAGGGTCCGGTCCAACTGCTCCGAGGTGGCGACGTACAGCACGTACGACTGGTCCTTGCGCGGGTCCGCGGACCGGTGCAGCCGCGTAGCCGGTCCCGGCTCGACGACCGGCCGCCCAGCGCGGCGTAACCGAGCGTGATGGCCCGTGGCCAGCGCATCGAAGCCCATCGACACCGCGCGACCGAGCAGCGCGGCGTACTTCACCCGCTCGTTGCAGGTGATGCACGGGTTCGGGGTGATCCCGGCGGCGTAGGCCTGCGCGAAGGGCTGCTGGACCTCCCGGTCGAACGCCTCGGACATGTCCCACACGTAGAACGGGATGTCCAGGACCTGCGCGGCCCGACGGGCATCCTGAGCATCGTCCAGGGTGCAGCATCCGTGCCCGGGAACCTGGTCCTCCAACGGGGTGTCCGCGAGCTTCAGGTGCACACCCGTGACATCGTGACCGGCGTCGACGAGCAGCGCGGCCGCCACCGCGCTGTCGACGCCCCCGGACATCGCGACCAGCACCCGTGCCATCAGGCCACCCCACTCGGGGTGACGGGCACCGACGCGGCGGGCACCGACCCACGACCCGAAGCCTGCAGCCGGGGGATGATGTCGCGGAGGACATCGACCGCGCGGTCGACGTCGTCCTGGGTGCTCGTCCAGCCGAGCGACAGTCGGAGGGGCGTGCCGGTCAGACCGACCGCCTCAGCCACCGACGACGCCGATGCCGCGCCGGACCCGCACGCTGCGCCCGGCGACGCGGCGACGCCAGCACCGTCCAACGCCAGGGTCAGCGCCTCCGTCGAGACATCCTGGATGCTCAGGTGGACGTGGGAGGCCAACCGTGCGGCCGGATCGCCGGGCCCGTCGCGCCGGACGCCATCGAGGTCCGCGACCCCGTCCGCCAGCCGGTCGCTGAGCTCACCGAGCCGTACCGCGAGCGCCGGCCGATCGGCGACCGCCGCGCTCACCGCCACGCCACAGGCGGCGATCAGCCCGGCGGCGAACGTGCCGGATCGCACCCCACGGTCCTGTCCGCCGCCGTGGGCGAGCGGCTCGATCGGCAGACCACGGCGCAGGACCGCCACGCCCACGCCCTGCGGCCCCCCGAACTTGTGGGCGGACAGCGCCAGCGCATCCACACCCCACCCGCGGACGTCGACATCACGCGTCGCCATGGCCTGGACCGCGTCGGTATGCAGCGCGACCCCACGCTCCCGCAGCGTCCCGCTGAGCGCGGCGACGTCGTTGACCGCGCCGAGTTCGTTGTTGGCCGCCATGACGCTGACGAGCACGGTGTCCTCGGTCACGGCCGCGAGGACCGAGGACGGATCCACGCGGCCCTCACCGTCCGGTGCGATCACCGTCAGGGTGCAGTCCCCGCGATCCGCCAGCCAGCGGGCCGGAGCCAGGACGGCCGGGTGCTCCACGGCGGTCGTGATGACGTGTGGGACCGCAGGACGACGGTCCCGGGCGGCCCACACGATGCCCTTGACGGCGAGGTTGTCCGCCTCGGTCCCGCCGGAGGTGAACACGACCTCATGCGGTGAGCACCCGACTCCCGCGGCCACCTGCTCACGCGCCTCCTCCACGACCGTCCGGGCATGCTGGCCGGCGGCGTGGGTCGATGACGCGTTGGCGGCGTCCAGCCAGGCGAGCAACGCGTCGCGCGCCTCCGGCCGGGGAGGCGTCGTCGCGGCATGATCGAGGTAGGTCTGCATGGGCACGATGGTAGACACTCCACCTGCACCCCTCCCCCGGCGTCCGGAGACGCTCATGACCGCTGCCCACCTGCCCGACGATGCCCCCCTGCCACCTGTCCCCCGCGGGGTCGTGCCGCTGGATGTCGACCTCGGTGATCGCGCCGGTCAACGGGTGGTGCTGCTGAGCCTGGAGGTCTGGGATGGCTGGGCGGACCTGCGCTTCGCCCGCATCGATGTGGGCGCGACGCAGCGCCTGACCCGGCGCGTCCCTCCGGTCGACGCCTGGGGAGCGTCGGCCGACGGCTCGCCCCTGGCGATCTTCGATGCGGTGGGGCGGGGTGACCGTCGCTTCAGCAACGGCGAGGTGCGGCTCGTCCCGGCACCGCCACCGGGGAGCACGCTGGCGGTCGCCGTCCAGGTCGTGCCGGGCACCGAGCCGCTGCGTGGCACGATCACCCTGCCGCCCGACCCACAGCAAGGATGACCATGGCCTCCGGATCCCTCGATCGGTTCCTCGCCAGCGCGGACCACCATGGGGTGGACGTCGACCTCCGGGAGTTCCCCGACGGGACCCGGACCGCTGCCGACGCCGCCGCGGCGATCGGTTGTGACGTGCGCCAGATCGTCAAGTCGCTGGTCTTCATCGCGGACGACAGGCCGGTGCTAGCGCTCACGTCCGGTGGCAACCGGGTCGACGAGGCCAAGCTGGCCAGCGCCCTGGGTGCCGCCACGGTCCGCAAAGCCGACGCCGACGAGGTCCGGCGGGCCACGGGCTACGCGATCGGTGGCACCCCGCCCTTCGGGCACACCACGGACCTCCGGGTGGTCTGCGACCGGGACCTGACCGCCTTCGCGGAGGTCTGGGCCGCCGCCGGCACGCCGGCGACGGTCTTCGGTATCGCGCCGGACCTGCTGCTGCAGGTCACCGGTGCACCCGTGATCGACCTGTCCGGCTGAGCCGCGGGCGGGCGGGCGGTCACTCCTTGACGTAGGGCTTGCCGTCAGCCGCCGGCGGACGCAACCGGCCGATGAGGCCGGCGACGACCAGGATCGTCACCAGGAACGGTGCGGTCAGGAGCAGGTCCGACGGGACGGGGACCCGGAGCAGCTGCAACGACGTCGCCAGGGAGTCGGCGAAGCCGAAGATCAGCGCTGCACCGAACGCGCCGACCGGGCTGTAGCGCCCGACGAGCATCGCGGCCAGTGCGATGAACCCACGGCCGCCCGACATCTCGCGTGAGAACGACCCGACGGCATCGAGGGTGAAGTAGGCACCACCGGCCCCGGCGAAGACCCCGCCCAGCAGCACCGCCTTGTAGCGGGTCGCCAGGACCTTGATCCCGACCGTGTCCGCCGCCTTCGGGTGTTCCCCGACCGAGCGCAGCCGCAGACCCCATCGGGTGTGGAAGAGCGCGAAGTGGAGGATGATCACCGATGCGAACATGCCGAACACCAGCAGCGACTGCCGGAACAGCACCGGTCCGATGATGGGGATGTCGCTGAGCAGCGGGATCGCCAGGGTCGGGAAACGCGTCGGGGAGTTCAGGGTGGGGATCGGCGCCAGGACCTGCGTCGTCAGGAACGAGGTCACACCGGTCGCGAAGACGATGAGCACGACGCCGACCACGATCTGGTCCGCCTTGAACTGGATGGTCAGCCCCGCCAGCATGAACGCGATCAGCAGGCCCGCGCCGATGCCCCCGAGCAACCCGACCCAGGCGTTGCTGGCAAGTGACGAGAACAGGGCGGCCGTGAACGCACCGGCCAGCAACTGCCCCTCGATGGCGATGTTGATGACCCCGGCGCGCTCACACATCACGCCGGCGAGGGCCCCCAACGCGATCGGGGTCGACCGGGCGATCGTTCCACGCAGGAGCCCGACGACGGACAGCTGCCCGTCGGCTGCCGCCCAGACCAGGAACGCCAGCACGAACAACCCCGCCACCACCCCGACGATGACCACGGTCTTCTTGCCGAACCCCGTGGTGAACTGCCGGACCGCGATCGCCACGACGAACGCGGTCAGGACGAGCACGACCGGCACCACGGACACACTCAGGTTGGGCAGGGTGAAGAACTGACCACCACGTGCATCGTTGAGCACGAAGGTGGCCGTGTCGCCGCGGCTGGAGGTCGCGAAGACCGTCCCCATCACCGCCGCCAACAGGATGGAGAACATGCCGAAGCGGCGGTTGCGACGCCGCAGGCGCGCTTCGGTGGGCGAGAGTGTGTGCGTGGTTGCCGCCGTCTCGGTCGTGGAACTCATGCGCCCCATCCCTTCGAGATCTGCCCGGTCGCCAGATCGTCGGCTTTGATCCGGAAGATGGCCCGCACCAGACCCGGTGCCGCGATGAACACGATGATCAATGCCTGGATCACGAGCACCAGGTCCAGCGACGTGCCGGTCTGGGCCTGCATCGATCGCCCTCCGGCCTTCAACGCCCCGAACAGCAGGCCCGCGGCAACGGTTCCACCGATCCGCCCCCGTCCCAGGAGAGCGACCGTGATGCCATCGAACCCCAGTCCGGCGGAGAACCCGATCGTCAGGCGTCCCTGGACCCCCAGGATCAAGGCAGCACCCGCGGCTCCGGAGAGGGCGCCTCCCACCGTCATGGCGCCGACCAGCGCGCGATTGGGATCCATGCCGGCGCTGGTCGCCGCATGTGGGTTCAATCCGACGGCGTTGAGCTCGAACCCGTGGGTGGACCGTTCCACCAGCCAGAAGATGACCACAGCGAGCAGCAGGGCCATGATCAACGATGTGTTCACCCGGAACCCGCTGAGGAATCTGGGGAACGTCGCACTGGCCTCGACGGTCCTGGAGATCGGGTCGGTCCGGCCGGGCTGGCGGAACAGGGCCGTGGAGACCAACCAGCCCGCCACCAGGATGCCGATGTTGTTGAGCATGATCGTCGAGATGACCTCGTGCGCGCCCGTTCGCGCCTTGAGGATCCCCGGGATCCAGCCGTAGAACGCACCGGCGGCGATACCTGCACCGGCGGCCAGCGGCAGGTGGAGGATCAGCGGCAGCCCGGTGATCGAGAAGCCCACGAAGCCGGCGACCACACCACCGGCGACCATCTGACCTTCCGCGCCGATGTTGAACAACCCAGCACGGAGTGGGACGGCCACCGCCAGCCCCGTCAGGATCAACGGCGTGGCCGACACCAGCGTCTCGGAGAACTGGGAACGGCCGCCGAGGGCACCCTGGACCAGTGCGGCGTAGGCCTCGCTGACCGAGGTCCACACGGCGGCGAAGGTGTCACCGGGACGTGCCGTGAAGTAGCCGAGGACCTCGCGCACCTGGGGTTCGGACACCGCGATGATCACAGCACCGATCACCAACGCCGACACGAAGGCCAGGATGGTCACGATCACGCTGGTACCGGTCAGGGCGGCCACCAGACGCTCGCTGAAGCCGGCCTCGAGGCCGATCGTGCGTGCGTCCGCTTCCCGCTCCTTCGCGGCGTCGATCTCCGCCTGCCGGTCCTCATCGGTGGTCAGGACCGAGGACTCGGGTGGTGCCGCGTCCTGCTGCCCGGCATCGTCGTCATCGGCCCCGCTGTTCGGTCCACGTGTCTCGTCGGTCATCGTCCCGCTCCCGCCGCTCCGAGGACCTCATCCGGATCGGCTCCTGCCATCATCCTGCCAACCGCCTCCTTGGAGACGGGCATGTCGAACGGACCCACCATCCGACCGTGGAACATCACGGCCACCCGGTCCGCGAGTGCCAGAACCTCGTCCAGCTCAGAGGAGACCAGGACCACCGCGGTGCCTTCGTCGCGCTTCACGACCAGCTGCTTGTGGATGTACTCGATCGAACCGACGTCGACACCTCGGGTCGGCTGTGCCGCGACCAGCAGGTCGATCGGTCGGTCGAACTCGCGGGCGACCACGAGCTTCTGCTGGTTGCCACCCGACAGCGACCCCGCCGGGGTGTTCACCGACGGCGTGCGCACGTCGTAGGCCTCGACGATGCCAGCAGCGTGCTCGGCGATCACCGTGAACTGCAGGGTCGCTCGGTGCGCGAACGGCTCGGCGTCCCACATCCCGAGGATAAGGTTCTGGGCGACGGTGAACTCCGCGATCAGCCCATCACGTGCCCGATCCTCGGGCACGTGACCGACACCATCCCGCAGGACCTGCTTGCGCGATCGGCCGGCCACGGGCTTGCCCGCGATGTCGATCTGGCCGGTGAACTCGGGCTCGAGCCCGGTCAGGGCCCGGACCAACGGCGTCTGACCGTTGCCCTCCACACCCGCGACGGCCAGGATCTCCCCGCGCCGCACCTCGAAACTGACGTCGTCCACGATGGTCTTGCCGGCAACGTTCTCGACCGACACGTCATGGACCCGCAGCGCGACCTCACCGGGGGATCCGGCGGACTTGTCGACGGTGAGCTCCACCGGTCGCCCCACCATCAGGTTGGCGAGATCCTGTTCGCTCTCCGTACGGGGGTCGGCGGTCCCGACGATCTTGCCTCGCCGCAGCACGCTGATGCGGTCCGCGATCTCTCGATGCTCACGCAGCTTGTGGGAGATGAAGACCACCGATCGACCCTCCGCGGTGAACCCGCGGATCGCCTCGAACAGGTCGTCGGCCTCCTGAGGAGTGAGCACAGCCGTCGGCTCGTCGAGGATCAGCAGCTGCGCATCACGGTAGAGCGCCTTGAGTATCTCCACGCGCTGCTGCACGCCGACCGACAGATCCTCGACCAGCGCATCGGGATCCACCGGCAGCCCACTGCGCTCGGCGAGTTCCCCGACCAGCTTGGACGCCCGGGCACGATCGAGCCATCCCAACCGCTTGGTCTCCTCGACCCCGAGCACGACGTTCTCGGCGACCGTGAAGACCGGAACCAACATGAAGTGCTGGTGGACCATGCCGATCCCGGCCGCGATCGCGTCCCCCGGACCGTCCAGCTCCAACGGCTGACCGTCGACGGTGATCTGCCCCTCATCCGCACCGTAGAGCCCGTACAGGATGTTCATGAGGGTCGACTTCCCGGCGCCGTTCTCACCGAGGAGACCGTGGACCTCGCCGGGCTCGACCACGAGGTCGACCGAATCGTTGGCGACCACGCCCGGGAACCGCTTGGTGATGCCTGTGAGTTCGAGGCGCATCCACTCCCCTTGCCCTCTACCTCGGCGGCTCGACGTCGCCGACGGACGTTTCCGGTGACCCAGTGGACCACACCGAACCCCGGACTCTAGCCTCCGGGCCCGGGACGGCCACAACGGTTCCCTGCGAGAGCGAGGGGTGGCCGTCCCCGGCCACCCCTCGTCAGTTGCGACCGTCGATCAGTAGTCGGCCGGATCCACCGAGATGTCGCCTGCGGTGATACCAGCACGCAGATCGTCGAGCGCGTCCTTGACCTCCTGCGGCACGACGTCCTCGAGGTCGTGGAACGGCGCGATCGCGACGCCCTCGTTCTCCAAGGTCCCTTCGTAGCGGCCGCCCTGGAAGGTGCCGTCGAGGGCCGTGGCGATGGTGTCGTAGACCGCGACGTCCATCTGCTTCTGGACCGAGGTCAGCATCAGATCGCTGAACTGCGGCACCGAGACGAAGCCGTCGGTGTCGACCCAGATCATGTAGCCGGAACCGAAGTCCTCGATGGCGGTCGCCGTCCCGAGGCCGACGGGACCAGCCACCGGCATGATGATGTCCGCGCCCGCCTGCAGCAGCGAGTCGGTCACGTTGCGGCCATCGTCCTGGGATTCGAAGTTCCCGGTGAACAGACCGTCCGAGCCGTCCCAGCCTTCGACGACCACGTCCGTGTCGTTCTCCTGGTTGTAGTACTCCACGCCGGCGAGGTACCCGTCCATGAAGATCGAGACGGTCGGGATGTTGATCCCGCCGTAGGTACCGACGGTTCCGGTCTCGGTCGTCCCTGCGGCGACGTACCCGGCGAGGAAGGCCGCCTGGTCGGTCTGGAAGAACAGTTCGCGAAGGTTGTCGTACTCATCCTCGTAGGTGAAGTCGACGATCGCGAAGTTCTGGTCCGGGTTGGCCTGCGCGGCGGCTTCGGTCGCCTCGGCAAGCAGGAACCCGACCGTCACGATGACGTCGCAGTCCTGGTCGATGAACGACTGGATGTTGGGCTCGAAGTCGGTCTCGGAGGTGGACTCCAAGACCGCGGTCTCGATCCCCAACTCTTCCCCGGCACGCTCGAGACCGTTGAACGCGGTCTCGTTGAAGGACCGGTCGTCGACGCCGCCCTGGTCGGTCACCAGGCAGCCACGGAAGTCGACGGACTCCGCTTCCTCGGCGGGCTCCTCTTCGGACTCCTCTGCTTCCTCGTCCTCGTCTTCGTCCTCGTCCTCCGCCGGTTCGTCGTCGGTCTCCTCGACGTCGTCGGTGGTGTCGGCCGGTTCCTCATCGGGGGCATCGCCACAGGCGGCGAGGGCGAGCGCCCCCGCGAGCAGTAGCGCGAGCATGCGCCGTTTGGTGATCATCATCGCAGCATGGTCCTCCTGGCCGACACCGCAACACGGGCCGACCGACGTTGGGTGGGCCTCCCCCCGGGATCCGGACGGACACCACATCGTGCCGAGCCCACACAGGCGGTCCGCCAACGGGCAGCGGCATCGAGGTGGGCGATCCCCCGAGTCTACTACGCCAGTCGTTGCGCCGTCACCATCGCCCCACACCGGACCTTCGCCACACCACGGTCCGGGGTCGTTCCGCGGACCACGTTCACGGCTCCTGGCGGCCCCCGAGGTGGCGGGCCAGGAACGACTCGACCGCGGCGTAGAACCGCAGCCGGTTCTCGGGCTTGGCGAACCCGTGCCCCTCGTCCTCGAAGAGCAGGTACTCGTGGTCGATGTCGCGCTCCTGCAGCGCGGCGACGAACTGTTCGGATTCGGCCTGCTTGACGCGCGGATCGTTGGCGCCCTGGGCGATGAGCAGCGGAACCGCGACCTGATCGGCCCTGGACAGCGGTGAGCGTTCCCAGAGCAACGCTCGGTCAGTCTCCGGATGACCGATCCGCCGGTGGAACTGCACGATCATCGGCTCCCAGTAGGGCGGGATCGACTCGATGAGCGTCCGGAGGTTCGACGGTCCGACCAGGTCGACGGCACAGGCGAACACGTCCGGCGTGAAGGTCGCACCGACCAGGGCGGCATACCCGCCGTAGGAACCGCCCTGGATCGCGATCCGGTGTTCGTCCGCATACCCCTCCGCCACCGTCCATCGCACCGTGTCGATGAGGTCGTCGTGCATCGCGGCGCCCCACTGACGGTCCCCGGCGTTCAGGAACCGCTTGCCATACCCGGTCGACCCACGGAAGTTGACCTGGACGACGAGGTAGCCGCGGTTCGCCAGCCACTGCACCTGTGGGTCGTACCCCCACACGTCCCGCGCCCATGGCCCGCCGTGGACCAGCAGGACCGTGGGCAGGTGGCGACGCTCGACGCCGGGCGGGCTGGTCAGATAGCCGTGCAGTTCCAGCCCGTCGCGCGCCGTGATGCAGAACGGCTCCATCCGCCCGAGTTCGTAGGAACCCAGCTGCGGACGATCCTCGAACAGCAACGTCAACGTCCGCGCATCGCGGTCGTACACGTGGAACCGGGTCGGCCCGTCGTCCCGCCCGTAGGCCACGACCCATGTCCGGTCGGGATGATCCTCACCCAGCACCGACATCTCGCCATGCTCCGCCCCGTCCAGGAACGCCAGGTCGTCGGCGACCGCCGCATCGAGCGCCCGGTGGTGGATGCGCTCGCGCAGGAAGCTGACCCAGTGGACGGCGTGGGTGTCCGGGTCCAGCCGGACGTCGGCGACGTCGTATCGCTCGTCCTCGGCCAGCACCTCGATGTCACCGGATCCGCAGTCCAGGCGCAGCAGCCGGCTGGCGTTCGCACCCTGCGAGCTCAGCGCCAGCAGGTGGCGACCGTCGCCACTGAAGGCCAGCGGCACCGTGACGAGCGCGTCGTCGTGACCGACCTCCAGGAGTGGGTGCCAGTCGGCAGCCACGTCGTCGCGCACCATGATCGCCATGCCACCGTCCGGCGTCGGCGCCGCTCCGGCTCGGACCGCAAGATCCCGGTCCGCCACGAACGCCACGAAGCCAGGGTTGTGCAGGACCTTGGTGAGCTCGCCGGTCGGCAGATGGAGCCGGTAGACGTCGTGCAGTTCCGGCCGGTCCTTGTTGAGGCCGACGAGCACGTCGTCCGGGAACCGCTTGTCCATGCCGACGACCAGGGCCTGGACGTCATCGAACGGCGTCAGGTCCCGGTCGGCGCCCGCCCCAAGGTCCGCGTCCAGGTCCACCGCGTGCAGGCGCCAGTTCTCGTCGCCGCCCCGATCCTGGATGTAGAGCAGATGGCGCCCGTCATGGGCCCAGGCAACGGTGCGGATACCGCGGTCGCGGTCCGCGGTCACCGGCCGGGCGTCAGACAGGTCCGCACCCCCGACGAAGACGTTCAGCACGCCCTCGTCGGGAGCCAGCCAGGCGAGCCGCTGGCCGTCCGGCGAGAGGCTCGGCGCGGTTCGCTCGGGGTTGCCGAACAGGACCTCACGCGGCACGAGCGGGACGGCGGTGATCATCGGGACTCCCTCGGCACGGGTGCGGGAACCCGCGAGCTCAGCCCTTGCGGGACGCCAGCTCCTCGACCAGCTTGGGCACGACGTCGTAGAGATCGCCGACGATCCCGAAGTCCGCGATCTGGAAGATCGGCGCCTCCGGGTCCTTGTTGATCGCCACGATGTTCTGCGAGGTCTGCATGCCGGCGCGGTGCTGGATCGCCCCGGAGATGCCGGAGCCCAGGTAGAGCGTCGGTGAGATCGTGCGGCCCGTCTGGCCGATCTGGTAGCGGTGCGGGTACCAGCCCGCGTCCGTCGCCGCGCGCGAGGCACCGACACCGGCGCCGAGCACGTCCGCGAGTTCCTCCATCAGTTCGAAGCCGTCCTCGTTGCCGAGTCCCCGACCACCCGCGACCACGATCGCGGCCTCGGCGATGTCGGGGCGGTCGGCCGACACCTGCTTCTCGACGGAGACGACCTTGGCCGCGGTCGCCGCGTCCGACAGGCTGACGTCCAGCGCCACGAGCTCCGGGTCACCGCCACCGGTCTGCTCGGCCGGGAACGCGTTGTTGGCGATCCCGAGGATCTGGACGTTCCCCTCGGCGACCTTGGAGGTCGTGATCATGTCGCCCCCGAAGACCTCCTTGGTGGCGACGAACCGCCCGTCCTCGACCCGCAGCCCCGTGATGTCGGTGATCACGCCGCCACCGACCCGGATCGCCAGGCGTGAGGCGATGTCCTTGACGTGGTTGGTGGACGCGAAGAACACCACGTCCGC
>JAWLFE010000027.1:15144-42309 GCA_041685735.1 Nitriliruptoraceae bacterium
GTGGTGGTCGCGGGCGCGGTCAGCGCCGGCGCTAGGCGAACTTCTTCTCGACCATCCAGTCGGCCAGCTGCGCCGCCGCGGCCCCGGATCCGTCGTCCTCGACGATGGTCCCGGCCTCCTTCGGCGGGCGTGGCTCGAACTCGTACATGGTGGCGGCGGCGTTGCCGGCACCGACCTCGTCCGGGGAGGCACCGAGGTCGGCCAGCGACACCACGTCCAGCGGCTTGGACTTGGCAGCCATGATCCCCTTGAACGACGGGTAACGCGGCTCGTTGATGGCCTCGACGACGCTCACGATCGCCGGTAGCTGCGATTCGACGACGTCCCAGCCCTCCTCGTGCTCGCGGTGGACCGTGACCTTGTCGCCATCGACCTCGAGGTGGCGGGCGTAGGTCAACGACGGGACCCCGAGCAGTTCGGCGACCGCCGCGGGCACCAGGCAGGTGCGCGCGTCGGTGGACTGATTGCCGAAGATGACCAGGTCCCACTCACGGCTCTCGAGGGCCTTGGCGATCACCCGGGCGGTACCGAGCGCGTCGGAGCCCGCGATGGCGTCGTCGGTGACCTGCAGGCCACCGTCGAGCCCGTAGGACAGCGCCTTGCGGACCGTCGACTGGGCGGACTCGGGACCGACCAGGAGCACCGTCACCTCGGCGTCCTGGTTCTCCTTGAGCCGGACCGCTTCCTCGATCGCGAACTCGTTGACCGGACACAGCACCGACTCACCGGCGTCGCGATCGACGGTGCGGTCGTCGCCGATCACCTTCTCACCGGCGGTGTCGGGGGTGCGCTTGACCGGGACGATGACCTTCATCAGGCGGCCTTCTCTCGTGGGAGGGTGGTTGGCGCCAGGGTAGGCAGCACGAGTGTACGGCAGAAATTGTAGTGACCACTCAAAGTCGATGCAACGCGCCGATCACCGCCGCCTACGCTGCCCCCATGAGCCACGCGGACGACCCCACCGACACCGCCCCCGGACTGGTCCTGACCGGGGAGCGGACGTTGCCGGGCATCCCCGACGAGCGCTACTGGTTCCAGCGCCACGTGGTCGCCTACGAGCTCGCGGCCCAGCACGTCGCCGCACTGGCGGCCGACGGCACGCCGATCACGGTGCTCGACGCCGGGTGCGGTGAGGGCTACGGGCTGGCGATGCTGGCCGCAGCGGGCGCGACCCGGGTCATCGGCGTCGACCTCGAGGCACCGGTCATCGCCCACGTCCGGGCCGCCTACGGCGACCGCGACGAGCGGATCGAGGCCGTGCGGGCGGACCTGTCGTCGCTGCCGTTGGCGGCCGACAGCGTCGATGTCGTCGTGTCCTTCCAGGTCATCGAACACCTGCGGGACATCCCGGGCTACCTCTCCGAACTCGGACGCGTGACCCGCCCCGGCGGGCAGGTGTGGATCGCGACCCCGAACCGGCTGACCTTCACACCCGACAGCGACATCCCGGTCAACCCGTTCCACATCCGCGAGTTCACGGCACGGGAACTGCGCACGGAGCTCGATGCAGCGGGGCTCGCGGTCGATCGCCTGCTGGGTGTCCACCATGGCGCCCGGTTGCAGGAACTGGCCCGCGAACGGGGGCGACCGATCACCGACCTGCTGACCGAGACCCCGCCCGACGCGTGGGACGCGGCGCTCCGCCACGCGGTCCACGCGACCGAACCGTCCGACTTCGGCCCGACGGCCGACGACCTGGATGCGAGCCTCGACCTGCTCGCGATCGCCCGGGTCCCCGTCGATGGGAGCTGACCCGGATGGCCGCGGTGTCCTGGGAGCGACCCGGCGAGGTCGCGCTGGTGCTGCACACCCACCTGCCCTACCTGCGCAACCACGGCGTGTGGCCGGTCGGTGAGGAGTGGCTGTTCCAGGCCTGGGGCACCTCGTGGCTCCCCGTCACCCGCCTGCTCGAGCGACTGGCCGACGACGGTCACCGCGACGTCCTGACCCTGGGGATCACGCCGATGGTCGCCCACCAGGTCGCGGACGCGCGGCTCGCCGCCGACCTCGGAACCTGGCTCGGGGGGCAGATGTGGCGGTCGGAGGAGCAGCGCTGGCACGGGTGGATGGGAGCCGACGTGGCGGCGCTGGGTCCGTTCTACTGGCGACGGTTCGCCGACCTGCTGGCCTACCACGAGCGCGTCCAGGCACGCGGTGGGCTCACGGCGGTCTGGGCCGACCTGGCCGACCGTGGGGTGATCGAGATCCTGGGTGGACCAGCCACCCATCCCTATCTGCCGCTGCAGCGCGACCCGGCCCTGATCGACGCCCAGCTCGCCGCCGGCCTGGCGCACCACGAACGCTGGGCAGGACGACGGCCCGAGGGGCTCTGGGCCCCGGAGATGGGCTACCGCCCACGCGGCAGGGTGGCGGACGCGACCGCCGTCCCGACCGCGACCGACGCGCAGGGGACCCCGACGCTGCCGCGGATCGGCCCCGAGCTCCCCGGACTCGAGGAGCACTACGCGGACCACGGCATCGGGCACGTGCTCGTCGACGCCGCGACCCTGGTGCGCGCCGCCGGCGGCCGTGACCGGGACTGGACGGTGCGCCCGGCGGTCCCGGACCCCACCGCCGGATCCGCCGACGAGGTCGTCCACGACGGCGTCCGCATCGGCGCCAGCGACGTGGTCGCCTACGCCCGCGACCTGTCGGTGGCGTACCACGTCTGGTCCCCCACCGCTGGCTATCCCGGCAACGCGTGGTACCGCGACTACTTCGCACACGGCACCTTCGGCGTGCACCCGTCCTGGCGGGTGACCGATCACGACCTGCCGCCCGACCGCAAGGCCACCTACGAACCCACCGCCGCCGCCGAACAGGTCCTCGTCGACGCCGACCACCTGCAGGGAGCGCTCCGCGACGTCCTCGATCCACGGCCCGGCGGGCTGGTGGTCGCGGCCTATGACACCGAACTCTTCGGACACTGGTGGTTCGAAGGGGTGGACTGGCTGGAGGCGCTGCTGCGCCGCATCGACGCCGATCCCCACCTGACGACCACGACGTTGGCGTCACGCCGTCGGCGTCACCCACCGTCCCGACGCCTCGATCTGCCCGAGTCGTCCTGGGGGTGGGCCAAGGGCCACGCCAGCTGGGTCACCGACGAGACCCGACCGATGTGGCGGGCCCTGGTCGAGGGCGAGCGACGCGCCGCCCGCACCCTCGCGGGCGGCCGGGGCAGCGCCGCGGTCCGGACCCAGATCGGCCGTGAGGTGGCGTTGCTGGCCGCCTCCGACTGGCCGTTCATGGCGACCCGGGGCAACAGCGCCGGGTACGCCGGGGAGCGGATCGGCTCCCACGTGGAGCGCCTCCACGGACTGTGCGACGCGGTCGAGCGCGGGGACACCGCCACCGCTGACGACCTCGCGGCGGTGTTCGCGGACCTCGACGACGCCCCTGATGATCCGGCAGCGGTCGTGGCCGCGCTGGACCCCACCGACCTCACCGCAGCGGGCCCGCCACCAGGTTCACGATCACCGTGAACGCGAGCGACACCACGATCATCGAGGTGTACGGCAGCCACACACCACCGGGACCGCTCAGATATCGCGGGTCCGCAGCAACAGGATCGCGACCGCGCCGATCACCACCACGTAGCCCACGAAGGTGGCCAGCGCGACCCCGGGATCGAGCAGCACCAGCATCCCGTCGGGCACGCCCTGACGCGCTTCATCGGAGACGAACAACGCGTTCAGGGCCGTGAAGGGCAGCCACTGCCCGACGCGTGGAGACGCCAGGCTGACCACCTGCTCGACGATGAACACCCACACGAGCATGACGGTCAGAGCCACCACCTGGCTGCGCAGCAAAGCACCGATCGCGACGCCCAGCAGGGCGGTCAGCACCAGCCCCACCCACCCGTGCCACACCGCCGTCCCGCTCTGCGCACCCAGGCTGAGACCCGTCGAGGTGACCAGCGACGCGGTGCCGAGCACGCCGGCGATCAGGACCAGACCGGCCAGCAGGAACACCGTCGCGTAGCCCGCACCGGCCACCATCTTGGCAAGCAGCACGCGGGTCCGCGATGGCGTCACCTGGAAGGTACGGCCCGCGGTGCCGTGGCGGAACTCGGTGGTCATCGCCAACAGGGCGACCACGAGCACGATGACCGAGTTCGCACCGATCTGGTCGATCGCCACCGCCGCATCGGCGTCGCTGCCGGTGAACTCGGTGCCGGTCACCGCGGTCATGAACGTGAACAGCGTCGCGGTGACGAGCGTCAGGAGCAGCCCGATCCCGGTCAGCACCCACGTGGTGATGACCGTGGTGAGCTTGCGGATCTCCGCCCCCACGAGGCCCCTCATCGGATCTCCCCACCGGCGGTCAGGTCGAGGAACACATCTTCGAGCTCCTGGGTCACCGTGCGCAGCTCCGCGAGCGCGACCCCGGCCTCCAGCGCCACGGTCCCCACGTCCAGCGGCTGCAGGCCGGTGACGTGCAGCATCCCCTCGCCCGCGGTGACCTGCGCGCCGCGCCGCCGCAGCGCCTCGGCGAGCGTGTGGTCGTCCCGGCTGACGACACGGACCGCAGCACCGTCGACCGACGCCGTGAGCTCCGCCACCGTGCCCTGCGCGACGATCCGTCCCTGCCGGATCACCACGACATCGTCGACCAACCGCGCGATCTCGCCCAGCAGGTGGGATGACACGAGGATCGCGCGGCCCTCGTCGGCCAGGTGCCGGAGGAACCCCCGCACCCACTGGATGCCCTCCGGATCCAGACCGTTGGCCGGTTCGTCCAGCAACAGGACCTGCGGGTCACCGAGCATCGCGGCCGCCAGTCCCAGCCGTTGCTTCATCCCGAGGCTGTAGGACCCGACGCGCTTGCGACCGACCTGCGCCAGCCCCACCAGATCCAGGACCTCGTCGCAGCGCTCCGACGACAGCCCACCGGCCGCGGCGCTGACACGCAGCTCATCGATGGCACGCCGCCCCGGATGGAAGCCGACACCGTCGACGATCGAGCCGACGGTCCGGATCGGGTCGTCGAGGTCGCGGAAGTTCCGCCCGAGGATGGTCGCTCCACCCGCGGTCGGCGCGGTCAGCCCGACGATCGCCCGGAGCGTGGTCGACTTCCCGGCACCGTTGGGCCCCAGGAAACCGACGATGCGACCGACGGGAACCTCGAAGCTCACGTCGTTGACCGCCAGGTCCGCACCGAACCGCTTGGTCAGGCCGTCGACCACGACCGCTGCGTTCGCCATGTCCGTCTCCCCCCCGGGCCGACCATGTCCGGGTCACCCCCGGTGTCGGCTCCGGACCCTAGTTGGGTGTCCGGTCCGAGCGTTCACCACACCCGGCCGGGCGGTCACCGACCCCGCCGCCGCGCCCGGCGGACCTCCCAGAGCCGGCCGGCCACACCGACGACCGGCACGAGCAGCGCGCCGACGATGATCGATGCCCACAGGTCCCACCCGCGCACCATCGCGGCACCCGCCCCCACGAGGATCCCGAACGGGATCGTCCACAACGGCGCGAGAGCCGCCCGTCCCTCGGCCTCCAGCCGAAGCTGCGTGAGGGTCGCGCCGACCGCACCGAGGATGAGCAGTGCACCGCCGACGACCATCACGACCGGATCCACGCTGCCTCCTCGACGTCCCTGCCGGGGTCGTGCCTGCACCCGACGCGCGAGCCTACGCCGTCCGCCCGATGTCCCGGACCTGCCCGGAGCTCCCCGGGCCCCGGGCCGCCTCGGTCAGCTCCGGCCGGCCAGTAGCCTGGCCGGCGACGACGCTGGCCGCTCTGGCGCCGTCCCGACCGAGGCGGGCCGTCGATGATCCGGGTGCTGACCGACCAGCCACTCGTCGTGCTGTTCATCGTCCTGGCGGCGGGGACCCTCATCGGCGCGGTGCGCGTCGGCGGCATCGCGGCCGGACCGGCGGGAGCGCTGTTCGCCGGCCTGGCGCTGTCCGCCGCGGTCCCGGCCGTCTCCGACGTCGTCCCCCCGTTGGTGGGCACGTTCGGCCTCGCACTGTTCGCCTACACGATCGGTCTGGCCGGTGGTCCGTCCTTCTTCGCCGGCCTGCGACGCAACGCACGGACCATGCTCGGCGCGGTCGCCGTGTTCGTCGGGCTGGCCGCGATCGCCCTGATCGCGGGCCGCCTCCTGGGACTGGGATCGGCCGATATCGCCGGTGTCTACGCCGGCGCGGTCACCAACACGCCGGGGCTGGCCGCCGCCGTCGAGGTCACCGGGACCAACCAGCCGGTGGTCGGCTACTCCCTGGCCTACCCGTTCGGGGTCGTCGGGATGATCCTGGCGATCGTGGTGGGCACCCGGTGGTCGCGCGCCCGCCCAACCGCCGAGGACCGCGACCCGCCACAGGCCGCCACCTACAGCAACGTCGAGGTGACCCGCGACGGGCTCCCGACGCTCGATGAGCTCACCGGGTTCGACGGACAGACGCTGGTGTTCTCCCGCGTCCGACGCGGCGACGAGGAGCGCACGCCCGACGGGGACCTGCGCCTGCAGCCCGGAGACATCGTCACCGTGATCGGCCCAGAGTCCACCGTCGCAGCGTTCACGGAGCACCTCGGGCACGCCGCCGACGACGACCTGCCACTGGACCGGCACCAGATCGACTTCCGGCGCGTGGTGCTGTCCAACGCCCGCTACGCGGGCGAGACCGTGGCGGGCCTCGGCCTCGGTCGGTTCGATGCGGTCGCCGGGTTCGTCCGCCGGGGGGACGTCGATCTGGTGGCCGCACCGGACCTGGTCGTCGAACTCGGCGACCGGATCCGGGTGGTCGCACCCCGGGATCGCCTCGACGAGGTCGTGCAGGAACTCGGGGACTCGGAACGCGCCGTGGTCGTCGCGGACCCGATCGGGTTCTCGGCCGGTCTGCTGCTCGGGCTGGGGGTCGGGCTGATCCCGATCCCCCTGGCCGGGACGACCCTGCAGCTCGGCACGGCCGCGGCACCGCTGCTGGTCGGCCTGGCCCTCGGACGGGTCGGGCACACCGGTCCGGTGTCCTGGCAACTGCCCTACGCCGTGAACCAGGCGCTGCGCCAGCTGGGCATCCTGCTCTTCCTGGGGACGGTCGGGCTGGGCGCCGGCCCGGAACTCGCCGACGCGCTGCAGACCACGGTCGGCCTCGTGCTGCTCGGCTTCGGGGCCGCGCTGACCCTCATCGCCGCGGTCGCGCTCCTGTTGCTCGGGCGCGCGATGGAGTTGGGTTCGCCGCGCCTGGCGGGCACCATCGCGGGAGCACAGAACCAACCGGCCATCCTCGCGTTCGCGGTCGAGCGGACCGGCGGGGACGACCGCGTCAACCTCGCCTACGCGTTGCTGTTCCCCCCGACGTTCATCGCCAAGATCATCTGCGCTCAGGTGCTCGCGAGCCTCTGAGCCGCCGAGGACCGCCCCGGAGCCCCCATGACGCCGTCCTGCCCCCGTGCCGCCATCGCGACCGTCACCGTGCTGCTGTTGCTGGTCGTCCTCAGCGCGTGCGGTCCCAGCGGGACACCCGACCTGTCCGTGTCCCCGGCGCAGGCAGCCGTCCCCACGTCGGGCAGTTCCCAGATCGTGGTGGCGATCACCAACGACGGCGACGGCGACGATGAGCTGCTCGAGGCCACGACGCCCGCGGCGCTGGGGGTCGAGTTGCACGTCACCGAGATCGAGGATGGCCGGGCGACCATGCGGCAGCTCGACACGGTCCCCCTACCGGCAGGTGAGACGACCCGGCTGCGTCCCGGCGGGCTGCACCTGATGATGGTGGTGCCGGACGAGACGGTCGTGGAGGGCGGTACCTTCGAGCTCACGTTGCGCTTCGACCGGTCCGATGCCGTCACCGTGCCGGTCGAGGTCGTCCCCCTGCTCGACCTCGCCGAGGAGTCGTTCGACGACGATGGGCTCGACGACACGCTCGACGAGGACTGAGGCCCGCCGACCCGCCATCTCCCGACCGGATCGACTGGAACGCCTGGATGACTGGACGCTCCCCCGCCACGCGCCTGGTGGTCGCTCTGGCCGCGTTCGCGGTCATCGCCGCGGGGTGCAGCCCGACGACCTCGACGGCGCTCAGCGCCACCGGCCTGGAGGCCCAGCCCGACGGCTGGCGCGGCATCCCCATCGATCTGGATCGTGAGTTGCCGGAGGTGACCCTGCTGGACACCTCCAACGACCCGGTCGAGCTCGGCACCGACTTCCTCGGCGACCCGACGCTGCTGTTCTTCGGCTACACCAGCTGCCCCGACATCTGTCCCATCCACCTGGCCGCCATCGCCTCCGCGATGGGTGAGGTCGGCGTGAGCTTCGACGACCTGGACGTCGTCTTCGTGTCCGTCGATCCGGACCGCGACACACCGGAACGCATCGAGGAGTACCTCCAGAACTTCCACCCGCGCATCACCGGCCTGCACAGCGACATCGAGGTGGTGGAGGAGGCGCTCGCCGCCCTGGATCTGCCCGGACCCATCGTCGAGGGGCCCGACCCGCGCGGCGAGGGAGACCTGATCGGCCACCCCGCACAGGTCATCGGGTTCGACAGCGACGGGCAGGCCCAGCGCGTGTGGCCGTTCGGGACACGACGCTCCGACTGGACCGTCGACCTGCCACGGATGATCGAGGAATGGTGACCCGCGGCGGCGACCCCGAGGTGACGACGTGAACGTCGCCTGGTGGTGCTCCAGCACGGGCCAGGTCTGGACCTGGCGCTACACCCCGTTCATCGGTGTCTGGATCGTCGCCGGCACGATGATCGGCGGCTACATCTACAGCCACCGCCGCGCGGGGCGAGCGCTGGACCCGAAGCGCACCCGCCAGTGGGTGCTGGGCGTCCTGGCCCTGTTCATCGTCTCCGAATGGCCCATCGGCCAGTTGGGGGTCGGCTACCTCGCCACCGTCGGCATCGGCCGGTACGTCATCTACACGATGGTCGCCGCGCCCCTGCTGATCTCCGGGATCCCCACGTGGCTGGTGGCGCAGTGGTTCCCGGAGGGGTCGCGCCGGCAACGGACCCTGGCCGCCGTCACGTCCTGGCCCGTGGCCCTGCTGATCTTCAACGCGGTGCTGTTCGGCACGCACCTGCCGGTCGCGGTCGACACGCTGAAGGCCACGCAACTGGGATCGTTCAGCGTCGACGTCCTGCACCTGGGGGCGGCGCTGGTGTGGTGGTGGCCGGCGCTGCGTCCCGCCCATGAGCGCAACGCCATCCAGGAGCCGATCCGGGCGTTCTACCTGTTCGCCTCCAGCGTGCTGATGTTCGTCCCCGCGGCGTTCCTGACGTTCTCGCCCCTGCCGCTGTACGGGCTGTACGAACTCGCTCCGCCTCTCTGGCTGAGTTTCGACCCGGTCCAGGATCAGCAGGCCGCCGGCATCGTGATGAACGTCGTCGGGGGGTTCATGCTGTGGGGCATCATCGCCGTGCTGTTCATGCGGTGGGCGAAGGAGCGCGAGGAGGCGGACACCGCCACCCGCCGCGCACGCGACGCCCGAACCCTCGAGCGCATCGCCGCGCTCAACAGCGAGAGGTCCGACACCGAGCCCCCGACGGATCTGCGTCGCTGACCCACGCAGATCCGCATCGGCGGGACACCGGAGTGCCGCGGTCAGGCCTCCAACGGGTCGCCGGGCAGCGGCAGGCCACGTCGGAGCCGATCGGCGGCTTCCTCAGCGTCCATCCCCGCAGGCAGCCGGGACCGCACGACGCGCACCGGGACCCCCACCGCGATCGAGAACGGCGGCAGGTCGGCGTTGACCAGGCAGTGACTCGCGATCACCGAGCCGTCGCCGACGTCCACGCCCCGCAGCACACTGGCCTTCTCACCGATCCACACATCCCGTCCGATGCGGGTCGGGGTCGTCACGATCCCCTGGTCCTTGATCGGCACGTCCAGCCGGTCGAACCGGTGATCGAAGTCGCAGACGTAGATCCAGTCCGCCAGGATCGACGCGTCCCCCACCTCGACGTCGAGGTAGCAGTTCACGACGTTGTCGCGCCCCATCACCACCTTGCCGCCCAGGGTCAGCTGCCCCTCGTGTGCGCGCAGCTTGTTGTCGTTGCCGATCCAGCACCACGGCCCGACGACCAGCCGCCCGTGCCCCGGGCGAGCGCGGAACTCCACGCGCTTGCCGGTGAACAGCATCCCCTGGAACTCGATGCGCTGCCCGGTCGCCGCCGCCCTGGCACGGTGCCAGGCCGCGCGGCGGTACAGCCGCCAGTACTGCGGTGTGTA
Source organism: Nitriliruptoraceae bacterium (assembly GCA_041685735.1). Taxonomy (GTDB): domain Bacteria; phylum Actinomycetota; class Nitriliruptoria; order Nitriliruptorales; family Nitriliruptoraceae; genus CSSed11-175R1. The sequence goes on from JAWLFE010000027.1 coordinate 25,323, forward strand.
CATGCGCCGTTCGACCGCGGTACGGATCGACTCCCGCCACCCCCACCGCGGGTAGCGCAGCCGAAGCGGTGGGCGACGCAGGTGTGGCGGCACGCCGGCGTCGGCCAGCAGGTCGTCGCCCAGTCGGGACGCGCGGGCCGCCGCTTCCCGCCCGATCTCCGCCCGGACGAGCGCCTCGGTGTGCTCCCGCAGGGCGTCCGTGGCCGCGACCTCGATGTCGCTGGCGCTGCCGAGATCGGGCTGGGAGACGGGGTCGTCCATCGGCTCGGACATGGCGCCGGTCACGTCGGGTAGGGCTTGCGCGCGTGGAGGATCAGGTTGTAGAACAGGCTGCGGGGCACGAACCGCGCCAGGACGCGGTCGTCCAGTTCGGCCAGCTTGAGGTAGCCGTTGTAGGCCCCGAAGGCCCAGCGCGTCCCCAGCACCCCGGGGCGGGTGGAGCCCTCGATCGTGCGCACGGCCCACCCGAACCAGTTGGCGGTCAACTCCTCGGTCACGACCTCGACCTCACCGAAGCCGACGAGTCGGGCGAGGTGCTCGACGTCCTTGGGTCGGAAGGTGTGCAGGTCGACCTCGTACTCGAGTCCCGCCAGCGTCTGGTCGGCGGTCGAGGCGCCGGATTCGTGGAGCGTTGGCTTGCGGATCCCCCGCAGGCCGGGGACCGCGGTCACGGCCCGGAAGGTGCGGTAGGTGGTGTTCTTGACCGCCCAGGAGACCCGGTCACCGATCTCGGTCGGCTCGCCGGCGATCACCAGGGTCCCACCCGGCTTGAGCACGCGGTGCATCTCGCGGATGGCCGCGCCGGGGACCGGCAGGTGGTGGATGAAGGCGTGCCCGACGACCAGGTCGAAGCTGTCGTCGTCGTAGGGCAGCGCTTCCGCATCGCCCTGACGGGTGGCGATCGTCAGCCCGTGCTCCTGGCCGTTGCGCTCGCAGACATCCAGCATCCCCTGCGAGATGTCGGTCGCCTCCAACGCCGCCTCGCCGAGGCAGCCACCGAGCGCGAGGTTGATCAGGAAGAACCCGGTCCCCGCCCCGACCTCCAGCACCCGGTCGAAGCCCGCGCCCTCCGGCACGACCTTCCGGAACCGGTCACGCGCGTAGATGATGCAGCGCTCGTCGTAGGAGATCGAGAACTTCTCGTCGTAGGTCCGCGCCTCCCAGTCGTGGTAGGCGGCCTGCTTGGTCTTGACGTCCATCCGGGACGTGTCGACCGGCAGGCTCGGGTCGGCGTCGGTGGGGTCGGGGGCCGTGCCGGTGGGGTCGGGGGCCGTGCCGGTGGGGTCGGGGGCCGTGCCGGTGGGGTCGGGGGTCGTGCCGGTGGAGTCGGGCACGGCCCGCAGGGTGGGGCCGGTCGGGTCGGCGGACATCGGGGCTCCTAGCGGCCGGAGAAATCGGCCTTGCCGGGTCCATGTTCGAGGAAGCTGGCGATCCCGGTGGCCGCGTCCTCGGTCGCGAAGCACTCCGCGAACAGTTGGCGTTCCAGCCGCAGGGCCTGGTCCAGCGGCATCTCTGTGCCGTCCTCCAGCGCCCGCTTGGCCAGGCGCAACGCGAACGGGCCGGCGGCGTAGCGGGCGGCGGCCGTCATCGCCTCGTCGTACAGGTCGTCGACCGGGAACACGGCGTCGACCAGGCCGATGCGCTCACCCTCGACCATGTCGACCATGCGGCCGGAGAAGACCATTTCCTTGGCCTTCGACAGGCCGACGAGCCGAGGCAGCCGCTGCGTCCCGCCGGCACCCGGGATCAGACCGAGCAGGATCTCGGGCTGGCCCATCTTGGCGTTGTCGGCGGCGAACCGGAAGTCACACGCCATCGCGAGCTCACAACCCCCACCGAGCGCGTAGCCGTTGATCGCCGCGATCGTGACCATCGGCGCGCGGGCCAGGACATCGAGGCTGCGGTGCAGCACCTGTCCCCCGTCGGTGGCGCTCTGGTAGGTCCAGTCGGGGAACTCCTTGATGTCCGCCCCGGCCGCGAACACCTTCGGTCCGCCCCAGACGACCAGCGCACCGACGTCGTCCCGATCGCTCGCCTCGATGGTCGCCTGTTCGATCTCCTGCCAGACCTGCGTGGCCAGCGCATTCATCGGGGGCCGATCGATCCGGATCGTGCCGACGCGACGCTCCGCATCGACCTCGAGGTTGACGAACTCCCCCACGGTTGTGCTCCTTGTGGCCGGCGAGGCGGAACGGTCCGGAGCCTAGCGTTCCGGCCGGGTGCCGAACCGAGCCCCGCTGCGAGCCGCGGCTGACGGCGGACCGCCACCACCGTCACACGACCCGTCCGCCGGACCGCCAGTACTCTCCGCCCGCACGGTCGACGAAGCCCTCGTCCACGAGCTGGCGCCGGAGCGTGGCATGGTCGTCGAAGAACCGACCGAGGAGCTCGTTGACCACCGACTCGGCGTAGCGCACGCCCGGTTCGAACTCGAGCGCCAACCGCTCGAGCACGACCAGCCGTTTGCTGCGCTGCGCCGGTAGCTCCACCAGCCGGTCCCCCCGGAAGTAGCGACCGAGGACCACGGACTCATCGCGGGTCATCCCGAACGACACCCGGGGACTGGCAGCCGCGTCCTGCGGCAGGTCCTGCGCGATCGCCCGCCACGCCTCGACCACCAACCGGTAGCCGCCGGCCTCGTGGGCGATCAGACCCGACTGGACCAGTGGCGCAAGGGTGCGGAGCACATCCTCCACGTCCTGTCCCGTCCGCTCCGCGAGCTCCACGGAACGCTGCGGCCGGACCGCGACCGCACCGATGATCCCCAACCGCACCGGGTCGACCAGCGTGCGCAACAGCTCCAGGGCATCCATGGGGACGTTCTAGCGACGGGGGCGCGGACGCCGCCACCCCGGCGTCACAGGCACCGACCGGGGTCGCGGGTCGCGGGGCCGGCCAGGACGGCTTCGAGTTCCTCGGGCGCCAACGCGTAGGCGGTGGTCCGCCGGTCCGGTGAGATGGCGAACACGATGCCGACCACGTCGCCGTTCGCGTCGATCACGGGCGATCCGGAGTCACCCTGACGCAGCTCCGCGGCGAGGAAGACGACCTCCCGCGTCGCGGGTCGCTCCCGGTAGATGTCCCGACCGTTGGTCGTGCGTTGCTCCCGGACGGACACCGGCGCGACCCGTGCCACCTCCTGCCCGCCGGGGTAGCCGATCGACGCACCGTCGCCCCCGTCGAGGACCGCACCGAACGCCAGCGGTGCCTGCCCGAGGTCCGCGACCTCGAGCACCGCGAGGTCCCGGTCGGCGTCGAACCGCACGACCTGCGCGTCACGTACCTGTCCGTCCGGGCGGCGCACGGTGATCTCGTCCGCACCGGCGACGACGTGGGCGTTGGTCACCACCCGCCCATCGGCCACCGTCCAGCCGGAGCCGACGTACCGACGGCCGCAGCCCGTGCTGTTGACGCGGACCGTGGACGCCGTCGCGGCCTCCACGACCGCCGGCGGGACGGGGATCTCCGACGGCGGCGGCCCGGTGTCGGGCGCCGGGCGGAGATCATCGAAGACGTCCGGGAACCGGCTCCGGTCGACGAGGTTGCCGAGCGCCCCGATCGCATCGGGCGGCGGCGGGGTCACCTGCTGGACCGCGCCGAGGACCGCCGAGGTGCGCACCTGCGCGGAGATGCTCCCGGGCACCAACGCCGCCGCCGGGATCAGGAGCCACAGCAGCACACCGAGCACCGCCACGGCCGCGACCGCTCCGGCACCCCGATCGACCCCCCGCAGGGGGGTGCGGTGGATCACCCGGACCAGCCCGAGGCCGATCCGCTGGAACAGCGATGACAGCACCGCCACGGTGACGCTGAGCGTCGCGATGGCGATCAGGAAGCGGGTGATCGGCGCACCGCCGTCGAAGAAGCCCAGCACCACCGGCACCGCGAAGAAGGACACCACCAGGCCCGCGAGCAGGCCGATCCAGCCACTCAACCGTGAGATGAGGCCAGCACGGAAGCCGCCCAGCGCGGTGAGCACGAGGACGACGATCAGCAGCAGGTCCAGCAGGTTGATGCCGAGGACCGAACGCTCCAGCAGTTCCATGACCTCGGACGGTACTGCGAACGCCTCGGACGAACGGACGGCCCGGACCCTCGCCCCTCAGCGCAGGTTGTGCAGCGTCGATGCCAGCTGCTCCAGGCCACCCAGGGTGTCACCCGGCACGAGCACGTCGATGGACGGCATCGCGGCGGCCATCCCCCGCTGCGTCGGCCGGTACCGGGGGTCGCCAGCCAACGGGTTGACCCACACGATGCGATGGGTGTGTCGCCGCAGGCGCGCCAGTGCGGTCGCGAGCTGCGTCGGGTCGCCTCGTTCCAGCCCGTCCGAGCAGATCACCAGCACCGCGCCACGCAGGATCCCACGCGGACCCCAGGTCCGCACGAGATCCTCGACACAGGCGCCGATGCGCGTCCCGCCCTCCCAGTCGACCACCCGGTCCGCGGCGAGCGTGATCGCCCGGTCCGGGTCGCGCGCGGCGAGCGCATCGGACAGGCGGGTCAGCCGGGTCCCGAACGCGAACACCTCGACGTGACTCGCCGGGTCGCGTTCCGCCGCCCGTCGCGCAGCCACCGCGAAGCGCAGCAGCACACGCGCGTGGCTTGCCATCGAACCGGAGACGTCCAGGAGCACCACGAGCCGTCGTGGGCGGCGACGACGCGCACGGAACACGCGATCGATGGGTTCGCCGTCGGTCTCCACCGCCCGTTCGAGGGTGCGTGCCAGGTCGAGCTCCCGCCCCCGACCGGGGCGCGATCGGCGGGAGGTGCGCCGGGGCAGCGCCACGTGCAGTTGCTCGAGCATCCGACCGACCCGCGCGCGCTCCTCGTCGGTCATCTCACTGAACCGACGCCCCCGGAGGCGTTCCCGGTCCGACGCGACCGCGCCCGCCTGCAACGACCCGTCGGCGGGGCCACCGTCCGACCCACCGCGATCCGAGGACGCATCGAGCCCCACCGGATCCGGCGGGGGTTCGGCGACCGCTCCACGTTCAGGCCCACCCTGGGCGGCTTCGTGCCATGCGAACACCCGGTCGTAGAGCTCCAGATCCTCAGGGTCGTTGACCAGGCAGCTCCGGCCGGCCAGGTACCGGTCGATCCGATCGCGCTCATCCAGGACCGCCAGGGCGCGACGGCAGGCGATCACCTGTCCCGTCCCGACCTGCATCCCCGCACGGCGCAGCGCCGCCGCCAACCCGACGGACCAGGACCCAGCCGGGACCTCCGCGGTCATGACGCGAGCAGCTCGTCGATGGCAGCACGGACGGTCTGGAGATCGTCGTGGTCCTTGACGACCACGCCAAGCGAATCGATGACCGCCTCGCGATCGATCCGCTCGGCGTCGAGGTCACCCAGCACCCGTGCCCAGTCGATCGTCTCCGCGACCCCGGGAGGCTTGTAGAGCCCGAGGTCCCGGAGCGTCGCGACCATCCGGGCGACGCGGGCGGCCATCGCTGGCGGCACGGCCGGCGCGCGGGCCTCCACGATCGCGGTCTCACGGTCCACATCCGGATGATCGATCCAGTGGTACAGGCAGCGCCGCTTCAGCGCGTCGGACAGCTCGCGGGTGCGGTTCGACGTGATGACCACCACCGGTGGGGACGGCGCCCGGATCGTGCCCACCTCCGGGATCGACAGCTGGAAGTCGCTGAGCAGCTCCAGCAGGAAGGCCTCGAACTCGTCGTCCGCACGGTCGACCTCGTCGATCAGCAGGACGGCCCGCTCGCCCAGCCGGACCGCCTGCAGGAGCGGCCGGGCCAGCAGGAAACGTTCGCTGTACAGCTCGCCCTCATCGGGCCGCTCCCCGGCGGCCTCGACGGCCCGCAGGTGCAGCAGCTGGCGCGGGTGATCCCATGCGTACAGGGCCTGTGACCGGTCGAGTCCCTCGTGACACTGCAGGCGCACCAGCTGGGCACCCAGCACCTCGGCCAGGCAGCGGGCCGCTTCGGTCTTGCCGACCCCGGCGTCACCCTCGAGCAGCAGCGGCCGGCCGAGCCGGAGTGCCAGGTGCAGCACCGTGGCCAACGCTCGGTCGGCCAGGTAGCTGCGTCGCCCCAGGGCGTCCGCCATCGCGACGGCGTCGGCCGGCCGCGCCGGTGCGCGCGGTGGCGCCTCGTGTGCCGGATCGTGCGTCGTCACGTGCCCACCTCGATCGATCCTGCTCGTCCGCGGAACCCGACACGACGGGCCCCGCCTGGCCTACGCTCGAACGGACCGTAGCCGCCGAACCCCGGAGTCCCCGTGAGCGACGACGTGCAGCCTGACGCGCCCACCGACGTGCACCCTGGGACGGACGCGGCAACGAGCGACCACGCAAGCGCCGACCCCACCCGTGACCCGACGACCGACCCGAACTGTGCGGTCGCGCACGGCAACGCCCCGGATGCCCGGAGCGAGGAACGCGAACTGGTGGCCGTGTACGGCACCGAGGTCGCGTCGTACCTGCTGGCCTGGGGCCGCGAACTCGGCTTCCGCACGGTGCTGGTGGAGCCGGACCCCGCACACGTCACCCTGGCCCACCGGGCAGCCGCCGACCTGATCGTCGATGACCCACACCGCCTGGCGATCGCACCCCACGCGGATGTCGTGGTCACCGACCACCACCGTGACGACCTCGGACCGGTGATGGCACCACTGGTCACCGCGGCACCACGGTGGATCGGGATCATGGGCTCGCCCCGCCATGCCGGCCCCCACGGACCGGCGCTGCGGACCGAAGGGGTGGCCGACGATCTGATCGCCACCGTCCAACGACCGATCGGGCTCGATATCGGCTCGAAGGCACCGGCGGAGATCGCCCTGTCCACCCTGGCCGGACTCCTGGCCGACCGGGCTGGCCGCTCCGGCGGCTTGCCGGCCCAGGCCCCGGAGCGCGCGATCACGTCGCCCAGCTGACCTGACAGGTCGACGTCCTCGGTTGACGCCGGTCGGGGACCTTCGCGCCGCCCGCTCAGGCGTCGATGACCAGACCTTCGAGGGCGATGGTCACCATCTCGTCGAAGGTGCTCTGGCGTTCGTCGGATGATGTCTGCTCACCGGTCAGCAGGTGGTCGCTGACGGTCAGCACGGCGAGCGCGCGCACACCCTGCTCGGCCGCGACGCCGTACATCCCCGCCGCCTCCATCTCGATACCGAGCACGCCCATCCCCGACATCGTGGCGACCAGACCGTCCCGGGGGTCGTAGAACAGATCGGCGCTGTGGACGTTGCCGACGTGGACCGCGATCCCGTGGGCCGCAGCGGCATCCGACGCCGCCCGCAGCAACCCGAAATCAGCGATCGCGGCGAAGTCCAGACCGTCGTACCGCGCCCGGTTGACCTGCGAGTCGGTGCACGCCCCCGCCGCCAGGATGACGTCCCGGATCGCCACGCGATCCTGGAGCGCACCGCAGGAACCGACCCGGACCAGTCGCGTGACGTCGTATTCGGTCACCAGTTCGTGGCAGTAGATGGATGCCGACGGGATGCCCATCCCCGTCCCGAGCACGGAGACCGGCATGCCCTTGAAGCTGCCCGTGAAGCCGAGCGCGTTGCGGACCGCCGTGACCTGTCGGGCATCGTCGAGGTGGGTCCGCGCGATGTGTTCGGCCCGCAGCGGGTCACCGGGCAGCAGCACGGTGTCCGCGAACTCTCCGGGACCGGCGCTGATGTGGGGGGTCACCATGGTCGTCTCCTGATCGGTACGTGGCTCCGGCGGGGGCGCGTCGGCGCACGGTCGATCCGGGCCCGCGCCTCCCCGGCGGATCCCCGCACGCTAGCGCTCGCCGAGGACCTCATCGTTGTGCTCGCCCAGGCGCGGTGGCGGTGCCGCCGGCCGACGGCCCGAGCGCGACCAGCGCACCGGGGCACCCGGCAGCTCGAGTTCCCCCGCGCTCGGATGGGCGACCCGGTCGATCAGACCCAGATGCTCGACCTGCTCCCAGGCGTAGACCTCGTCCATCGTCCGGATCCGACCCGCCGGGACACCCGCATCGTCCAGGCGTTCCATCCACATGTCGACCGGCTCACCGATGAACGCGGCGTTGATCGCCGCCTCGAGGTCGTCGTAGTTGTCGACCCGGTCACGGTTGGTCGCGTACCTCGGGTCATCCGGATCGAGCCCCGCGACCGGCGCGAACCGACGCCACAGTCCCTCGGAGCCCACCGCGATGTTGATGTAACCGTCGGCACAGGTGAACGCGCCGTACGGCGCGATCGACGCGTGACGGTTGCCACCCGGCGCCGGCACCTCGCCACCGATCGTGTAGCGGGTCCCCTGGTAGGCGTGGACGGCCACGCCGGCCGCCAACAACGAGGTGGTGACCCGCTGCCCACGTCCGGTCACCTCACGCTCCCGCAGCGCCGAACTGACCCCGTAGGCACCGAACATCCCCGCGAGGATGTCGGTGATCGGCACCCCCGCTCGGGTGGGAGGGCCACCGACCGGGCCCGTGATCCCCATCAGACCGGCCTCACCCTGCAGGATCTGATCGAACCCGGAGCGGTGCCCGTCCGGTCCCCCCTCGCCGAACCCCGTGATCGACAGCACCACGAGGCGCTCGTTGAGCTGCTCCAGCGCGTCCGGCCCGAGCCCCAGGCGCTCCATGACACCAGGTCGGAAGTTCTCGACCAGGACGTCGGCGGTCGCCAGCAGTCCGCGCAAGCGCGCGACGTCCGCCTCCTGCTTGAGGTCGAGCGTGATCGACCGCTTCGACCGGTTGACCGACAGGAAGTAGCCCGACTCCCGTCCATCACCTTCCCCGACGAACGGTGGCCCCCATCCCCGGGAGTCGTCCCCCCCGTCGGGACGCTCGACCTTGATGACGTCCGCGCCCGCATCGGCCAGCATCATGGACGCGTATGGGCCGGCGAGCGCACGTGAGAGGTCGATGACCGTCAGACCACTCAGAGGACCAGCGGACGGCTGGGGGGCGGGTGTATCATCGTTCACGGATAGCTCCCGGAAGGCTCGACGCAGGACAGCGACAACAGGTCGCGCAGCCTAGAGCCGATCCACACCACCCCCGCGACCGCCGTGACGCCCCCCTCCGGCATCCTCGGGTCGCCCCAGACGTGCCCGTCGGGTCCTCCCCCCGCTCGATCCGCGCGCCACGGCCCTGCTCGCACCGGTGGTGGCGGCCGATGATGGGGGTGCCGGCACTCTTGTTGCATCCCACCACCCTCCCTCGATCCACCCCACCACCCGCCCTCGAACCACCCCGCCGAACCCGGCGCCGACGCGAGACACTGGAGCAACATCATGTATGAGATCATCGTCGGGGTCGACGGCTCAGAGCCATCGACGCGCGCGCTGCACTACGCGGTGGAAGAGGCCTCCAAGCACGTCGATGCCGCGGTCCTCGTCGTCCACGCCCACCGCCCGGCCAGCCCACGCAACCGCTACGCCCCGGCCTACTCACACATGCCGGCCGGAACCCTGGAACGTGTGACCGCCCAGCAGAGCGAGGAGCGCGAGCAGCTCGAGGCCATCGCCCGGCAGCAGGCCGATCGGGTCGTCCAGACGGCACTGGGATCGCTCGAGAGCACCCCTCCCGGCGTCGTGGTCAAGACGGTCGTCGTCGCCCGCGACGCCGCCCGGACCCTGATCGACATGAGCGAGCAGGCCGACCTGGTCGTGGTCGGCAACCGCGGCAGGGGCGGCTTCCGCGGGCTCCGGGTCGGATCGGTCTCCCAGAAGGTCATCGGACACGCCCACTGCACCGTCGTCGTGGTGCGCTGACCGGTCCTGCCCACCGTCAGGCATCATCCGAACCGGCCACCAGCGGCACGAACCTCGCTGCGGTCAGCCGGCGCCGTTCGGTCAACGCCTCCTGTTCACGCGTGTACACCAGGACCTGCTCCACGCCGGTCTCGCTGACGGGTGCCACCAGGCGCCCGCCAGGGCGGAGCTGCTGCACCAGAGCGGTCGGCACCTGCGGTGTGGCCGCGGCGATGATCACGGCGTCGAACGGCGCCCGATCGACCGCACCGCGGGTGCCATCCCCCGTGACGACGGTGACGTTGCCGATCCCGACAGCTTCGAGGTTCCGTCGGGCGCCCTCGGCGAGTTCCGCGTGCCGCTCGACCGTGACGACCTCGGCGGCGAGCTGGCTCAGCAGCGCCGCCTGGTACCCGAGTCCGGTCCCGATCTCCAGCACCCGCTCGGTCCCACCCAACTCCAACGCGGCACACATCATGGCGACCAGCGATGGCTGCGATGTGGTCTGACCCTGCCCGATGCGGATCGGCCGGTCGCGCTGCGCCTCGCCGCGCCGATCGTTCGGCACGAAGGCCTCGCGTGGGATCTCCGCGACCGCGGTCAGGACCCGCTCATCGGTCACGCCCGCACGGCGCGCTGCACTGACCAAGGGTGACTCGGATCGAAGACGGCGCATCTCGACAGTGTGCCGCACGACCGGCCGGTCGTGCAGCACCTACCCTGGCCACGATGCTCAAGGAGATCCGGTTCCGTCGAGGGGTCCCCGCAGAGGTGGGAGGTAGCCGATGAAGGTCCGTGAGATCGCTCCCTGCTGCGACCCGGTCCTCGATGCCGCCCTGTCCGCGCCGGAGGCCGAGGACCTCGCGGCGGCCTTCAAGGTCCTGGCCGACCCGGTCCGGTTGCGCCTGCTGTCGCTGATCGCCAACGCCCCGGACGGCGAGCTGTGTGCCTGCGACCTGCCGGCGCTGGTCGACCGCAAACAGCCGACGGTCAGCCACCACCTCTCCATCCTGGTCGACGCCGGCCTCCTGCGGCGCGAACAACGGGGCCGCTGGGCCTGGTTCCGGCTGTCCCCGGAGCGCCTGGGGGTCCTGCGGGACGCGCTGACCGCCGACTGAACCTCGGTACCCGCCTGCTTGACTGCGAGCCACCGTTGACGATGGAAGGCCGGTGGGTGGGTGAAGAGATCCTGGTGCTGATCGGCACCATCACCTTCGCGGTCAGCGGCGCCCTGACCGCGGTCCACAAGCGGTTCGACGTCGTCGGTGTGCTGGTGCTCGCCTTCGTGACCGCGGTCGGCGGCGGGTCGATCCGCGACGTCATCGCCGGGACGATCCCACCGGCATCGCTGACCAACGAGCCTCTGCTGTGGTCGATCCTCGCCACCGGCCTGCTGGTCTTCGCGCTGCATCGTCACCTACCGCAGGGGCGGATCCTGTACGTGTTCGACACGGCCAGTCTCGCGCTCTTCGCCGCACTGGGGGCGCAACGGGCCGCGGAGGTGGGCTTCGGGTTCTGGGGGGTGGTCTTCGCCGGCACGGTCAGCGGTGTCGGTGGGGGCATCATCCGTGACCTGCTGACCGGCGAGGTCCCCGTCGTGCTCTACCGATCTGGGGACTTCTACGCCGCCGCTGGCGCCGTCGGTGCTGCGGTGACGGGCCTGCTGATGCCGGTGGACCCGCTGATCGCGGTCATCGCCGGTACCGCGGCCACCGTCGTCGTGCGGGTCGGCAGCAGGCTGGCCGGCATCAACCTGCCGGTCGCCCGCGACGAGGGCCCTGCCTGATCGTGTCGAACCGCCCCGTCAGATCGTGTCGACCTCCGGCGCGGACCGCCCATCCGGGTCCAACCGCGCGTACCCGGGACCGCGGTCGAAGAACGCCACCTCGCCACGGTCGTCACGCAGCCGGGCCCGCCGGGCAACGCTCGCGGCCTCGTCGACCGACGGGGTCGCGGCCGGTCCCGTGATCACGACGCCGTAGTCGCGCTCGGCAGCCTGCCGTGAGACCTTGCCCCACCGCACGTCGCGCCGCACCAGGTCGAGGTCACGCTCGAGCGGATCCCCCCACCCACCGCCGCCGGTGGTGCGGATGCGGATGACCTCGCCGACGGCGACGGGCTCGTCGTCGACCAGGCCGTCCATGTGCCGTTCGTTCGGGCCGCCCGGGTCGATCGTGACCTGGAAGGGTTGGCCGGCTCTGCCACCCTTGACCCCCCAACAGGACAGGATCGAGCGGTCCGCGATGCACATGAAGTACGCGTCCTCGAGCATCCGGATGTGCTTCTCGTAGCCGAGTCCTCCCCGGTACTGCCCCGCTCCCCCGGAGTCCTGCGCGAGGCCGAGCTGCTCGACGCGGAAGGGGAACCGAGACTCCGTGAACTCGGTCGGCAGGTTGCGGGAATCGGGTACGACGTGGATCGTGTCCTCACCGTCGGCGTAGTACCGGCCGCCCGAGCCACCACCGAGCACCTCACGCATCAGGTAGGGACTGCCGTCCGCCCGCTTGCCGTACACGCCGGTGTAGCGGATCGTCTCCTGGTCGGCCGGCATCCGGCCGTCGACCGCTTTGGCCAGCACCCCCGACAGCACGCCGAGCAGTCGGAGGATCACGAACGTCCGGGCGTTGGTCGGCGCCGGGAAGATCGGGGTCAGCAGCGTGCCCTTGTCCGGGAAGCGCATCTCGATCAGGTCGACGATGCCCTCGTTGACGTCCAGCTCCGCCATGCGCTCGGGGGTGTCCGCGAGGTTGCGCAGGATCGGCCCGAGCCACTTCTTCAGGAAGTTACCGTCGGCGTAGTCGCCGCAGTGGTTGATCGGCCCCTTGGCCTGCGGCGAGGTGCCGGTGAAGTCGATGATCAGCTTCGCGCCGTCGTCGCTGGTCGGATCACCGTCCCCGGCGGTCTTGGTCAGGGTGATCCGCTGCGCGTGCAGCCGCGGCTCGTCGACCCCGTCGTGCTCCGCGTAGTCCTCCCAGACGTAGGTCCCGTCCGGGATCTTCGACAGGATCTCGCGCCGGTAGGTCTGCGTGTTGTTCGCGATCACCGCGTCGAAGCACGCCTCGACGATGCCCCGCCCGTAGCGCTCGAACAGCTCGCTCACACGCCGCGAGCCCATCAGACAGGCGGAGCACTCCGCATCCAGGTCACCCGCCAACGACTCCGGCATCCGCGAGTTGCGGGTCATGATCCGGATCGCCGCGTCGTTGGGCACGCCCTGATCCCACAGCTTGATCGGCGGGACCATCAGCCCTTCCTCGTACACGCTGGTCGCGCCCGACGGCATCGACCCCGGTACGCCGCCACCGATGTCGTCGTGGTGCCCGAACGCCTGCACGAACGCGACGACCTCGTCGCCCTCGAACACGGGCACCGTCACGCACAGGTCCGGCAGGTGCCCGATGCCGCCCTCGGACAGGTAGACATCGTTGTGGAAGTACACGTCCCCGGGGCGCATCGTCTCCAGAGGGAAGTCCCGCACCACCGGCTGCACCAGCGCGGAGTAGGACCGTCCGGTCAGCTTGCGCAGCAGCCGGTCGTAGATGCCCGCCCGGTAGTCGTGCGCGTCACGGATCATCGGCGAGCGTGACGTGCGCCCGATCGCGTCCTCCACCTCCTTCTCGATGGAGGCCAACGTGCCCTGCACGATCTCCAGGACGACACCGTCGATCTCGGTCGCGGCGTTGCCGGTCAGGGTCGCCATCAGCGGGCCTCCTCAGACGTCACGACCAGGTTGGCCAGGTCATCGACCCGTGCCACGAAGCCGGGATGGATCGGGACGGTCGACCCGAACTCCTCGATCACGGCGGGTCCGTGGACCACGTCGCCGGCGAGCAGGTGCTCACGGGCGAAGATCGCCGTGTCCACCGGCGGACCGTCGAAGGCGACCGGCCGCGTGCCGGTCCGCGCGCCCGACACATCACCGTCCCCGGCCGGCAGGCGCTGCAGCTGCGGGCGCTGGATCGGGCCGATGCCGCTGACCCGCAGGTTGACCCACTCGACCGGGTGCTGGTGGCCGGAGCGGCCCGCGGCATCCCGGTAGCAGTAGCCGTACAGCCGCTCATGCTCGTCGTGGAACGCATCGACGACCACACGCTGGAAGTCCGCGTCGATGGGGCCAGCCGGGGCCGGCACGCGGACCTCGAAGGCCTGGCCGTCGTAGCGCAGATCCGCCGTCCGGGCGAAGGCATGATCCTCCGCGGCGAAGCCCTCGCGGGTCAACGCATCCGTGGCCTTGGCCTCCAACGTCGCGTACACCGCGCCGAGCTCGTCACGATCCACCTCGCTGTCCCTGACGACGTGGGTCTGCACGTAGTCGTTCTTCACGTCCACGGTCAGGAGCCCGAACGCGGACAGGTTGCCCGGATCCAGGGGCACGACGACGGCCTCGACCTGCAGGATGTCGAGCAGGCGACAGATGAGCAGCGGTCCCGATCCCCCGAACGCCGCCATGGCGAACCCGCGCACGTCCAAGCCGCGCTTGACCGTGATCTGACGGATCGCGTTGGCCTGGTTCCAGGCGGAGATCTCCAGGATCCCGCGGGCGGCGGCGTGCGGGTCGAGTCCGAGGTCGGCGGCCAGCCGCTCGATGCCGCTGCCGGCGGCCGCCGCGTCCAGGGGGATCTCGCCCCCCAACAGGTGCGGCGGGATCCGACCCAGGAACAGGTGGGCGTCGGTCACGGTCGGCTGCTCGCCACCCTTGCCGTAACACATCGGCCCCGGATCGGCGCCTGCCGAGGTCGGGCCGACCTTGAGCGTGCCCTCCGGGCTGATCCAGGCGACCGATCCGCCGCCGGCACCGACGGTCACGACGTCGATCATCGGGATCTTGGACGGGAAGCGCCCGACGGAGCCCTCCGTGGTCAGCGTCGGCTCACCACCGAGCACTACCGAGACGTCGGTGGAGGTCCCCCCGCCGTCCAGCGTGAGGATGCGGTCGTACCCCGCCTCGCCCGACACCAACGCCGCGCCGAGCGCACCCGCCGCGGGACCGGACAGCACCGTGGTGATCGGCTGGTGCACCACCTCGGCGGCGGAGAGCACGCCACCGTTCGACTTCATGACGTAGAAGGGGATCGACACGGCCGCCTCCGCTGGGGGGTCGGCCTCCCGACCGAGGGACGCTCCGCTCGCGGTGTCCGTGGCCGCGTCCGTCACCATCGTGTATGCCTCGAGCCGCTCGGCGATCCCACGGATGTAGCGGGTGACCTTCGGCTTGACCGAAGCATCTACCAGCGTGGTGATGGTCCGTTCGTACTCGCGGTACTCGCGCAGGACCTCGGAGGAGATCGAGACCACCGCCTCCGGATGCTCCCGCCGGAGCACCTCGAGCATCGCGCGTTCGTGGCGGTCGTCCGCATAGCTGTGCAGGAAGCAGACCCCGATCGTTCCGATCCCCTGCTCGCGGTACCACCGCGCCACCTCGACCGCGCCCTCCTCGTCGAACGGCCGTACCTCCGAGCCGCTGACGTCCAACCGCCCCTCCACCTCGGTGACCAGGTCGACCGGCACGATCCGGTCGGGCTTGACCCAGAAGTAGCTGTTGCCGTAGCCGTCCGGCACGGACTGACGCGCGATCTCCAGGATGTAGCGGTACCCGGCTGTGGTGATCAACCCCATCGGCTCGATCCGGTCCTCGAGCAGCGCGTTGGTCGCCACCGTCGTGCCGTGACTGACCGCCGCGACGTCCGCGCCAGTCTTACC
Organism: Nitriliruptoraceae bacterium; assembly: GCA_041685735.1. Taxonomy (GTDB): domain Bacteria; phylum Actinomycetota; class Nitriliruptoria; order Nitriliruptorales; family Nitriliruptoraceae; genus CSSed11-175R1. The sequence goes on from JAWLFE010000027.1 coordinate 40,720, forward strand.
GTCACCGACCGCACCGAGGACCTTGTCCACCGCGGCCATGAAGCCGACGGACGGATCCGCCGGCGTCGACGGCGTCTTGGTGGTCGTCAGCTTCCCGGTCAACGCATCGAACGCGACGACGTCGGTGAAGGTGCCGCCGGTGTCGATCCCGATCCGGATCCGTCGCATGGTGACCTCGTCGCCGTCGGAGCTGGGATATGGGCGTGACACCCGCCGGGAACCGGCCTGAGCGTAGTGGTCACCCCCTGCCCGACCTTCAGCGAACCTCGCCAACCTCGGCTCCATCCTCCGGCGGATGTCACGAAGCGGGGGCATGCCGTCCAGGATCCGGTTCCCCCTACCCTCTCCACCCATGGATGGCACGCGCGGCAGCAGCGACGACGCCGTCCGGGTCCGTGTCTACGGCGACCTGGACATCTTCACCGGCGAACGGGAACTCACGGCACCGTTCGGGTCGCCGCGCTCGGTCAAGGATCTGCTGGAGGCGCTCGGCATCCCGCACACCGAGCTGGGGGTGATCGTCGTCGATGACCGTCCCGTCGGTTTCGACCACCTACTGACCGGAGGGGAACGGGTCGCGGCCTACCCGCCCGTCCACGTGTTGCCGATCCCCCCACAGCAGACCGTGGCCCCGCCACCGATCCCACCCCGGTTCGTGCTCGACGTCCACCTCGGGACGCTGACGCGGCGACTGCGGTTGCTCGGGTTCGACTGCTGGTACCGGACCGACACCGACGACGCCGAGCTCGCCCGCATCGCGGTGGACGAAGCGCGCATCCTGCTCACCCGCGACCGCCACCTGCTGATGCGCCGGATGGTCGTCCACGGCTACTGCCCACGGTCATCCGATCCGGACGAGCAGGCCCTGGAGGTCCTGCGACGCTTCCACCTGGCCGGGCGCATCGACCCGCTGAGCCGCTGCGTGCCCTGCAACGGGCGGCTGCTGCGGGTCGACAAGGACGACGTCGTCGACGAACTCCCGCCCCGCACGCGCGAGCACGTCGACGAGGTGGCCCGCTGCGACGCCTGCGGGCAGCTCTTCTGGCCCGGCTCGCACCTCGAGGCGATCGACGCCTTCCTGGAACGCGTCGACGGGGTCGATGGCGCCGGTCGGTGACCGGCGGGCGCGGCGGTCGTCTCGGCGGTTGGTATCGGTGTCGTGTCGGTGCGTATCGGTGTGTTGTCCACTGTGCGGTCTGAGCCTGTTCGATGCGCTCCACGACTTTCCCACAACCTTTCACAGGTTCTCATTGACGCGGCGCGCCACCGAACATACGTTCGATGCATGATCTCCACCCCGCCACCAACCCACCTGCACCGGCCTATCTGCGCCGGACAGCCGACCTGGCGGCGGCCACGACCCCGCCTGCACACGTCAGTTGCGCGCGAGCACACGAGCACCTACGACGCGGCCGCTGCCGCTCCGACCGAAGCGTCTCACACCCGCACCCTCGACCCGGCGGCAACCGGCCGGTCCGCCCGGGTCCACGCCACCGGGTCGGACGGGGCGGGGCCGGACGGCGTCACCGGGCCGGACGGCGTCACCGGGCCGGACGGCGTCACCGGGCCGGACGGCGTCACCGGGCCGGA
>JAWLFE010000085.1:0-11388 GCA_041685735.1 Nitriliruptoraceae bacterium
GAACGGGGAGCCGATGAGGTACGCACCGGGGCTGAACCAGCAGGTCGCGCTGCACAGCCGGATGCGCGCAGCCTTCGACGGCGCCCAGCGTGTTCACATCGCCGCGGCGTACGCCAAGTCCTCCGGCGGCTCGAAGCCGCGGCGGTCAGCACCCCTGGAACGCTCGTGCATTGACAGCGTGGGGCCCAAGAAACCCTTCGGCAGTTCGCTGGGCTGTCGGGATGACTTCGGACATCCTTCCGTCAGTTGACTCCTCCTCGACCTAGCATCTCGGCAATGCCTCACGACTGGGCGGCCTGTGATCGCTGCACTTCGGCTGCGCTGCGACGGCCTGGATGCCTGCTGGGCCGTTGACGATCACTATGACTGGCAGTGTCCCGGCGCCGACCGTACGAACGTCGGTGAGCTTGTCTACCGCGCCAAACCCTACGGTTTCAAGGGATCGGATCCCTCGGCGATACCCGAACTCGCAGCCATGATGGTGGCTTCCGCGGAGTGCGCTCGGCCACCCTTGGAGGCCTCTGTAGTCGTTGCCGTACCCGCTCACGACAGCAAGCAAGGACTGAACCTGCCAGACACCTTGGCGCCTCATGTGGCGGAGGGTCTCGCACTGGAGACGCTCGAGGGCGTCGTCAGAAAGACTCGGTCGACTCCCGAAATGAAGAAGGGCGGCTCCTACGAGCAGAAGCAGCGCGACCTCGAAGGAGCCTTCGAAGCTGAGGGGGTCGCCGAGAAGCGGCTGCTGCTGATCGACGACCTCTTCTTCACGGGGGCCACGCTTAGCGCTGTGGCCGCCGCTCTTCGAGCTGCGGGGGCAACGTCAGTGGCGGGTCTGGTTGCGAGCAGAGTGAAAAGGGGCCTGCCGGCGTGAGCTCTGAATCGAGACGAGACTTGGAGGCCTGGCTCGCCATCAACGACACCAAGGGCATCGGGCCGACGTCCGCGGCACGCATCGCGAGATCCCTCAAGGAACGCGGGTTGGTAGCGGGTCAGCTCCGCGAGCGCGACGAAGGCGATCTGTTGCGCCTCTTCGGGTCGGCAGGGGCAAGGGAGGTCACGGCCCGACGGCTCATCGCGAGCCTCGCGGACACGCAGGCCCCGCCGAGCCTCGAGGGCGTTGAGATCCTCCATCCCGACCATGAGGCCTATCCGAGCCAGCTCGATCCGCAGCGGCCATTGCCGCCGATTCTCTACGCTCGTGGCAGCGTGCACCTCCTGTCCCAGTGCGGCGTTGCCATCGTCGGGTCGCGAGATGCAGAAGAGAAGGATGTCGCGTTCGTTGCGGCATTGGCGCGTCGGTTGGGAGAGGCGGGGCTCAATGTCGTTTCGGGTCATGCTCGGGGCGTCGATCACGCGGCGCACCGGGGGGCCCTTGCCTCCGGTGGAACGACGACCGCAGTGCTTGCCGAGGGGATTGCGCGGTTCAAGCCTCGTGCAGGTCTAGCTGGCGATCCACACTCGCTTCTGGTCATCAGCGAGTTCCCGCCGGATGTCCGCTGGCACGCGCATCAAGCGATGACGCGTAATGCCACCGTCGCTGGCTTGTCACGCGCCGTCGTGGTCGCTCGAAGTGGACCGCAAGGGGGGACCCGCGAGATGATCCGACTCTGCCGCCGAACCGGACTGCCGGTCCTTGCACCACGAGGTGCCATCGACCCCGAGGCGCGTCAGGGTGTCGTCGAGTTGGACGCCGACGTGGACGCGTTCGCGACAGCGATCTGCGAGAGCGTTCGGGAGATCGCTAGAGGCAAACCGCAGGAGTTGCGGCTCTTCGACTAGCTGTGGTGTATCGCCATGGATCGGGGCGGTGCGTGAGGGGCGCCTTGATAGGGGTGCATGAAGGGGTGGCGCTCCTGACCGAGGACCGGCGCAGGTTCTGGGTCGAGGCGATCCGGGAGGCGGAGCAGCGTTCGCCGCCCTCCTTTACGGGCGTTGCTTCACGGTGACCGCGCTGCAGGCGGCTCACGCCGCGGTGGTGCAGACGCCGATCCCGGAGGAGCTGCCGGGGCGGCACTTGCGGGAGGCGTTGGTCGAGGCGGTGCGGATCGGTAACGACACCGACACGGTCGCTGCCATTGCGGGGATGCTGCTCGGTGCCCGTTGGGGCGCCTCGGCCGTTCCGTCGGACTGGTGCGAGATGCTGCATGGCTGGCTCGGGCTGGAGGCCGCGTACCTCACCCGCTTGGTGCTCAGCACCGCGAGCGGGCGGGGAGGGTGGCAGTCAGGCGCGTTTGCGCCAGCGGTACAGGCTGGCGGGCCGGTGTTCGACGTCGGTTTCGCGTTGGTCGGTCTGGTCGAGGCGGCCGGACATCAGGATGCGGCGCCGGAAGGAGTCGCGGTTGACGGGCTGGCCGATGAGGGCTTCGTGCACGGCTTGGAGGTGCCGGAGGGTGAAGGTGTCGGGTAGGAGTCGGGGGTAGATCATCGGGTCGTCCAGCTGGACGCGACGGCGGAGCTCGCGGACGGCTTCCTGCACGATCTGCTCATGATCGAACACGAGCTGCACCTCGGTCCCCACGATAGTGAACGCGATCCCACCGTCGGTGGTGGTGTGGATGTGGGTCCAGGACGCCGCGAACGGCGCGAGCGCGCGGTGACTGGGGGTGTGTGCTGCCGGCAAGAGGGCGAGGTGGGGCAGGGTGATGACGCGGCGACGTGGGTCACGGCCTTCGGCCCCGAACGGACGTAGGGCGATGAGGTCTGGTGCCTGCTGGAGGCCGAGCTTCTCCCGAGCGACGCGTGAGGCCGTGTCGGCGACATCCTCGTCCATCTGGACGAACGCACCTGGCAGGGCCCAGCCGAGCGGCGCTTCGTCGCGTTCGAGCACGAGCAGGTGGAGCCCCCGCTCGCCCGCTGTGAGCGTCACCAGGTCCACGGTGACGTAGGGGTGGTCGAACTCGTCCTGCGTGACTGCTGCTGCCGGCGGGGCCATGACCGCTCCTTCTCGTGATCTCCAGCATAGACCCTTGACGGCAGTATGCATAGATGCTTACATGCAGTAAAGAGAAAAGGGGTCGGCATGGGAACCAGCAGCAGCCTCGCCGCGGCACAGCACCTCACGACCGCCGTTGACATGGACGCCGCACCAGCCGTTCGTGTCGGCTGGTCGGCGTCCGTCCGTCGGTTGCATGTGATCGATGTGGAGAACCTGCTCGGGACGGGGCGTCCGTCGCCAGCCGAACTCGCATGGTGTGAGCGCACCTACCGAGCGCTTGGGATCGTGGGCCCTGACGACCTGGTGGTGGTGGCCAGCAACCCCTACATCGGCCTGGAGGTCGGCAGATGCTGGTCCTCACGCCGGCTGTTGGTGGGGCACGGGCCTGACGGTGCCGATCACGCGCTGCTCCGTGTCCTCACCCAAGAGGGGATCGAGCGCTCCTTCACCCAGGTGGTCCTCGCCTCCGGGGACGGGATCTTCGCGGACCCGGTCGCATGGCTCCAGCGGCACCGCATCGAGGTGACCGTGGTGTCCCGTGGCACCGCCCTGTCGGCCCGACTGCGACTGGCCGCCGCCGGCTGGATCGAGTTCCCCCCAGCCGCACTCCCCGATGCTGCCGCCGCTGCGGCCTGAGACTCCTCGACCGGAACGGAGCTACCGATGAACGCCGCGACCCTTCACGCCACCCTCCACGTCGGTGCGGCCCAGCAGCTGGGGCCGTTGACGTGGTTCCCGCTGTGGAGCGACGCCGCTGCGCTGACCGGGCACCGCACCCACGCCGCTGCCACCGCCGCCCTGCAGGTCGCCGAGTGCCAGCAGCCCACGGTCCCGTGGCTCACCGTCACCAACGCCACCGGTCAACCGGTGCTGCTCCTCGACGGCGAGCTCCTGGCCGGCGGCAGCCAGGACCGCATCAGCACTGCCTCGCACCTGCTTGCCCCACACAGCGTGACCGACCTCCCCGTCGCGTGTGTCGAGCAGGGCCGCTGGGCCCCCAACGGCGCCGGACTGCACCGTCGCGGGCACGCCACCCCCACCCTGCGGGCCGGGAACCACCGGGCTCTTGCCCGTTCCCGCCGTCACCAGGCTTGGACCGCCGATCAGGACGGGACCTGGCGTGAGGTCGCCCGCCTTCGAGCTCGTTCCAGCGCTCCCGCCCCCACCGGCTCACTCACCGACGTGGACCGCCACGTCCGACATCGCACGTCCCGGCCCGCTCCACCGCGGCCGCTCGACGGGCAGCGTGGGGTACTTATCGGCTACGGCGGCAGGATCCGCACCCTCGACCTGCTGGCAAGCCACCGTGACCTCGCCGCCTACTGGGAGCCGTTGCTGCAGGGCGCCTGGCTCGACGCTGCCACCAGTCCACCCGTCCCGGTGCGCTCCGGGCAGGCACGCCGGTTCGTCACCGAGCTCTGCCGGCTCCGCTACGAGCAGCGTCCCTCACGCAGCCTCGGTCAGGACCTGCGCGCGACCGGCCCGACCATCACCGCCGCGGCCCTCCACCACCACGGCCAGCTCGTCCACCTCTCCGCCTTCGACCTCACCACCTAGGAGCCTGACATGCACCACCCTGCGACGCCCACCACCACCGACCGGCACCTCGCCGCCCTCTTGGGCACCGCCCTCGGCGACGCGCTCGGCGCGCCGTTCGAAGGCCGAAGGCGGGTCCCTGCCCGAGAGATCGACAACCTGGTCCGGGCGTCCAGCCCCCTGCGCTGGACCGATGACACCCACATGGCGATCGCCCTCGCCGAGTCGCTGGTGGCCTGCGACGGCACCGTCGACCCCCAGCACCTCGGCGACACCTTCGCCGCCGCCTACCGCGACCAGCCCTGGCGCGGCTACGCCGGCGGCCCCCCACGGGTGTTCGCACTCGCCGCACAGGGCCACACCTACCAAGACGCCGCCCGCACGCTGTACGAAGGCGGCTCCTACGGCAACGGAGGCGCGATGCGGACCGCCCCCGCTGCCATCGTCGCCTACCCCGACCTCCAACGCGCCGCGCAGCTCGCCACTGCGCAGGCCAGCATCACCCACGCCCACCCGCTCGGCATCGACGGTGCGGTCCTGCTCACCTGCGCGATCGTCACGGTCGCAGGTGCCGATCCGGCCGACCAGCGGCCCGACCTCGACCTGCACCCGATCGCCGACCATCTGACCACACCGGCGATGCAGGACCGGCTAGCAGCGATCATCCAGGCCGGCGACGACCCCGACGAGCTGATGGGCCTCGCCCGACACTTCGGCAGCCGGGTCGCCGCCGTCCAGTCCGTCCCCACCGCCCTCGCGGTCTTCCTCGCCCACCGCAACGACCCCCTCGCCACGATCACCGCCGCCATCACCCTCGGCCGCGACACCGACACCGTCGCCGCCATGGCCGGCGCACTCGCCGGCGCCCACCACGGCGCCACCCGCCTGCCCGAGCACCTTCTTGAACGACTCGAGGACCGCGACCGCATCGAAACTCTCGCACGACAGCTGGCCGCCCTCCGGTGACCGGACTATCCAGGCCCACAGCGGCCAGCAGACGCGGGATCCCGGGGTCCGCTGCCGGGCTTCCGGCGACGGTGAGGTATGACGAAATGGTACCCGTTCGGTACTGGCGGAAGGTCCCTGCAGGGTGCGCCCCGACATCGCCATCGCGAACTCACCACCGGTGTGCGTACTTCGTCAACGCCCCCTGCCGGACTCGCCACCCCAGGGCGCTAGGCGTGGCGAGTCCATACTGCTGACCGGTCGGTAGGGCCTCATTGCCGTGGTTGGCCCCAGGCTGGTTCCCAAGGTGGCCTGCCGAGTGAGGGTCTCGGTATCGAACGCTGGTCCGCCAGGAGAGATGCGACGCCCTGTCCGCCGACATCCCGGGCGCCCGTCGAGAAGACCTTCAGATGAAGGGAGAGGTCCGCTATGGCTGCGCGCACGCCTGCCTGCAGTGCTTCGGCGACGGCCGGGTTCCGCGGTTCTCGCGCGAACTCCCTGGCTTCCTCCACCCATACGAACAGATCTTCTGACCGGCTCCGGGAGGAGGTCGCGGCAAGCGAATCGATGGGCAGGAGCGCTGCGGATCGGACGGTCTCGGTATCGGCTGCATCCCAGAAGCCCGAGAAGACGTCCGACGCGACCGTGGCCACATCGAGCTCCACCGTGGGTCGATGGGCATAGCGCCACAACACCAGCACGGCCGCGAGGTCAGCCTGGGACGGGCACTTCGGCCACTTCAGGAGGTCCGGCCATGTGCGGCCGGCGTCGAGACAGGCCAGCCGCTGCTCCCCCGTTCTCCAACGGGTGAACCAGACGGTGCTTGCAGGGCCAACGGTGTCGGGTGGATCGGGCCATCCGTGCCGAAGCGCCCGGTCACAGAACTCAACCGCACGACGGAAGAGCTGCTGCGCATCCTGCACTGCAGTTTCGGGCGCATCCGAAGCATCGCGGATGACACCTTCGCTAGATAGCTGTGCTTCGGTGATGCTCGCGCGGGGCTCCTGGCCGCTACTGCGGTCGCAAGCGAACCGTTCAACCGCAAGCCCAAGGGTGAGGCGAGGCTCTTTGTCGAAGGGCGGGAGCATGAACCAGTCGACGAGGAGATCGACGGCGTCGGGGATGGCCTCGCGCAACGGTCGTTGCGAATCGAGGCTCAGCTCTCTGAGGACGCTCTCCGCATCGCGAACCACCGCGCTCCCCGTTCCGTGGCTTTCCTGTGCCCTCGGCACAGGGGCTTCAATCACCCCTTTCGGCTAGGCGTGCCGGGCAGCGCGAAAGCCGACATGATCGTCGGGGTCACGGTAGCCGCGACGTGACCAGACCACGCTTCCCTCAAGGATCGGGGGACTTCGGCTCACAGGTCATAGCTCGAGTGTCCAGTTCTGGTTGGCCATCAGTTGGTCGAACTCCTCGCGGGTGGACCAGTCGAGCTTGGCGCCCAGTGCGTCGTTGAGATCGAGCAGGCTGTCGAGGAAGGCGTTCCCGTCGCCACGTCGGGCGGCGTGCTCTGCTTGTTCGAGGGCTGGCATCAGCTGCTGGATGAAGGCGGCGTGCTCCTCGTGTTGGAGCCGCTGAAGCCGGGCGCGCTCCGACTCCAGGTCCTGGCAGGCCGCCACGACCTCGATCTTCAACATCCGCACACGGGCTTCGGCGGCGTCGGCTGCGACCGCTGCGGCGGCGGCGACCTTGAAGCCTTCCATGACTGCTGCACTGACCGTGTAGCCCACGACCGCACCGACGGCGCTTCCGACGACGGGGATCGGAATGGCAACCTGTCCAGCGACCCCGAACGCCCAACTGGCGCTGTTGCGGACCGCCTCCTGTGAGCAGGATTCGATCAACTCACGCCGGTCGATGTCGCCTTGGGCGAACCGGAAGCCGAGTTCGGCGGTGCTGGCGATCAGGTTCGCCGCGATGAACGGTGTCGCGCCCTGCGATGCGAAGCTCAGCACATCGCTGCTATGGGCGATCCCCGCCTCGCGGATCCCGATCCTCGCGAGGTTCGCCATCGCACTGACGGCACCGCTGCGCACGCCCGATACGGCGCTGGCCCGCGCGACGTCAGCCGCGACACGGCTGACCGGCACATCGTCATCGCGGTGAAGCACGGCGATGGTCCCACGCACGACCGCGGTCAGTCCCGCCCCAGCGGCGAACCCGACCGCGCCAGCCATCAGCGTGCCGGCGACCGCTTCCTCGAGCACGGACGCGCGCCGCTGCTCCTCGATCCACCCTGCGGGATCACGGTGGGCCCGTGCCTGTTCGAGGCTGACCTTGCTGCCTGTGATCTCGTCGGCCTCGATCACGTCATCCACGTGCTTGTCGAGATCCTGGAATCGTGGGTGGTAGATGTTCTCTTCCGGCTGACCAAGTCCTTTGGCGATCTGGGCTCGCAGGTCAGCGACCTGCCCGTCGGGGACGATGATGTCCATCCGCTCGTACTTGGGGTCCAACAGCTTCTGAAGGGCTCTATGTGGGTCCGCGTACGCCTTGGCTTGGATGTCGCGGAGCACCTCGTCGTTCGGCCCGATGATGTGCAGGTCGGCGGCGGCCATGTGGTCGTGCTCTGCCGTCATCTTTGCCACCGTGGCTGACCCTTCGAGCCACGCTTGACGGTTGAAGTTGAAGCCGTGCATGAACTCGAACATCGTCCCGCCGGCGCTCTCGGTGGTCTTGTCACCGATCAGGCTCGTGGCCTTCGCGATGTCCATCGGCCTTGCGGCTTCGATGAAGGAGATCGACTCACGGGCCAGGTCCGCGACAGCCTGGCTCGAGAAGACCCAGGCCCCCGCAGACGTCGCGACCTGCTCAACCCGGTGTTCCCGCCCGGTCATGCGTCCTGCCCCTGCTCGTCCAGATAGTCAGCAGCAGCATCCGCGACCTTGGCGGATGCGTCGGTAACCGTGCCGTCGTCATCGAGCAATGGGACGTCCATGACGGTCCGCAAGGTGGTGGCGGTGGCGGCGGCGTGCATGACCGCGTCGCGGTCGGCGTCGTCGAAGGTGGCGTAGTCGACGGAGCGAGCGGTGACGTGCCGCAGGACCGCGTTGCGTTCCCGCAGTAGCAGGTCGAGACGCTCAGTCAGCTGGGCCAACCGGGCGGTGCGCGCTTCGATGCCACGGGCGACAGTCGCCGCGAGTTCCATCTCTTTGATCGCCCGCTCGGCCTCGAGCGCGTCCTCCTCGGCGTCAGCCAGCGCTTGGCGGCCCTTGTGATGCAGCACCAGCCCACCGACTGCGAGCACCGGGAGGGCCACGATGCCTCCGAGGACGACCGCGCCGGCCGCCATCCCTCCGCCACCGGCGGCTATCGCTCCACCACCCAGCCAGGCAAGCGTCGCATTCGTCGCAGCCGCGCCCGACAGCGCGCCGATCGCGGTGCCGGTTGACGCGGTCGCGAACGTGCCGACGGCTGCAAACGCGATAAGGCCACTCGCAGCACCCGCCGCGCCGGAGCTGACAGCGAGTCGTGCGGCGTCCACAGCCTTGAAGTTGATGTTGTGCAACTCGACGTCGAAGTCCGCGATCTCGGGAGGCACCTCAGATAGATCGAGGTCGCTCAGTGTCACGTTCCTCAGCTTCTCGAACAGCTCGACGAAATCGCGCAGCGAGCCGTCGTAGCACCCGAGTTCGATCTCGCCGAGATCCTGCATCGCCCGGGCGGTCAGATCGTGCTGTTCCTGCAGCAGCTCCTGGGCAGTCGACAGCTGTGTCTTCGTGTCCTTTCCAAGCCGGTGCGCCTGCCACAGCCTCGGTGGTTCGACACTCTTCGCTTGCTCCTTCAGCCGCGATGTGGCACTGGCCGCGCCCCTGCGCAGCTCGTCGCGGTCGAGCGACTCCACCCGTTCCTTGGCCGTGTCGAGGATTCGACGGCCGTCCTTGAGGTCGGGCAACTTCATGCGATTCTCTCTCATGTCCGGCACTCCGTCTCCTGCTCGACACCACTACCCGGTACCTCGGTCAGTTCCGGCGTGGAGTTCAGCAGTCGATCGATTCCCGTGCGCGCTGTGCCTGGCCCCTGGGCTCCCTGATCGAGCAGCGCCAGGTCTCGCCGCGAGAGTGCGCCCCCATAGGTCGGCCGGCAGTGCTCCAGCAGCAAGCCCGACCGAGCGGGCCTGGTCTCGGACGCGACCTTGCCGCGCAGGAAGCTGCCGCGCAAGGCATCTGCTGCCTTGGCGGCCGCCACCGGGACCCGGCCACCCTTGTGCGTCCGTGCCGGGCGGATCTGCCTCGGTGCCACCGCCGTCAACTCGCTCACGTTCCCCCCTCACGCAGCATGCAGAGGAGTCTAGGGGCCGGGTGCGACGCTTCGCCGGCTGAACGTATGCCCTTGCGAGACGGTGGCCTCACGGCTGCGCACGAGGGGACTGATGTTGAACGTGAGGACCTGTTCTACGATGCTCCGCGAACCGGTGGGCAAGTGCAGGGGGGAGACGTGAGCCGGCCCGATGATGGACAGGATGAGCTTCGTGGCTACGGCGAGTACCGCGGGGCCTCTGGGAAGTGTCTGGCTTCAACCCCGGGGACTCGAGGCAGTTCATCAAGGCGCCACAGCGCAGAAGTGATCTCACCCGTGCCTTCAAGGTTTCCTGGCTGAACCGGCATGGCCCCGCAGCCGGACTGCCAGCCCGTCACCACCATGTGCTGGCGACTGAACCCAAAGCTGTTGACCGACTCGTGCGGCTTCTGCTCCAGATCCACTTCCCGCCGACGCTCGGGTCAGACGTACTCCAGGACACCGACGTCGTCCATGACCTCCACGCTCTCGTGGGGCTGCCCGACACCGTTGCGAGCGTTGCAGCAAGACAGGTCGCCGGGCGGGTGCGTGATGCTCAGTTCGCTTCGAAGGTCTTCGAGGCGGACGGCGGTCGATGCGTAGTGTGCCAGTTCGATGGCCACGACAGTCACCGTGACAGGCCCGTGGGCCTCGACGCTGCCCACGTCGTGTGGCACAACATCGGTGGACCAGACACCGTGGCCAACGGGGCGGCTCTCTGCCCCACTCACCACCCCTGCTTGACCGCGGCATGTTCTGCTGGGATCCGAGGACGAGGCTCTTGGTGCCGTCGAACTTCTACCAGCACCACTCGCTCGCGGCTGGACTGCCCGCTGGGAAACCGGCTCCAGAGCGGCTCGATCCACTCCACCTAGAGTGGCAGCGCACCAACGTCTTCCGGCGCTGATGGTCGACGCGGATCAGTGGGGTGGGGTGCATGACCGCGCGGGTGTGGTTCATGGACGTGGACGGGGTGCTGTCCCCGTTCGGGAAGGGTGGGGCCTTCCGGGACTGGGTCCGGTCGCCGCACGACGTCTATGAGCTGTGGCTGTCCCCGACCCAGGCGGGGTTGATCCGGGGAGTGCTCGAGCGGACCGGCACTGAACTGGTGTGGGTGACGACCTGGGCGCACCATGCGGCAGAGTACGTAGAAGGGTTCCTGGGCTGGCCGGCGCATCGGTTCGCGGCGTTGCCGCACCCGGACAGCAAGGGTGCCGACGTCGATCCGTCGACTGGCCGGTGGTGGAAGCTGGATGCGGTCGAGCGGTTCCTCGACGACCTGCAGCCCGACCGGTTCGTGTGGAGCGACGACGATCTCTCGAGGCATCGTCTGCAGGTGCTGCAGGCGTTGTCGCGGCACGACGCCTCGGGCCTGCTGCAGGCACCGAAGCCCCACGTCGGGCTGTCGGAGCGGTGGCTGCGGGAAGCGGAGGACCACCTCACGGGCGGAGAGCCGAGCGAGTCGTGATCGGTCGCCTCACTCCGTGTCGGAGGCGATGACGGACAGGTCGTTGGCGGCCTCGATGGCACGGATGGTGCTCGGTGACGCGTCCATCAGTTCCGGCGACCCGACGACGAACACGGCGGCGCGAGCTCGGCTGAGCGCGACGTTCAGACGGTTGCGGTCGAGGAGGAAGTCGAGCCCGCGTGGTGCGTCGTCGGCGGAGCTGGCCGCCAGGCTGATGATGACCACC
>JAWLFE010000086.1:0-11381 GCA_041685735.1 Nitriliruptoraceae bacterium
CACCCACGTCCACGACCATCCACATCCACGACGCACCCACGTCCACGATCCGTAGATGCCGGGCGTCAGGCGCCTCAGCAGCGTGACCGGCGCAGGGTCAGCCGGCCGCGAGCGGGTTGAACGGCGCCCCCACCTCACGCGAGGTGGCGAGTTCGATCACGGCGACCTCCAAGAGGACATCATCGGGAAGGTCCGACCCCTTGAGTTCGAGGTCCAGTTCCGCGAGCCGATCATGGCACCAGGCGAGCTCACCGGGGTTGAACGCCCCGACCAGGGCCTTGATCCGGCGGTGCTGGTTGGGGGACATCCCAGCGTCCTTGGGGCCGGCGCCGGAGCGGACCCGAAGCAGCTGACGTGACCGGAACGTGATCGCCCCGACCACGGCGAGCGGCGCCTCCCCGGCCTCCAAGGCCCCACGCAGGGCGACCAGTGCCTCGGACGGCTTGCGCTCCGCGATGGCATCCGCGATGGCGAACCCCGACGCCTTGCCGTGCCCTTCGATGACGTCCTCGACCTGCTCGGCGGTGATGGTCGCCACGGACGGTGCGGCGGCACACACCGATGCCACCTGGGATGCGATCGTGGCCGGCTGGTTGCCGGCATGCGCACGGATCGCAGCGACCGCGGTCGCGTCGGCCTTGCGCGACAGCCGACGGAACTCCTCGCCAACCAGTCGGTCCCACCCCCGGTCGTCCCAATCCGCTGGCGCCTTCACGTCGACCCGGACGCCCTGCGCCTTTGCCGACCTGGCGATGCGCTGGACCCTGCCGATCCCGCGTGCCACGAGGACCAGGACCGCCTCATCGGACGGACTGTCGAGGTAGTTCTCCACCTCGACCTTAAGGTCGCCCTTGATCGTCTCCACTCCCCGCAGCACCACACACGTCCGACCGCCGAAGAGCGACGTGGTCCGCAGTTCGGGCAACTGCTCGAGCTCGGAGACGTCCTGCAGGTCGACGTCCAGATCGGGATCCTCGGCACGCAACTCACCGAGTTGCCGTTCGAGTTCCCGTTGCAGCAGCAGGTCGTCGTCGCCGGAGATGAGCAGCACGGGAGTCATGCCGCGATCCTACTTGCCGCGCCCGTCCGCGCGGCCGTTCCACACGGTCGGGGACCACCACACGCAACGTCCCCTCCAGATCCGTCCGTCGCACCTCGACGTCCCGTCGTTCGAGCCCCAACAGCACATCCGGATGCGGGTGGCCGTGCCGGTTGTCGACGCCGGCGCTGATGACCCCGACGAGTGGATCGACCGCGTCGAAGAACGCCGCCAGTGACGTCCCCGCCCCGTGGTGAGGGACGAGTAGGAGCTCGGCGCGAAGGGCTGCGGCACCTAACCTCAGCAGGTCCGTCTGTGCCTCGACCTCGACGTCGCCGGTGATCAACACCCGGCGATCACCGTGCTGGACCCGCGCGACGATCGAGGTCTCGTTCGGTTCGCTGCGAGCCCAGCGGTACGGACGTCCGGACGGCGGATGCAGCACCTCGAGATGCAGGTCACCGATCACGGCACGATCGCCGACCCGCGGGGTACGGATGGGAACACCCCGCTCCTCCGCGATCTCGAACAGCTCCCCCATCTGGGGGATCGCGGTCGGCACCGGGTGGAACCAGACGGCCTCGACCCGCACCGTACGCAGGACGTCCGGAACGCCACCGATGTGGTCGAGGTGGGGATGGGTCACGACGACCGCATCGAGGTGGCGGCGACCGTTCGCCCGGAGCCAGCGCGCAGCGGTGTCGTCCTGTCCGGCATCGACCAGGATCCGGGCGGTCGGTGACTCGATCAGGAACGCATCTCCCTGGCCGACATCGATCGCGGTCACCATGAAGTCGTTCGGCGGCAGGCCGCCCCCGACGATCGGCAGACCGGCAGCGACCAGCCCGACGATCGTGACGCCGACCGCCAACCTCGCGGTGCGGGCTCCCTTCGTGGTGAACACCCACGAACAGACACCGAGCAGCGCGATGACCGTGGCCGGGCGGCCGAGCTCGGCCGTGCCGCCCAGGCCGGCGAAGGTGTGCGCGGACCACAACACCACGCGAGCGGGGAGCCCGGCGACGGCGAACAGCGGCGCGCCGAGTTCCAGGTGGACCAGGGCCAGCACCGACCCCGTGAACGACAGCACCGCCGCCGCCGCGGCGGCCGGAACCGCCACGATGTTGGCCGGGACGGAGGCCACCGGTACCTCGCCGAAGGTGACGAGCAGCAGTGGCACCACGGCGACCTGCGCACCGATCGAGATGGAGGCGACGTCGGCCAGTCGCCGCGGCATGCGGGGAAGACGCTGGCGGACGAGCGGCGCGATGACCAGCACGCCAGCGGTCGCGGTGGCGGACAGCAGGAGGCCGAGCGACCCGGCCAGGCGGGGGTCGAGCAGCACGAGCAGCAGCACCGCGCCCGCCAACGCATGACGGGCGTCGCGGGCCACGCCACGCGCGGCGACGAGCAGGACCAGCAGCGCCATACTGCCGGCGCGGAGCACACTCGGCTCGAAGCGTGTGAGGAACGCGAACCAGATGACCGTCAGCGCGACCGCTCGACGCCGCCACACCGCAGGAAGACGCAGGAGCGCCACGACGAGCAGGACACCCCCGACGACGATGGCGACGTTGGCACCCGACACCGCGGTCAGGTGGGTCAAGCCCGTGGCTCGCATGGCGTCGGCATCCTCGTCGGGCAGCAGGCGCGTGTCGCCGGTCACGAAACCGACCAGCAGTCCACCCGTGCGGTCACCCAGGTGTCTGGTGGCCGCGGACCGGATCCGGTCACGGACGTGTTCGCTGGCAGCGGCGAGGTGGCCCGGATCACCGGTCTCATCCCACGAGACGACGTCCAGCAGGACCGTGGCGTGTTGTCGTGCGAGCCATCGTCCGTAGCCGCCGTCCGGGAGGGGACGGGCGGAGACGCGTGCATCCCACCGGCTGCCGAGGGTGGGAGGCGGACCATCCAGCGTCAGCGCGGCCCGTTCCCGGGTCGGCACACCGGCGACCCGATCGATCCTGACGAGCACGCTCCACCCCGTGGCGATCGGTCGGGGTTCATGGACGACGACCGCGTGGACCTCCCGGACGCCACCCTGCCGGGCCAGGTCCGGGAGCAGGCCGTCGTTGACGGTGGCGATCCGCAGCACGGCCCCGATGCCGCACACGCTGAGGACCAGCGCGACGCCGACCACGCCGGCGACACCACCCCTCGGCCCGGGTCGGGACCGCGAGCTTCGGCGTGCCCAGGCGGTGGCGGCGACCAGGCAGGCCACCACCGACCCCAGCAGCAACCACCCCGCGCGCCACGCATCGGACAGGCGGACATCGGCGGCGAGGAGCCGGTCACCGACCAGTTCGCCCAGCAGTGCACCGACGACCGCGGTGGCGGCCCAGATGGGAAGCGGCCCGAGGACCGCAGCGACCGGTGGCGGCACCGCGGGCTGGTCGCCCCCGTCCCCCGCCACCGCCGTGCCGGCGTCCACGACCGTGCGGGCTGTTGGTTGCGTCCCCGTCGGCCGGCTCACCCGACCGTGATCAGGTCTGCCAGGCGCTGGAAGGTCTGTTCTCCGATGCCGGGGACCCCACGCAGGTCGCCCGGCACCGCGAAGTGACCCTCCGTCTCGCGGTGGGTCACGATGGCGGCCGCCTTCGCCGGCCCGATCCCGGGCAGGGTCTCGAGCTCGTCCTGCGAAGCCCGGTTCAGGTCGATCCGTCCGTCCGGGGAGACCCCCACAGGACCTCCTTCGGCCACGGTGCCACCCGGCGATCCGCCCTGGGGGCCGGCGACCTCCCCCGCCCGTGGGACGTGGACCTGTTCCCCGTCGAGCAGCAGCCGCGCGAGGTTGAGCCGGTCGAGGTCGGCGTCCGCGGTCGCTCCCCCTGCCGCGGCGATCGCATCAGCCACGCGAGCCCCCGACCGGAGGGTGGCGATGCCGGGCGAGCCGACGGCACCGGACACGTGCACGGTGATCGTGGTCGCCGCCCCATCGTCCGCCTGGCCGTCCGATGCGCCCGTCCCACCAGCGTGGTCATCGCCGTCTGCGCCGTGCTCATCAGGCGACGCAGCGACCCCGAGCGTCGCGGCTGACGAGACGGTTGCCGGTCGCTGGCCGGCGCCCCAGAACACGATCGCCGTGACCGCGACGGCCCCCGCGAGCAGCACCGCGAGTCCCACGAGTTCCGCCGGGGTGGCCTGCAACCACTCGCTGAGTCGCTGGAAGGCGCCGCGCGGCACGGCCGGACGTGGCGAGGGTCGCTGGTCGGATGGGAGGTCCATACCGACCAGACTGCCCGAACGACGCCACGATGCGCGGATGGGTCAATGCCGGCCTGTGGACGACGGGGCGAGGTCGGCGCCGTCGGTCCCGCCACCGGACCGTAGCATGCGCGCCATGGACCCCGTCCCAGAAGCCAGGTTCGAAGAGCTCGTCGGTGACGCGCTCGATGATGTGCCGGAGGAACTGTGGCGGCACTTCGACAACATCGTGGTGCTGGTCGAGGATCGGCACGAGGACGAGCCCGGCCTCCTCGGCATCTACGAGGGCATCCCGCTGACGGAACGGGACGAGTACGCGGGAGCGATGCCGGACATGATCCGCATCTTCCGCCTGGCGCTGTGCGACGTCTGTCAGGATGAGCAGGAACTCACCGACGAGGTCTACATCACCGTCGTCCACGAGTTCGCCCATCACCTCGGCATCGACGACGAGCGCCTGCACGAACTCGGCTGGGCCTGAGCGATCTCGGAACGGGCGCGGTCGACTCAGCGTTCCCGTACCGGCATCGCCGCGACACCGATCGCGCCCGGTCCGACGTGGGTCCCGACGATCGGGCCGATCAACGCCCGCAGGTGCTCGGCGACCACGACCCGCTCCTGGAGCCGACCGAACAGCTCGTCGGCCCGCTCCGGTGCCAGCGCGTGGACCACGACGACATCGACGGGTGCTCCGGCCGCGACCTCGGCGACCAGTTCCACGCAGCGGTCCATCGCGCGCGACCAGGTCCGGGTCTTCTCGCGGACCTCGACCCGACCGTCGGTCAGGTGCAGCAGCGGCTTGACCTTCAAGGCGTTGCCCACCAGCTTCTGCGCCCCGGTGAGCCGCCCACCCCGGCGCAGGTGTTCCAGGGTGTCGACCACCAGCAGGCCGATCGACCGGTCGCGGACGGCCCGTGCGGCGGCGACGACCTCCGCGACCGACCCGCCGCGTTCGGCCGTACGGTGTGCCGCCAGAGCGGCCAGCCCGAGCGATCCCCCGACCAGGCCGGTGTCGAGCACCTCGACCTCGAGGTCCGCGCGCTTCGCGCGGTCGCGTGCGAGCGAGACGGTGCCCGACAGTGCCGCGGAGCAGTGGACCGACACGATCGCCCGGTGCCCGTCGTCGGCGCAGTCGGCGTAGGCCTCTTCGAACCAGGCGGGTGACGGCTGCGATGTCGTCGGCAGCCGTGGGATCGACGCGAGCTTGGCGTAGAACCCCTCCGGCTGGAGATCAACACCGGACATGTAGCTGCGGTCGCCGAAGGTCACCGACAGGGGCACGACCCGTAGCCCGATCGACTCGACCAGGTCACGCGGCAGATCGGCGGTCGAATCCGTCACGACCGCCACCGGTGCCACCACGGTCCACCCCTCCACGTCGTTCGGTGGCCCGGCCGTCAGCAACGACCGGGGAGCGATCGGCTACGCCTTGACGACCAGGTTGATGAGCTTGTCGGGGACGTGGACCACCTTGACCAGGTCGCCGTCGAGGTACTCGGCCACCGAGGCGTCCGCCGCGGCGGCGGCCTGGACATCGTCCTGCGACGCTCCGGCCGGGGCCGTGATCCGACCTCGCACCTTGCCGTTGACCTGGACGACGATCTCCACCTCGTCCTCGAACAACAGCGAGGTGTCCGCGGTCGGCCAGGCGACGTCGTGGACCGATCCCTCGTGTCCCAGCCGGTGCCACAGCTCCTCGGTGATGAACGGACAGATCGGGGCCAGCAGGGTCAGCAGCGTCTCCAGCGCTTCGCGCGCGACCTCGCCGCCGGAGCCATCACGCGTGGCATCGAGGACCGCGTTGGTCAACGTCATCAGTTTGGCGATCGCGGTGTTGTACTTCCGCGCGTCGTAGTCCTCCGAGGCGCCGACGACCGCGACCGCGACCGCCTTGCGCAACTCGTCGACCGCCGGACCGTCAGCGGCCGATCCGGTGGTCTCCCGGTCGATGTGGGCGAGCGTCAACCGCCACACGCGTGACAGCCACTTGTGCATGCCCGTCGGGGAGACGTCGGCCCAGTCGATGTCATCCTCGGGCGCGGAGGCGAACAGCATCGTGCCACGCAGCGCATCGGCGCCATAGGTGTCGTAGACCTCGCCGGGCACGACCAGGTTGCCCTTGGACTTGGACATCGAGGCGCCGTCCATGATGACCTGGCCCTGGTTGAGCAGGGCCTGGAACGGCTCATCCGCAGCGAGGTGGCCGCGGTCACGCATCGCCTTGACCACGAACCGGCTGTAGAGCAGGTGCAGCACGGCGTGCTCGACCCCGCCGGTGTACTGGTCCACGGGCAGCCAGGCGTTCGCGGCGTCCTTCGGCCAGGCGCGGGTGTCGTCCTGCGGGGAGAGGTAGCGCAGGAAGTACCAGGAGGAGTCCACGAAGGTGTCCAGCGTGTCGACGTCGCGGACCGCGTCCTCACCACCGCACTCCGGGCAGACCACATCGTGCTTCCAGGTCGGGTGCTGATCGAGCGGTGAGCCCTGGACCTGGAAGTCCAGGTCGTCGGGCAACGCGACCGGCAGGTCCTCGAGCGGGACGGCGATCTCGCCACAGGTCGCGCAGTGGATGATGGGGATCGGCGGACCCCACGACCGTTGGCGCGAGACCAGCCAGTCACGCAGGCGGTAGTTGACGCGCTCCGCGCCCCAGCCCTTGACCGAGACGTCGTCGATGATCCGCTGCTTGGCCTCCTCCCATGGCAGCCCGTCGTAGTCGCCGGAGTTGACCATCACGCCCGGACCGACGTACGCCTCGGTCATCGTGTCGGGGTCCAGTTCGTCGAGCAGCTCGCCGTCCTCACCGGTCGGGCGGATGATTGGCCGGATCTCCAGGCCCTCCTGCCGGGCGAACTCGAAGTCGCGCTGATCACCGATCGGCACGGCCATGATCGCGCCGGTGCCGTAGTCCATCAGCACGTAGTCGGCGGCGTAGGCCGGGATCGATCCGCCGGTGAACGGGTTGATCATGTCGAAGTTCAGGCGGACCCCGCGTTTGCCGCGGTCCGCTGACATCGTCGACACGCGCTCGACCTCCGACCGGCGGGAGACCTCGTCGCGGAACGCGTCGTAGTCGGCGTCGCCGGCCATGCGGGCCGTGACGATGGGGTGCTCGGGCGCGAACACGAAGTAGGTCGCACCGAAGATGGTGTCGGGACGGGTGGTGTAGACCACGACCTCCTCAGGCTCGCCGATGGGCCCCGCGTCAGCCGTCTTGAAGGTGATCTCCGCGCCTTCGGACCGTCCGATCCAGGCCCGCTGCGCGTTCTTGACCCGTTCCGGCCAGTCGATCGTCTCCAGGTCGTCGAGCAGTTCGTCGGCGTAGTCGGTGATGCGGAAGAACCACTGGGTCCGGGGTACGCGTTGGACGATCGCGCCGGAACGCTCGCCACGGCCGTCGACGACCTGCTCGTTCGCCAGCACCGTCTGGTCGACCGGATCCCAGTTGACCAGTGCCTCGCGGCGGTAGGCGAGGTTCGCGTCGAACAGCTCCAGGAACAGCCACTGGGTCCACCGGTAGTAGGCCGGGTCGCAGGTGTACAGGACCGTGTCCCAGTCGAAGGAGTAGCCCAGCCGGATGATCGTGGAGCGTTGCTCCTCGATGTTGTCGTAGGTCCACTGCTTCGGGTCGGCACCCCGGTTGCGGGCCGCGTTCTCCGCCGGCAGACCGAAGGCATCCCACCCGATGGGGTTCAGGACCCGCTTGCCGGTCATGCGCAGGTGGCGGACCAGCGCGTCATGGATCGTGAAGATCTCGGCGTGGCCCATGTGCAGGTCGCCCGACGGGTAGGGGAACATCGTCAGCGCGTAGAAGGTGCCCGCGCCGTCGCGATCGGCGCTGGGGCGCGGCGTCAGCGAGTAGGCACGGTCGTCGTGCCAGCGTCGGGCGATGGCCGGTTCGAGCGCGAGCGGGTCGTAGCGCTCGGGCTCGTCCTGGACGTCGGGGTGGTCGCTCATCGGTCGGGAACCTCATCCGGAGTGGAGCAGCTGAGCGTAGCGCTCGACACGTCATCACCTCCCGGGCCCGAGCGTCCACGCGGTCGCCCCTCGCCCGGTGAGCAGGACGGATCGTGCGCGATCGTTCGTGGCGCGCAGGTACGCGATGGAACGGCCCGCAGCGTCGAGGTCGAGGAGTCCCATCACCGGGGGTGGTTGACACCGCACCCGGGGTCTCGCCTAGGTTCCGGTCGACCCCGTGGGGGCACGGGATCGCGGCACTCCCGGCTCGGGAACATGGGGCGGCGGGTCGGCGCTCGCCATGCCTTCGTGGGAGACGGCCTCACCATGAACCCAACGAAGGAACCACCGATATGAGAGAGCGCGGACACGCGGGACCGACCAGCACAACCCCACCGCAACGATCCCGGATCGGACGTCGCCTCCGCCGGGTCGGCACGACCACGCTCGCCTTGGCGATCGGGCTGGTGTTCGCCGTCCCGGCGACCGCGCAGCAGGATGCAGCGCCCTGGCCGATGTTCGATGCGGACGCGCAGGGCTCCGGACAGGGGGCGGTCAGCGGGCCGAGCGACCCTGGCCTGAAGTGGTACCTCGATCTCGAACAGGTCGAGACCACCGACGCACCGGCGGGCTACACCCTCGCAGACGGCCAGCGGATGCAGATCGCCGGTGACGGAACCATGATCACCCGTGCTGAGAACAACGATCCACAGTACGACCGGAGTCGCTTCGCACGGGAACTCATCGGGATCGACACCGATGACGGCACCGTCGCCTGGCAGATCGACGACACCTCGCCGAACGTCTCCACCCGTGTCTGCCGGCCCGGCATCGACGAACAGAACCGTGTCTGGGTCGAGACCCGCGACGACAGTGGCAACTACGTCGTCTCCGCGTACGACACCGGGACCGGCGACGCCATCGCGGGGACCGAGGTCGCGGCCGACGACCAGCGGTGCCGTGAGCACCTGTTGATCGGTGGCAGCGACCAGCACCTGGTGTTCGCCGACGGATCGACCGAGGGGCTACGCATCTTCGACATCAGCGGCGGCGGTGCGGTCGAGGTGGCCTCCGGGATCGACATCACGGATGCCTCCGGGCTGCCCAGCCACGGCAGCGTGCCCGCCTGGGGGGTCTTCACCGACACCACGTTCATCACCGCCGTCAGGGTCGACGACGGCCAGGGACGGATCGACCTCGTGGAGATCTCACTGGCCGACGGCTCGATCGTCAGCCAGGTTGAGGCCCCGACCGCGCCAGGAACCGCATCGGGCGACTTCAGCGCCGTCATCCTGGTGCTCGACCAGAGCACCGACACACTGATCGCGAGCATGCGCTCCGGTATCGGCTCCAGCCCCGGTCCGATCATCGCGGGGCTCGACACGTCCGATGGCCTGTCCACCACCTGGACCCACACGGACCTGGAACGCGAGCCACGCGACCTCACCCTCGCTGACGACACGGTCCTGTTCCAGGAGGGGGCACGGACCACCGCCCCGGGAGCGACGCTCCAGGGACTGTCCATCGCGACCGGCGACGTGACCATCGAGGGACTCGGCGCCGGCACCCGCCCGCTGACGAACCCCGACGGCAGCGGCTACACCAGCTGGCGGACGCCGGACATGACCCGGGATCGACTGATCACCGGGTTCAGCGCGCAAGGGGACGTCGAGTGGACGATCGACCCGGGGCGCATCGTCCAGGAGATCGATGGCGCCGAGACGATCGAGGACCTGAACATGGACGGCTTCGCGTCGCTGCGGATGGCGTCGGTCGGTGCCGACGGCACGCTCTACGTCACGTCCAGTGGGGAAGCGATCCTCGCGATCGATGACCGTGGCGGCCTGACGGAGCTGATCTGTGGTGAGTCCTTCGTGGACGTCGGACCGACCGACACCCACGCGTGCAACATCGACGAGATGGCCGCACGCGGCATCACCCAGGGCGTCGGTGACGACCGGTTCGACCCGGACGGCACCGTCCCACGTGAACAGTTCGCGAGCTTCCTGGTCCGTGCGCTCGACGACGTCGAGCCGACCGACAGCGGGCCGTTCGATGACGTCAACCCCGACAGCGTCCACGCACCGAACATCTTCGGTGCCGCGCAGGCGGGCATCACGCTGGGCACCACGGAGACGACGTTCGCACCTGAGCGCCTGATCACCCGAGCCGAGGTCGCGTCGCTGCTCGCACGTGCCTTCGAGTTGGATCCGGTCGACCAGGGACCGTTCGACGATGTCGACAGCGGCAACGTGCACGCGGGCAACATCAACGCAGTGTTCCAGGCCGGGATCACGACGGGCGTGACCGACTCGACCTTCGAGCCGGACCGCACCCTGAACCGGGCGCAGATGTCCTCGTTGCTCATCCGCGCCCTCGACAGCGTCGGGTGATCCACGGTTCGCGGGGCCCTGCCACAGGAGGTAGGCTCCGCGACCGCACCGCAGGGCGATGTCCTGCGGTGTTCACGGGCCGGTAGCGCAGTCCGGCAGCGCACCTCCATGGCATGGAGGGGGTCGTGGGTTCAAATCCCATCCGGTCCACCCGCGAGACACCCCTGCAGAGCACGTCTTTGCGGGGGTTTCTCGCGTCTTCGGCACCTCCCCTGCAGGGCGCCTCAGCACGACCGGACACACCTCCTACACGGTGCGCTGAGCAGCGACGGCCCCGCTGCCGCACGGACATCGGGTCGATGTGATGTAGCGCCCAGGGCGCACCGATGCGCTGCAGATGCAACGTCAACGTGCCGTAGGTCGTGGACAGCCAGGCGGTCAGTTCGCCGGTGTGCATGCGGCGCCGCACGACCGCAGTGTCCTGTTCGTCGAGGGTTCGGGTCTCGATATCGTCGATGATGCACCTCCGTGGGAAACAGCTCGATGCCAGATGCGTGCCGGTGGCAACAACCCAGCCCGGTGATCATCTGATCACGGCCGCCCCCGCGCGGCCGGCCGCGACACCGGAAGCGTCCGGGGTGGACGACGAGGTTCAGGCGTCGTGGCCGCTGGCCTGAGCCGCGGCCCGACCTAGGAACCGCCACAGGGGTTGTTGCATGGCACTTGTCGAGCTCGAACGTCACCTTCATGAAGACCTGGAAGGCGACGATCTTGCCGTCCTGGATCGTGACCTCCTGTTCCTTGACCCAGGCACCACGCACGTTCCTCAGCGACTGCGTCGCTCGCTCGAT
>JAWLFE010000245.1:0-2735 GCA_041685735.1 Nitriliruptoraceae bacterium
CTCACGGTCGGCTCGGCGCTGCCGCACCTGATCCGTGCCGGCGGTGGGGTGGACTGGCGCATGGTCGTCGTCGTGACCTCGGTGACCACCGTGCTCGGGGGCGGACTCGCGCTGCGGGTCCCCGATGGCCCCTTCCCGTTCCCCGTGGCCCGGTTCGATCCCCGGGCGGCCCTGCGCGTCCTCGGCGACCGTCGCGTTCGGCTGGCCTCCTTCGGCTACTTCGGCCACATGTGGGAGCTGTACGCCATGTGGGCCTGGATCGGGAGCTTCCTGCTGGCCTCCTTCGAACGCAGCGGGGTCGTGGGCGCCGAACGTTGGGCGGCGTTGGCGGCCTTCGCCGTCATCGCCATCGGTGCGCTCGGGGCGGTCCTCGGGGGTTCGCGTGCCGACCGCGCCGGTCGGCCACGCACGGCGGCGGCCGCCCTGGGTTGGTCAGGTGCGTCCGCGGTCGCGATCGGGCTGACCTTCGGCCGCTCACCGTGGCTGGTGCTGGCCGTCGGGCTGATCTGGGGGCTCAGCGTCATCGCGGACTCCGCGCTGTTCTCCACCATCGTCACCGACGTCGCCGACCAGCGCTACGTGGGCACGGCGGTCACGCTGCAGCTCGCGCTCGGCTTCGTACTCACCGTCGCGACGATCTGGATCGTGCCCCTGCTGGTCGCGACGGTCGGATGGTCCTGGGCGTTCCTGGTGCTGGTGCCCGGGCCGGTGCTCGGCATCGTCGCGTTGCGGGCCCTCGAGCGCTGCGAAGCGCCGCCCGTCCCGGCATCCGGCGTCAGCACCTGAGCCGATCGACGGCCGAGAGCAGCCGCCGCACGAGGTGGTTCAGCCGTCAGCCTCAGGACCGGACGGCACCGCGAGCTCGACGGTGTCCCCGCCCCAACCGTGGGTTCGGTCACGTCCCTCCACCGTGATGCGCGTCACGTCGTCGGGGATCTCCAGCCCCGTCAGCGACCGCGTGAAGGGTTGCTCGTTCGCGTGGTCATGGGCGAGTTCACGCACCCCGAGGACCGTGCCGTCCTCGGTCACCGCTCGGAAGGCGTCGGCGTAGCGCTCCGGGGAGTCGTAGGGGGAGGAGACCGTGGCGCTGAGCCGCCAGGTGTCACCGGTCCGTTCGAGTTCGGCGTCGATGACGTCAGGGAAGCGCTGCGCCGCTTCGTCCGGGTCAACCGAGGCGTCGGTCTCCGGCGTCGATCCCGCCTCGGGCTCGGGCGATCCATCGTCGGTGGACGCTCCCTCGTCGGGCGTCACCTGCGATGAGGTGTCCGGAGCGCAGGCCGTGGCCAGGACCGTCGCGAGGAGCACGGCGGCCAGCAGCATCGCTGGGCGATCGATGGCCATCCGTCTGGCTCCTGCTCGGCGGCGTGCGAACGTAGCGAGCCGGTGACGGGCCGCAGAGCCGGATGGAAGTGGTGGCAGGGCTCACAGGTTGCCAAAAGGTCCGGTTGGCACCGTGTGCTCCCGACGTCACCACGGCCCCGCGCATCCCCGCGCCACAGACCACGCAAGGAGCACGATGGGTTCCCTCCACGATCTCGCTGCCACGGGTCAGAGCGTGTGGTACGACAACATCCGTCGCGCGCTGCTGGACAGCGGTGAACTGGCGAGCTACCTGGATCGGTACGCCGTGACCGGGGTGACCTCCAACCCGACGATCTTCGAGCAGGCGATCGCCGGCGGTGGCGACTACGACGAGGCGATCGCTGTGGCGCTCAGCGAGGGCATCGACGACCCGGAAGCGGTGTTCTGGCGTCTGGCCATCCGTGACATCCAGGACACCGCCGATCTGCTGGCTCCCGTGCACGCGGCGACGGAGGGTCGCGACGGCTACGTGTCGCTGGAACTGCCGCCCCGGCTCATCCACGACACCGACGGCTCGATCGAGATGGCGCTGGAGCTGGCCCGACGGGTGGACCGGCCGAACCTGATGGTGAAGGTGCCCGGCACCGCAGCCGGGATGGGAGCGATCGAGGAGCTGATCGCCCGCGGCGTGCACGTCAACGTCACGCTGCTGTTCTCGTTGTCGCAGTGGTCGGACACCGCCGAGGCGTACCTGCGGGGGCTGGAACGTCGCCGAGCGGCTGGGCAGGAGCTGGACGTGGCGTCGGTGGCCTCGTTCTTCGTCAGCCGCATCGACGCTGCCGCGAACCCCTCCCTTCCCGGCGAGCTCCGCAACCGTCTGGCGGTCGCGAACGCGCAGTTGGCCTACGCCGCCTACCGGGATCTGCTCGACACGCCGCGCTGGCAGGAGCTGGCGGCGGCCGGTGCACAGCCGCAACGCCTGCTGTGGGCCAGTACCTCGGCCAAGGACCCCCACCTCGACGACGGCTTCTACGTGCAGGCCCTGGCCGCCTCCGGCACCGTCAACACGATGCCGGAGCACACGATGCTGGCCTTCGACCGCGATGGCGAGGTGGCCGGCACGCTCGGGCGCGATGTCGCCGCCGCGGAGGAGGTCGCGGGGGCGGCCAGCGAGGCTGGTGTCGGTCTCGAGTCGCTGGGACGGCGTCTCCAGCACGAGGGTGACGAGAGCTTCGCAGCCTCCTTCGACAACCTGCTGGAGTGCATCCGGACCAAGCTGGCCTCGCTGGGGACCGCCGCCGAGCACACCGAGGCGCACCTGGCTCCCATCGCCACCGAGGTGGCGGATGCGACCGCCGAGCTCCAGCGCCGCGAGGTCGTGACGCGACTGTGGAAGCGTGACCACACCGCCTGGCAGGACGATCCCACCGAGG
>JAWLFE010000087.1:0-11136 GCA_041685735.1 Nitriliruptoraceae bacterium
CTTCGCGCTGCTCAAGCAGCTACGCGACCCGGAGGTCCGCCGGGGCCTGGACCGCCTGCTGGGCCTGGTCCGCACCGTCGGTACCGACCAGCCCTGACCCGACCTCACCACCCGACGCACCGCCCCAGCACCCGACGCACCAACCCCATCACCCGACCTGATCCAAGGAGTACCGACCATGCCGGTCGTCACCGTTCTCGACCGTGAGATCCACCTCGACGACGAGGGATTCCTCACCGAACCCAGCGAGTGGGATGAGTCCCTCGGCCACGAGCTCGCCGCCAACATCGGCCTCGAGCTCACCCCGCGCCACCTCGAGGTGATCGCCTTCGCCCGCGCCGACCAGGCCGAGCAGGGCGAGACCCCGACGCTTCGCCGGATGACCTCGGCCGGCGGGTTCCCGACCAAGGAGCTGTTCCAGCTCTTCCCGAAGAAGCCCGCCAAGAAGCTGTCCTACGTCGCTGGGCTCCAGAAGCCCGTCGGCTGCGTCTGACCCCGAGGAGACCCATCATGACCGCTAGTGACGTGACGACCGCACCCATCCCCTCGTTCGATGACGACGAGGAGGAGGGTGGCCGCAAGCTCGTGCTGATCTGCTCCAAGGGGTCCCTGGACATGGCCTACCCCGGCCTGGTCCTGGCGAACGCCGCGCTGGGGGAGGGCATCGAGGTCCACATCTTCTTCACCTTCTGGGGCTTCGAGATCATCAACAAGAAGACCATGGGCGACCTGAAGTTCGTCGCCATGGGCAACCCCGCCACCCACATGCCGAACGCGGTGATGGGGCTGCCGGGCATGACCGCGATGTCGACGAAGATGATGCGCAAGCAGATCGCCGACCTCGACATCCCCGAGGTGCCGGAGTTCCTCGACATCATCCACGAATCGGGCGGGCACCTGTGGGCCTGCCGCATGTCGGCCGACATGAACAAGATGACCGAGGACGACCTCTACGACGGGGTGGAGGGCATCATCAGCGCCACCGACTTCATGGAGCTGTCCGAGGGCGCCCAGACGCTGTTCATCTGAGCCGGGCGGCGCCGCCTCTCCCGGGTCGCGCCACACCCTGCAGGGGGGAACGGATCGACGCACCACGCGTCGGTCCGTTCCGCCATCCGGCGCGAAGGGCCATCGCCCCTGCCGTCCCCCCGCCGCTGCAGTCGATCGACGCGGCGACCGTGGCCGACCTGCCGCGCCGGAACGCCGAGGCATCCCGAGCCTGAGGTCCCTTCCCGTCCGCGCCGGGCGGTGGCAGGGTGCACCTCACCGGCGACAGGGAGCGACATCGTGACACCTCGGCGTGTGGTCATCATGGGCGCGGCAGGCCGCGACTTCCACCTCCACAACACCGTCTTCCGCGACGACCCGGCCGTCGAGGTGGTGGCCTTCACCGCCACGCAGATCCCGGGGATCGACGAGCGCGTCTACCCGGCCTCGCTGGCTGGCCGGCGCTACCCGGACGGCATCCCGATCCGTCCCGAGGCCGAGCTCGAGGACCTCGTCGCCCGCTACGACGTCACCGAGGTGGTGCACGCCTACTCCGACCTGTCCCACGAGGACGTGATGCACACCGCCTCGCGGGTGCTGGCCGCCGGCCCCGACTTCCGCCTGGTCGGCCCCGATGCCTCGATGCTGCGTAGCCGCGTCCCCGTGGTCGCGGTCTGCGCGGTGCGGACCGGGTGCGGCAAGAGCCAGACCTCCCGGCGGGTCGGGCAGCTCCTGCTCGACGCGGGGCTGCAGGTCGCCCTGATCCGCCACCCGATGCCCTACGGCGACCTCGAACGCATGCGGGTCCAGCGCTTCACGACCCTGGAAGAGATCGACGCCTCCGACCCCACCATCGAGGAGCGCGAGGAGTACGAGGCGCCGGTGGCGATGGGGATGACCGTCTACGCCGGGGTGGACTACGCGGCCATCCTCGCCCGCGCCGAGCAGGAGGCCGACGTCATCATCTGGGACGGCGGGAACAACGACCTGCCCTTCGTCCGCCCGGACGTGCATGTCACCGTCGTCGATCCGCTCCGGCCCGGCCATGAGCTCCGCTACCACCCGGGGGAGACCAACCTCCGGCTCGCCGACGTGGTCGTGATCAACAAGGTCGACAGCGCCGAGGTGGTCGACGTCGAGGTGGTGGCGGCCAACGTCGCCGCGGTGAACCCTGGCGCTTCGGTGGTGCGGGCGGCGTCCCCCGTCACCCTCGATGACGGGCCGTCCCTCGCCGGTCAGCGGGTCATGGTCGTCGAGGACGGCCCGACGATCACCCACGGCGGGATGCCCTACGGCGCGGGGACCGTCGCCGCCAAGGCCGCGGGTGCCGTCGAGCTGGTCGACCCGCGGCCCTACGCCGTGGGCAGCATCGCCGCCACCTACGCGGCCTACCCGGACATCGGTCCGGTCCTGCCGGCGATGGGCTACGGCGAGGCGCAGGTCGCCGAGCTCGGTGCGACGCTCCGGGCGGCGGAGGTCGACGTGGTCGTGATCGGTACCCCGATCGACCTGTCCCGGCTCGTCGACGT
This sequence comes from Nitriliruptoraceae bacterium, assembly GCA_041685735.1. Lineage (GTDB taxonomy): Bacteria > Actinomycetota > Nitriliruptoria > Nitriliruptorales > Nitriliruptoraceae > CSSed11-175R1. The sequence continues at coordinate 2,517 of JAWLFE010000087.1, forward strand.
CGGCCACCCGGCGCGACGGGCCACCTACGTGCTCGCCGAGCAGGGCAGCCCCGACCTCGCCGAGGTGCTCGCGGACCACCTCGACGACTGGGTCCGGCGCGCCCGCGGCGGCTGATCCGTCGCAACATGGCCCCGCGACGACCTCGAACGGCCGCAGCACGACGAGACGTGGTCGATCCGCTCCGAGAGCATGAGATGCCCTACACTGTCATCAGCACCGACAGGAGTCGGCATGCTCGTCAAGCAGTCTCGAGACCGCGCCGCGGAGATGGCCGAGGTCAACGCTCTGCTGCGGCAGGCGGTGCCGGACTGGGGGACCGTGACGTCCGCGCTCGGGCGGGTCAGCGACACCGTGGCGTCGACCACGCCGACCGAGCAGGGATCGATCGAGCCGTACCTGTACCGCACCGTCAGCGACGCCCTGCTCCGGCTCTGGCCTGCGGTGACCTCACAGGACCGCAAGGCGGCGCGGCTGGCCGCCGAAGCGGTCCGACAGGCCTTGGTCGATATCGCCGACGCTGCCGAGCGTGAGGGCTCGGGCGATCCGAAGCAGACCGCGTCGTGGGTCGCGGAGGTCGTGGGTGACCTGGATGCTGCCGCGGTGCGGGCGTTGTTGGGTGTGTCGTACCGGACCTGGCAGCGATGGGTTGCGCGCGGCGGGACGACCCCGTCCGGCGGTGACGCTGCCCGACTCCGAGCGGTCGCTGCGGCCCTGGAGCACCTGCGTCGTTCGTACACCCCGGCCGGTGCGGTGGCGTGGTTCACCCGGCCCCATCCGCAGCTTGATGGTCAGCCTCCTTCCCAGCTGCTCGAGGACGTCGCCCAGCATCAACGGGTGATCGACGTTGCGGCGGGGTCCCGGGTCAGCGTGGCCGCGTGATCGTCTTCCGGCTGTCGAACTACGACACGCCGTTCCCCCCGGCGCCGTCACGACGGTCGGGTCGGTTCTCCGTCGAGGGCGAGGCGGTCGCCAACTGCTGGTGCCGGCATCCGCACGGGCCATGGGCGGAACGGATGCGTTGGGAAGGTGTGGCCGACGACGGTGAGGCAGCGCAGTTGCGAGGACGGGTCTGGGCAGCCCGCATCGAGGACACGCAGCCGCTCTACGTCGGGTTCGACCAGGCCCCCGAGCACGGGCTCGCCCCGGCGGATCTGGTTGCCGATGACGACCGACCGTGCCAGCGTGCAGCCGATCGCTGGCGCATCGAGGGCATCGAGGCCCTCGTGGTGCCGTCGGCCGCGTTGCCGGGCACGGAGAACCTCGTGATCTTCGGCCAGCGGCTTGCCGTGGCCTGGCTCGGACCGGTCGTGGACCCCGACCTCGATGTGCCGTCCGCGCTGTCCGCCGACCATGCAGCTCCTCCGCCCGACGTGGTGCACCACGTTCGCCACTACGGCGCACCGCACGCTGCAGTCCGGGCACACGCTCGCGGAGAGGTGTTCTCCTACGAGCAACGGGTCGAGCTCCCCTGAGATGCGGATCCGCGGTCGCGTCCAGCGCGCCGCGGCATCGGCGCCCGCGGCGTCCTCACACGACGGGCAGGCGCAGCGCGGCGGGGGCGTCGGCGGGGACCACCGGGGCACGTGGCACGACCGGGGCGACGCGCTCGTACCTGCCGCCTGGCGCCGGGCGCGGGTCCGACTCGCCGCGGTTCGGCCACAGCGACATCGCGCGTTCGGTCATCGCGGTGATGGTCAACGACGGGTTGACGCCGAGGTTCGCGGTGATGGTCGACCCGTCGCAGATGTGCAGCCCGGGCTCGCCGTGGACGCGGTGGTAGGGATCCACGACGCTGGTGGCCGGGTCCTCGCCGAGCGGGCACCCACCGATGAAGTGGGCGGTGCTCGGGGTGTTGAGGGTCGCCTCGAACACCGACCCGAGCGGCTGGCCGCCGAGGTGGTCCGCGGCGTGACGGGCGGCCCGGTTGGCGACCGGGATCCAGGTGGGGTTCGGCTCCCCGTGGCCGGGTCGGGTGGTCAGCCGCCGCCCGAGCAGGCCACGACGACGCACGAGACGCAGCGAGTTGTCGATGGTCTGCATGGTCAGCAGGATGACGCTGCGCTCGGACCAGCGCCGCGCGGACAGGCTGCGCGCGAAGCGGACCGGATGGCGCGCGATCGTGAGCAGGAACCGCAACGGTCGCGGGAGGCGGCCGCCGCCGTCGACCATCAGGGTCGCGATGAGCGACATCGCGTTGGAACCCTTGCCATAGCGCACGGGTTCGATGTGGGTGTGCTCGTCCGGGTGGATCGAGGAGGTGATCGCGACCCCGGCGCTGTAGCCGACCGCACCGGACGTGCCCGGGGTGTCGTCGCTCGTCCCGGGGACCCGGTGCGCGGTCGCACCGACCAGGGCCTCGGAGTTGGTGCGGACCAGGGTGCCGAGCGCATCGGAGAGCCCCGGTAGCCGGCCGCGCTCGCGCAGCCGGAACAGCAGCTTGCTCGTGCCGAGCGCACCGGCGGACAGGATCACCTGCTCGGCGGTCAGCGTGCGACGGTCGCGCCGGACCCACGCGCCGGGCCGCTCGTGGGTGATGCGCCATCCCCCGCCTGGCAGCCGTTCGAGGTCCACCACCTCCCGCTCAGCCAGCACCTCGGCGCCCGCGTGCTCGGCGAGGTAGAGGTAGTTGTGGTCGAGGGAGTTCTTGGCCTCGTGCTTGCAGCCGACCATGCAGTTGCCGCACCGGATACAGCCGACCCGGTCGGGGCCGGCCCCGCCGAAGTACGGGTCGGCGACCCGCTCGCCCGGCTTGCCGAACCACACCCCGACGTCGGTGGGGTGGTAGGTGTCGGCGACACCGAGGTCCTCGGCGACGGCCTGCAGCAGCCGGTCCGCCGGGGTGGTGAACGGGACCGGGGTGACCCCGAGCATGCGCTTGGCCTGGGCGTAGTGGGGTGCGTACTCGCCCTGCCAGTCGTTGCCGGCCGGCCAACGGTCGTCGTCCCAGTAGGCCGCCAGGGGCTCGTACAGGGTGTTGGCGTAGACCACGGAGCCGCCACCGACCGCCGCGCCGGAGATCACGAACACGTCCCGGAGCAGGGTCAGCCGCTGGAAGCCGCGCAGACCCAGCCGCGGTGCCCACAGGAAGCGGCGTAGGTTCCAGTTCGTGTCAGGCAGGGTCTCCCTGGTCCAGCGCTTCCCGGACTCCAGCACGGTGACACGGTGGCCCTTCTCGGTGAGCCGCAGCGCCGAGACGCTCCCACCGAAGCCGCTGCCGACGATCGCGATGTCCGTGTCGAAACTCACCGGTCTCCCTCCCGTGCCCTGCGAACTATCGCAGGTCCACCGCCCGTGGGGGAGTACCGGCGCTGGCGAGGCGTCAGCGCGGGGTGGGGTCGTCCACGTCCGCGTCCACGTGACGGGTCTGGCGCAGCGGCCGCTCAGGGAGCAGGGCGAGGAGCACCAGGGCGGTCAGCGCCAGGGGGATCCCGGCGAGGAAGACCTGCGAGACCGCACCGGCGAAGGCGTCCACGACGACGTCGCGGACCCCGGGTTCCAGCGCGAGGATCTCGGCGGGGCTGCCCTGCAGCGACGACGGGTCGATCTCGATCCCCTCAGGGAGCTCCCCGCGGAGACGGGCGGTCAGCCCGGCGGCCATCAGCGCCCCGAAGATCGCCGTACCGATCGAGCCCCCGAGGGTGCGGAAGAACCCGATCGTCGCGGTTGCCGCCCCGAGATCCTCCATGGGCGCGTCGTTCTGGACGATCAGCACGAGGTTCTGCGTGACCATGCCGAGTCCCACCCCCAGGGTCGCGGTGAGCAGCCCCGCCTCGAGCGTGGTGGTCGTCACGCCCATCGTGCTCAGCAGCCACAGGCCGACGGCCATCAGCGCGGTCCCGACCAGTGGGTGGGCCTTGTAGCGGCCGGTCCGGGCGATGAGCCGGCCGGAGGCGATCGAGGCCAGGATGAGTCCGCCCATGAGGGGGACCATCAACAGGCCCGCGTCGGTGGCGCTGGCGCCGAGGACGAGTTGGAAGAACACCGGCAGGAACACGATCGAGCCGAACATCGCACCGCCGACCATGAACCCCGCCGCGGCGGTGAGGCTGAAGGTCCGGGAGCGGAACAGCCGCAGCGGGATGATCGGCTGGGGGGTGCGGTGCTGGCGTACGACGAACAGCAGGCTCAGGCCCACGCCGGCGACGGCCAGGAGCAGGATCGTCGGCGAGCCCCAGGCGTAGGCGGAGCCGCCCCAGGCGGTCACGAGCAGCAGCGAGCTGACGCCGGTGACGAGCAGCAGCGCACCGAGCAGGTCGATCCGTTGGTCCACGCGCCGGTGGGGCAGGCGCAGGACCCGGGAGGTGATCACCAGGGCGGCGATCGCCACGGGCACGTTGACGAAGAACACCCAGCGCCAGTGGACCTGGTCCACCAGGAACCCACCGACCAGCGGCCCGATCACCGACGCGACGCCGAAGACCGCACCGAGGTAGCCCTGGTACCGGCCTCGCTCGCGCGGGGAGAGGATGTCGCCGACGATGGTCATCGCCAGTGCCATGACCCCACCGCCGCCGATGCCCTGGATGGCGCGGGCCACGATCAGCATGGGCATGTTGACCGCGGCCCCCGACAGCACCGACCCTGCGACGAAGATCACGATGGCGGCCTGGAACACCCGCTGCCGGCCGTAGAGGTCGGAGATGCGCCCGAACAGTGGCGTCGCGGCGGTGGCGGCGAGCAGGTACGCCGTCACGATCCAGGCGATCAGATCGATGCCGCCGAGCTCCCCGGCGATGGTGGGCAGCGCCGTGGACACGATCGTCTGGTTGAGCGACACCAGGAACGTGCCGGTCATCAGGCCGGACAGGATGACCAGGATGTCGCGGTGGCTACGGCTCTCGTGCCCGCTCATCCCCTGCCCCCGTCCGGGGCCTCGAGGGCGTCGACGAGCCGGTGCAGGCCGCTGGCGAGCACCTGGACGTCGTCTGACGTCCAGGCGTCGAGCAGCGCGGCGAGCTGGTCCCGCCGGGCCGTGCGGACGCGCTGGAGGGCCTGCTCACCGGCGGGCGTGGGGTGATAGCGCCGTGCCCGGGCGTCCTCGTTGCAGGCGGTCACCTCGACGTAGCCGTCCTCGACGAGCCGCTTGGTGTGTCGGGATGCGGTCGAGGTGTCGAGCCCCATCGCGGCGGCCACCTCGGTCAGCCTCGGGTGGTCGAGGTCGGCGATGCGTGCCAGCGTCGAGTAGGTCGCGCGCTCGAGGTCGACCCCGGCCTGCTGCCGGCTGGCCTCCCCCGCGGTGGGGACGAAGACGCGCCGGACCACGCGCGTGAGTGCGCGTTCCAACTCCTCGTGCGGGTCTGACGTGGCCGGGTCGGGGGTGGTCGTCATGGCGCGGACGCTACCAGTAGTTGCTTGCAGAATGCAACTTTATCGGGGTGGTCGCGTCCCGAGGCCCGTGGACCCGCGTGATCGGACCAGCCCGCTGGCGGCCCGATCACGGCGGTGCGGTCCGGTCAGGCGCTCGCGGCTTCGCGCTGCTCGAGCAGCCGCTTCGTGACCTGTGCCGGCGCCTCCTCGTGATGGCTGTAGGCCATGACCAGCTCACCACGACCGCCGCTCAGCGCCCGGTACTCGGCCGCGAAGGTGGCCAGCTCCGACTCCGGCGCCTGCGCCTTGATCAGGGTCCGCCCGTGCGAGGCGGCGTCGGTGCCGAGGATACGGCCACGGCGGCTGGAGAGATCGGCCATGACCGCGCCGGTGTGCTCGTCGGGGATGGTGAGCTCCAGCGACAGGACCGGTTCGAGCAGGACCGGGTCGGCCTTGGCGACCGCGTCACGGAAGGCCAGGATGCCGGCCATCTGGAAGGCCGCGTCCGAGGAGTCCACCGAGTGGTGCTTGCCGTCGACGAGCCGCACCTGCACGTCCACGACCGGGTAGCCCGCGAGGGGACCGGCACGCATGGCGTCCCGGATGCCCTTCTCGACCGACGGGATGAACTGGCGCGGGATCACGCCACCGACGATCGCGTCCTCGAAGGCGAACTGCTCCCCCCGAGGTAGCGGTGCCATCTCGACGTGGGCGACCCCGTACTGGCCGTGCCCGCCGCTCTGCTTGACGTGCTTGCCGATGCCGGTGCTGCTGCTGCGGATCGTCTCGAGGTAGCTGAGCGGTGCCGGCGTGACGTGGACGTCGACGCCGAACTTGCGCTTGAGCCGCTGGATGGTGACCTCTGCGTGGATCGGGCCCTGGAAGCTGTAGGTCCGGGTCCCGGAGGCCTGGTCGACGTCGAGCCCGATCGAGGGGTCCTCCTGCATGCTGCGCTGCACGGCGGAGGACAGCTTCTCGTCGTCGGCTGCGGTGTCGGGCTCGAGGCCGACACGGTGGTAGCCGACCGGTGCGGTCGGGATCTCGAGCTCCGGGGCACCGTTGGCGGTCAACAGGTCGCCGGTGGCCACGTCGGACAGCTTCGCGACCGCGACGAGGTCGCCGGCGGCCACCTCGGTGACAGGGAGCTGTTCGCGACCCCGCAGCGAGAACAGCTGGTGCAGCCGCTCCCGGTTGCCGGTGCGGTCGCAGGCGAGCTCGTCGTCGGCGTGGAGGGTGCCGGAGAGGACGCGCAGCAGGTTGATCCGTCCCACGTACTGGTCGGTGAAGGTCTTGGCGACGTACACCACGGTGGGGCCGTCGTGGGGCAGGGGATGTGCGCCTTCCGCGGGGGAGGGCGCCTCCTCGACGAGGAAGTTGAGGAGCAGCTCGACGCCGAGCCCGACGTTCGCCGCGCCGCACAGCACCGGGAAGAACCCGCTCTCGGCGATGCCGTGGGCGAACAGCTCCGCGATCTCCTGCTTGGAGGGCATCTCGCCCTCGAGGTAGGCCATGAGCATCTCGTCGTCGTTCTCGACGACGGACTCGATCAGGTCGTCCCGGTTGCCCTCCGCCTGCTCCCGGTAGGCCTCGGGGACCTCCGCCTCGATGCGCTTGCCGTCATGGAACTCGACCGCGGTGCAGTGCAGCAGGTCGATGATCCCGTCCACGCCGTGCTCGCCGGGCAACGGCATGTGCACCGGTGCGACCGGCTTGCCGTAGCGGTCCCGCAGGTCATCGATGCAGTGCTGGTACTGGGCCCGCTCCTGGTCGAACTTGTTCAGGAAGACCAGCCGGGGGATGCCCTGTGCCTCGCACACCCGCCACAGCTGCTCGTCCTGCGGTTGGATGCCCACGGTCGCGTCGATCACGAACAGGGCGATGTCCGCGGCGAGCAGCGCCGGGTAGACGTCACCGAGCAGCTCGGCGCCGCCGGGGGCGTCCAGGACGTTGAGCTTGACGCCGTCGTACTCGAAGCTGGCGAGCGCGAGCGACAGCGAGTGTCCCCGGTCCCGTTCCTCGGGTTCGTGGTCGACGGTCGGGCACCCGTCACCGTGGCCGGCGGCATGCCCGGCGGCAGCCAGCATGGCCTCCACCAGGGTCGACTTGCCGGTGCCGTGGTGGCCGAGGACCAGGACGTTGCGGAGCTGCTCGGTGGGGACGCTGGAAGCCATGGGCGCGGGTCGGCCCGGGGGGCCTACGTGCGATCGGCGGTGGTGCGACCGCTGACAACGAGCCCGAGCCGCGCGGTCATCCTGCCACAGCCGGTCGCGCCCTCGCCCAGCCCAAGGTCCCTTCCTCAGGGTCCGAAGGCCGTAGCGCGGATCCCCGCCGCATGTCGTCGGCGCACGCCGTAGGGTGCTCGCGGGAGGTCGTGATGGCAGGCAGCGATGGGATGCGACGCGGGTTCTGGTTGCAGAACGGTCGGGGGCTGACGGTTCGGGAGACCGTCGAGTACGCCGTGGCCGCCGAGGAGGGCGGGTTCGACGGCGTGTTCGTGAGCGACTCGATCTGGGACGGGTTCAGCGATCCCTGGACGGTGCTGGCGGCCATCGCGGAGCGGACCGAACGGATCGTCCTGGGAACCTGGATCACCCCGGTCCCGCTCCAGGTGCCCTGGCGGCTCGCCCACACGCTGGCCTCCCTCGACCAGCTCTCCGACGGCCGGATGCTGCTGGGCACGGGTCTCGGGACCCGCCATGACGACGAGATGTTCGGTGGGACCTACGACGCCCGCGCGCTCGGACGCCGCTACGACGAGGCGTTGGAGATCATCACCGCGCTGTGGCGGGGCGAGACGGTCACCCACACCGGCGAGCACTACTCCCTGGTCGAGGCCCGCCTGCCGGTGCTGCCCGTCCAGCAGCCGCGCATCCCGATCGTGGCCGGGTGCTGGTGGCCGAACCTTGCACCGATGCGGCGCGGTGCCCGCTGGGACGGGATCATGCCGACCTTGCCGGCGATGCTGGGTGACCAGGAGGGTCCGGAGGGGCAGCAGCCGACCGGCGTGCCGCTGGCGGAGGAGTTCCGCCAGCTGATGGCGGCCTACCACGAGATGACCGACGACCCCGGCGAGGTGGTGGTTCCCGCACTACGCGACGCCGACTACCTCGCCGCCTGCGAGGAGCTCGGGGCGACCTGGCTCCTCAACGGTCGTGCCGACAGCGCCGACGACCTGCGCGCCGGCCCACCGAGCCTGTCCTGACCGAGGTCGCGCCCCGGGCGGTCAGGCGCCGACCAGCACCGTGATGAGGAAGCCGGCCAGGGTCGCCAGGCCGCTCGCGCTCCCACTCCGGGCGAAGGCCTCGGGCAGCA
>JAWLFE010000246.1:0-2691 GCA_041685735.1 Nitriliruptoraceae bacterium
CGGGCGTGTTCTCCATGTTGCCCGGCGGTGGATGGGGCGTGCAGCCACTCGGTGTGGCGACGAGGTAGCCGGGCCTGGTGGTCTCGTAGCGTGGCCGGGCCGTGCGTGCGGCGGCCGGGCGAGACTGGGTGTCTGAACGTCGAGGGAGGAGCACGAGTTCGCCGATGTTGTCGGGGCTCGTTGCTCGTAGGATCGCCACGTCAGCGGACGGGTGGATGTCGGTATGGATGAGACGACGAGGGTGCTGCGGGTTCGGACCGGTCTCGACGTCGTGGGCTGCTATGCGTTCGGTAGCGGTCCGGAACAGGCCGACGAACTGCTCGCGTTCGTCGACCGTGGCACCAAGCGTGCCACCGTTGGGGCTGTGCTCGAACTGTCGCAACTCGACGACCCGCTGCCTGCCGTCGGTCAGCTGTGGGGCCTGCTCGATGGTGCCGGCGAACCCCGCTACGTGGCCGAGACCATCGACGTCGTCCCCGGCCGACTCGATGAGGGTGACCCGGCGTTCGCCTGGGACGAGGGCGAGGACGACGGCACGTTCGAGTCGTGGTGGCAGGGGCACCGGCGCTGGGGCGTCCAGCTCGGCGTCCCGGATCCCGACCGGCTCGAGGTGGTCTTTGAGCGGTTCCGTGTGGTCTGGCCGGTCACGGACCGGACCGTGTGGCTCGCGGACGCAGTCCGGGAGTTGCGCTACGACGAACGTTCATGGCTGCGCGCGACACACCTCGCACGGCACGGGACCGTCGAGGTGGACGTCCAGGGTGAGCGCTGGCCGGTCGACGTGCTGCCGGCGCTGGTCTGCGAGCGTGACGGTCAGCGCGTCGGCTCGCTGAGCTTCCGTCCGCGACCACAGGGCGAGGCGATCGTGTTCGCCCTCGACGCCGTGGACGGTGACGTCGAGACCGACCAGCGGCGAGCTCTCGCCGAACTCGGCCGGCGCCACCGGTGGGAACGCATCGTGTTCCCCGACCAGCAGGCGGATCCCAAGGCCGGATGACCGCCGGACTCGACAGGTGTGTCCGGGTCGGTGGCGGTGTCACGGGGGTCAGGGGCCGATCTCGTCGGTGAGCAGCCGGGCGAGCGGCCAGGCGCCCTCGGAGGTGTTGGACACCACGGTCCAGCTCATCCCTGCTGCGCGGTCGTGCACAGATCTGACGGACATGCCGGCGTCGTGGCCTTCGAGCACCAGCTCGGCTCCACGGCGCGACAACCAGAACCCCAGCCCGTAGCGCAGCGGTTGTCCCGTGTCCTCGCTGCGCGGCTCCACCGCCTCCTCGGGCCAGCGCTCCCCAACGATCCGGCCGCCGACGAACGCAGTCCAGAACCGGTGTAGGTCTGCGACGCTGGCCACCACTCCACCGTCGCCCACACCGCGAACCGGCAGATGCAGGATGTTGCTTCGCGGACCGTCGACCTCCAGGTAGCCCACCGCCGTGTTCGAGGGGAACTCGTCGGAACGGTCGAAACTTGCCGACGTCATGCCGGCGCGGTCGAACACCTCGGTCTGGACGAGGTCGTGGTAGGGCGCCCCAGCCACCCGCTCGGCAACGATCGCCAAGAGGACATACGCGCCGTTGTTGTAGACGAAGCGCTCACCGGCCGCGAAAGCGGTTGCCTGTCCGTCAAGCACAGCGAGGTAGTCCTCAGCCGTTGCCAGCCGATGGACCGGCACCGCGAGCACGTGGTCGGTCGGCTCCCACCCCTCCTCATCGAGGTAGTCGCCGATTCCGGAGCGGTGCGACAGCAGGTGCTCGACCGTGACGTCATCACCCACGAGGGGGAGGTCGTTGCCGAGCACCGACCGGACCGTGGTTCCAAGCTCCAGCCGGCGTTGCTCGACGAGCCGGAGCACCGCGAGCGCCGTGAACCCCTTGGTCACGCTCGCCATCGCGAACCGGGTGTCGATCCGGTTCAGGGTTCCGCACGGCCGGCATGCCAGCCCAAAGGCCGCGGCCACCTCCGTACGGCCGTCCCGATCGACGCGGACCACACCACTGAACCGGCTCGCCATCGCGACCCGGTCGATCGACGCGGCGAGCGACCCCATCCCCGCACGCTAACACCGCTCCGCCCCGCCCGACCGCGCCTGCACGCACCCGAGTCGAGCTCGCGCGACAGCAGCCCCGCAAGGTTCAGCACAGACGGCACACATCGCAGGCGTTTCCGTACGGTTCTCGAGGGACGTGGTCAGGTCGGTTCGACGGCTTGCGGCTTGTGGCAGGATGCCGTCAGACGGAAGGCATCCGATGGACATCCGCTTCCAGGTCGTGGCGTTCGACGCGGCGGAGCTTGAGCCGAGCAGCACGTTCTGGGCGGGCGTACTGGGCGGCACCGTGGATGTCGAGGACGACTGGCACATGGTCATGGACGGCGACGGGATCCCACGCATCGGGATCCAACTCGCACCGGATCACGTGCCGCCCGACTGGCCGAACGGCGAGCCGTCACAGCAGGTGCACCTCGACCTGTGGGTCGATGATCTGTCCGCGGCGCACGCAGAGGTGATGGCACTCGGAGCGAAGCTCTTGCAGGCCGCACCAGACCTGAATGCGAAGGAGGGCTGGCAGGTCTACGCCGACCCGGCCGGCCACCCCTTCTGCCTTTGCTGGCACCGGTCGCTCAACACCTGATCCGCGTCCAAACCTCTCGGCCTCGATCGCAAGCCCGAAGACGTGACCATCACGGGCGTTG
>JAWLFE010000247.1:0-2671 GCA_041685735.1 Nitriliruptoraceae bacterium
TCGACCAGAACGACGACTTCCTCGCGATGCGTGAGGTCCTCTCGCGCCGCTTCGCCCGGCTGGTCACCGAGCAGGCCCAGCCCCTGGCCGAGCGCGAGGAACGGGGCCGGTTCGCCTACCCGCCGAACCTGGTCGTGATCGATGGTGGCCCCGGGCAGCTTCGGGCCGCCCGGGAGGGCATCGCCTCCGCCGGTGTGGAGGACGTCGCGGCGATCTCGCTCGCGAAACGGTTCGAGGAGGTCCACCTGCCCGACCGATCCCGCCCGGTGGTGCTGCCGCGCGGTTCCGACGCGCTCTACCTCCTGCAGCGGCTGCGTGACGAGGCGCACCGGTTCGCGATCACCTACCAGCGCAGCCGGCGGCGCGCCGCGGTGACCACCTCGGCACTGGACGACATCCCGGGGATCGGTCCGACGCGACGGGCCGCACTGCTGGAACGCTTCGGTTCCGTCGCGGCCATCCGGCGCGCCCGGGCGGAGGAACTCGCGGCCGTGCAGGGGATGTCCTCTACGCTCGCGACGCGGGTGCTCGCGCACCTCGACCCGACGGCCGAGACGCAGGAGGCGACGTGACCACGCCCGAGCCCGGCCCCGCCGGGGGCCTCGACGCCCCGGTCAGCGAGGTCGAGGACAAGCGTCCCCACGTCCTGATCATCACGGGCCTGTCCGGTGCCGGTCGGTCCACCGCGTCCAACGCGGTCGAGGACCTCGGCTGGTTCGTGATCGACAACCTGCCTCCGACGCTGATCGACCGGGTGACGGAGCTGGCCTTCGCGCCCGGCTCGTCGGTGACCCGCCTCGCCGTGGTCGCCGACGTGCGCGGTCGGCAGTTCTTCGAGCACCTCGTCGACACGATCCGCGACCTCCGGCGCAGCGAGGCGGACGTGCGGGTGCTGTTCCTCGACGCGGACGAGGAGGCGCTGATCCGCCGCTTCGAGGAGACCCGTCGGCGGCACCCCGCCGCTTCCGAGGCCGGCGTGCTCGCGGGGATCCGCGCGGAGCGCGAGCAGCTGGCCGAGTTGCGCGGCCTGGCCGACCTGATCATCGACACCAGCGACCTCAACGTGCACGAGCTGCGCGAACGCGTCCTGGACCTGGTCGACGCTGGCGGGACCGCGCCGCTGCGCATCGACGTGGTCTCCTTCGGCTTCAAGCATGGGACCCCACGGGAGTCGGACCTGCTGCTCGACGTGCGCTTCCTGCCCAACCCGCACTGGGTCGAGGAGCTGCGTGGCTACACGGGCCGGGACGACCGGGTACGGGACTACGTGTTCGGTCAGCCGGCGACCGGACCCTTCGTCGCGGCCGTGGAGCAACTGCTCGACGTCGTGGTGCCGGGGTACGTCACGGAGGGCAAGCGCTACCTGACGATCGCGATCGGCTGCACCGGCGGCAAGCACCGCTCGGTCGCGCTGTCGGAGCGGTTCGCGACGTACCTGCGCGAGACCTTCGCACTCCCGGTCGAGGTCAAGCACCGCGACCTCGGTGCCGAGTGAACCCCGGCGGGCACCGGGTCCGTCGGGCGGTGGCGCTCGGGGGTGGCCACGGCCTGTCCCGGAGCCTCGCGGCGCTGCGTCAGGTGGCTGACGAGGTGGTCGCCATCGTGTCCGTTGCGGACGACGGGGGCTCCTCGGGGCGGCTGCGACGCGATCTCGACGTGGTACCCCCCGGTGACCTGCGGATGGCCTTGGCCGCCCTGGGCCAGCGCGAGCGGCTGGCGTCGGTGCTCGGGTACCGCTTCCCAAGGGGCGAGCTCGGCGGGCATGCGCTCGGCAACCTCGTGCTCGTGGCGCTCCAGGATCTCCACGACGGGGATCTGGTCGCCGCGCTCGACGAGCTTGCCCTGCACCTCGGCGTCTCCGGCCGCGTCCTGCCCTGCACCACCGAGGCGGTCACGCTCGAGGCCCGGAGCGCGTCGGGCGGGATCAGCGGTCAGGCAGCGATCGCCGCGACCACCCGGCTGGAGCGGGTCTGGCTCGAGCCAGCGGCGCCCGCCGCGACGCCGGCGGCGTTGGACGCGGTGGCCGCCGCCGACCTGCTGGTGCTCGGGCCCGGGTCGCTGTACACCAGCCTGCTCCCCAACCTGCTGGTACCCGAGCTCGCCGCCGCGGTCGCCGGCGCCGTTGCGCCCCGGGTGCTGGTGGCCAACCTCCGGGAGCAGCCCGGAGAGACGGAGGGCATGAACCTCACGGCGCACCTGGACGCGCTGTCCGAGCACGTGCCCGAGGTGCGCATCGACGCGATGGTGGTGCACGCGGGGCGGCCCTCCCCGGGGCCCGGTCAGCCCCTGCAGGAGGGCGCCTGCGCGCTCGAGGAACGGGTCGCACGGGTCATCCGTGCCGATCTGCTCAAGCCTGATGAGGGACGCGAGGACGGCCATGATCCTGCGGCGCTCGCGGCCGCCTTCGCCCGGCTGGTGTGACCGGCGTGTCGGGCTCGTTCACCGAGGCGGTGCGCCAGGAGCTCGCCAGCCTGCCGCTGACGACCGGGGTCGAGGTCCGGGCCGAGCTCATCGGCCTCGTGCGGGCGATCGCGACCCTGACGGTCCGCGGCGGCGCCGAGCCCACCCCGATGGTCGCCTTCGAGACCGCGTCCGGGGCGGTCGCGCGTCGCACCCACGCGCTGGTGCTGCGCCGCTACCAGGACCGCCCGGAGCTCCGGGTGCGCACCGG
>JAWLFE010000088.1:0-10951 GCA_041685735.1 Nitriliruptoraceae bacterium
TGTCGAACGCGCGCCTGGCCGCGGCGATCGCTGCCTCGGCGTCGTCGGGACCGCCCTCGCTGACGGTCCGGGCGACGGAGGCATCGAACGGGTCGATGACCTCGCGCCGCGCCCCGTCGGTGGCCTCGCGCCAGGTGCCGTCGATGTACAACTCCGCCATGTGCTGGTCCGTTCTGGTCGCGGCAGGGCGGGCGCACCACCCGAGCGACAGCCGAGCGGGCACGGCCGATGCTCGGCGGCGGCCCGCGCGTCGCTGTGGCCCGCAGGGAAGCAGGTCCCACACGCCACGGTGACGGATCGCTCCTCGTCCGTTGCAGTGGAACGCGACGTGTGGTCGCGTTCCACTGCAATGGACGGGCTCAACGGCAGGGGCCGGACCGGAGCCGGGGACCGCGGCCACGGGCGACGGGAGCGTCGAGAGCGTCGAGAGCGTCGAGAGCGTCGACCAGAGGTCAGTCGACCGGGCGACGCGCGTCCTTGCGGCGCTTGAGCACGAACACCAACGCCGAGGCCGCCAGCACGATCAGGACCTCCAACCCGAACCGGCTCCCGGCGGCCAGAGCGAGCTCGGCCTCGCCGGCCAGCAGCGCCATCGGCACCAACGCCGCGGTCGGTACCAACGCCAGCGCGACCATCACCCCCGCCGTGAGCACGCTGCGGTCGATCGAGATCAGCAACCCGCCGCAGATGGCCGCGACCGCGCTGATGGCCAGGCCGTGCCATGTCGTCGTCGTCCACAACGCGACCAGATCACCAGCGGCGAGGTAGGTGTCGTCCCCGGCGCTGAGCGCGTCGTCACCGAACGCCATGGTCAGCAGGCCGGCGATGGTCGCACCGACCAACAGCGCGCCGTAGGCCCGGGCGACGTCGTTGAGCCCTCCCTTCCAGGCGCCGGAACCGTTGACGACACCCAGCACGAACCTCGAGAAGGGCTGGAACCCCGGAGCGATGACCATCGCGCCGATGACGGCGTGGACGGTTCCCGTGACGATGCCCAGCCCCGCGATGATCCCCGCGATGCCCATGACCACGGTCCGGTCGGCGCGCATCGTGCTGTCACCGCCGATCGACAGCTCGAGCTCCTCCCAGGTGGTGGTCTGCGACTCGCGCGTCAACGACTCGTAGGCGGAACTGACCACGCTCGACGGCGTCGAGGTCGTCATGGTGATGCCCTCGGCCTGGCCGAGCCCGTACCGGTCGGCGATGCGCATGACCTCTCCGAGGTCGTCGTCGGTGACCTCCAACCCGACGACGTCCCCGGCGGGGCGCAGCGACCCACCCCGGGCGAGGCGCAGGGTCAACGGATCGAGGTCCCCGAGGTCGGCGAGCAGCGCCTCGGTGAAACGGGACGGGACGGTCAGCTCGATGGTGCGCATGGGCGGTCCCCCGGGCGCCGTCCACCGCCGGCGGCGGTGGGGACACGGCGGGCGGACTGTACGTCGAGGTCGTGCGTGTCGAACGGGCCGACCGGACCGCGCCGACGCGGGTCAGGCCAGCAGGTTCCGCGCGACCAGCTCCGTCATGATCTCGTTCGTCCCGCCGCCGATGCCCAGGATCCGCGCGTCGCGGTAGTGGCGCTCCACCTCGACCTCGCGCATGTACCCCATGCCGCCATGCAACTGCACGGCCTCGTCGACGACGTGGTCGCAGGCGTACACCGCGGTGTTCTTGGCCATCGCGACCTCGCGGAAGACCTCGTCGCCGGCCAGCCAACGCTCGACGACCGCACGGGTGTAGGTACGGGCGACGTCGGTGCGTCGCGCCATCTCGGCCAGGCGGTGCGCGACCACCTGCCGGCTGACGATCGGGCGCCCGAACGTCTCGCGCTGCTTGGCGTGCGCGATCGTCAGCTCGAGGCAGCGCTGCGCCGTCGCGTACGCCTGCACGGCCATGGACAGCCGCTCCGAGGCGAACTGCTGCATGATCTGGACGAAACCGCTGTCCTGCTCACCGATGAGGTTGGTGATGGGAACGCGAACCTGGTCGAAGGTCAACTCGGCCGTGTCCGAACACCACCAGCCCATCTTCTTCAACGGGGCGGACACGCCGACGCCGTCGGCATCGCGCTCGATCAGCACCAGCGAGATCCCGCCGGGACCGTCCCCGCCGGTCCGCACGGCGGTCGTGAACCAGTCGGCGCGGGTGCCGGAGGTGATGTAGAGCTTCGCGCCGTCGATGACGTACTCGTCACCGTCGCGCACCGCGCGGGTCGTCAGGCCGCCGACATCCGACCCCGCTGCGGGCTCCGTGATGGCCAACGAGATCAGCCGATCACCAGCGAGAACGGGGCGCGCGATGCGCTCGAGGTGGTCCGGATCCCCCGCCGTGATCAGGTGGGGCAGCCCGATGCCGTGCGTGAACAGGCTCGCGATCAGACCACTCGACCCGCCCGAACCGATCATGGCCTCCATCACCACCATCATGTCGATGGCGTCGCCCCCGACCCCACCGACCGACTCGTCGAAGCCGATCCCGAGCAGGCCGGCGTCAGCCGTCGCACGGTGCAGTTCGCGCGGCAACGCACCCGCCTGCTCCCAGTCGGCGAGGTGGGGGACGATCCGGGTGGCGGTGAACCGCTCGACCGTCTCGCGCAGGGCCAGACGTTCCGGGGTGTCCCAGACGGGGTCGTGCACCGCGTCCTCCAGGGTGTCGTGGTGCCGAGGCCTACGCTGGCCCCGAACCGTAGACCGAACCGCAACCGAGACGGGAACGCGCTCAGGCTTCGAGCAGCACGTTGAGCGCGTCGGGAACCTCGGTGTGGTCGGTGACGGGGATCATGGCGCCGTTGCCTGCCACCGCCAGCTCACGTGCGAGGTCGGCATCGTGTTCGCCGTCGACCTGCAACAACACGTGCAGACGCTCGAACCGGTCGGCGACGTCCCGCGGATCGGGACCGGCGTTGTGCACACAGTCGGACAACAGGATCCCCATACGGTGAGGAGCGCGCGCGGCCTGCAGCTCGCGCAGGGCGGTCGCGAGCCCGAAGTGCACGTTGGTCAGCCCCCGGGCCGGGATCCGGAGCAGGTCGCGCAGGACCACCTCGGCGGCGATCCCGGTCCCGAGCTCCTGGAGTACGGCCGCGTGCTTCCAGAAGGCCACGACCGCGAGTTCGTCGTCGACAAGATCGGCACACAACGCGCCGACGGTCGCCGCCACGATGCGCACCTTCTCCCCGCGCATCGAACCGGAGACGTCGCTCACGAGGGTCACGGCTCGCTGCCTTTGCCGCCGTTCCCGCACGATCACGTCCGTGTCCTCGGGCCGTGGCCGCTCGGTGAGCATCTCGATGGTCCGGTCGAGGTCGATGTCATCCGAGCGGTACCGGAACGGGACCGACACCAGCGGCCCCGCGCCACCCCGACCACGGGTGCGGTCCTCCGGCTGACGGCGGATGGCCAGCGCCCGGGAGATGCGCTCGACCATCGCCAGCACATCCGGGTCGGGCTCCTCGTCGAGCAAGCCCTCGAGGGGCTGCTGCTCACCCCGCTCGTGGGTTGTCTGACTTCCACCGACCCCCTCATCGGTGGCCCCATCGTCATCGCCGCTGTCACCCTCACCACCGACCATGATCAGGCCACCGGAGGCCGATCGCTGGTAGAGGTCCGGTGCCTGGTCGAGCTTCTTCGGCTTGCGGGTCAACGGCCGTCGGTCGGGTTCCGGTTCCCGGGCCGTGTCCTGGTGGTGGAGCACCGCGGGGTCGTCGATGCCGATGCGCTCGGGGCCACGGGCAGCCAGGTGCGGCTCGAGGACGAAATGGTCCTGCCAGAGCTCGAGCACGACCTGCTCGGGCGTGGTGTCGGTGGTGCGGTGCAGGGTGAGTCGGCCGGACAACGCCAGGGTGGCCGCGTCCAACACCAACGCCGTGTAGTCCCCCTCGTCCAGGACCTGCGACCAGCCAGAACCACCCGACGTCTCGGACCCCGACGCCCCGGACCCCGCCACGCCCCCGCCGGCATCCACGCCCCGACCCGCGAACGCCTCGAGTTCACCGAAACGCACCACCGCCAACTCACCCGCGATCAACGTCAGATCGATCGCACCCCGCACCGACGACCCCAACGACACCGCCGGGTGCGAGCGCGACGCCCGCACGACCGCCACCGCATCCGCGATCAACCGCTCATCGACCGACCCCGTCTGACGCGCCACGATCCCCCGCTCATCACCCTCCGCCTGATACGCGATCGCCAACCGACACATCCGATCATGGATCGACGCCGAGATCCTCGTCGTCCCGATGTTGTCGTAGGGGTTCATCGACGCAACCAGACGGAAACTGTCCTTCGCCACGATCCGCCCCACCCGCGGAACCGTGATCTCCCGCTCCGCCATCGCCGTCAACAACGCGTTCAACGTGTCCTCCGGCGTACGGTTGAACTCCTCGATGTACAGAAACCCACCCTGGCGCATCGCCTCGGTCAACGGACCAGCCACGAAGTTGTCCGCCGAGTAGTCCTCCTGCAACACCCGCGCCGGATGGTGATGCCCGATCAACTTCGCCGGCGTCAGATCCGCGTTCCCCTCCACCAACAACAACGGGATCCCCCACGACGAGGTGATCGCCCGCAACATCGTCGACTTCGACGTCCCCGGCGGCCCCTCCAACAACAGATCCCGCCCCGCAGCAACCGCCGCAAGCACCAACTCCAACTCCCGCTCACGACCAACCAACTGCGCCGCGATCACCTCCCGACGCCCCACCGAACCCTCACCCACCACCGGTCGGGGCGTCGGCTGCGCTGACGCGCTCACCCCAACGCCAGACGGTCGCTGACGAGTCCATCGATGATGTCCTCCGCGGTGGTGTCGGTGGTGCGGTGCAGGGTGAGTCGGCCGGACAACGCCAGGGTGGCCGCGTCCAACACCAACGCCGTGTAGTCCCCCTCGTCCAGGACCTGCGACCAGCCAGAACCACCCGACGTCTCGGACCCCGACGCCCCGGACCCCGCCACGCCCCCGCCGGCATCCACGCCCCGACCCGCGAACGCCTCGAGTTCACCGAAACGCACCACCGCCAACTCACCCGCGATCAACGTCAGATCGATCGCACCCCGCACCGACGACCCCAACGACACCGCCGGGTGCGAGCGCGACGCCCGCACGACCGCCACCGCATCCGCGATCAACCGCTCATCGACCGACCCCGTCTGACGCGCCACGATCCCCCGCTCATCACCCTCCGCCTGATACGCGATCGCCAACCGACACATCCGATCATGGATCGACGCCGAGATCCTCGTCGTCCCGATGTTGTCGTAGGGGTTCATCGACGCAACCAGACGGAAACTGTCCTTCGCCACGATCCGCCCCACCCGCGGAACCGTGATCTCCCGCTCCGCCATCGCCGTCAACAACGCGTTCAACGTGTCCTCCGGCGTACGGTTGAACTCCTCGATGTACAGAAACCCACCCTGGCGCATCGCCTCGGTCAACGGACCAGCCACGAAGTTGTCCGCCGAGTAGTCCTCCTGCAACACCCGCGCCGGATGGTGATGCCCGATCAACTTCGCCGGCGTCAGATCCGCGTTCCCCTCCACCAACAACAACGGGATCCCCCACGACGAGGTGATCGCCCGCAACATCGTCGACTTCGACGTCCCCGGCGGCCCCTCCAACAACAGATCCCGCCCCGCAGCAACCGCCGCAAGCACCAACTCCAACTCCCGCTCACGACCAACCAACTGCGCCGCGATCACCTCCCGAC
This sequence comes from Nitriliruptoraceae bacterium, assembly GCA_041685735.1. Classification (GTDB taxonomy): domain Bacteria; phylum Actinomycetota; class Nitriliruptoria; order Nitriliruptorales; family Nitriliruptoraceae; genus CSSed11-175R1. Next base: position 5,705 of record JAWLFE010000088.1, read on the forward strand.
GCCCCACCGAACCCTCACCCACCACCGGTCCTCTCCTCGCGGATCCGCCCACCGGACTCCGTGGCGCCCACCGTCAGCTGCCCGCGATGCGCTGTCCACGCGAGCAACCGACAGCGGCACCCACGTCTCACCGCTGCGTCATCCCCGCATCGACCGGCAGCATCACGCCGGTGATGTAGCGGGCCTCATCGGAGGACAAGAAGATGATGGCGTTGGAGATGTCCGCCGCCTCGACCATCTCGACGGGCAGCGCGTTGACCATGTTCTGGCCCATCTCCGGGTACTTCTCCATGAACGTGGGCAACTCCTCGTTCACGACCATCGGTGTCTCGACCCCCGTGGGGTGCACGGTGTTGACCCGGATGCTGTGCTCGGCCAGTTCGTTGGCGAACGAACGTGCCAGGCCCACGACACCGTGCTTGGCGGCCACGTAGTGGCCGAACCGCGCCATACCCTTGATCCCGGCGGTCGAGCTCGTGATGACGATGGAGCCACCGTTGCCGGCGTCGATCATGTGGGGGATGGCCGCCTTGCAGGTCCGCCAGACCCCGGTCAGGTTGATATCGATCATGTCCTGCCACTCGTCGTCCGACATGCCGTAGGTCAGATCGGTGAAGGACACGATGCCCGCGTTCGCGCAGACGATGTCGAGCCGGCCGAACTCGCCCACCCCTCGGGCGACGACCTCCTCGGTCGCGGCGCTGTCACGCACATCGGCTTCGGCGACCACGATGCGACGGTCGAGTTCCTCGACCAGGCGGACCGTCTCCTGCAGATCGTCGGGGGTCGACATCGGGTAGGACACCGTGTCGACCTGCGAACACAGGTCGAAACCGATGATGTCCGCGCCCTCCTCGGCCATGCGGACCGCGTGACTGCGTCCCTGACCGCGTGCGACGCCACTGATCAGTGCGACCTTGCCGTCGAGCTTTCCCATGCTGCACTCCTCTGCTCGGTCGGCCGCCCGGCTTCGAGCGGCCGATGGTGCTGGCGGCACCGACCTCGTTGGTGACGCCCACGAACGGCCTCGGCCCCTCGTCGTGGGCGACGGCGGGCCGAGGCCACGTCGTTCAGGCCGCGTTGCCTGCGTTCTGCCCTGCGGCGACCGCGATGGTCTCGCCCGTGACGTAGCGCGCCTCGTCGGAGGCGAGGAACATCATCGCGTTGGAGATGTCCTCGACATCGACCCACGGGACGGGGATCGGGTTCAGCGCCTGGAAGGCCGGCGCGGCGTCCTCCATGGTCGGGTGTTCGAGGTCCGGCACGAACAGCTTGTAGGCAGCCTCGTTCTGGATCATGGTGGTGCCAACCGCGGTCGGGCAGATGGCGTTGACGGTGATGCCGCTGGCGGCGACCTCCTGGGCCACGGACTTGACCAGCCCGATCACGCCCCACTTGGTCGCGACGTAGTGTCCGACGTTGGGGAAGCCCATCTTCCCGGCCATCGATGACGTCGCGATGATCCGCCCGGAACCCTGTTCGAGCATCGTGGGCAGCACCGCTCGGATCGTGTGGAACACGCCCGTGAGGTTGGTGTCGATCATGGTCTGCCACGTGGTGTCGTCCATCTCCGCGATGGTGGAGAAGGTGAAGATCCCCGCGTTCGCGAGGACGATGTCGACCCGACCCAGCTCCGCGATCGCCTCGTCGACGAAGCGACCGACCGCGGCGCCGTCACGGACATCGGCCTGCACCCCGAGGCAGCGACGATCGAGGTCCTCGACCTGTCGCACCGTCTCCTGTAGATCGTCTGGACCCGGTAGGTCGTAGGGCACGGTGTCGATGTCGGCCGCGGCATCGCAGAAGGCGATGTCCGCGCCCTCCGTGGCGAACGCGACCGCGTGCGATCGGCCCTGTCCACGAGCACCGCCGGTGATCAGTACGACCTTGCCGTCGAAACGTCCCATGGTGATCATCTCCCTCGAATCATCCGGGTCCCTGACTCGGTCTCCCAACCGTTGGGACTCGGTCTCCCGACCGCTCCGGCGTCTGCCGGAGCGGGACTTGCCGTTCAGGTGGCCAGCGAGCCTCCGTCGATCCCGAGACACTGACCCGTGACGTGATCGGCCGCCTCGCTGAGCAGCCACAGCAGCGCTGCCGTGACCTGCTCGGGCTGGGCAACGCGGCTGAAGAGTTGGTCGTGCATGAAGGTCTCGTGGACGTCCTGCGAGGTCAGCCCCAACTCCTGCGCGAGACCCGCGAGCATCGGCGAATCGACCGCTCCGGGCAGCAGTGCGTTGACGGTCACGTCGTCCGGAGCGAGCTCGATCGCCATGGCACGCGTGAGCCCCACGACCCCGTGTTTCGCCGCGATGTAGTGCGCGAACTCGGCAAGCGCCTTCTGGCTCGCGGTCGAGCCGATGTTGATGATGCGGCCACGTGGGGCACGTCGAACGTGGGGTGCCGCCGCCTTCGCGACACGCCAGACGCCGCCGAGGTCGGTGTCGATGACGGCGTGCCACTCCGCATCGCTGAGTTCCCAGAACGGCGCACTGGTGACGATGGCGGCGTTGTTGATCACGACGTCCAGGCGACCCAACTCCGTGACCGTCCGCCCGATGGCTGCGGTGACCGCCCCGCTGTCACGGACGTCGGCCACCAGATCGAGGCATCGCCGATCGAGCGCCTCCACCGCGGCCACCGTCGCGGCCAGATCCTCGTGACGGCCGAGCGCGTAGGCGGGGATCTCGACCGTGGCACATAGGTCCAGGGCCGCGATGTCGGCCCCGGCGGCAGCCAGCGCCTCAGCGTGTGCTCGCCCCTGGCCACGGGCCGCGCCGGTGACCAGCACGACCTGCCCCTCGAGGTCCGCAACGCCTGATGGCAGCGCCACTTGGACTCCTCAGCCACGTGGACATCGGCTTCTCCCGGACGCCCCCCGAACTCCCGATCAGGTGAACCGCCCAGAGCCGACTGCTACAACATCTATGCGGAGGGGGATTCCAGGTCGAAACGTTTCTGGACGGTTCGCTCCGCGATTCCGGACAGCGCCGACGACGGAGTTGGGAGCCGCGATGGCCGAGCCGAAGCAGGGCGACCTACGCGTGGCCGAAGCCTGCCGCTACCTCGGCATCAGTCGCACGACGCTGCTCGCCGCCGAGGAAGCTGGGCTCATCGCCCCCCGACGAACACCGGGTGGCCACCGGCGCTACGACCCGAGCGACCTGGATGCGTTGATGGGGGCCGCCCAGCCCCGCGGTCGAGCGCGGATCGAACCGCACACCACCCTGGGGGTACCGCTCGAGTCGGTCGCCGCCCGCGCGGTCGAGGAGATCGACCTCGAACGCGCCGGACTCCCCACCATCGTTCGCGCTGGTCTGCGCCAACTGGTCACCCTGCTCGACGCCCGGTCGGCCGGCCTGTGGCTACGCGCGGATGGCACCCCTCCACGGCTCGAGTTCTGCGCCGGGTTCCGGCTCCCGCGCTGGCTGACCGACCGACTGCGGACACAGCTTCCTCCGGAACCCGTCGTGGAGACCTTCCGCAGCGGTTCCTACCGCTTCCTCGATGCCGAGCACCTCGATCTGCCCGACGATCGCCTGACCGGCCGTGGTGTGGCCATGGCGGTCCCCGGACACGACGGGCTGCCGCTGGCGATCCTGGTCATCCTCGCGGCGCCCACCCACGAGTGGCTCCCCAGCGAGTTGCGCGCCCTGCAGGCCTGCCGACCGCTGCTCGCCACGACGATCGAACAACGTTGCCGCATCGCCAGTCTCGAGCAGACTCTCGAGGCGATCCGGGAAGTCGCCGGCTGATCCCGCGGCGCGTTTCGTATGATGTCCAAGGAAATCCGGTCGTCCGGACGGCCGGCCACCCCCTGACGTGGAGCGAGACGTGCCCGACACCGCCGCCGAACTCCACGTCCCGACCCACCCCGTGCGCTTCGTCACCGCGGGCAGCCTGTTCGATGGGCACGACGCCGCGATCAACATCATGCGTCGGCTGCTGCAGTCCCAGGGCGCGGAGGTCATCCACCTCGGCCACGACCGCAGCGTGGAGGACGTGGTCACCGCCGCGATCCAGGAGGACGTCCAGGGCGTCGCGGTCAGCTCGTACCAGGGCGGCCACGTCGAGTACTTCACCTACCTCGTCGAGCAGCTCCGCGAACGGGGCGCCGGCCACATCCGGGTCTACGGCGGCGGCGGCGGGGTCATCACCCCCGAGGAGATCGCCACGCTGCACGAGCGGGGCGTGGACCGGATCTTCTCGCCGGCCGACGGTCAGCACTACGGCCTGCCGGGGATGATCAACCTGATGATCGAGGCGTGCGACGTCGGTCTCACCGACACCGCGCCGGCCGTCGACCAACTGCTCGGTGGCGAGGAGGCCGCGCTCGCCCGCACGATCACGATGCTCGAGTGCGCCCGTGCCAGCGACGAGCTGACCGACACGATCCAGCGGGGTGCCGCGTCGAGGACCGTCCCGGTGCTCGGGATCACCGGCACCGGCGGATCGGGCAAGTCGTCGTTGACCGACGAACTGGTCCGCCGCTTCCGGCGCGACCTGCAGGACAAGCTGCGCATCGCGGTCCTGGCGATCGATCCGTCCAAGCGGCGCGGTGGCGGTGCGCTGCTCGGGGACCGCATCCGGATGAACGCCCTGCAGCCCGGCCGGGTGTTCTTCCGCTCGGTCGCGACCCGCAGCCACGGCTCGGAGGTGCCCGAGCACCTCGGCGACACGATCGCCGCCTGCAAGGCCGCCGGGTTCGACCTCGTCGTGGTGGAGACGCCGGGGATCGGCCAGGGCGACGCCGCGATCGTCCCCTACGTCGACACCTCGCTGTACGTCATGACCCCGGAGTTCGGCGCGGCCTCCCAGCTCGAGAAGATCGACATGCTGGACTTCGCCGACGCGGTCGCGGTCAACAAGTTCGAGCGGCGCGGCGCGGACGACGCCCGCCGCGACGTCGCGCGCCAGCTGGTGCGCAACCGCCAGGCCTTCGGGACCCCGTGGGAGGACATGCCGGTCTTCGGCACGAGTGCCGCCCGGTTCGACGACGATGGGGTCACCGCGCTCTACCAGGAGCTGCGCACGCTGCTCGCCGACCACGGACTCGACACCACGGGCACGACGCTCGCGCCCGTCACCACCAAGGTCTCCACGGCGCTGTCCGCGGTGGTGCCCGCCGATCGTGAGCGCTACCTCGCTGACATCGCCGACACCGTCCGCGCCTACCACCGCCACACCGACGAACAGAGCGGGCACGTCCGGCTGCGTCAACAGTTGACCGCCGCCCGCGCCGCACTC